>JAEZCE010000028.1 GCA_023429995.1 Bacillota bacterium | reverse complement strand
AATATGTACGCGCGCGTCCACAGGACGCGAAGGACTGGAGCGACCAACTGACGACGCTATACGCCGCTCATCACGCCGCACTCGCTCATTTCGGCAACGTCTCTATTATTTGCTGATTTATCTTTATAATCATAAAATAAAATAACAGGAGGCCCGCCCATGAATATTGTAATGATTATGTCCGATGAACATTCCTATCAAGCGATGGGTAATTCCGGACATCCCATTGTTCAAACACCGGCGCTGGACCGTTTGGCTTCAGAGGGCGCCACTTTCACCAACTGTTATACTCCTTGTCCGTTATGCGTGCCTGCCCGCGCCAGCGCTTTTACCGGATATTTTGTCAATCAATTGGGAACCTGGGATAATGCCACCCCTTACGACGGCCGGGTCAAGGGTCTCTCAGAACTGGTGACGGAACACGGTTATGATGAGTTTACCGGAGTTGGTAAAAATCATTTTCATCCCAAGGGGATCTATCCGGGGCTTCATGATCATGGATTAGGCGAATATGATACGGAGCCGGATTTGAGCGGCTTATTCCGGCGAATGGATATTCCCAGGCCGACAGGGAAGAGCCGCTTTGAAAAGATTAGCCCCAGGGAGTCGGAATCTGAAGATGAAAAAGTATTGCATTTTGTTCTGGATTGGCTGGAACGGAAAGAGAAAAAAAGTCCGCCATGGGTCTTATATGTAGGGTTTCTCCAGCCCCATTTTCCGTTTTTTTATCAACAGAAATACTGGGACTATTACAATCCATTGGTGAGCGATATTCCGCAAGTAGCCAAACCCCCTTTCGATGAGTTGAATGAACCGTTACGGGTGTTGCAAAGACATTTCAGCGGGGACCGGATCGATACGGAAACCATCCGCAAGGCCCATGTCGGATATTACTCTCTTATCGGCGAACTGGACCAGCATGTGGGCCAAATCCTCGACACGCTGGAACGCCGGGGCTTAGCTGAAGATACTTTCGTCATTTATACCAGTGACCATGGCGAGCAACTGGGACATCACGGCTTATGGTGGAAATGTTGCATGTATGAGGAATCGGCGCATATCCCTTTTTTGATCAAAGGGCCTGGCATCCCTGGCGGAGTAAGGGTTAATGAGTATGTTTCCCTGACTGATCTCTTACCGACTGTTTGCGATAGCTTAGGGATCCCAATACCCCACGGCTTGCAGGGCGCCAGTTTGTTACCACTCATTCAAGGCGATACCCGGAGTTATCCAAGAGATTTTGCCTTCAGCGAATATCACGCCCACGGCATGCCTACCGGGATGTTTATGATCCGTTGGCGACAATGGAAATATGTCCATTATGTCGGCACGGAAGGCCAGCTATTCAACATTGAAAATGATCCGCAGGAGATGAATAATTTAATCCAGGCTGCCGCCGGTAATCTAGAAATCAACGAAGCGATTGCCCAGTGTAAAGAGCGGCTTTACCGGATTTGCGATCCCGATGAAGTTAGCCGGCGAGCCTTGGAATTTCAAGAAAGGATGCTTCAAGCAACCGGATTAAAAAATGTTGTGGATTTTGATGAGCGGATTGGCGCATTTATTCCGGAGTATCAGGCATCGGTTTTAATAAAAAAAGGGTGAAGGAAATGATGAAAGGATGAGCACCTTATGAAAGCGATTGTATTTTTGTTTGATACGCTTAACCGCAGGCATTTACCGGTTTATGGCAATGAATGGGTTCAAACGCCGAATATTTCCAGGTTCGCCCAGCGTTCCGTGGTATTTGACAATCATTGGGTGGGATCTGCTCCTTGTATACCGGCCCGCAGGGATCTTTTCACCGGCCGGTTGAATTTCTTGGAACGCAACTGGGGCCCGATTGAACCCTTTGATTGTACTTTGCCGCAAGTACTTCGACAAAACGGTGTTTATTCCCATATTGTCACCGACCATTACCATTATTTCCGAATCGGGGGGGAAAACTATTGCCAGCAATTTGATACTTGGGAGCTGATCCGGGGGCAGGAAAACGATCCTTGGGTATCACGGGTCAACCAAGAAGCGGTTCCCCTTCACCTTGGCAAGTTTACTCCCCAATATTGGCAGAATCGCACCAAGTTTAGGCGGGAGGAGAATTATCCGGGGCCGATGACCCTGCAAGCGGCTGCCCAGTGGCTGGAAAATAATAAGGATGCCGACAATTATTTGCTATGGGTGGAAGTTTTTGATCCCCATGAGCCTTTTGATTTTCCGCCGGAGTATTTGAAGGAATATGGCGATGATTATAAGGGCCCTTTATGCGCATGGCCGGAATATAAGGAGGTTAATATACCGTCCGAAGCTTTGGAACACCTGCGGAAACGCTATGCGGCATTACTGACCATGACCGATCACTGGTTTGGGAAAGTATTGGATATCATCGACCGTCAGGGGCTCTGGGATGATACTTTAATGGCATTAACGGCCGACCATGGATATATGCTGGGAGAGCATGGTTTTATGGCTAAAAACTATATGCCGGCTTACAATGAAGTTTTTCATATTCCCTTACTGTTGCATCTTCCCGGCGATCAATCCAGTGGCCGCCGTATCCAGGCGCTGACCCAAAACATCGATCTTTTTCCTACCCTGATGGATTATTTCGGGATAAATTCCGGCGCTTGCCCCAATCCCCTTCATGGCGGATCTTGGTTACCGTTGCTTCAAGGAGATGCTGAAAAAATCCGGGATTGCGCTATTTATGGATATTTCGGAAAAGACGTTAATATAACCGACGGGCGCTATACTTATTTCAGGGCTGCGGCAAAGGAATCAAACGGGCCGTTAAATGTCTACACGGCCATGCCGATGACTTTAAACCAGTATTTGGATTGTGACTGCCTTAAAGATTTAAGCCGTATTGAAATGGGCGCTTTTTTGCCCTGGACCCCTTATCCGGTATATAAAATTCCCGGGGAGATTATCCAAATGAGGGATCAGACCCAGTCGTTCGACAAAAGGAGTCCCTTGCTGGAACAAAATTTATTGTTTGACATTGAAAACGACTATCTACAAGAAAAACCGATTCTTGACGGGGAACTCGAAAAGAATATGTGTAAGGCCTTAATTGCCGCCATGCGCCGGCACGACGCCCCCAAAGAACAGTTGAAACGATTAGGGCTTTAAAAACTTCGGTGAGTTCGCAGCGCAAGCGATTCAAAAATAGAAACAGCATTTCATCTCAAAACTAATGGTTAAGTGAGGACGAATGATAAAATTTAATAACAGGATTCACAAAGGGATCGCCCAATTGATTAAGCCCGAAAATTACGCCTATTTGAATCATTTGTCAATCAGAGACCGTTTGATTTTAATCCTGCTGGCGGTATCGATTATTCCTTTATCTTTGATGGGAGTGATATCCTACCATATTTCCAAAGCGGCGATTGCCGATAAAATTTCCCAATACTCACTCCGGGAACTCACCCAGGTTACTAATAACCTGGACTTGAGTCTGAGAAAATATGAAGACTTTTCCACCCAAATGATATCCAGCCGTGAGATCAACCAATCCTTGGCGGAATGTGTTAACAATGGGAGTTTGGATTTTCTGGCCCTGAACCAAAGATTCAGGAAGATATTCGACGATTCGGCGATAGTTTCGGAAAATGATACCTCGATCCTTTTCAATTCGCTTAAAAATGATCAGCACTATCAAACGGGGAGTGGTTATATTTCAGTCGATCAATTTAGAAAAACTCCCGATTTTCGAAAGACACTTGCCGCCAAGGGAAAACTCCATTGGTTCTACCTTAAAGGGGGTATAGGACTCAGCCGGCTCGTCGGCGACTTGGATAGTCTGCAGCCTATCGGAGTGGTGAGTGTATTTTTTAACCCCGCCGGACTGGATAAAGTAATCAATTACACATTGTATAAGGAATCCTCCGATAGCTCGGAAAAAGAAATTTTAAAACACCCTTATACCATGATTATTACAGAGGATGGGATTGTGGTAGCTTCCCCGTTTCAGAAAGATTGGGGCAAAAACATCGGCGAATTGGCCCGCGATCACAATATTGTGAAGAAACTAGCCGGCTTGGAAGAAAGGTCCGGCAAATTCCCGGAGCGCGTGAAGGATAAAAATGTACTGATGACGGTCAATCCCATCCCGGCCAAAGGGTGGTATCTGCTGAGTATCGCTCCAAACTCCTATTTATACGCTCAGTCCAGAATGGTTGGTTTATGGGCGCTGGGCTTGGGAATCATCATCAGTATCATTGTGGTGTTCATCTCCATTATGGTAGCGCTGGGGATTTCCCAGCCTTTGCAACAGGTTATGAAAGCGATGAAACAGGCGGAAAACGGGGATTTGTCCGTTGATGTCAAGCTGGATAGCAAAGACGAGTTGGGACAGCTGGGGCAGAGTTTTAACCGGATGATAACCCAAATTCAAATGTTGATCAGCGATACCCAAAATCTCGCTTCCGAAGTGCTTAAACGAAGTAAAGTGTTGGAAGAAAGCTCGGCCCAATCGTCCCATACTGCGGAAACAGTGGCTACGGCAACGGAAGAAATCAGCCGCGGCACCATGGAACAAACCCAAGAGGCCGAAAAAACCACTCAAAAAATGGATGATTTGGCCAAACGGATCGAAAATGTTGTTTCCCAGTCCAGCGAAATGGAACAGATTACCCAATCGGTCCGGGGGATGGGTTTGCAATCCAAGGCCATGATTGAACAATTGGCCCAAAAGGTGAATGAAACCGATGGTATCACCGATACGGCGGTTAAGGATATTCAGGAGTTAAGTTCCTGCGCCGAACAGATTAAGAGTCTTACCGAGGCCATCACCGGCATCTCCGAACAAACCAATTTGCTGGCGCTAAATGCAGCCATCGAAGCAGCCAGAGCAGGTGAACATGGTTCGGGTTTTGCGGTCGTTGCGGAGGAGATCAATAAATTGGCGGCGGAGTCCCGTGAGACTGCCAAGACCATCAATATCATTTTACAGGAGATCGAAACCAAAGGCCGCACTTCCACCCAAACGGTTTCCAAAGCCCACCAAATCGTGATGGAACAGCTGGCCGCGGTTGAAGAAGCCCAAAAATCTTTCGACCGGATCATTGAGGCCATGAATAATGTTGTCCATCGGCTTTCCGATGTGAATGAAAACATCAAAACGATTAATACGGTAAAGGAAGAAACGATCAGCTTTATTACCAATATCGGCGCTATTTCCGAAGAAACGGCCGCTTCCTCAGAGGAAGTTTCCGCATCCGCCCAGGAGCAAACGGCCATTGCCGAACAAGTCACTTCCCTGGCGGCCGATTTGTTGAAAATTTCCGATCAATTGGCCGGCAGTGTCGGTAAATTTAAAATCAGGGTTTCTTAAAATCCTTTGTTTTATTGGGCTTTGGGAGCGGACTGGTTCAAAATCCATCGTTGAATCCCCCCGGTTTGTATCCATCAAGATTCTTTCGGGAATCTTGATGGATACTTTTTGTTGACTTTTCCGTTAACTCAGGGTTTGATTGTGAGCCAATTTGGGCCCACCCTCATACTATCTTTCTCCCTCAAAGGGAGAAACGAACTGTAATTCTGTGGGCTTTTTGATTGCTAAAGCTTCGCAAGCAAAACCCTTCGTTCCTCCCTCAGGTCGAATCCTCCGGATTCGCGGAAGCCAAGCTGGAGGGTTGACACAATTCAGGATAAATTGCCCAATAAAGCAATAATAAACGGATTTTTTTATCCTGAGTAAAGGCAATAGTCAACTACTTTTATAACTCCGGGAATGTGTCCGGATAAAGTTTTGATACTCATGCCGGAGCGTGAGGGGAATTCTCAGGAGAATGAAAATCACTCTCAGGAGAATGAAAGTTATTCTCCGGAGAATGGCGGAGATACTCGGGAGAACGAAAATCACTCTCGGGAGAATCAAAAAAGTAAAAAAGGTGGATCAATATTACAACTTTCCGTTGGGGTTAACCAAGTATAAAATGAAAATGTAAAAAAGATAAATTTTTCGTTACAACCAATGAAGGGGGAATAGAATGTGAAAAAGGGATTTTTACTCAGATTTTGTTTTGTCGCCTTGGTAATGGCATCCTTGTTGGGCACCGTTGTTTTCGCCAAACCCGCCAAGAGAATTTCAATTACGGTCGCTTATCATCCCCATATTGTCGGGGCCGGGACCGTATTAATCGCACAGGAAAAGGGATATTTTGAAGATGAGAATCTGGATGTGCAGTTGGTTCAGTTTACTTCCGGACCTCCGGAACTGGCGGCAATGGCGGCCGGAGATATTGATATCGGTTATCTTGGCGTCGGCGCCCATGTATTCGCCGCCCAAGGACATTGTAAAATACTGGTGATGGATAGCACCGATGTCAGCAACATGATTATCGCCACCAAAAAATCAAAAATTACCAGCTTGAAAGGGTTGTATGGGAAAACCATCGCCATCCCCAAAGGGACTACCGCCGATATGATTTTCGGAATCGCTTGTAAGAAAGCGCGTTTGGATGTCTCGAAAATTAATGTGGTCAGTATGGATATAGCCGGAGCGGTTGCCGCCTTTGTCGCCGATAAAATCGACGCCGCCGCCATCTGGGAGCCTTTTGTCAGTGAGATTAAGAAGATTAAAGGCCAAGATAATGTGGTCCAATTGTTGCATTCCAAGGAATTTGTACCGAAAGCCGTATTCCCGCAGAGTTGGGTAGCTACCCCTAAATTTCTGGAAAACAATCGGGAAGCGACCGTAAGATTTATGAAAGCGTGGATTCGGGCCAATGAATACCGCTATAATCACATGGATGAATGCGTCAAGATAACCGCTAAATATTTACAGCAAGACGAGGCCACCGCTGGTGTGCTGGTCGGGGGCACCAACTGGCTGAACACCAAGACCCTTAAAAAGATGTATAGCAATGGCACGGCCATGAAGTGGTACGGAATCGAGGAACAAATTTTCGTCGACAATAAAAAACTCGACCCATTCGTAGCACCCGAAAATTTTGTGGATCCTCAATATTTTAAAGCGGCCCTCAAAGAATTGGGAATGTAAAAAATGGGCCCACTCCCCGGAAAGTAGTCGATTATCAATGCGTGTTGAGGAATATAGATAAGGCAATTTGTGCCGATGCTATATTCCTTTTTCTGATTATAAAGGTAATTCAGCAGGTTATTTGAATGTATTGATTTATCAGCTATCTATTGATTTGAAATCAAAAGAATATCTCCCGCAGAGGCGCGGAGGCGCAGAGAAATGACGAAGCGCTTGAGACTAGGTTTTCTGACCTAGACGTTTCCTATTCACGGCAAACTGATATCACGAATTACCAAAAAATATCTTGCAAGCACATCTCACACTCTGCGTCTTAGCGCCTCTGCGCGAGAATAAATAGGCGGCTTGAGTTGAACCAAGCTGATTTATCTTTATAACCATGTTCCTTTTTTTAGTAGCAAGATATCAGCGTTGCATGTTGAATAAGTAATTTCCCAAGAGAGTTGGCCTGGAATGAAAGGGTGATCCTCATGATCATTTTGCTATCCATATTAATCCTGGCTTCCATTATTTTAATCTTTAAGGCCAGAAAGCCGGTGGCTTTTTGGATGGCTTTCGTTTTTTTCGGGTGGTTTCTCAGCATGATGGGATACATTATTTTTCTATCCAAGTACGGCGGGTACTACTACCACGTGAATCAAATTTTATACCTTTTCGACAATATCCGGGTCTTTTTCTTAAACTTTTCCCTCTCCATTCACTGGATCAGCCGGATGTTATCGGTAGGGAGAAGCATCTTCGTCATGAGTTTAATCGGTCTAAGTTTGACCATGGCGACTTCGATTTCCCGAAAAACAAGAGTTTGGGTGCTGAGGGGAAACGTCCTGGTTTGTATGGCCAATATCATTATTTATGAACCTGCGTTTTACCGGCGGCTATTATATTTGTTGCAGCCCAATGGGATTTTCTTTATCAGCGTGTTCATCCGCCTTTGGATATTGCTGGCTGTAATATTTACATTTTACTGTTTCATCAGCCAATACTATCGGTTAAGTTTGCAGTTTGTCAGGAAACAATTAAAATATATCCTGCTATCGATATTTGCTTTGACGGTATTCTATTTTTATCTGGTTTTCATGGGGCCGATCCAATTAACGGATATTCGCACCTACTATTATCTTTATACCGATTTTGCCAATTTTAATCCGCCGTTAAGTGTTTTCCAGTGGGCCGTATTTATTGGTTTCACCGGAATCACTTCGGTCTTAAGCCTCTTTTCGGTTTGGAAATATTCCGATGTGGGGAAACGGCTTAACATGTCGGATTTATTTCACGAACAAAAGTTTTTATCGGTAAACAGCGGCGTTTCGGTGATTACTCATTCTTTGAAAAATCAGTTGCTCATGATTGAGGTGGTAACCCAGAAGATAAGCAAAGAGATTCATCAATGGAACTTGGATGACCAAACAAAAGTCGCGGCGGTTGAGGAGAATCTGAAAAAGATTTCGACCATAACCAATCAAACGCTGCAACGGATCACCCATCTCTATAAGGCGTTTAAAAGTATATCGCTGGATCTTAAACCCGTAGACATTAAAGAAATCGTTGATAAATCACTTGGCAATATCAAATGTGTTCCCGAAAATATCAAAATCGAAACAACCTACAGGGACAGGATCACCGTCGCCGCTGATATTTTTTATTTGACGGAGGCCATTTCAAACATAATCATCAATGCCTTTGAGGCGATCGGAGATAAGGCCCGCGGCCGGGTGGACATTTCTTCCCATTTGGAAGGGGGTTGGTGTGTCCTGGAAATCGGAGATAATGGCATGGGTATTTCCCAGAATGAACTGGAGCGGATATTTGATCCTTTTTACACCCGGAAGATTACGACCCAAAATTGGGGGATCGGTTTATCCTATGCCAAACAGATTATTAAGTCGCATTACGGTTATATTCAGGTAAGAAGTCAACCCCGCCAGGGAACTGTTTTTAGCATGATTCTCCCGGTCATCGACGGCCACAGCGGGAAAATTCTGAAAAGGGATTGATGGGCATGAAGGGAATCCGTGTTTTGGTGGCAGAAGATTCGGATATTTTGCGGGAATATTTTGTGAGCATGATTAATGAGAATGAGGATATGGAAGTCGTCGGTGAAGCCGGCAGGGGAGAAGAAGTGTTTAAAATCCTGGAGCGGGTCGATGCCGATTTGTTGTTGACGGATATAGAGATGGAAGACCGATTCGACGGCATTCGCACGGCCGAAACCGTTCACCGGTTATACCCGGATCTCCGGGTGGTATTTTTGACCGTGCATGAGGATAACGAAACCATTTTTGGCGCTTATGAAGCGGGCGCCATTGATTACGTGCTGAAAACGGCTTCTCCCGCAGAAATTATTGAAAGTATACGGCTGGCTTATGAAAACCGTTCATCGATCCGGCCGGAGGTCGCCGTTAAAATCCGCTCGGAATTCACCCGAATTCGCAAGCGTGAATCGGATATTATCAACGCTGTCAGTTTTCTCTCCATGTTCTCCCAGTCGGAACGGGAAATCATCCGGCTGTTGATTGATAAGAAGAAGATTTACGAAATTGCTCAAATCCGTTGTGTTGAAGTTTCGACGATCAAGTCCCAGATCAACATCATCTTAAAAAAGTGTAATATGAAACGAACCAAACGATTGGTTGAACTCATTGAGAGACTGAATCTGAAGAATTATTTTGATAATTTCTAGCATTCCCTCCAAATTCCGGCAGTTCAAAAGCTGAAGGAACAAAAGAAGCGGATGATTGTCGCAACAGGAAACGGATCGCTCAAGATATCCTGTGAGGGTTGGATAAAACATACAACTTATTTTTAGAAAACGTTACGTTATAATGTAGATGTTGTTAACAAAGTGGTTTTTTTCAATAATGGATGGAGGAAGAATGATGGCAAAGATTGCAACTTTAACCCAAACGGAGTCGGTTCCCAAAAATCAAGTTCAAACACCGTTCTGGGACCGGATTGACCACCGGATAATGGTTTTAGTATCTTTATGTTTGGGCTTTTTAGTGTGGGTCCTATTGTCCCAGATTAAAGAGGTGGGAGTCATTCTGGTTAGCCCCTTTAAAATATACAAAACCTTGATGGCGGAAGCGGCGAGCAGTCGGTTATATGTGAATATCACCGCCAGTTTATTCAGGGTTTTATCCGGGTTTGCCCTGGCTTTCCTGGCTGCGGTGCCGGTCGCTTTTTTGATGGGCTGGTATAAATTAATCCGGGGATTGGTAGAGCCCTGGATTCAGTTTTTCCGCACGATTCCCCCGATTGCTTTGATACCTCTGGTCATTGTGGCGCAAGGCATCGGTGAGGGCGCTAAAATCACGGTCATTTTCATTTGTACTTTTTTGGTCATGGTGATAACGATTTTTCAGGGAGTCTGCAGTATCGATACGACCATGCTCAAAGCGGCCAGAGTGCTGGGAGCCAACGATCGCAACATTTTCTTTAATGTGGTGGTTCCGGCGTCAACTCCTTATATTATGGTTGCTCTCCGTCTGGGTATCAGCACCGGGATGACTACATTAGTAGCGGCGGAAATGACCGGAGCCACCAAGGGTCTTGGCAACATGATTCAGGAGGCGGGTTTATATTTCCGGATGGATCTGGTAATCTTAGGAATTTTAATCATCGGGATCATTGGTTTTATCCTGGATAAAGTTTTATTGTTCTTGGAGAAAAAATTAACCGGATGGCAGGATGTCAGGAGGTCATAAAATGAAAAATGAGCAACAGCCCAAGATTAGTATTGAAAATGTAAGCAAGATTTTTAAAGGCAGAAATGGCGAAATCAAGGCCCTGGATAATGTTAAACTGGAGATTCGCGAAAAAGAATTTGTATCCGTCATCGGACCAAGTGGTTGCGGCAAATCAACCTTATTGAATATCGTAGCCGGCCTGGAAGGGCCCAGTGAAGGCGTTGTCAAAGTTGACGACAAAATAGTGACCAGACCGGGGCGGGACCGGGGAGTTGTTTTTCAACAATATGCCTTGTTTCCCTGGAAAACCGTGCTCAAGAATGTTGAATTCGGGTTGAAGCTTCAAAAAATCGGAAAAGAAGAACGCCTCCAAACAGCCTTGAAATATTTGGAATTGGTTGGACTGAAGGATTTTCAGAATGCTTATCCCAAAGAACTATCGGGTGGTATGAAACAACGGGTTGCCATCGCTAGAGCTTATGCGGTAAAACCGGAAGTCCTGTTAATGGATGAACCCTTTGGGGCGCTGGATGCGCAAACCAGGGCTCAACTTCAGGAGGATCTTCTGAACACCTGGCAAAACGAGCAGAAAACCTGTTTCTTCATCACCCACGATGTGGAGGAAGCCGTCATTCTTTCCCAAAAGATTGTGGTGATGAGCGCCCGGCCGGGAAGAATTAAGGAGATAGTCAAGGTGGACATCCCTTATCCGCGGAATCAGTCCATCAAATTGACTCCGCAATTCAACGAAATCAAGAACTATCTTTGGAACAACGTTTATCAGGAGTATTTGGCGGTAAGGAAATAAAGTTTGTCTGCAAGATGGTACAAACCCCACAGGGGATGTATAAACAAAAATTAGGGAGGGGAAAAAATGTTCAACGTAAAAGTAAGAAGAGGCAGGTTCTTAATGGGTATCACCTTGATGTTGGTGCTGGCAGCCGCGCTAACCGGGGTGGTTATCGCCAAACAAAATTTGGTTACGGTTAATGTTGCTTACCAGCCCAACATGAACGGCGCTTCGATCATCGCAGTCGGCTTAGAGAAAAAGTTTTTCGAGGAATATGGGATTAAAGTCAATGCGATTAGTTTTTTAAGCGGCCCGCCGGAACTGCAGGCCATGGCCGCCGGTGATGTGGATCTGGGATATATCGGACCCGGCGCTACCTTTTTAGCCGCTCAGGGGTTAGCCAAAATTCTCACCATTGACAATATCAGTTTTAGTGATTCGGTATTGGCTACCAAGAAGTCGGGTGTTAAATCCGTCAAGGATTTAAAGGGGAAAACGGTGGCTACACCCAAGGGCACTACCGGAGAACAGTTGTTATTATTGGCTTTAGAACGGAATAACATCAATCCGGCGGATGTTAACATCGTCAATATGGATGTGGCCGGAGTGGTGGCTGCTTTTGTAGCGGGTAAAGTCGATGCGGTGTCAATTTGGTCGCCTTACACCATCGAGATTGAAAAACAGGTGAAAAAAGAAAATGTGATGGTGTTGGCCAGTTATAAGGATTATCCGGACAAAGCTTCGCCCGCCAGCTATTTGGTACGCCCGGATTTCCTGGAAAAAAATCCCGATCTGGTGGTCCGCTTTCTGAAAGGTTGGATCAAAGCCAATGATTACCGCAAGAAGAATCTCAATCCTTCCATTGAATTCACCGGAAAATTATTGGTTCAGGTCCAGCAGGAACAATTAGCGCAAATGGCTTCGATTACGCAGTTCTATTCTTCCAAAGATCTCAACCGGATGTTGCAAGACGGGTCGGTTTATAAAATGTACGATAATCTGATCAAGGCTTTTGTTAAAAACGGGCAGCTTCAACAATACGTGGATCCGAAAAATTTTGTGGATCCGGCGCCCTTTAACAAAGCCATGAAATAAAAAATTTTTACGGACACCCCGATAGACTATTTTTAGTTCTGAGCAAGCCTATTTCGACAGGCTTGCTCAAAGCTGTCTGGGCTATTTTTTGTTTGCCGGATTGTGAAATATAAAGAACCTAGAGGAGAATCTTATGTTTGGAACCATAAAAGCTATTTTTAGAAAAATCGCAACTTCTCTGATGTTTCTTACAAAAATCAGGGTCTTTTATCAAATTTTGATCATTATTTCGGTGATGGCGTTTTTTATGATCCTTCAAGGCTTTATTGGGTTCAAGACCATCAATTCTCTGGGTTCCCGGACCCAGGAGGTATTTAGTAACGGTTCCCAGGATTATATCAACTTATATAGTGTAAAGGTTGACTTGGAAAGCATTCGCAACCGCTACTATCAAGAGTTGACCGGTTTAAAAGGGTTTACCGCTTACTCCGGTATCGAGGACACCAAACAAATGGTAATCCGGCTAAAGAAAATTAATGCCCTCAAGACCGAGTTGATCCTGAAAGAACTCCAGGCCGCGCAGGAAATTTTAAATCAGCCCCCAGATCGGAGCCGTTTTGAGGAGCTGGATGACCATCTGACCCGGATTACCATGAATCTGGGCGATTTTGAAGACACCATCCGCAACGCCGCTTTTGAGAAAATGAGTTCCGGCCGCCAGGAAATTCATCGCTCGGAAATAAGCACTCTGGTAATCTTGCTGCTTGGCTTGGGACTCTCGATTGGAATCGGGCTGGCTGTTGCGGCCGCGATCGCTTATCCCCTCAATATCATGGTAAAGGCCGCCCATAGATTGAAAGACGGCGATTTGGTGCAAAATATCCGGGCCCAAGGGTGTTTGGAAGTGAACGAAATGGTAACGGGTCTCAACAACGCCATTGCGGGACTGCGGGGTTTAATTGAAAAAGTCCATCAACAAGCGGCGTTTATCCTCAAGGCAGGGAGCGAATTGGCCACGGCTTCCGATGATTCCCGGAAGACTTCTTCCGAAATGAGTCTGGCGATGATGGAATTGTCGAAGACCTTCTCCGAGCAGGTAAACCAGGTCAATGACATTGCCCAAAATGTCGTTCAATTGGATGAACTGGTACGAAAAGTTTCCGCTGAAACTGAAAAGATGGCCGGCACTTCCCGAAATATTTCCGATTCCACTCAACTGGGGCAGGAAATAACGGCCCGGATAGCCTTGGAGATCAAGGAGGTTTACAATTCCACCGAAGAAATTGCCAAGGTCATGAAGGATCTGCGGCTTTCCTCGGATGAGATCCAAAAGATGACCTCAGTGATTAGCAATATTGCGGAACAGACATCTTTATTAGCCCTCAATGCTGCCATCGAGGCGGCCAGAGCGGGAGAATACGGGAAAGGATTTAGTGTGGTGGCCGAAGAAACCGGAAAACTGGCCGAACAATCAAAACAAGCGGCTTTAATGGTTACCGGAGCCATTAACACCATGGGCAAACGAACCGTCGATGCCAGCGAGGCAATTCAAAAAGGAATGGTCAAAGTTGAATCCGGATTGAAATTAACGCAGGAAGCCAAAACAAAGTTTGAGGGGATTTTCCATCAACTCCACGATATTCTGGCCCAAATTCATGAAGTGGCCGATTCGGCCCGAATCATGGAGCGCAAAAATGAAGAAGTCAATGGTTCCATTCATTCATTAGCGGCCAATAGTGAGGAATTTTACGCCAGCACCGAAGAAACTTCTGCCGCGGCTCAGGAACAAAGCGCCGTGATTGAGCAGGTTACAGGGATGGCGGAAAACCTGAAAGTCATTGCGGACAGTTTAAAGGATACGGTGGGGGTTTTTCATACCGGTGAATCGGCTACCCATGAAGATCGTTAATTGGAGAATATATAGCCAATCTTTAATTCATCAATCATTTTAATGATTTCTTTGGTTCTTTTCTTGTCAAACTTTTTCAGGATGATATTAATTTGGGATTTGATGGTGGCTTCCTCCACACAACGTTGCCTGGCGATGGCCGATATCTTGGAACCCTCCATGAGAAGGCGGAGAATTTCCCGCTCCGAATGGGTTAATTGCCCCACCCGGTTCATCACTTGAATGATTTGATTTTCATTTTTACGAATCCGGGTAAATTCGTTGCGGATTTTTGCGGCTACTTCGGGACGGATGGGGGATTTTCCACTGAAAGCCGCCCAGATGCCGGAGATAATTTCCTCGCTGGGTAAGGATTTGAGAATGTAATCGACGGCGCCGCTATCAAAAGCTTCGAAAACAGTCTGATCATCCTCGTGAATGGTTAGGAAGACGATCCGGATTTGCGGGTGGCGTGAGAGAATCTCTTTGGCCGCAAGGATGCCATCATTTCTGATTTCCATCTCAATATCCATCAGAACCACATCAGCGCCGAGCTGATCCACCAAAGCAACCGCATCTTTTCCATTGGAAGCCTGCCCCACTAAAAGAAAATCGGGTTCGTTTTCGATTAACTCGCAAAAGTGCCGGCGCAAAATGGGAAGGTCTTCTGCGACCACGATTCGAATCGGACTATACATGAAATTTTCTCCTTCGTTTGCTTTCAATCGTTATCATCAACTCGGTATACAGGCAACAAAATTTTAAAAACGGCGCCCAAACCGACTTCGCTATCGACATAAACATAGCCGAAATGCTCCTTGATCACCTGTTTGGCATAAGAGAGGCCGACACCCCAGTTTTTGTTGGTGTTTTTGTTGGTGTAGAAAGGGTCGAAAATGTTGTTCATTTGGCTTTTAGAAATACCACAGCCATTATCACGGATTTTGATGATGCTCCAATTTTCTTCCGTATTGCAATCGATCCGGACAGTTCCGCCGGGTTGGTCGCCGATGGCCTCAAAAGCATTAATGATAATATTGGATAACGCTTCCGACAGGTGATTGGTGTCTGCCAAGATCGACCAGTTGGTTTCTTTAAAGTTGTATTCCAACGAAATATTGGAGGGTACGGTTTTAAATTTATCCATGGTTTGTTGGAGAAGTGTCTCGACCGGGGCTGGCTCGAATTTGAGAATCAAACTTTTGAAGGGTTTGTATAATTGGTCCAGCCGGTTCAGGGTATAATTGACAATCTCCGAGATATTATCGATATTTTGCCGGATTTGGTCCGCTGTCGCCTGGGAAGATAAATCCTCATTTGTTAATAATTGATTGGTCTTTTCAATCAACAATTTACTCATGATTAATTGATTTTTAATCGCGTGGGTGAAAACTCTGGCGCCGGTATTGGCGATTTTGAATTTCCGTTCCAGTTGTAAGTCGGCTTTTCCAAGTTGACTTTCAACTTCGGTATATTTCCAGATTGAGAAAATGCTAATCAAAGAGGTCAGACCGGTAAAAATGACGCCGATATACCATTCCCATAAGGAAAGCGGCGGGTTGTAGTTGCTGAAGTCGGAATACAGATAATAATAAGTGCGGACATCGGTTACCTGTAGGGGTCCCATAAAACCCAGATAACAGTAAAATAAGGTCAGCACGACCATACCGGGGTAAAAACTTTTTAATTTCTTTTTCACCAGGGGTATGGAGATTTGGCGGTATCCTTTTACCATCAGATAAAAGGCTATCAATACCGAAACGATAAACCAGGTCCGGGTCCCCAGACTTATCAGGTAAATATATTTCCTTTCCATAAAGCCAAAGAAGTTTTTGTAAATATAGGGATCGTAGACCAGAATGTTCAGAACCGGGAAAACCGCGTTGAGAATATGCCAGTTCCATAGGGAACGGTTTTTTTTCTTGAATTTCAGGGTCAGGGCCAAACCCACCAGGCTGAATACAAAAAGAGATCTCCCGGCGCTGATCATTCGGCTGATCAGGTCGATGGAAACCGGAAGCTCCAATAAAAAACGCCGTATCGAATCGGTCAAAAAAAGAATTAAATTAACCTTGTAATAAAAGCCGCCGTATTTCGAAATAAATAAAATCAGGCCGGACATGCTGAAGCCCCAACCCAATAAAATCAGGGACATCCAATAAGCTGCCGGATTCCGGGCTCTGGAAATGAATAAAATAATTGCCCCAACCATGATAATGGCAAGTAGGATTACCATCGATCCCCATCCTTTATCGTCGCGGCTTGCGCCTCATCGTTTTATATTCATTATACCAGATGTTTTAGGAAACAGTGATCCTTTGTCCAAGAAGTTAATTTCAGCTTGAAATTAACTAACAAACGTGATATGCTGAAGGTAAATTAATTTCAATTTGAAATTAATTACAATGACTTGTGGGGCTGACTTAAACCTCGATCCGGCAAGTAAGTGACAATTTTTCTGCGATGGCGCAGAAAAATTGGCCGGATCGGGTTCATTGTTTGAATCCGGCAAGTTTAAATGTGACTGAGTTTTTTGAAGTTACTTGCCGGATTCAAGTTAAAAGGATATAAGTTGCCTAAAACGTTATAAGGAAATGGCTATGGAGAAGTTCGAAGGGATCTCTAAAATTCGTATCGGGCATCGCAGTGAAATTTTAAACCAAATCCGGCGTTGCGGTCCCTTGTCCCGGACGGAGCTCTGTGAAAAGACTACAATATCTAAACCGACAGTGGGCCGGGTGGTTGAAGATCTGCTTGCTCAAGGATTTATCCGGGAAACCGGCAGCGGTGTATCCCAACTGGGGAGGAAACCGGTTCAAATCGAACTGAATCCGGAGGCCCGATATTGCATAGGAGTTAATATTTCCCGGAATCATTTGCTGGTTTCGCTGGTTAACTTCACCATGGAAGTGATCGCCAAAAAAAGTGTATCCATCAAAGGAATCGGGGATCCGGAAATTTTCAAACAAACCATAGCCCAAAGTATCCTGGAGTTGGTTCAGGGGAAAAAACTCGATCAACAGAAGATTCTCGGTGTGGGGATCGGAGCGCCCGGGATTGTCGATTATAACCGGGGGATTATTCTCGATTTTGCCATTGCCCATCAGTTGGTGGACATCCACTTGAAAGATTACTTATGGGAAAAGACCGGCTGGGAAATAGCGATTGACAATAATGCCAATACCCGGGCTTTGGGAGAATACTGGTACGGGTTTGGCGTGGGATGCCAGAATCTGATTTATGTGATTTGCAGCGAGGGCGTGGGCAATGGAATCATTATCGAAGGAAAAGTGTTGCGGGGAAAAAACTGCTTCACCACCGGACTGGGGCATATGATTGTCAATGCCGATGGCCGGTCTTGTCATTGCGGGCGCAGTGGATGCATTGAAACCTATAGTTCCACCGAAGCCCTTGAAAGAAATACCCGGGAGGCTTTGCAAAAGGGCGCCAAATCCTTGTTGCTTGAAAGAGATGGTCATCAGCCGGATAAAGTCGACTACGAATTAATCTGCCGCTGTGCCGAAGCTGGAGACTCATTGTGTATACAAATGCTGGAGGAAGCCGCCGCTTATTTAAGCGTCGGCCTGGCCAATCAAGTAGGAACCTTCAATCCGGAGTTAATCGTGTTATCGGGAGCTTTGTTTGATGCTTATCCCCCGTTTTTTGAAAAGGTGAGGACACTGACCTTGGAAAAAATCTTTCCGCTACTGGCTAGAGATGTGATTATCAAAAAACGCCAGGTCCGGGATAACCTTTATGAAGCGGGGGCAGCCACTTTGATATTTAAATCGTTTTTTAATGATTAATAAAAAAAAGCGCATGTGCGCGGGTTAAAGAAAGGATGAGTCATCCATGTTAGTACCATTACGACCGTTGCTGGAAGCAACCAATCAATACCGTTTTGCTCAAGGAGGATTTAATGTCAATGCCGTAGCTCAAGCGCAGGCGGTAATCGAGGTCCACGAAATGTTCCGCTCCGCCGCCATTCTTCAAGGGGCTGATTTAGCCAATGCCTTTATGGGTGGGCGGGCCGATTTTATGAATGGAACAGTGGCGGACAAAAAAATCGGCGCCAAACGGATTGCCGATGCGGTGAAAAAATATGGCGGAAATTCTCCCATTCCCATTGTAATGCACTTAGACCACGGGAAAGATTTTGATTCGGTCAAAGCGGCGATCGAAGGCGGTTATACTTCGGTGATGATCGACGGCTCTTCGCTGAGTTTTGAGCAAAATGTGGAATTAACCCGGGAAGTCGTTAAATATGCCCATGCTTTAGGGGTAAGTGTTGAAGGGGAATTGGGTGTGCTGGCCGGGGTGGAAGATGATGTGTTTTCCGAACAATCGACTTATACCAATCCCATGAAGGTTTGTGAATTTTTCCAGAAAACCAAAGTCGATTGTTTGGCCATTTCTTATGGGACCAAACACGGCGCGGTGAAAGGTGAAGGGGTCAAACTTCGTAAAGAGATCGCCATCGCCGCCATGGAAAATTTGCGGCATGAAGGGATTTTCGGAGTGTTGGTATCCCACGGTTCCTCGACGGTTCCCCGTTATATCGTTGAAGAAATCAATGCTTTGGGGGGCAAAATCGCAAATGCCAACGGGATTCCCTTAGATGAACTTAAGTCGGTAATTCCCTACGGGATCGGTAAGATCAATGTGGATACCGATATCCGGCTAGCGGTTACCCGCAATATCCGCGAGTATTTTATCAACAATCCTTCCAAGCAAAAGAGTTCTTCCGTTGGTAAGGTTTGGGAATTAATGGAGGAAAAAGCGGAGCAATTCGATCCCAGGGTATATTTAACGCCCATCATGGAACAGATGATTGTCGACGTACCGATTTCAGACGGGGATATTTTAGCCCTCGCCGATTGTATTAAGCGGGGTGTCCGCGAAGTTGTAGGGACTTTGATCGTCCAGTTTGGTTCGGTGGGCTTTGCCTCCAAAGTCGAACCGCTTAGCTTGGAGCAAATGGCGGAACGTTATCGAAAAGCCGGAATATAAAAGAGTTCGGTAATCAATCGAAAGGAATGATTTTACATGAACGGGAAAAACATCCGCTTGGATTTTAAAAATGTCCTTTCTTATGTGGGAGAGAAAGAAATTCAGGCAAGCGTTACTGAGAATAATGAGTTGTTTCAAAAAATCAATCAAGGTCAACAGGCTTCGGCTGATGTTTTAGGCTGGTTTGATGTCGCTTCGTTAATGGATGAGACTTTGCTTGGAAAAATCGAAACCAAGGCGCGCCAGATCCGGGAAAATGGAGATATTTTTATTTTAATCGGGATTGGCGGCTCCAATCAAGGAGCGCGCGCCGCTATCAAGGCGATGCGCCCTGAATATTCAGCTGTTCCGGATAAACCGCAAATTATCTACGCCGGAAATAACCTGGCTGTGGATTATCTAAAGTCCGTTTTGAAACAAGCGGAAGGGAAATCGGTTTATGTCGATGTGATCGCTAAGAACTTCGCTACCCTTGAGCCGGGAATCGTTTTCCGGATGATCCGGAAATTCATGGAAGACACTTATGGGGAGAAAGAGGCTGCAACTCGGATTTGCGCCACCGGCTCCCTAAACGGCAGTTCCCTGGAAAAATTAGGACTAGCTAAAGGATATAGCCTTTTCCCGTTCCCGCTCGATGTGGGCGGCAGGTTCTCGGTATTAACGGCGGTAGGATTATTGCCGATGGCTGTTGCCGGGCTGGATATCCGGCAAATGCTTGCCGGGGCCAGGGACATGGAGCTGTTGCTGAAGTCGGTCCAGTGTCAAGAAAACCCGGCGGTATTATACGCTGTGATCCGGAATCTATTGCTGAAAAAAGGTTATGGGGTGGAAATCCTGTCTCACTTTGAGCCCCGCTTGGAATATTTCGCCAAATGGTGGATTCAACTTTTTGGAGAAAGCGAGGGCAAAAACCTTACCGGAATTTATCCCACTACTTGTTCTTATTCCGAAGATCTTCATTCCCTGGGGCAATATATTCAACAAGGGAAACGGTTTTTGTTGGAAAGTTTCCTAACGATCGAGGAACCTCAAGAGTCTTTGGTAATTCCGGAAGCTCAAAGAGATCGGGATGGTTTCGATTATTTGGAAGGGAAAGAATTTGCGGCGTTAAATGAGGCGGCATATCAAGCCACGCTGGAAGCCCACCATGACGGGGGTGTTCCTTCCATGGTCATCAATCTTCCCGGTCTGAATGAATATTATTTGGGGCAACTGTTTTATTTCTTTGAATATGCCTGTTTCATCTCCGGGAGCTTGCTCGGGGTGGATCCCTTTGATCAGCCCGGTGTGGAAGCATACAAAACCAAGATGTTTGAGATTTTAGGCAAACCTTAATCGCAACTTCGCCGTTTTCAAAGTAATTTCCGGAACGAGGATAAAAATGAGTATGAATCGAGATTTTTACCATCAACCATTGAAAATAATGCCGAACCGGGTTTACCGGCCGGCGATCGGCGGTAAGCTGCTTGATGAATGGCAAGGCCAACCGGAGGGAGAAGACGGGCATTACTCCGAAGAGTGGGCCGCTTCGACTGTCCTGGCGCGAAATCCAAATCCCCTTCCTTTTGAGGGATTAAGCCAAGTTGCGTCCCCTGATCACCCGGTATCCACTGCGCCGGTTTACCTGAAAGACTTGATTGAAGAGGACCCTCAAGGCTTATTGGGAGAAAGGCATGTGGCCAAATTCGGGACTTCCACAGCCTTGCTTGTGAAGGTGCTCGATTCATGCAGCCGTTTGATCATTCAAGCCCACCCGGACCGGGATTTTGCCCGGGAAGGGTTTGGATCGGAATTCGGTAAAACCGAAGCCTGGTATATTATCGGCGGTAGAAAGATCGTAGGGGAAAAGCCCTATGTCTTGTTTGGTTTTAAACCGGGAATCACCCGGGAAAAATGGCAGGATCTTTTTGAGACCCAAAATATTCAAGGAATGATCGAGGCCTTACACCGTTTTGAAGTCAGTCCCGGGGATGTTTTTTTGGTGGAAGGCGGGATCCCCCATGCGGCCGGCGCCGGTGTTTTCTTTATCGAGGCCCAGGAGCCGACGGATTATACGATTCGCACCGAACGTAAATCGCCGGCGGGCTTGCCCATGACGGATCAGCAAATTCATCAAGGCCTTGGCTTTCAAAAAATGTTCGATTGTTTTCATTATCAGGGATACCGGCGGGAAGAAATTTTAGAAAAATGGTATCTGAAGGCTCATTTAATCCATGAAGAGTCCGGCGGTAAGCAATTTTCGGTAATTCCGCCGGAACGGTGCGCCTACTTTTCTATGGAACGGCTGGAGATCCAAGGCCATTATACCACCTCCGGAAGGGGAGACTTTGCGATTGCCCTCATTCTTTCCGGTTCTGGGTCTATGAAGTGGAAGCAGGGGAACATGCCGGTGGAACAAGCCTGTGAAATTTTTTTACCAGCCGCTGTGGAGGAGATAACCTGGGAAAACCGGGGCATAGTTCCTATGGTGGTTATACTTTGCCATCCCCCGGGGGTTTCGTTTTAACTTTTAAGAAAAAAGCCGGAAAGGATGGCCGGTTGGCAAGCTAGTAGAGCGTATCGTAAAAAGACCAATGAACGCAACCCAAGAGAAAAGAACTTAAACAGGATTAACATGATTTTATAGATTTACAGGATTTTTTTAAAACTCTATGAATTATCTGTTTTTGCAGCCCATTTTTACCAGGTCTTAATCCTGTAAATCCTGTGAATCAGGTAAATCCTGTCTCCGTACTTTTTTTAGGCCCGACTTTTTCTAAAAAAATTTAATGCAATATATATAGTCCGGCATTCTCCGGTTTATTATTGGTTTGGGGCAATCGACAAAATTTTGTTCCAAACGTTTGGGTTGAGCAGGAATTGGACTTTCCATAGCGAATGATCCATGAAACAAAGTAAAAAAACATCCACACTTCATAGAAAACCAGTATATTTTATCCGTAAATCAGGAGCTGTCATTATGCCCGCTACCCTAAAAGATATTGCCGTAAAGGCCAAGGTTTCGATATCCACAGTCTCCCGGATCATTAACAGCGATTTATCCAAACCGGCTAGTCAGGAAACCCAGGAGAAGGTATGGAAGATTGTGCGGGAGCTTGGGTATGTACCCAACCAAAATGCCCGGACTTTGGTGAAAAACCTGTCTTCTACAGAACAGTTGCAGAAAACCAAAGCCATTGGTTGTATTTTTACATCCACCAAAGATACCTTTAATGATCCTTTCTTTTCCTTTATAGCCCGCGGGGTTCAACTGGAAGCCGCCAAAAACAATTATGTTTTAGGATATTCCTTTTCATCCTCCGACATGACTCAGGCGGCTTTATACAACAACATCACCGCCAACAAGGTGGACGGCGCAGTCGTCCTGGGACGGTTCGACCGGAATTTTTTGGATTTGCTGAAGGCCAATTTCGGCAATCTGGTATATGCCGGACTTAATTGCGTCAACGGCGGATTCGATGAAGTGATTTGCGATGCATATTGTGCTTCGGTTTGTGCTGTAGAGTATTTGATTTCCCTTGGACACCGGCGCATCGGATACCTGGGGCCGGTACCTGAGGATGTTGAAGTAATTAATGAGCACCGCTTTACCGGTTTCCGCCAGGCCATGGCGGAGAGGAACTTGGAAGTTTCAACCTCTTGTTTCAAGTCGATAGAGCTAACTTCCGAATCTAGTTATCAACGGATGAGAGAATTAATTGCAGAAGGGCCCTTGCCCACGGCGTTTTTTTGCGCCAACGACACGGTGGCCATCGGTGCGATGAAAGCGGTTCATGAAGCGGGGTTGAAAGTTCCCGCCGATGTGTCTTTCGTCGGTATCGATGATATTGAAATGTCTGCTTATGTGAGCCCGGCTTTGACCACCATCCGGGTTCCCAAGGAAGAATTGGGGAAATTCGCAGTAAAAATATTGATCGACCGAATTGAAGGGGGCCATGAAATTCCCGTGAGACTGGATATTCCCTTTGAATTGGTGGTTCGGGAGAGTTGCGCTCCGGTAAATGAGAGGTAATTTTTTTTATTCTCCAATCCAAAGGTTTGGGGCAAACGATAAGGGACAAACAGAAAGGAGTATGACGATGAAAGAAAAGATTTTAGTGGTCCATGGCGGTGGACCAACGGCAGTGATCAACGCTTCACTGTATGGAGTGATTAAGGAAGCCTTCCGTCATCAAGAGATCGAAACGGTTTTGGGCGCAGCCGGCGGGGTTGACGGGGTGCTGGAGGAGAAATTCATTGATTTCAAAACTCAACCTCAGACGCTGATTGAACGGCTCCCGTTCACACCGGGATCGGCAATCGGAACTTCCCGGAGTAAGTTACGGAGCGACGATTATGAAGCCATCGTGGCGCAGCTAAGAAAACACAATATCAAGTATTTGTTGTTCAACGGTGGTAACGGTTCCATGGACGCCTGCGGCCGGATTCAGGATCTGGCAACCTCTTACGGGATTCAGGTTTTGGGCATTCCCAAGACCATTGATAACGATATTGCCGTTACCGATCATTGCCCGGGTTTTGGGAGCGCCGCCCGGTACATGGCGGTTTCAGTGGCGGAAGCAGCCTTGGATGTTAAGTCGCTGCCGATTCATGTATCCATTATTGAAGCCATGGGACGGAATGCCGGTTGGATAGCGGCATCCAGCGTTTTAGCCCGAAAAAAACCGGGTGATGCGCCGCATTTGGTTTATCTTCCGGAGCGGCCGTTTCGGGTGGCGGAGTTTTTGGAAGATGTCAGCCGGCTTCATCAAAAGCTGGGCGGAGTAGTGATTGTTGCCAGCGAAGGATTGGTGGATCAGGATCATAAGTCAGTGGTGCCGCCGCTGCTTACTAAAGGAAGAGATGTTTATTTCGGCGATGTCGGCACCCATTTGGCCATGCTGATATTGAAAGAATTGGGGATTAAGGCTCGCAGTGAGAAACCGGGCCTTTTAGGACGGGCCTCGGCTACACTCCAATCCAGCGTTGACCGGGAGGAAGCGATCCGGGTCGGTGAGTTTGCAGTTCAATCCTTATTAGCCGGAAAGACCGGCGCAATGGTGGGATACAAACGAGTCGGCAATCAGCCTTATCATTGCGAGACGGTGTTAATCCCTATTGGTGAAGTGATGTTGAATGAGAAAAAAGTGCCGGATATCTTTATTAACTCCCGCGGGAACGATATTGACGCTAGTTTCGTCGACTATTGCCGGCCTTTGATAGGAGACCCGCTGCCGGAGTATGCGGAATTCCGCTAAAAATCCGGGATGAAGTCTTAAAAGCATGACTATGCTGCTACTCCATTAAAATTTGAGTGATTGGATGAAGAAATTTTTAAAAAGTTGAATGGAAGGACGTGATGGCATGCATCATATTTTTGTGAATTTAAAACGCTTTGAGGTTCCGAGAAAAATGGGAGGAGTATGTCCCATGAATGATTCGCGGCGCTGGATCGAGACGGTGATGGATGAAACGATTGCCTTGGGATTGGGAACGCTTCAGGAAATTCATCTTACGTTCCTCTTACCGGAGTCGTTGCTGGCTAACGCTTTGGATCAAGTTTGGCATTATACGGCCGGGAACACCCGCGCCATAAGTCTTGGCTGTCAGGGAGTTTACCGGGAAGATATTAAGCCGGGAAGTAATTTCGGCGCATTCACCTCCAACCGTCCCGCGACTCCCATGCGGCTTTTGGGATGCGAGTGGGCGATGATCGGCCACTCGGAAGAGAGAAAAGATAAATTGGGGGTAATTGCCCAATATGATCCGGAAAGCCTGACGGATTTAGCCCGGCAAAACCAGGCTAAAATGGCGGTGGATTCGCTAATCCATGCCGAAGTTATCAGCGCATTGCAGGCCGGCCTCAATACTTTGATCTGTGTCGGGGAGACGGCTGCGGAGAAAGGAGAGGGGGATTTCTCCGTTCAGAAACCCCGTATCGAAGCGGTATTGCGGGCTCAATTGGAAGCTAACTTAAAAGGGGTGGCCGAATTCATTCCCGGTCGTCAAATCGTTATCGGGTATGAACCCATCTGGGCTATTGGCCCCGGTAAAACTCCACCTGGAGCGGATTATATCGGTTTCGTCTCCGCTTTCATCAAACAAGCGGTCCAGGAATTATATGGTTTCACACCTGCGGTGGTTTATGGCGGCGGGTTAAAGGAAGAAAATGCGGCCATGATTGCCGGAATCCCGAGTATCGATGGAGGCCTGGTTGCATTAACCCGGTTTACTGGAGAAATCGGTTTTTCCCCCGCGGAACTCAAAGCGATCATCGATAAAGCTTACCGGGAAAACTAGGGAGTGGTCGATGGTTTTTCTTAAACTGGTCAGAATGCCATTGGCAGCGTAATACCAATGGTGGAATAAAAAAGGGGGTTATTTTATGAAGAAATTAGCGTTTGAATATGGACAAGGATTAATGGAAGCCAATCTCCCCGATAACACGGATATTTTTATCCCGGGAGAGACGGTTCCCGATCCTCCCTGTATTCCCCAGGAAAAACTGGTTGAGGCGACCAGAGAGTCGATTCTGCACCCGATTGGTATGGAACCCCTTGCGAAGTTGGCGAAGAAAGGCTCAAAAGTTACGATTATTTTTCCGGACCGAGTAAAGGGCGGCGAACAGCCGACTGCCCACCGGAAAATTTCAATCCCGATCATCCTTGAGGAACTCTATAAAGCCGGTGTTGAGAAAAAGGACATCCTTTTGATCTGCTCCAATGGTCTGCACCGCAAGAATACCAAGGAAGAGATTTTTAACGTGCTTGGCCCGGAGCTGTTCCATGAGTTCTGGTATTCCCATCAAATTATCAACCACGACAGCGAGGATTACGATCATCTGGTGGATTTGGGAACAACGGAGAGCGGCGACCCTGTTTTGATGAACAAATATGTCTATGATTCCGATGTTGCGATATTAATCGGACATACCCAGGGTAATCCTTATGGAGGATATTCCGGCGGCTACAAGCACTGCGCGACCGGGATCACTCATTGGAGAAGCATCGCCTCACACCACGTGCCGCAGGTCATGCACAGAAAGGATTTTACACCGGTCAGCGGCCATTCCATGATGCGTACCAAGTTTGATGAAATTGGGCAGCACATGGAAAAATGCATGAGTAAGAAGTTTTTCTGTTGTGATGCGGTTCTGGATACCTATTCACGCCAGATCGAGATCAACAGCGGATATGCTAAAGAAATGCAGCCAAAATCCTGGATTGCGGCAGACAAACGCACCTATGTCCATTGGGCGGAGAAGAAGTACGATGTTGTAGTATTTGGAATGCCCCAGTTTTTCCATTACGGCAACGGAATGGGTACCAACCCGATTATGATGATGCAAGCGCTTTCTGCGCAGATTATCCGCTTTAAACGGGTATTAAGCGATAATTGTGTGATTTTGTGTTCCTCCATCTGCAACGGCTATTTTCACGAGGAGCTTTGGCCCTATCTTCCGGAAATGTATGATATGTTCCAAAAGGACTATATGAACATTTTGCCGGATCTGGACCGTTACGGCGAGTATTTTGCAACCCATGAGGAATATATCCGCCAGTACCGTTACGGCAATGCCTTCCATCCGTTCCATGGATTTTCCATGATTAGTTGCGGCCATATCGCCGAACAGAACACGGCCGCCATTTATATCATCGGCGCACAGGACCCTGGCCTGGCAAGGGGAATGGGCCTTAAAACCAGAGCCACCTTTGAGGAAGCGCTGGAGGATGCCAAGAAAAAGTATGTCGGTGAAAACCCGAATATCCTGGCTTTGCCGCGAACTTATAAACTGGCTTCCGTTCACCTTTGCATGAAAAATGAGCCCTATGACGGAACGAACGGTTTTGCAAACTGTGGTTTTCATGATTAGTAAAGGAGTAATCTTCAATGTGGCAAATTCATTTATCAATGGCCGACATGAATATTTATTGGCCGGGGTTGGTTTTGCTTGGCGCATTCATCGGCTTTCTAACCGGTATGTTTGGTGTTGGGGGAGGATTTCTCCTAACGCCGTTGCTTAAAATCGTTTTTGGCATTCCTTATCCCATAGCAGTGGGAAGTGATTTGCTGCAGATTTTTATCAACGGCACTTTTTCGGCCTGGAGACATTGGAAATATAAAAATGTTGATTTAATCATGGGCATGGTTATGGCTGTGGGTTCTTTGGGAGGCACCGAGGTTGGAGTCCGGCTTTTAAAAATGCTTAATAATGGCGGACAGGTGGTTATCAATTCTCATTCTATGCCTATATTAGATTTGGTGTTGAACGGGATATTTCTAATATTAATGGTGGGGGTAGCGATTCTTATATGGAAAGAAACCTCCAACTCATCGGAAGAAGAAGTGGCGGTCTCCTCCTTGTCGAAACGTTTGCAGGCTTGCCGTATTCTTCCGCAATTGGAGTTCCCCCATTCCGGGATTTCATCAATGAGTATTTGGGTTCCGCTCGGAATCAGTTTTTTTGTAGGAATTTTGACCGGTTTTTTGGGTGTAGGGGGAGGATTTATCAATTTCCCTTTGATGGTGTATGTCCTTGGTATGCCAACTGCCGTGGCCGTTGGAACCGGAGCTTTTCAATTGTTGTTTTCCACCGGTTATGGAGCCTTTCGTCATGCGCTGCAAGGGCATGTGGAACTTTTACTGGTCGCTTTTTTACTTACCGGGTCTTTGGCAGGGGTTCAACTGGGAGTTCATGCATCCCGGCTTTTCGGTGGCAGGAAGATTCGCAAATATTTTGCATGGATCCTCGTTTTGGCAATTGGAGTTATTGTATGGGATGTAATCCATGAAATTTGGTTATAGTGGCGTTTCAAGAAGATGAGGGTTCCAAAATATTTTCGCGCAAAAAGTAAAGTTTGAAAAAAGGAAGCCTTCCGACTTCCTTTTTTCATAGGAATGTTTACAATCGGTAACGATTCATCGGAACCGGGCGGATTTGGAGCGGAGGATTAAGATTCATTCATGGAAAGATATGGATTAATATTTATAATATGTTTTGCGGGAAGTCTGATCCAAGGTTCTTTAAGCTTTGGGTACGGAATATTTGTCATGTCGGTGTTGTCGTTAATCCTCCCGTTAAAAACAACTTCAGTGCTGGTTGCGATTAGTTCGTTATTTATCAGTTTTACTGTTTGTTGCAAGCTCCGGGGGAAAATTAACTACCAGGCAATTTGGCCGCCTTTGGCTGCAGGATTGCTTTTTATACCGATAGGTGTATTTATTCTTGGTATTTGCGATGAAAAAGCGCTCCAAAAAATTTTGGGCGCCAGTATTATTCTGATGGCCGTTTTTTTCTTGACAACCGTTGGAAAAACAGTCCCCATGAAGACGAATATTAAAAATCAATTGTTAGCCGGAATAACCAGCGGGATATTCAATGGCTTATTTAATATGGGAGGCCCGCCCCTGGTGTTTTATCTGGCCCATACCATTGAAGATAGTCTTTCCTACAAGGCCAGCCTGGAGTTTATTTTTATCGTCTCCGGGGTTATTGTCTTGATAAGCCATGGCATCTGCGGAAATCTTACTGCGGAAATCATCCCCTATGTGATACTATCCTTTTTCGCAACCATTATCGGAAGCATACTGGGGCTTAAAATTTTTGCAAGGCTTGATAAAAAAATACTGACCCGTGTGATTGATTGGTTGATGTTAGGATTGGGAGTTATTTTAATATCGAAATAAAGCGCACTTTCAGGAATACTAGATCGTTAGTATTTGCCACTGCTTCGCAATACCTCGAAAATTTGGTACTCCTTGAGAATGTTGACCACTTCTTCGATGTTATGTTTGTCAAACTTCCTGAGAATGCTGTGAATTTGGCTTTTGACCGTGTTCAGTTCCACGTTGCGAATGTCACAGATTTCCATCCGCCCTTTTCCTTGTACGAACAAATTTAAAACATCTAGTTCGGTGGCGGTAAGTTGGGTTATGATATTGAGATAGAATAAAATACCTTCTTCAGCTGACTTCACTCGCTTAAATTCAGTGCGAATTTTTTGGGCAATTGCCGGGCGGATTGGGGAACGGTCGTAATAAGCATCCCGAATCGCAGTTAGGATTTCAGTTGGACTGGCGTTTTTAATAATGTAATCAATAACGCCGGCTTGAAATGCCGCAAATACCAGTTCGTCCTCTTCATAGACAGTTAAGATGATAATTTTGATCTTGGGAAACTGTTTTAAGATCTCGCGAGTGGCCGTAATACCGGCCATCCGATTTTCCATTTCAATATCCATTAAAATGACGTCCGGTTGGTGAACTGAGGCTAAAATCGTAGTTTCATAACCGGTTTTGGCATTCCCGACGATTTGAAACTGGGGATCGCTAGCGATAATGCGGCCGATTCTTTTGTGGATTGCCTCAATATCATCGGCAATTAATATTTTGATGATTGGATCCGCCAAGGTAAACAACTCCAATGTTTTTTGTTTTATGAAATCGGCCAATGTACACCTTGAGGGTGAAATTTTATCATCCTCTCGGTTGGTTAAGAACGGATCGATGGAAAAATAAGTTTAAAAGTACTGCCCTGTCCCGGCTGACTGTCTACGAAAATCTTGCCGTTGTGAGCCGTTACAATCTTATGGACATAGGATAAACCGATTCCCCAATTTTTAGACGAAGATTTGGTGGTGTAAAACGGTTCAAAAATATGTTTTTGCTGTTCTTTGGATATTCCGGCCCCGGTGTCTGAAATTTCAATGATACTCCAATTGTCGATGTTTCTTATGACTACGGTAATATGCCCTTCCTTTCCGCCAATGGCTTCCAGAGCATTGTTCAAAATCACCACGATGGCTTCTTTAAGATGTTTGCTATCCAGATATACTGCAGGATTTTCCGGAGGATACTCATACTGCAATTGGATATTGGTTGGAATGGTTCTGGCCAAACCCTGCAGCGCTTCATTGACAGGAATGACTAATTCGGCCGGACGCAACTCCAGATCAATGATCCGAAAACGGTCATATAATTCGTTTAAACGTTGCAGGGTCTCATCACAGGCGCCCTGAATCGTTCGGATGCTCTCCAGCAAATCTCCTTGCCCTTGCAGTTTACTTTGCAAGTATTCGGCTTCTCCCTGGATGGAAATGATTTGGTTTTTTAAGGCATGGCTGAAAACCCTTGCTCCAAGATGGGCGACATTAATACTCTTGGTAATCAAGTTTTCCTGCTTGCGGTAATTGACCTCGGAGGAGCTATATTTCCAAGAAGCATAAAGGATCAGCGGGACAGCGATGATTAAAAAATAACGGAATATAAAAAACAGCCAGTATTTTTGGGATAAATCCACTACATTGAAGCTTACATAGTTGGCAATAGCCGAGACAGTCATCAATTCATTCGGGGCCCACCAAAAAGTCAACAAAAACAAGACGATGATGGGTATGAATCCTACGAGGACAAAGGCGGTAAAATTTCTGATAAAGGGGATCTGGGTTTGTTTTTTTAAATAAATGATCAATAAAGTGAGCGCCCCGAGCAAATAGAGGATATTGGCAAACCGGGTCAGATCATAAATGAATTTGCTGAGGGTATTAAATTGAGTCGCTGTAAGGATAGACGGGTTTCCGGTCGTGAGGATCAAATAAATTTTTTTATAGGCTAGCGGATCATATATGAACAACTCAAACAAAGGGGCGATAATTAATAACAGATAGAGCCGGATGTTTTTCCGATCGTCGTTTCGAGTAAAGGCAATGGAAAAACTGGCAAAAGCGTATACAAACAGCAGGATGCCGAAATTCATCAGCCGGATTAAATTGATTCGTTCCAGATTCATTAAATCAATCTGATTCCACCAACTGTAGGGAAGATTGAAATAGCGGTTAATAAACAAGGAATAAATGTTGTCCCGGTCCAGATATAAGATAAAACCATAGGGAGAAAGAAACCAACCCAGAATCACCAGACCGATGAACCAGGAAGTCTGGTTTTTGGGATTCTTATAAACCACTATAATGGTAAAAACGATAAAGAGTAACGATAAATATTGCAATGTTTGTTAATCCTCGCAGTGAAGGCTAAAATGACTGGTCCGCCAGTGTGCGGAAAAAGTCCCGCGTTAAATTCAAACCAGTATCATAAATCAATGCGCTTGGTTTTGGCAAGGTTGAAAATTCATCAACTTTACAGATGAATCAATTGTAATCATAATGAAATTAAAGTTTTACAGTTCCATTATAGCAGATGGATTTAAGATTTTAAATTAAAAAGGGGGAGTTCAGATGAAAAGGTTGAGTTGGAGGCTGTTTTTAAGTTTGACATTGGTGATGATGGTTTTCATCCAAATTGCCGTATGTTACGGAAAGGAAAACATTATTACCATCCGGGTGATGGATTGGAGCGATAGTACCAAAGCGACCCGGGAGGAATTTTATCGTAATTATATGAAAAGCCACCCCAATATCAAGATTGAGTATACCCAACTTACGATTGACCAATTAAAAAATACGATATTGACTGCAGTGAAATCCAATGACGTGCCGGATTTATTTCCGTTGCCGGTGGGGATGAATCTGGCTTCAGTGGTGGCGGATGGATGGTTCCAACCGATGAACCGCTACCTGGATAAGCAAGTTATCAATAGCTTTATTGATGGGACTTTTATCGAAGGAACAACCATGATTAAAGGTAAAATTTATGGGTTCCCGGAATGGATGGATCTTCCCGGTACGGCGCTATACTATAATAAAAAGCTCTTTAAAGAGGCCGGGCTTGACCCGGAAAAACCACCGAAAACCTACTCGGAATTCCGGGAAGATGCCAAAAAAATTACGGCTGCGGGAAAAGGTAAGTATTACGGATTTATTGAAGGCGGGAAACAGATCAATCGCTGGAAAGAGATGATTCAGGACTGGTCTTCTCTGGGGGGCAGCGGCTTAAATCAACATTCTCCGGCTAGTTTGGCAACGGGCAAGGCGACCAATGATTCTAAAGCGGTTATCGATATATTTCAACTATTTAAAGGGTTGGTTGATGATAAAAGTATTCATCCTTATACCATGAATATTTCGGCGCCGGAAGCACGGGCTCTTTTTGGCCAAGGGCAAGCCGGTTTCATAGTACAAGGTTCGTGGTGCATCAGTACTTGGAGCAAAGCCAATCCCGACCTGGAATTTGGGGTAGCTCCACCTCCAGTTCCCGATGAGGGCAGAAAAGGTTCGATCGCCCTGTTTACTCCGAAGGCCTGGGTCGGTTTGTCGGCTAAATCCAAACATCCCAAGGAAGCCATGGAGCTCTTGAAGGCTCAATATAGTATCCATGGTGGTTATCAATCCAAAGTTGTTGAAAACGGGGTCTTTTTCTCGGCGGTCAAAGGAGTCAACGACAAATATCTTAAAAATGCCCAATTGATGGCCTACTACAAAGTAATGGCATCTTACGGACGATTTGCGCCGGATCCGATGGTGCGCAATCCGGAGATCGCCAAGGTTTATGAGGAGATTAAAGATGTTCATCCCAGTGTGGCAGAACTACTTCAGGGGACGATGGTTGGAGCTATCAGTGACCCAGCCGCAGAATTAAAGAATTTGTCTCAAAAGTCCCAGGCCGAGTTGGTTAGGGCTGTAGAGGCCGCCCAAGCCAAAGGGGCCAAAGTAAAACTGACTGATTTTAAGTTTTCCAATTGGGATCCAATGAAAGATTATGTCGCCAAAGACTATAAAGCCGTAAAGTAAAGGAACGGATATCGCGGAGCTGTTGCAAAACAATTAAAAAATTTTTGCAACAGCCCGCTGATTATAACACCTGGATCGATGAGGAGAATAAGATGGCAAATTCGCTTTTATATAAAAGACGGAGCCGGCGGATCAATTTATGGTGCTGGTTCTTTTTGACTCCGGCCTTGGCGCTGTATATTATGTTTCAAGGTTGGCCGATCATTGCCAGTTGGTATTATGCCATGCTGGACTGGTCCGGCCTTAGTACCAACATTACTTTTGTGGGACTACAGAATTTTAAAGAAGTGGCCATGGATAAGTATTTTTGGAACGCTTTTTACAACAGCTTTAAATTCACCATCGGCGTCGTCCCGGTGCAATTGGTGGTGGCGTTGATTATCGCGGTGATGCTCAATAATGCCAGATTAAAAGGTAAAAATTTTTACCGGACCTTGTTTTTTCTGCCGGTGATCACGGTCGCTTCGATTGTCGGAATCATTATGATTTTTATTTGGGGACCCAACGGCCCTGTCAATACGCTGCTGATGTCTTTGAAAATTATGAAAGAGCCTGTCAATTGGCTGGGCGATTACAAGACGGCCATGGGAACGGTGATCTTGATCTTTAGTTGGAAAAACATCGGCACCAATATGATCTATTGGTTGGCCGGACTTCAGGGCGTTCCCCAGGAACTTTATGAAGCGGCCAAGGTGGATGGGGCCGACAGTTTGAATACCTTCCGCTATGTAACCTTGCCCCTGGTCCTGCCGATTGGCGCAGTAATCGCTTTATTAAATATTGCCGGCTCATTAAAGGTATTTGACTTGATTAAGACCATGACCGAAGGGGGCCCTTTCTTTTCCACCGATGTGATAGCAACCTACATTTACCGGTACGCTTTCTCAAGTGAAATGGGATTACCCAGGCTGGGATATGCGGCCGCCGCCGGTATCTTTTTTGGCATATCCATTGTTTTAATCGCCATAATCCAATCAGTGCTCATGAAAATCATCAAACGGGAGCAGCAGGATTTATAAATTACGGTGCCGGAGGGGAAGAGTTTTATGGATTACAATGTCATTGCAATTGAAAAAAAGAAAAAAAAGAATCGTAATTATGGAATAACTTTGATGCACTTTTTTTTGTTACTTTTCGGATTTATGTGGGTCTACCCGTTCCTGTGGATGCTGGCGGCTTCGTTTAAAACCCAGAGCGAATTTTTTACCAAAGGGCTCAGTTTGCTTCCGTCATGGCCGTTGAATTTTTCCAATTTAATCCGGGCCTGGGAACAGGCTAAATTCTATCAGTATTTTTTGAATACGGTGATTATTACCGTAAGCGTGGTGGTGATTGTGCTGATTGTAACGGCTATGGCCGGATTTGTGGTCGGCCGGTATTCTTTTAAAGGGAAAAAACTGGTCATGGGGCTCCTGGTTGCCAGTATGTTTATACCCCTGGGATTTACGATTATTCCTATTTTTGAATTAATCAAAACGGTGGGGCTGCTCAATACCAGACTGGGCATCATCCTGGCCGAAGCAGGCAGCGGCAATGTGATTTTCATCATGCTTTTTGCGGCCTTTTTCAAACAGATTCCCAATGAACTGGAAGAAGCGGCTTTAATTGACGGCTGCGGGTTTATCAGAAACTTTGCCCAAATCATGCTGCCGCTTTCCAAACCGATTATCAGCAGTGTAATTATCATGCAGTTCATCTGGACTTGGAATTCATTTTTCCTGCCGCTGGTGCTGAGCTTGAGCAATGTCGGTCTTCGGACGTTGGCTGTCGGTTTGTATGTCCTCAAAGGGGAATACGTCGTGGACTGGACCGGTATCGCCGCCGGAGGTTCCATTGCCCTGATTCCGATCATTATTGTTTTCCTATGCCTGCAGCGGTATTTTGTAGAGGGTATTGCCGGAGCGGTCAAAGCGTAAAAAATTTTTGCAAAGGGTATCCAAGGTATTTATGGGGAGATCCCAATCAGATTGAATTAGTTTACATAGAGGGGCTGATATCGGATGGAAAAAGTAAAAGTCGGGATTATCGGAACCGGTTATACCATTGGCATAGCCAAACAGCATGTAGAGGCATATCACGCCAACGAGCAGGCGGAATTGGCGGCAATGTATGATATGATTCCCGGACGGGCAGCCGCCTGGGCGGAAGAAAAAAAGATCACCGGGGTTACCATTTGCGGATCTCTGGAGGAGTTGTTTGCGAAAGTGGATGCGGTCAGCATTTGCACGCCGAACCATACTCACATTGATCTGGTCATACAGGCCATCGAAGCTGGAAAGCACGTAATCTGTGAAAAACCCTATGCTTTGTCGTGTGAGGAAGGTCAACGGGCCGTTACCTGCGCCAAAGCACACCCGGGGATTGTGACCGCGATCGGATTCAATTACCGGGAGATCCCGGCTATTCGCTATATGAAGGAAATCATGGACTCCGGGAAAATGGGGCCGGTATTTTATTGCCGCCAGGAATTGGGCGGTAGCCGGATTGCCAATCCCAGCGGGGTCAAACTGGAATGGCGGATGCAGGAAAAATTATCGGGCACAGGCGCTTTGGCGGATTTCGGTTGCCACATGCTGGACTTAGCCGATTATTTACTGAGCGGCACCCAAGGGAAGATCTGTGAAGTCCAGGCGATGGTCAGCACCATGATTTCCGAAAGAACGCTGCTTGACGATGAGAATCGCAAAGGTGCGGTTACCAATGATGATTGCGCCGTATTTAACGGTAAAATGGAAAACGGCACCCTGTTGTCGTTTGTATCCTGCCGTATCGGAATGCCGCGCCAGATGATGGAGGTTATCGGAGCGGGTGGAATGATGCTCTTCCACGGTAATCCCAATGAAGTTGAAGTTTGTTTCAAAGATCAGAACAGCGGTTATGCAGGCACCAAGCGGGAAGTAATCCAGGTTCCCGAGGAGTTCAAGGGAGAAGAAGGCCACAAGGGACTGGTCAATGAATTTATCGATGCCATTATCCACGGCAAACAGGCAGTCCGTAACTTAGAACGGGGACTTTATATCCAATCTATTTTAGATACCTTGAAAAGGTCGGCGGATCAAGGGAAAGCTTTGAAACTGGAGGGGAACAAGGGATGAAAATCGGTTTATTGACTAACAGTTTGACCTGGGCGGGTATGAAAGGATTGCCGGAGATAGCCGATTGGGCATTTGCCAATGGATTCAGGGATCTGGAGGTTGGGCCGGCGATTCCCCTGGAGGAAGAAACCTTCCATCAAGTTTTGGAGAAAGGCCAAATTACCATTTCCGCCTTGATCTATTGCCGGAACTTCTTGAGCCAGGACCCCGGGGAAGCCGCGGAACACCAAAAACAATTAAAAGACCGGATTGCCTTTGCCCACAAGGTCGGTATCGGGAAAATCGTCTGTTCCACCGGGGTTACCAACGAGTCCTTCGAGGGAATGCGTTATGATCCGGAAAAAAGTATGGGTGCGGTGGTCGATTTTTTAAAGGATATCGTTGATCTGGCTGAAAGAAATCAAGTCCGGATCTGCATCGAAAATTGTCCGATGATGGGGAACATTGCGATATCGCCTTATATGTGGCAACTTTTATTTGACAAAGTTCCCTCGGAATTTTTGGGATTGGCTTTTGATCCCTCCCATATGATTTGGCAGTTTATGAGCCCTTACGAAAATATCGTCAAATTCGGGCCGAAAATTTTCCATGTTCATGGCAAGGATACCGAAATTCTTTATGAGAACCTGAGCAAGATCGGCATCTTACATAACATTACGGTGGAAAGACAATTTTATCCTCACCAGTGGTGGCGGCACCGCTTACCGGGACTGGGCAGTATCGATTGGAACCGCATCCTGGCCAATCTGGACGAAATCGGTTACAGCGGTACCATCAGTATTGAGCATGAAGATCCGGTATGGGAGGGGAGTCTGGCTAAAGTTCAGCAGGGTCTGGTGAAAGCCAGGAAACATATTGAAAGCTTTTTATAAAAAGGTTTTGATGGCGGAAATGACCTTACAAGGAGGATGTCAAATGAAATTAGGATGTCATGCCGTATTATTCCGGGAACGTATTAAAAATGAGACCGAAACCATTCTCAAAGGTCTGGCGGCAACCGGTTTTCAAGGCGTAGAGATCGGCTCCAGGTTTTTTGGAACGGAGGACAAATCGCAACTGACGGATTTATTGACCCAGTACCACTTGGAGTTATCGGGGATGCATGTGGGCGGCGTATTAAAAGAATGGCAGGATAATGAGGAAGAAATGGCGGCCAAAGTTTTGAAGGTGGCTTCATTTCTTAAAGATATGCCCAACCGGAATATTGTGATGTCCGGGAATTCCTTCGAAGGAGAGTCGGATTTGCCCACCATCGCCCGGAATATTGAGAAAGTAGTCCAAAAGTGCCGGGACTTGGGAGTACGCATTCATTACCACAATCATGACTGGGAATTTGCCAATAATGGGGCTATTTTTAAGGCGCTGGTCGAGTATGCGCCCAGTTTATATTTTGGGTTCGATCTCGGCTGGGTCTATGTGGGAGGGTATGATCCCTTCGAAATTGTAAAAACCTATCGTTCCAGAATTACTTATGTCCATTTGCGGGATCCCCAGGGAACGGGAAAAGAATTTGCCGATCTGGGCACGGGGATCTTCGATTATCCGAAATTGCTGAAGGAGCTACAACCGGTATTGGCAAATGGCTGGGCGGTGGTGGAGTATGAAGAAGGCCAGCAGGATTTCGGGCGATATACCCATGCAAAAGCCTTTTTAGATCATGTAATGCCTAGTTAGTCATCCACCTTGCGGCAAATAACTATTTGCCGAGCTTGCCGGGGGGCGTGAAAGGATGAAAAAGCAGGATGCCTATTATACCTAACTCTTGCTCTTCCCCTCGGATGTGGTTTATTGTTGCGGTCTCATGTGGAAGAGTAACCCTAGTTCGCTGATCCCTAAAAGATCTTTGACTACAGAGGCATCGGTTACTCTTCCCGCAACAGGAAGAGCGAGAGTTAGGTCTATACCAGATTTGTCGGCATACTAAATATTATTTTCTGAGTAGCATCCATCCCGGCTTACCGGGGCATACGAAAGGATGAAAAAGCAGGATGCCTATTATACCTAACTCTTGCTTTTCCCCTCGGATGTGGTTTATTGTTGCGGTCTCATGTGGAAGAGTAACCCTAGTCGCTGATCCCTAAAAGATCTTTGACTACAGAGGCATCGGTTACTCTTCCCGCAACGGGAAGAGCGAGAGTTAGGTCTATACCAGATTTGTCGGCAAACTAAATATTATTTTCTAAGTAGCATCCATCCCGGCCTACCAGGGCACGTGAAAGGATGAAAATTGGACTATTTACCCTAGCCCTTAAAGGGAACCAGCTTACCTTTCGTAGCTTTTACCGATAAGGCTTCGAAGAGATTCTATAGAATAGGCCTGAGATTTTAGCGAATTCCCTTTACGAGGGAAAGGGTAAAAGAATTTAGGCAAAAGTATTTTCTAAATAGGAAAACATGACAGTGCTTGGGTTTTAATATTGGAACTGTATATTTGACAATTTTTAAGGAGGGCACCATGGCTAAACTAAAAGTAGCGATAGTCGGCTGCGGCAGAATCGCAGAAGTCTACCGGAAAGCCTTTCAAAAATGTCAGGATTTGGTGGAAGTACGATTTGCCGTTGATAAACGGGGTGAACGGGCCGAAACCTTTATGAAAGATTTTGGCGGAGGGTATTCTGAAAACCTCGCCGATCTTTTACACCAGGATTTGGATGTGGTTCATATCTGCACTCCCCATTTTCTTCATAAAGATCAGGTGACCCAGTGTTTGGAAGCGGGTTTTGATGTTCTTACCGAAAAGCCCATGGCTATCAATTTGGCTGATGCGGATAGCATGATCGAAACTGCCCGTAAACAGGGTAGAAAACTGGGAGTGATTTTTCAAAACCGGTACATTGAAGGGGTGATTGAAGCCAAAAGAGTTATCGAAAGCGGTGCTTTGGGAAAAATCGTAGGGGCTTGGTCCCATCTGACCTGGTGGCGGCCGCCTTCCTATTATGAATGCGATTGGAAAGGCAGTTGGGAGAAGGAAGGCGGAGGAGTGTTGATGGATCAGGCTATCCATAGTATTGATCTGGTACAATATCTGGTGGGCAGCCCAGTCCAATGGATTCACGGGCATATTGACAACCGCATCCTGAAAAGCGTGGCCGTGGAAGACGTGGCCGACGCGGTGATCGGCTTTCAAAACGGCTGTGTTTACTCCTTGTTTGCCTGTAATTATTATACCCAGAACGCGCCGATCCAGATTGAGATCATGGGCGAGCGGGGAAAAGTAAATATAAAAGGGTTTGAAGTCACTATCGTCATCGATGAAGTCGCCCAAAAAATCCTGCCCCTTTCGAAACCGGTTGGAAATAACCATTCGGAACCTGACTATTGGGGAACTCATCATTCCCACCAGATCAGAGAATTCTATGAATGTGTGCTTCATGACCGGCCGGTGGTTGTTGATGGTCCGGAAGGCCGGAAAGCCTTGGAAATGGTGTTGGGTGTCTACCGATCATCCCGGGAAAATCAAAAGATCTTTCTGTGAAATGATTTAAAACCAATCGCCACTCTAACTTTCCAAGTCGCCGAAAAGATCCGGGCGATTGAATAAAAAGGCAAAAACCATTCCTGAACTGCCGGTAACGTTCTTCCTTTTTTTAGAGGAATAAAGGCAATTCCTGCAACTTATAAAGCTGTTTACGAATATACATACCGTTAAGATACTTGTTCTTGTTCTCCCGGCCTGCGGATAATGATCTGCAGGCCATCGCCGTTGCAAACCATGTCAAAAGATTGAATCCCGGCTTGAATGATTTTCTCCCGGATTTTTTCCATTCGGTTTCTCCAGATGCCTCCGTTAAGCTGTTCCGATAATTGAATTCCATAATCTTTTAACCTCTTTTCAATGCTGTTCCACTTTTGCCCGTCCCAAGAATCATCTCCAAGGTAAGCAGTCCCGCCTGGCGCCAAAACCCGGTAGATTTCCTGAAAAGTCCGGAATGGACTTTTCCAACTGAAAATTGATTTTCGAAAGACCACCAAGTTCATTTCGCGGTCAGATATGGGAATTTGCAGAGGATCACCCTTGATAAGCTTGATTTGGTCTACCATATGATTCTGTTTCAAATGGAAATTAACATGCTCAATTACAGGTTCCGATTTTTCCATCAAGTATATTTGCATAGGGGTAAGTTGAGCCATGGCGATTCCGAAGTAGCAATGATCACCGTTGATCTCCAAGAAGTTTCCTTCCCGGATGCCTGTTTGCCGGATGATATCCTGAGCAACCGCCCAGTGGGATGAGAATGGTAATTTGCGTTTTACAGGTTGAAGAGAAAGATGATCCATAGAGGGTGGTACTAAAGAATTATTTATCATCTCCGGACCTCCTGACGAAAATAGTAATTTAAATAAACTAAAACTAATTAAAACTAACTTATTGTCATTATACGATAGAAGTCCAAATACTTCAAGGTTGAATCGAGAAATATATGACACACATATAACATTATATTGGCAATATCGGAAAGAAAAAAAGAAGGCAGAAGACATATTTTCAAATTTTGTTAACTATATGTCATAATATTTAACATAATAATAGTTGACACCTTTCAAAAACTACCATAAAATACCCTCATAAGATGTTTTGATTTGTTTGAGTTAATTATAAATTTAGTAGCGGCAAAAACTTAACACGTACATTACAAGTAAAATTGTCCATGTTGAAATTTTGAAGGGAGGCGCATTTATAATCTATGTCTAGGCAATAACAGGGACTAAAAATTATAAAGGAGATCTGAACATGAGAAAAATTGCATTTTACGGAAAAGGCGGTATCGGTAAATCCACCACCCAGCAAAATACGGCGGCGGCGATGGCCCATTTTTACAATCAAAAGGTATTCATTCACGGCTGTGACCCGAAAGCGGATTCTACCCGCTTAATCTTGGGAGGGATGAATCAAAGAACCCTCATGGATATGTTGCGGGAAGAGGGCGAGGAAAAAATCACCGTGGCGGGTGTTGTTAAAAATGGGTTTAAGGGGATTCGCTGCGTTGAGTCTGGTGGTCCTGAACCCGGGGTCGGTTGCGCCGGCCGGGGCGTCATTACGGCCATCGATTTGATGGAAAAAAATGGCGCATATACGGAAGATTTGGACTTTGTTTTTTTTGATGTATTAGGCGACGTGGTTTGCGGCGGTTTTGCCATGCCGATCCGGGATGGCAAGGCTCAGGAAGTTTATATCGTAGCCTCCGGCGAGATGATGGCCATTTACGCGGCAAACAATATCTGCAAAGGCTTGCTGAAATACGCCAAACAAAGCGGTGTCCGTCTTGGCGGGATCATTTGCAACAGCCGCAAAGTTGACCGGGAAGCCGAATTTCTTGAAGAATTTACTGCGGCCATCGGTACCCAAATGATTCATTTTGTACCCCGTGATAATATTGTTCAAAAAGCCGAATTTAACAAAAAGACCGTGGTTGACTACGATGCGGAATGTAATCAGGCCAAAGAATACGGGGAATTGGCCCAGAAAATCATCGAGAACCAAAATTTTGTCGTCCCACAACCCCTGAAAATGGACGAATTAGAGGCCATGGTCGTCAAATACGGCATCTCTGATTAGAGCAATCCGATGTAATGAAAAAAGGAGGGGACCTATCATGCCTTATCATTTGTTTAAATGCAGTGAATGTATACCTGAGCGGGGAAAACACGCAGTCTTCAAAGGGCCCGGCGAAAATCTGACCGATGCCCTTCCCCTGGGATATTTGAATACGATTCCCGGTTCAATCTCGGAGCGCGGTTGCGCTTATTGCGGGGCGAAGCATGTTATCGGTACCCCGATGAAAGATGTCATTCATATGAGTCATGGGCCGGTAGGCTGTACCTATGATACCTGGCAAACTAAACGGTATATCAGCGACAATGACAACTTTCAGCTCAAATATACTTTTGCCACGGATATGAAGGAGAAAAACATCGTATTTGGCGCGGAAAAGATGTTGAAGCAAAATATCGTCGAGGCTTTCAAGGCCTTTCCGAATATGAAACGGATGACTATCTATCAGACCTGCGCCTCGGCATTAATCGGCGATGATATGAACGCTATCGCCGATGAAGTCATGGAAGAAATGCCGGATGTCGATATCTTTGTCTGCAACTCGCCGGGATTTGGAGGCCCAAGCCAGTCGGGGGGACATCATAAAATCAATATCGCCTGGCTTACCCAAAAGGTGGGGACGGTCGAACCGAAAATCACCAGCGACTATGTGATCAACTATGTCGGCGAATATAACATTCAGGGCGACCAGGTGGTCATGGACGATTATTTTAAAAGAATGGGAATTCAGGTGTTGTCCACTTTTACGGGCAACGGCTCTTACGACGATCTCCGGGGGATGCACCGGGCTCATTTAAATGTGCTGGAATGCGCCCGGTCGGCTGAATACATTTGTAATGAGTTGCGGAAGCGCTACGGCATTCCCAGGTTGGACATTGATGGATTTGGCTTTATGCCCTTATCACTTTCCCTGCGGAAAATCGGTCTCTTTTTTGGCATCGAAGACCGGGCCCAAGCGATTATTGACGAAGAGACAGCCCGCTGGAAACCGGAATTGGACTGGTACAAGGAACGCCTGCGCGGTAAAAAGGTATGCCTCTGGCCGGGCGGTTCCAAGTTATGGCATTGGGCTAACGTAATTCATGAGGAAATGGGAGTCGAAGTGGTGTCGGTGTATACCAAGTTCGGCCACCAAGGCGATATGGAAAAAGGAATATCCCGCTGTGAAGAAGGGGCTTTGGCCATCGACGATCCCAACGAGCTTGAGGGACTGGAAGCGATGGAGACGCTAAAGCCGGATATCATCTTTACCGGCAAACGGCCGGGAGAAGTCGCCAAAAAAATCCGGGTCCCCTATCTGAATGCTCATGCCTATCATAACGGACCCTGGAAGGGGTTTGAAGGGTGGGTCCGTTTCGCCCGGGATATTTACAACGGGATTTATTCGCCCATCCATCAACTCTCGTTGTTGGATATTAGCAAGGAAGAGATACCGACCGACAAAGGATTTGTGACTCAGAGGATGCTTTCCGACGTTAATTTGAGCGAGGAGGTCAAGTCCTCCAAAACGCTCCGGGAATATACCGGCAAATATGATATTATCGCTGATTTGAGCCGGAAGACCTATCCGGAGTTTCCTGTGGCCAAACAGGTTCCAGCGGTGTAATGGTGGAGGGATGACGATATGGAAAATACCGAAGATTTGATGAAAGAACATATTGAGCAGTTGGTAAATTATATTATGAAAAAATGCCTGTGGCAGTTTCATTCCCGGGCCTGGGACCGGGAAAAACAAAACGAAGGAATTCTCATCAAGACCATGCAGATCCTATGTGATGAGCCTGTGGAGACCGGGACTCCGGCCGATAAATGTTATTGGGTGGATGCCGTCTGTCTGGCGGAGGCTTATAAAAGTCTGTTCCCTTGGCTGGCCGCAATGGATAAAGCGGAAATCAAACTGCTGATGCAAGGACTTAAAGACCGGATGGATTTCTTGATGATTAAGGGATCGTTGAATGCGGAACTCACTGATCCGCTTTATTAGGAAGGAGCAATATCATGTCCTGTGAATTAAAGCAAAAGGAAAGGGTTGGCGTTATCAATCCCATCTTCACCTGTCAACCTTGCGGCGCTCAATATGCCAGCATTGGAATTAAGGATTGTATCGGCTTGGTCCACGGGGGCCAAGGCTGCGTCATGTTTGTCCGTTTGCTGTTTTCCCAACATTTTAAAGAAAGTTTTGAATTGGCCTCATCTTCTCTCCATGAAGATGGCGCGGTCTTCGGCGCCTTGAACCGGGTCGAAGAAGGGATCGATGTCCTTTTAATGCGCTATCCCAAGGTAAAAGTGATTCCCATCATCACAACTTGTTCCACCGAAGTGATCGGCGACGATGTGGATGGCGTGGTCCGCAAACTCAATGAAGGGCTTTTGAAAGAAAAATACCCCGGCCGGGAGGTCTATTTAATCCCCATTCATACGCCGAGCTTTAAAGGAAGCATGGTGAGCGGATACGATGTGGCTGTCAATGATTTCGTTACCTATTTTGCTAAAAAAGGCGAACCCAACGGAAAAATCAATCTGATAACCGGATGGGCCAATCCCGGCGATGTAACGGCTCTGAAGCATCTTCTTTCCGAAATGCGAGTGGAAGCCAACGTGCTTTTTGAAATTGAAAGTTTCGATTCTCCCTTGATGCCGGAAGGGAATGAAACTTCGCACGGTGATACAACCATTGAGGATTTGCGGGATACCGCCAATGCCATCGGAACGATTGCCCTCAACCGCTATGAAGGCGGAAAAGCCGCGCGTTACCTTGAAGACGAATTCGGTGTTCCGGCCGTTATCGGACCGATACCTATCGGGATCCGGAATACAGATACGTTTTTACAAAATGTAAGAACCATGACTGGGAAAGCCATTCCGGAGTCGCTGGTCCGGGAACGGGGGATAGCCATTGACGCTTTGACGGATCTGACCCATATGTTTCTAGCCGATAAACGGGTTGCCATTTACGGTAACGCCGACCTGGTCATTGGTCTGGCCCAGTTTTGCCTCGATTTGGAGATGAAGCCGGTCTTGTTGCTCCTCGGGGACGACAATACCAATTATCCAAATGACCTCCGGATCAAGGAACTTCAGGCCAATATTGATTTTGATATGGAAATTATAATGAACGCCGACTTGTGGGAATTGGAAGACCGGATCAAAAACAAGGGATTGCAATTGGATCTTATTTTGGGGCATTCCAAGGGGCGTTTTGTCTCGGTCGATTACAAAATCCCAATGGCGCGGGTAGGGTTTCCCGTATACGACCGGGCGGGCATGTATCGCCATCCCGTGGTTGGCTACAGTGGAGCCATCTGGTTGGGTGAATTGATGGCCAATACCATTTTTAGCGATATGGAATATAAGAAAAACAGGGAATGGATTCTGAATGTATGGTAACGCGATAGATTTTCCGATAGTCTGAATCCGGCAGAAGGAGAGGGGTTGAGCATAATGTCTCGGGGAAACTTGTCATCACAGGATGCGGTGGAAAATGGGACGGGAAAATTGTCGAACGCCACGGCTAAACATCCCTGTTATTCGGTGAACGCGGCTCATCAGTATGCCCGGATGCATTTACCGGTGGCTCCCGCTTGCAATATTCAATGTCATTATTGCAACCGTAAATTCGACTGTGTCAATGAAAGCCGGCCCGGAGTTACCAGTGAAATTTTAAACCCCGAAGCGGCCAGAGATAAGTTCATCCAAGTCAAGCGGGCCTTGCCCAATCTATCGGTGGTTGGTATCGCCGGTCCCGGAGATGCCTTGGCCAATTGGGAGCAAACACGATTGACCCTTGCTTTGATTCGCCAGGAGGATCGGGATTGCCTGTTTTGTCTCTCCACAAATGGATTGATGCTTCCACAATACGGGCCGGAACTGGTAGCGTTGGGAGTCAGCCACATTACCGTTACCCTCAATTGTGTCGATCCGGAGATAGGAGCCGCTATTTATCATTTTGTCGATTTCCGGGGAAAACGGCTTACCGGCGTCGAGGCTGCTAAAATTTTGATTGAAAACCAAATCGAAGGCATCCGTTATTTGGTTGGGAAAAATGTTTGCGTGAAAGTGAACATCGTGATGATTCCCGGTATCAACGCCACCCATATTCCATTGGTAGTGAAAAAGGCCAAAGAATTGGGAGTGTTCATGACCAATATCATTCCACTGATTCCGGCTCAGGGTAGCCGCTTTCAGGCTATGGCTCCGCCAAGCCCGGAGGAACTGAAGAGCCTGCGGGAAATATGCCGGAAGGATATTCAACAGATGTGCCATTGCCAGCAATGCCGGGCCGATGCCATCGGCTTGCTGGAACGGGACATTGCTTGCCGATTCGGTGATGATGCAAAAAAGGCTCCGGCCACAATCGGTAGGGGAAATAATTTTCAGCCGTCCAACCCAGGTGTAGCGTGAAATTAAAGTTTTCTCTGTGTTGTCTGTGCCGTGGCGGCAAATTTGTTTCGTTCCGTGATTACGGTCGAAAGAATTATTCAGGTGAATTTATAAATCAAGGAGATGACTGAAATGATTATAGGTATCGCCATGGCGAAAGGAAATAAACATTGGATTGATTAAAGGACGGGTGAAAATTCATGAGGATTCATTACTTGCAACACGTTCCCTTTGAAAACCCCGGAACAGTTTTAGATTGGGCCAGGACGAAAGGGCATTTTGTCAGTAGTAATTTGGTCTACCAAGATCAAAGGTTTCCGGATCAGGATGATTTTGATTGGCTCCTGATCATGGGCGGCCCGATGAATGTTGATGAAGAGGCGCAATACCCCTGGCTTGCCGAAGAGAAAAGATTTATCGGGGAAAGTATCGCCGGGGGAAAAGTGGTGCTGGGATTTTGTTTGGGCGCTCAGCTGATTGCCGAAGTGATTGGGGGCCAGGTAACACGCAATCCCGTAGTTGAAATCGGCTGGTTTCCAATCCGTTGGAGTGAGGAAGCTATGGCATCGCCGTTATTTTCGTTTTTCCCCCGGCGGACCCGGGTCTTCCAATGGCATGGCGACACTTTCGGTTCTCTGCCGGCGGAAGCCGTTTTATTGGCCGAGAGCGAAGCTTGCCGGCATCAGGCCTTTATTTATCAAAGGCGGGTGATTGGTTTTCAATTCCATTTGGAAAATACTCCGGAAATCGTCGGAAACCTGCTCCAAAACTGCGCGGATGAAATGAAGCCCGGCCCCTATGTGGAATCAGCCGAAAAGATCCTGGCTAATTCCGAATATTTCGGGGAGACCAACCAATGGATGGATACTTTTTTAACACGGCTTGAAACAATGGAACGGAAAGGGGAGCTGTGATGAATCAAATTCGTTATACTCAAAGAATCTGCACGGATCAGGGGAAGATAGAAGCTTTGCTTGGACGTGCCCGGACCGGTGTCCTGGCTATGGTGGCCGAGGACCTTCCTTATGCGGTGCCGGTTAATTTTGTATGGTATCACGGAGCGGTTTACTTTCATGGTATGGGTTCAGGCAGAAAGGATGTTATCCTTTCCCAGAGTCCGCCCATTACCTTTACGGTATATGAGGAATACGGGACGGTGACCGATCCGGTGCCTTGTCACGCCGATACTTCCTACTTGAGCGTAATGCTTTTTGGAACAGCGGAGAAATTGAGCGATTTTGAAGAAGCCGCCGGAGCTTTGCAGCAATTGGCCGACAAATATTTGCCCCAGTATTATCATCGTTCTTTATCCGGGAAATTTATTGAGAAATACCGTTCCGCCCTTGATGGAAGAAGGGTGGCCGTATACAGATTGAAGCCGCTGGAGATCACGGCCAAAGAAAATGCGGTTGAAGAGGAAAAGATATTTCATAGTCCGTCGCATCAGGGATTAATATGAGAATTGTTCTCGTAAGGAGGGTCTGATGGAAGAAAAGATAGGGATGATGATGGACTCCTGCGGCCAGATCGCTTCTTTGAGGAGAAACGGGATCATCAAAGTGTTCCGGAAAGAAAGTGAACATTGGATGGATATCCAAGAGATTGCTTATAGGATTGAAGATGGGTTGGAATTGCCGGAGATTCAAGAGGAGCTTCGTGTCATTGTTCGGACTCTCGATGATTGCCGGATTCTTGTTAGCTCCAAAATCCGCTGTATCCCTGGAGTGATTTTGGAAGGGTTGGGCATGACTTTGTGGGAAGCTAGGGGAAAACCGGAGCTTTATTTTGACAGCATTTCCGCTGAGATTGCAAAGATGGCCGGGGGCTCCATCACGAAAACGGTTCCCACCCCGGTTGCCCGGGATAACCAAGGCCATTATTTCTTGGATCTCCGCCGGAGTTCGGAAGATCAAGGGCAGGAACATGTCCCTTCCCAAAAAATATTGAAGCCCTTTTTCCAAAATGTTTCTTTTGAGGAATTGGAAATTCTTTGCGATCATGTTCCTTGCTGGTTTGAACAGGATTTGTCCGGCTTTAAATTGCAGGCGGAGGTGGAACCGGTGGGAGACGAAGCCGTTAAAGTGAAAATCGTTCCGTTGAGGGGGAAATAAAATGAATGCCATTTCAACCCGTTATGGGAGGTTGACCGGAGCCGACTCCCTTGAATATTATCCCGATGGGGCGCTGGCCGAATGTATGCTTCATAGCCCGAATCAATTACGGACTCCCTATGGAGAACTAATACCCCAGTATGGCGATGACGGAGCCCGCCGCAAATACACCCGTTCCCTTTCGTTTCATCCGAGCGGGGTATTAAAGAGCATTTCCCTTCAGGAACAAACGCCTATCGCCACCCCAATTGGAACTTTTCCAGCCGAGTTACTCACTTTTTATGAAAACGGCAATATTTGCCGCCTTTTTCCGCTTAACGGCAAACTGACCGATTTCTGGAGTGAAGCCAATGAATACGAATTGGCCGAGGAGTTCCATTTCAAGCTGCCGTTTGCCGAGTTTAAACGGAAAATTATCGGGATTCATTTTTATGAAAACGGGATCATTCGCAGCATGACTTTTTGGCCGAAAGACTCGTTGGTGATGGACACCCCGATTGGGAAGATACCGATCCGGATCGGCTTTTCGCTTTATCCCGACGGGACCCTGCAGTCCCTGGAGCCCAAGAGCCCACTGCCGGTCAATACGCCTATCGGGAAAATCACGGCCTACGACTTCAATGCCAACGGGATGTCCGGGGATGACAATTCTTTGTGTTTTACCCCGGCCGGGGATGTTCAATCACTGATTACTTCCAGCGACCGGATTATCATGACCGATCCCAAGGGGAAGCGGATCTCTTTTGGCCCGGGGCTCGCTCCGAATATTTGCGACGATCAAAAGATGGAGCCGGTCCCTTTGCATATCGAATTCACCCCGCAAGGAATCGTCTACGGCGGAAAGGGAGAAACGCGATACCGGCGGGAAAATTACACTTACACTATCCAAACCAATCATTTGGAAGTGGAAAGGTTATGTGAGGAATGTTCGGGTTACTAGAGAGAAGTGGTTTAGATTTCACCCATCAGTTGGCCCATTTCGGAGACATCATAACCGCCCATTCCGGAAATTTCATTTTTAAATGAAGCTGAGTTGATCACGGCGATCAGTTCCTGAAATTGCGGTAGATTCAGGTCGTTTTTCCGGAAAATCAAATCATACCGTTCTTTCTGTAAGGGAATAAAATCAATTTTGGGCACTTGTAAAGCTACTTTTTCGATTCCCACCCCCACGTCCGCTTCACCCCGGGCCACACAACTGGCAACCGATAAATGACTGGGTTCTTCGTTGTTGTAACCCGCAATTTGCGTAGAGGAGATATTCAATTTCCGTAACTGTTCGTCCAGGAGCACCCGGGCTCCGGCGCCGCATTCCCGGTTAACCATCCGGACGCCGGATTTAGTCAGATCGGTCCAAGATTGAATAGCTTTGGGGTTTCCTTTCGCCACATAAAAACCTTCCATCCTGTGGACCAGGTTATAGATGAATAAACGTTGGCCGGGCAATATTTTTCTCACGTAGGAGAGGTTGTATTCCCCCGTATCCCCGTCCCAGAGATGAGCGGTGGCCAGGTTGGCCGTTCCTTGATATAACGCGAAAAGCGCTGGAATACTACCGAGATATTGCCGGAGGAACCGCAAATGAGGTAACTTCCGTTCGAGATGCTTTGTAAGAACATCGAGCACCACATCTTGGCCGCAGATAATTAAACCCTCTTTTAAACCGGTTGCGCTCCGGGAGGCGATATCTGCGGTGTTTCGGGCGATAGGGGATAGGTTTTGGATTAATGCCGGAGTGTCGGATTTAACACTTTGAATATAACGCTCCAAATCGGCAGCCTCAATCCGGATTCTTCGTCCAACTTGACAACTGGGCATTTCCCCGCGCTTTATCATTTGATATACGGTAAAACGGGATATTTTAAGAATATTGGCTACCTCTTCAGGGGTGTAAATCTGATTATCTGCCATGGATGTTTTTCCCGGTGAAATATTTTGAAAAGGATTTAAGAAAGTAGGCCACTTCGTTCCCTTTTGGGCTCCTATTGGAATGCTTCATAAAATTGTTTCGGACTTCGAAAGAGATTTGCCGGCCATCCATATTAAATCCTCCTTTTGATAATTTTACGGACCGCAAAGATTAAAGTTCGGCCATTAACTTACCCATTTCCGATATATCATAGCCGCCCATTCCGGCGACTTCATCGCGAAAGGTTGCCGAATGCAAAATCGCAAGCACCATCTGAAAATGAGGTTTTTTCAAATCTTCCTTCCTCATCACCAAATCGTAGCGTTCCTTTTGCAAGGGCACAAACTCGATCCCTGCGACTTGCAAGGCGCCTTTTTCCGTCCCGAGCCCCACATCGGCCTCGCCCCTGGCGACGGAACTGGCTACCGCCAGATGGCTGGTTTCTTCATGAGAATAACCCTGCACGGAGGAAGATTCGATACCCAATTTCCGGAATTGTTCATCCAGGAGCACCCTGGCTCCCGAACCACATTCGCGGTTGACAAAACGGATTTCCGGACGGGTTAAATCATTCCAGGTCCGGACGGCTTTGGGATTGCCTTTGGCCACATAAAATCCTTCATGGCGGTAAAGCAAATTGTAGATGACGGTCTTTTGCCCCGGTAAAAGTCGCCGGACAAAGGGTGTATTATAATCTCCGCTGTCGCCGTCCCAAAGGTGGGCGGTGGCCAGATTGGCGCTTCCTTGATATAATTCCAACAAACCGGGAATGCTGCCGATATAATGGCGCAAAAAATGAAGCTGCGGCAGGGCCGTTTGAAGATGCCGGGCTAAAATATCAAGCACCATATCCTGGCCGCAGATAATTAATCCTTCATCGAGATTCACCAGAGATTGGGCCGCCTTGACTGTGCTTTGGGTCAGTGTGGGCGGGCAGCCTTTGGCGTTTTGTTTGTAACGTTCCAGATCTTCCGGTTCGACCCGGACCTTGCGCCCGATATGATATGCAGTCAATTCACCCCGTTTGATCAATTCATAGACTGTGAACCGGGATATTTTTAAGATCTTGGCAACTTCCTCGGGGGTGTACGAACTTTCGTCGCTCAAAATTTCCTCCGCCTAAAAAGAGAATGTCAAAAAAGGATCCGCTTATTCTTTGGCCAGCATCACCGAGGTGGATTTGATCAAGGCAATGATATTGTCTCCCGGTTTAATGTTGAGTTCTTCGATGGAATCAACCGTGACCACGGAAACGATTCTTTCGCCTTTATAATCAAGCACTACCTTCGCCATGACTTCCCCTTTGACTACTTCCTTGACAACAGCTTTCAATTGATTTCTACCACTGATTTTCATAGCCGAAATCCTCCTTTTAATATCATCCATTATGGGATGAAGTTTTCCGATGATTGATTGAGTGTGCCCGATTCAAAGAAAAATAAATATGTTATGTTTATGTAAGTTTTATCATTTTACTCTTGTAATTTATTATAACATAAAATAAAATAATGACATATATTAGTTTTGATAGTTTATGTTAGTTGATGTTGGTGAACGGCCGTTCAAAAATCATATGGTACAGGGAAGGGAGGGAATGATCAGATTAACATAACATTCCGCCAGTACATTTTAAATTTCAAAAAAAATAAAATTGAGGTGATCCCGATGAAAAAGAAAATTGTGGCCCTGTTTTTATTAGCGAGTATGTTGCTTTTCGGAACGTTAGCTATTTTCGCCGCCGAGCCGGTGGAGATGAATGTCTCGGCAGCCGCCAGCTTAAAGGATGCTTTACTGGAGATCCAGAAACTTTACGCGGTGAAAGACCCGAAGGTCAAGATTAATTTCAATTTTGGATCCTCCGGTAAACTCCAAACCCAGATTGAACAGGGTGCTCCGGCCGATCTCTTCATTTCCGCGGCGGTCAAGCAGATGGATGCCTTGGACAAAGAAAACCTGATTGTTAAGAAAACCCGGAAAGACTTATTGGCCAATCAGTTAACCTTAATTGTCCCCAAAGATTCCACCCTGAATGTTAAGGATTTTAAAGATTTGACCCGTGAAGAGGTCAAGAAGATCGGCGTTGGCGCTCCGGAGTCCGTTCCGGCCGGCCAATATGCCCAGGATGTCTTCAAATATATGAACATCACCGATGCCCTAAAGGAGAAACTGGTCTTCGGCACGGATGTAAGAGCGGTTTTGACTTATGTGGAAACCGGAAATGTCGATGCCGGAATCGTTTATAAGACCGATGCCTTGATTAGCGAAAAAATTAAAATCGTGGCCACAGCCCCGGCGGGCTCCCACGAATCGATTGTTTATCCGGCGGCCCTTTTAACCAATGCCGCCCAACCGAAAACGGCGGCGAAATTTTATGCCTATTTAACCAGTGCCGCTGGGAAGGAAGTTTTTGAGAAGTACGGTTTTTCGGTAAAAAAGTGATGATTGGGTGAAAATCGATGTTTGACTGGCAGCCTGTTTTGCTTTCCTTTAAGATCTCCGCGATTGCCTTGGTGTTTGTAGTGGCATTCGGCACTCTGATCGCCTATTGGGTCGTAAGAGCCAGCTTTCCGGGGAAAGATTTGATTGAGACTCTCATTACTTTGCCCCTGGTGTTGCCGCCGGTAGTGACCGGATTTACTTTGCTGTTGCTTTTTGGAAGGCGAGGGCCATTGGGCCGCCTGTTGAATGAGTTGTTTCACACCCAGATTGTGTTTACGCCATGCGCCGCCGTGGTGGCGGCCGTGGTGGTTTCCTTGCCGCTGATGTATCAAAGCGCCAAGGCGGCTTTTCAGACGGTGGACCGCCATTTGGAGGATGTGGCCCGGACTTTAAAAGCCGGCGAAAGCAAAGTTTTTTTCACGGTCACTCTTCCGCTGGCGTGGCCGGGATTGTTATCCGGAATCATTTTGTCTTTTTCGAGAGCTTTGGGAGAGTTCGGCGCCACGGCCATGGTGGCCGGGAATATCCCGGGAAAAACCCAGACCATTCCGGTGGCGATATTTTTCGCTTCAGAAAGCAATGATTTGAAAACAGCAGGCCTTTATGTTCTGATTATCAGTCTGGTGACTTTTGTGATGGTTTTCGGTGTCAACCGGTGGTCCAGAAATAAAATAGCCCGTTGGGCCAAAAAGAGGTGAGGGTCATGTTAGCCATAGCCATTCGGAAACAATTGCCGGAATTTGAATTAGAAATTGAATTTACGGTTTCCAATCAGATTACGGTACTTTTCGGCCCTTCCGGCTGCGGAAAAACAACGATACTCCGTTGTATTGCCGGGCTCGCCAAACCGGACCAGGGGAAAATGACCCTGGGTCAAAATATTCTGTACGATTCAGGCGCCAATGTCTTCATGCCCACCAGGCTCCGGGATGTCGGTTATGTTTTTCAGGAATATGCCTTATTCCCCCATATGGATGTTGAGAAAAATATTTTGTACAGTATCAAGGACATCCACGAACAAACGCGGCTGGAGTTTACAAGACTGACGGAGTTATTAAAAATAGCTTCCATGTTGCATCGTTTTCCATCTGAATTATCGGGCGGAGAGCAACAGCGGGTGGCGTTGGCGAGAGCGCTGATGGCCAAACCAAAAATCCTTTTGCTGGATGAGCCGTTTTCGGCCCTTGATCACAACATTCGCTGCCAGTTGCAGGATGAATTGCTGAGTATGCAGCAAATTTGGCAGATACCTTTTGTTCTGGTCACCCATGATCAACCGGAAGCGGAGAAACTTGGAAAAGAGATCATTTATATGAGCCGGGGACGAAAAGTAGCATAAAGATTAAGGGTTTATGGGTTTTGATTCCCACGGGTTTTTTAGAGACTGGAAATCAAGGGCTGTCCGAAAATTAAATTAGCGAACAACGCATTCCATAAAGGATGCAAGCATTGAAATTACCGTCGTTAATGAAGCTATGTTTTTGGATTATTCAAAGAGTAGCTTTTTTTTGGCGTTTTTTTCGGGAAATACTATTCTTGCGGATGAGACGGTTGGCGGGAGGAAATCAGCAACCGAAGAAAAGAGCAAAAAAATTGCGCGACGGTTCAGTATTGCATACGCGAGAGTTCGGTATTCATACTGAGCCGTCCGGTATGCGTGCGCGACGACTCAGCAGGCATACGCTCTTCAGTGGAAATCCGTGAAATCCTGGTCCGAATTAGCCACAGGCCTATTTATCCTTTTTTTTAAATGCCCTCCTGCCCCTCCTAAGTCACAGTTGCGGCAATCACGATTTTCAGCCGATGGGTTACACTAAAAAGGGGGGCCTTCCGTGATCATTGTCGTTTTTTATTTAACGCCTTGGTGTTTGAACTTCAGAGCGTGGTCGTCAAGACCCTAAAAACAAGATAGTTGTTTTCATTTTGTCAATCGTAGCTGAAACCCCGCCAATCCTCACGAAAGTTGTGGCTC
>JAEZCE010000093.1 GCA_023429995.1 Bacillota bacterium | reverse complement strand
AGCCTGCATCGGAAATATGTAGTTTTACAAAATATTCCCAAAACAAGGCTAAAGAAAATTTGATTATTAGGCCCCTGTAGAAAAGTAGCTTTTCTATTCTTCTTTTTGAGATACGAGTTTTTTTGCCCAATTTACCAGGTTTTAATCCTGTAAATCCCGTTAATCCTGTTTCCGTTACCTTCTTTTAGGCTAATTTTTTAAACTGTACCGCCAGCCTAACGAAAAGAACTTAAACGGGATTAACAGGATTTTGTGGATTTACTGGATTTTTTAAAGCCCTCTGAATTATCTGTTTTTTGCAGCCCGTTTTTACCAGGTCATAATCCTGTGAATCCGCGCCTTTAATAAAGGCGTTAAATCCTGTCTCCGTTAACTTTTTTTAGGCCCGACTTTTCAATATACAGCTCCAGAAATTTTCAAAATCATTTTGAGCCGACGAAACATCTGGTAGAAGATTTATAATCATGAGGGGTAGGAGGGTCATGAGGGCGTAAAAATAAAAAGCCGGTTTTATATTCTACCGGAGTTCTGCGGAGATAAAGCTACGTGTATAAAAACACGGCATCGAGGCCTGGAAGGCCTTTAGAACGTTTAATATACCTAACCCCATCGTTCATGTTGGGGCGGAGATGAAATCCAACATCATTTTCCGGTTCTTTACAACAGCTTGATGACTTTGACCTGCATTTTGATACCTAACCCGTTGATACTCGTTGAGTAATGGGTCCGATTCCATGCCCATCCAAAATTGTCATTTGGGTTATTCCTTCATAATCAGCAAAAGATCGGAGAAAATATTCGCGGGAGGTGTTAACTTGAAGGCGACTACTACCAGTTTGGCCGTTGCCGGAACCGGCGCGGCTGTTTCAGGTATCGGGGCGTTTTTTTTGAAAAATAAATGGGGAGCCGGCATCCTAGGTTTCGGTCTTGCCCACGTCGTATTAGGTTTGCTTGATATGACGCGCCCCAGTGTCCATTAATGCCGAAATGGCGTTAAAAAAATTTAGTTCCTCCCGGGAGACCGCCAAAAAAGCGGTCTCCTTTCTACCATTCAATAAAAACCAATAACAAAACCTCTACGTCTCAAACATACGGAACTGCGGTGATTCGATATGGGTAATCTTGGATACCACCCGAATTGGCCGAACTCTAAACTTTTTCGCACCACTTCAAGACGTCTTCCATCACTTCAGGAATGTCCGTGGTAAACTCCAGGTATTCCCGGGTCCGCGGGTGAACAAAACCAAGCAGGGCCGCATGCAAAGCCTGTCCTTCAATAGGCGCGGGTTCCTTCTTCCATCCATAAACAGGGTCTCCCAGGACGGGATATCCCAGATAACTCAGGTGAACCCTGATCTGATGGGTACGGCCGGATTCCAGGCGTACTTCCAGGAAAGCATAACGGGCCGATCCGTTTCCGAAGTACTTGATGACCCGGTAATTGGTAGCGGCGCTCCGTCCGTTTGCAACAACCGCCATCTTTTTCCGCTCTACCGGGTGGCGTCCTATGGGAGCCTCAATACGCCCATCTTCGGGAGGATGTCCATGAACAATCGTCTGATATATCCGTTTCATTTTCCGGGCTTTGATTTGAGCCGCCAGGTCCACATGGGCCAAATCGTTCTTGGCGATTACCAACACTCCGGAAGTATCCTTATCCAATCGGTGCACGATTCCCGGCCGGATAACCCCTCCGATGCCGGACAAATCCTTGCAATGTTCCAGCAAAGCATTGACCAAAGTACCGTGATAATTGCCTGCAGCCGGATGAACCACCATCCCCCGGGGTTTATTAATTACGATTAAATCAAAGTCTTCATATAATATTTCAAGGGGTATCTCCTCCGGCGTTACCTCTAATGGTTCCGGTTCATTCCAGGTTACTTCGATCCGGTCGGAAGATTCCAAACGGTAGCTGGCTCGTAAAACTTTATCCTGCTTACGGACTCCGCCGGCATCAATGATTTTCCGGACAAAAGAACGGGAAGGCCAGACCCCGGTCTGGCTTAAGAAAAGATCCAAGCGCTTTCCCTGCTGTTGATCATCAACCACGAACCTCTGAAGCTGCATCCTTGTCAGCCTCCTTCATACGCTCACACTCTTAAATGCTATTGGTGCTTTTTGAACGCAACTTTGTATTAGCCCGCCATTCCAGGAACCCTATGAGGCCAAACGCCAAAACTCCTAAAATAATGCATACCAATTGCGCAAGACTCAGCCAAGGCTCAACCATGGGGCTTTCCCGGAAAATTTCCACAATAAACCGCATCACCGAATATAAGCCGACATACAACAAAAAGAGAAAGCCGTCAAATTGTTTATGATTGCGAAGCCGCCTCAAAATCAAAAACAAGATGAAGCTCCCCAGCACCGAGTATAACTGGGTTGGGTGCCGTAATGCCGTATCATTGGCCTCGCACCGCAACGCCCATGCTGCATTGGTGACTTTGCCGTAACAACAGCCGTTTAAAAAACAACCGATTCTCACGATGGAATATCCCAGCGCAATATAAGGAGCAGCAAGATCAGCCAATTTCCAGGTCGATATCTTTTTGTACCGGGTATAGCCGTATCCCGCCAAAAAGCCTCCGATTAAACCGCCATGGAAAGCCAACCCCCCTGAACTGACCCTAAGAACTTCCCACCAGGGTGAATTCAGGAAATATCGATATTCCGTTATAACATAAGCCAGCCTTGCCCCGATGATTGCGCCGATTAAAATCCAGGTGGCGAAATCAACAATATTTTCATAGGTGATGGCATATCTTTTGCCTGATTTGCCAAGCCCGATAATGGCCACTAAAAAAGCAACAGCCAGCAAAAATCCGTAAGAATAAATTGGCAATCCAAAAATACTGAATAATACGGGTCTCATGATTTCTCCTCTCCGGAAATGGGATTTTGAGTAATACCGGTGTTCTGCTGTTCTTGGGTATTTTGAGCCTTATTAAAAAAAATACCCCATAAAATAAGACCGACTCCCATTACAATTGCCGTATCGGCAACATTAAAAATCGGCCAAAGTGAAATGTTTAAAAAATCCACCACAAAACCCAGGCGAATGCGGTCAATCAGGTTGCCGAAGGCTCCACCCATAGCAACCGCCAAACCCGCTTGCATAATCCGGGGATAGGTATTTATTTTGCGGCGGTTTATCCAAACCACAATGATTACGCCCAAGGAAATGGCAATCAGCAATAGCGTTTGGGATTGTAATATTCCAAAGGCGGCCCCATAATTGGTGGCATAGGTTATTGAGAACAACCCTTTAATAAGGTCGATGGATTGCATGGGAAACATTTTGGTTTGCACCAACCACTTGGAGGCTTGATCCAAGAAAATCAAGCATATTGTGAGATAAAAATATGGCATTTTTGATTCCCTTCTATATTTAATCCCCATTTCCGCTCCGCCGAAATATCGCAAGGAAAGAATGAATCATTTCGCCGTAGTTTTTTAAAAACCCTTTTCCCTTCGGATAAACCCGCCCAGAGGGGAAGCCCCGGCAGTCAAGATTAAAAAATGAACTGGTTTTAACTTCCGGGGGATCAATCTCTCTGATCAGGATTTGCGGGATCCGGAGGGATCTCGTCCGGACTATGATTGATTACCCCTTCCACTTTTTCCACGATACCTTGGTCTTCCTCAGCGTCATAAAAAGTATCGTTATAATTGTCCGCCCCGCCTAAGTCGGAAGGGGTTTCCGACGTCCCATAGCGGGCTACCTTTTGCCAAACATCTTCTCCGTCAGTACCCACAACATCGGCGCCATCTAAAAAAGTCCTTCCAAAAGGCGGTTCCAGGACGTCCTCTTCCACGGGACGCTCCCGGTTGATATACGCATCTTCCTCTTTACGCTCGCATTCAATGCAAAAAGTGGTGTAGGGAATGGCCTCTAAACGCCCCTCATCAATTTCCCGGCCGCAACTTTCACAAAATCCGTAAGTACCCTGGGCGATATTTTCAAGCGCTTCATCGATTTTTCCCAGAATTTCCTGGTTGCTGTTGAAAAGCGCCAAATCTTTTTCTCGTTCAAAGGTCTCGCTGGCAATGTCGGCCGGATGGTTGTCATATACCGATAACTCACCGGTCGACTCCGATAAAGTTTGATTCAGTTGAAAATCCGAAGCATTCCCGAGTTTGGAGCCGAGTCGTTCTTTTTCTTCTAATAAACGTTTTCTGAGATGATTCAGTTTCCCGCTGTCCATCCCTTTTCCCCCTTTTAAAGTTATCCATATGAATTACCTAATCTGCCCCTTGGAATCAACGCCTATTCACTTAAGAATACATTCGGAGATGATGATTAACGATTTTCACCAATTTGGCAATGTAGGCGCCAATCACCGGCAGATTCAACGATGCCAGCCTTGTTAAAAAAAGAATAAACAAGCTGGCGATGATGGTTAGCCCGACGGCTATCCCAAATCCGCGGGCCAGTCCCCCTAAAAAGTTTAAAAATATTAACCGCGTCGGTCTTTGCAGCAACTGCATAAACTCAACCAAATTGGCTCGCTCCAATTTTTTTTCAACTTCCGTCATTTTTTTAAAAAGGGCATTGGCTTGCCTGCGGTTAATAATGATCATCACCAAGATTTAAATTTAAGTTGGGCTGGAAAATCAAGAATAGGTCACACTGAATATTAGAGTGCCACAGTTTGAAGGGGCCTAATCCTGATTTGAGGTGATTCATGGTTGGAGGCTTTTGGAAAATCGGGCGGGGGGTAGTCGACCGCGCTCCTGATTTCTTCAATACAAAGACTCGCTGGTTTTGATCATCCGATAAATCATCGTATGATAAGGTACATCAACCTGATATTCCCGGCCAAGCGAAACAATCACCCCGCTTAAGCTATCAATTTCCGTTTTGATCCGGCGCTCCATGTCCTGAAGTGTTGAAGAACGGTGTTGATAGGTCGGCGGCAAGATTTTTCCGTAAAATTCCCTTTTGTATTCGGCCGGGTCATGCCAAAAAGTGCTAAACTTGGCCGCTTCCATAACGGCAAAGATTTCATCAATCAACTTGTCCATGATGAAAACCGCATCCGGACTACTAGCCAGGGCGCCGTAATTCACCTTCAAAATGGCGCTTAAGGGATTTAAAGCGCAGTTATAGAGCATTTTAGCCCATAAAGTCCGTTCAATATTTTCCGACACTGCGGCAGGCAGTCCTCCGTTTTCCAAGGCTTTCACCAGTGGGTTTAAATTCGTTACGTCGCCGCCAAATAAACTCCCCATGGTAACCGGGGACGCAAAAACGGTAACCTGACTGATATAGGGTTCGGGTCTTTGAAACCCGATCGCAAAACTGGCCGTGAAAATCCGCTTTTTATCCAATACTTCAAAATAATCCTGTTCATTTCTGAAACCATTCTGGCATAAAATGAGGCTTCCGGATTCTTTGACCCATCCCCGGCCACATTTGCCGATATTTGCCGCGATCTCTTTATTTCCCGTCGTTTTAGCGCATACCAAAATATAATCATACCCAACCGTCCCCGTTTCCCCCGGCGCCTTAAAAACTCTAACCTTTTCTGCAGGTATGGTAATGTCTTTAAAAATGCCTTTGCGGATAATCCCGTTTTTTAGAATACTTTCACCCGTATTACCCCGGGAGATCAGATCCACCTGACAATCGGCGTCATAAAGGGCGGCTGCCATAGCCAGACCCACCGATCCTGTTCCGATCAATAAAACTTTCATGATTGGTTACTCTCCTTGAGAAATATTGTTAATGAAACCATCATAGTTTAACAGCAACGGGTCTGCCGATGCCGATTTCATCTTCGGTAACGCGTGAATCATAGGCCAATATTTTGACCCTTTGAGTGGAAGCGCCGCGTAAAGTTTCGGCAAATCGCGGATCCGTCACCCCATTGGGTTCAAACCGGGCAGCCCCTTCCATCTGGATCAGGAAAAGGATACACGCTTCATATCCCGATTTGACAGCTTCAATGAGTTCCCGTACATGTTTCGACCCGCGTTTCGTGGGCGCATCCGGAAAGAACAAGACTCCGTCCCGTTCCAGGGTGACTCCCTTCACTTCGATAAATCCCTTCGCCATTCCATTTTCATAATATAAATCGAAACGGGAACCACCATAGCGGGATTCTCGAACAATCCGGTTTGGCTTTCCAAATTCGGAGAGTTCGCCTCTTTGCAAGGCCTCATAAATTACCAGGTTCGGGGCCTGGGAATCGATATTGATAAGCCGGTCCTCCTTATAAACCGCAACAAGCGAGTATTTGGTTTTCCGGCCGGAGTTTGGCAAGGACAGCGCTTGCTCCAGAATCACCGGGACTCCAGGGATAAGCAACTCTCTGCAACGTCCGGTGTTTTTGACATGAACCGTTTCAATGACGCCATCAACCAGAACATTCGCAATAAACCGGTTGGGACGTTCCAAAAAAAACCCTTGTTTGATCATCGTATAATGCATCAACGAATCCTATTCCCAAGTTATGGAACTCAGTTGGTGATTTGAGTCTTGAGATTAATTTTAACACTTTTGACATAGGAAGTAACCCTTCCATGCTGAAAAATAGATTAACTTTATACAACGATGACGGTTTATACGGGATGGCGCCAAGTGAAGATGAATAACTCTGAAAAATACGGTTTTATCGACCTATTGAAAGGCATCGGCATCTTCCTGGTGGTCTGGGGACATACCATGCTTCCGCGTTCTGTCTTGATTTACTCATTTCATATGCCATTGTTCTTTTTTATTTCCGGGTTTCTTTATAAAAATAAACCCCTGAAAGAATTCTTGTCATCGAAAATCATCCGGCTCTATGTGCCTTATATCCTATTTACGATATTGTCATGGACATTTTATTTGGTCATGCTTGGTTTCCAGGAGCGGCAGGATTTAATCGGCCCGCATCTCCCCAAAATTCTATCGCTCTTCAATGGAAGCGGGAAAAACGGCGGCAATGATTCCATTTGGTTTCTCACCTGCTTGATGGTAGTCAATTTACTGTTTTGGTGCCTGGATAATTCATTGAAAAAACCTGGATTCCTTGTAATGGCCGTTCTTGCCATATCGGGTGTGGGTTATTATTTAGGGGCGGAACGGATTTTCTTGCCCTTTAAAACGGATGTGGCATTCACCGCCTTGGTTTTCTTTTTCCTGGGCCATTGCTTCCGGAAATGGAATTGGACCGAACCGATGAAAAAATTAAAATGGAGCGCCGTGATGCTTTTTTTTGTTTTTTGCCAGGCGCTCCATTTTTACCTGGCGCGTTTAAACATCAACCTGAGTGGAATTCCCAAAGTTAGCATGTTCAGTAACAATCTGGGAAATTATTTTCTCTTTTATCTGACAGCCATCATAGCGATTATGGGTTTGCTGGTTATCGGCTATAAAATCGGTTTCATTCATGGTTTCAATTTTCTGGGCCACCACTCCCTGATCATTTTAGCAACCCATAAACCCTTGCTTTTTCTATTCAAATTCATGTTGAATTCTTATGTTGATACGAATTCCCGGTTATACGGCATCCTAATTGCCGTTTTCGTCATCATCCTGACCCTGTCCTTGATTTACCTGCAGCAATTGGGGAACACAAACCTAAATAAACCGTGGTACCGTAAAATTTGATTTCTCATTGGTCTTACCGAGATATCGGATTGGGAACCGGGGAGAAAGGCCGTAGATTAGAGCAATTTCATTCGGTTTCATGGCATTTGGACTCCCTGATTTTTTTCTTGGTTGTTTTTCGGAAAAACAATGGTAAACTCCGTTCCCATATCCAACTCACTCTTTACCCGGATGGCGCCGCCATGAGCTTCAACGATAGACTTGACAATGGTAAGACCGATTCCCGAACCTCCGGTGAGCCTATTTCTGGACTTATCAGCCCGGTAAAAGCGCTCAAAAATAAAAGGCAAGTCTTCCGCAGGGATCCCGCATCCACTGTCACGGACAGTGACTATAACCTCCAAAACGGATTCCTGGCAGTTTACTTCGATCATCCCTCCGGACGGGGTATATTTGAGACCGTTGGCGATCAAATTGATCAACAATTGGCTCATCTTATCTCTATCGGCCCGTATTAACGTCCGCTCACCTTTAGAAACCAATTTAATGCCGTTCTGGTCGGCCTCAGGCTGGTAATTCAGCAGCAAATGATCAATGAGTTCCTTTACATCAAATTCTGTCGTTTCCAGAATTAACCGGCCGCTTTCAAATTTGCTTAACCGCTCCAAATCTTTAACCATCCGGGAAATCCGTTTAACTTCATCATGACAGGTTTTCAGCCTCAGGTGATCCGGGTCCCAGATACCGTCGAGCATCGCTTCCAAATGGCTCTGCAAAGTAGCGAGCGGTGTTCGAAGTTCATGGGCCACATCGGCGGTTAATTGTTTACGCAAAGTCTCTTGTTTCCTTAAAGCTGCCGCCATCTCAGTCATAGCCAGATTAAGCTGGTTTATTTCCCGGATATTGTGTCGCGGATAATGCTGAACCTGATAATTGCCGCCGGAAATCGACTGGGCAGTTTGAATCACCCCTGAAATCGGTTTACTAATCCTCTTGGCAGTCCATGAACCCGCCGCCAAAGCAGTCAATAATGCTAATATAGCCACCCCGAAAAGCAGACGGTTCAGTGTATTAATAAAAAGCAAATCTCGATCCGTGTAAAAGAAGGGTCCATAGTAACCAATCTTAACACTCCCTACTTTTTTGAAATGATTCAGCAAATCATAATCGCGTTCAGTATAGCCGCCTTTCCAATTGGGGTAACGGCTTTGCATATTGCGGGCCATATGGACTATCATTTGCTGGCACATACCGCGATTATGGGTCATGGCATCCCAAACCATCCGCCCGCCGGTATCCCAAATCCGCAAAATCAATCCTTGTTCCAAGGCATTCATTCCGATTTCATTAATGGCTTCGGTATTCCACCAATCGCCGGGATTATATTCCCGGCTGATGGCCGTAATCATTTGCATGTTAAGACGTTCCTGATTTTGGCGGACATATCTACGGAACTGCTGCTCTAGCAAAAAGTTAGCCAGCACTCCGATAATAACCACCCCTATCAGGGCCACCAGAATATAGGATAAGGACAAACGGTGTCTTAGGCTTAATATCATCTATTCACCACCAAAACGATAACCCACACCATGGAGGGTCAAGATATAGAGCGGATTTTTGGGATCGGTTTCGATTTTTTGCCGTAAATTTTTAATATGGGTGTCAATGGTGCGATCAAAGCCCTGATAATCCTCTCCCAATGCCAAAGTTAACAATTCATCCCGGGTAAAGGCCTTTTGAGGATACCTTACAAGTGACATCAAAATTTTGTATTCATTGGGGGTAAGATTGACAACATGACCCTGCTTTCGGACCTCATGTTTTAAGGCATCAATTATCAAGTCGTCCTGGTTAAAGGAAAGATGGCCGGCAAGGGGTACCGCTTCATGAAAAGTCCTCCGGAAAATCACTTCGATTCGGGCCATCAATTCCCTGGGACTAAAAGGCTTGGTTAGATAATCATCAGCCCCCAGATGCAATCCGTTTAGAAGATCCTCCTCCGCCACTTTTGCAGTCAGCATAATGATTGGGGCTGGGGAGATCCGGCGTATCCTTTGGCATACTTCTTCCCCCATCATATCCGGCAGCATCAAATCCAACACGACCAAATGCGGATTGACCTTCTGAAAAACTTCCAGCGCCTGCCGGCCGGTTTCGGCCTGAAAAACCTTATATCCGCTATTCATTAAGTAAGAGGTTACCACTTCAACGATTCTAGGTTCATCGTCGACAACGAGGATTTTTTTTGTTTCCGCCAAATCAAATTTCTCCCCGGATTAATTATATTTTAACTATCTTTTGCTTTAAATTCTCTCAACAATAAGACTTGAATGATCGAGGTTAAAAATGACTCGTTCAGCCAAGCTTCTTTTCCCATGCTTCTGCTTCTGACGCTGAAATATCGGACATGTCCGGCTCATCCTTGATCTTGGTTACCGCAATTTTTAAATGTTCACGGGCTGATTCTATATCTCCAAGTTCATATTCAGCCCGGCCCAACCAGTAGTATGACTCCACCGGCCATGATAAATGCTGAATCGACCATTGGTAATCATCCCTGGCTTTATCAAACTCTCCCTGCTCAAAATGGATACGTCCCATCAACAAGACCGGCTGGGTGGCTTTTAAATCCAGAGAGCGGGCCTTTTCCGCCGCTTTTAAGGCCTCTTCGAGTCTACCGACCTTAAATAAGGTTGTCGCCAAATTGAGAGCGACCACATAATTTTCTACTCCCCGGCGAACCAAGTTGGTTAACACTTCTACTGCTTTATCATAGTTGGCGGATTCCCGGTAGGCAATCGCCAAGAGAATCCTGGCATTCTGTCCGGAACGAGGATGGTCCAATTCAACAGCGGATTCTAAAACCGAAGTTGCTTCCGGCCAACGCTTTTGGCGAATATACATTGTTGCCAGGGACAAATAAGGTTGAAAAACTAATGGCTTATAGCTGACTGCCTTGGTAAGCCTTCTTTCTTTTTTCTGCTGGTTCAATGTGAAATGGCTCCAATGATTCCAAAAAACCCCCGGTGCCCATAAAAATACCACCAAAACCCAAGCCACCACCCCGGCGAGCACCACCCATAACGGGCAATGGTAAATTACTGATAAAATACACCACAAAAGCAAAATCCATGTTAAACTAGACTGCCAAAGCTGTTTAATCTTCACAACCGCGATAACCTCCTTGTATCTTTTCCTTACCCATATTATAACGCTACCTTTGCCCCATTTTATCAAAAAAGTTTGAAGTTCTGATGAAGATACATGTTTACTTGCCTGTCTGCGCCATTTATGGTAGAATAATTTTAAAACCTATCAATTTACTGTTCTTTTCTTTATAGGAAAGGAGTATTTATCATGCAAATTTCAACACGCGGACGTTATGGGCTTCGCGCGATGGTTGATATGGCTCTTCATACAACAGAGGGTCCTTTAGCCCTCCGCGTCATAGCTGAACGTCAAGGAATTTCCGAATCTTATCTGGAGCAAGTCTTTACCAGTTTACGCAAAGCCGGCTTAGTTAGAGCTTCCAGGGGAGCCCAGGGCGGTTATGAACTGGGGCAGGGAGCTGCTGAAATCACCGTCGGACAAATTCTGCGAGCTTTAGAAGGACCGATTATTCCCGTGCATTGTGTGGGAGACGGCAATAGCAACGCTTCTTATTGTGAACGGGACAAAATCTGCATCACCCGCTCCTTCTGGGAGGAACTCCGTGATAAAATCAATGAATTTTTAGATAGTGTTACCCTTCAGGATCTGGCAGAGCGGGCCAAAACGGTTCTTCCCGAGGAACCCATGTATTTTATTTAAAAAACTAATTAACCAACATACAGGGACTTCCTGGGACATTTTTCTATGCACGTTCCACATTGAATACAGTCAGGATGGACCACTTTTCGTTGGGTTTTATAACCATGAACATCGATATTCATCGGACAACTTCTCGTGCATAATTTGCAATCGATACAGCCGTCTTCATTAAACCGGATTCCCCCATGCTCCCTTTGCAATGATGTTTTCTTAGCCGTATACCCGGCTATCGTCCCCATCGGACATATCAAGCACCAAGTCCGATGGTTGAATACACTCCCAAGGATGACCGCAGCCAAAGTGGTAATAATAATCATTCTTACGAAAACACGGCCGACACTGGATATATCTCCCCACGAAAAAGCCAATTGAATACCAAATCCCGCTAAAATCAAAATCAGAAAAGGAATCCGGAACCGGTTATCCCCTAATAAAGAGGGAATTTTTCGTCTGAAGCTCAGCTTTGAAAGAATGGCATCGTTAAAACTACCGCGGGGACAATAAGTTCCACACCACTTGCGCCCGTTGAAAAAGGCGACCACAATCGGAGCCAACATGCAAATAACGGCTCCAATGCCAATAACCGGGTAGATTAAACCCAAAATACAAAAAGTAACCAGTATAACCCAAGCCCACTGATGTATGAACCTTGAAAAGTGTTTCAATTTAAACAACCTCCGTTATCATTTAACCGCAGGGGTATTGTATAGGATCATAAAATGATTTTGCAATTTTGTCAATCGTAATATTCAAATATTTGAATATATTTTATGCCCTCGGCTTCCCCGGAAGCGTCGACTCAATTGCCCTCATTCACTGAATAAAATCAAAGGTCTCCCGGTTAAGACCTGCACCGGGTTTACAAAAATACGAATTAACAACTTTCATCGCCAGCCGTTCCGCCAATTTCATACCGGTGTTGCCATTGGTCATAATCACTACGCCCTGATTGGATTTCTTGCTGACAATCAAGAAACTGCAATAGTAATAGTTATTACCCCAATGCCAAAAGAAATCCCCATTCGGTGATTGCAAGATTCCAAATCCCAAGCCCCAATAGATATTTTTTTGCCATTTGACCGTCGGCTGTAACATTTGGGCTACGGTTTCCGGTTTTAATAAGGTCGGATGAATCACTTCTTTAATAAATTTGGCCATGTCCCCGGGAGTTGAAAGCAAGCTATAGGCGGCATTGACCTCTTTTTTATCAATAGGAAAAGCCACGCCCGCTTCATGTCCGGTAGCAATCAAGGGTTGGAATTTTTTACTAAATGCAAAAGAACTGGAATTCATATCCAGAGGCTCAAAAATCACTTGCTTCATGAATCTTTCAAAAGGCGCTCCGGTTATATTCACAAGGACTTCTTGAAGATAGCGGAAACCGGCCCCGGAATATGAAAATTGACTCCCGGGTGTAAAATACACTTTACGATCGCCGCCATCGGAATCATTGGAAAGCCCCGAGGTGTGAGTGAGAATCATTCGGAGGGTTATGCGATTGGCATCTTCGGGATCCGGTATATATGGCCGTTTCATGTAATGATTCAACGGGGTGTCCAAGGCGAGCTTTTCCTGTTCTACCAGAACCATTGCTGCGTAAGCCGTTAATGTTTTGCTAAATGAAGCAGCCTGAAAAACCGTATGAACATCTACCGGCTCGCCGGTGCGGGCATTTTTAACTCCAAACCCTTTCCGATAAATGGTTTTTTGATCATCGAATATCACCATTGAAAGACCCGGAACAAGGTGTTTATCCATTTTTTCCGTTATGTACGAATCTAATTTTTCATAATCCCGGCCTTCGTGGGGAAACTCAACCAATTTTGCCGTTCCAGCTATAATTACACTGATAAAAACCAGTATCAATAAAAATAACCGCCGGGGTTTCTGTAATACAATTCGCCGTTGCCTAATTCTCATCATCGTCTTCTACCTAAAGTTATAGGATTATCACTCCGTAAAGCGCTAAAAAGCAATCATTTCAATGATCCCAACAAACCGGATGAGGGTCCGGTTTGTTGGGATCTATAGGAGGTTCGGAAAAGGCTTAATCAATCTTTACTTTCTTGATCGTCTTTTCAAGAACTTGTTCTTTGGTAAGTACGGTTTCCCATTCCAAACCATCGACTGGCTATTGCCAAGAAGCTGGCCTTACAAATGAATGGCGATTTAAAAGTGAAATCTGCCGGAGGCAAAGGTACTACCTTCCGGGTTTTTTTGCCGAAATCTTTCAATGATTGATTTCCGGATGTACGTAAAATCACACCGCTAGCAGTTAGCTTTTTTCAACATGATATCCAGGATGATCTTATCGGCTTCGACTGTTCCCTGGTTTCCGAGGCGGCAAAGATTCTCAATGGTCTGTTCCGGATCATTTTCGATGATCCCGTCTGTGGATTGGATTGCCACTCCGCGCATGGCAATGAGGGCTGATTGAACAGCCGCGCTGGTGCAAGTGGCGATCTTTAATGCACACCCGGGTTTAGCGCCGTCGCAAAGCATCCCGGTTACATTGCCGAGCATATTTTGAATTGACGATTTAATTTCCTCAATGCCCCCGCCCAACAGGTAAGTTATACCGCAACTGGCTCCGATGGCGGAAATCGTCGCCCCACAAAGGGCTGACAACCGGCCAAACTTCAATTTAATATTGATCGTAATTAAATGACTGAGCGCAACCGCCCGGAGCATTTTTTCTTTCCCGAGATGAAGTCTTTCGGCAAAAGCAACCACTGGAAGGGTCGCCGATATACCCTGGTTGCCGCTGCCCGAATTACTCATAACGGGCATGGCGCACCCCGCCATTCTGGCGTCGGATCCGGCCGCCGTTAAGGCCACCGCATAGGTGGGGGTATCATCGGACAGAAGCCCTGCATCTATATTCAATTTCATAATCCGGCCCACTTGCAATCCATAAGGATTTTTCAATCCTTCCATACCAATCTTCCGATTCATTTCAATGCTTTTATCGATAATATCCAATTCCTTAACATCGATAAAACATGCAAATTCCCATATGGAATCGAGGGTTAAGAATTTCATATCTTCTGTTTCGTCCAGTAAAGCAGTGCTGCAAACCTGATTGTCTTTGATAATCCGCCGGTCCACTTCTATCAATACCACATTGGTATGGGTGTCTTCCATGACCACCCTGGCATAAGACTCTGGGGTTTCTACAATTACTTCAATATATAACTTTTTAGGTGAATTCGCTATCTCTACGGTTACAATGCCCTCTTGAATCATTGCCTTTGCATTTTCAATATCCTCTTTGGTCAAGCCTGTCAATAATTCGAGACTGCGATCCGTATTGTGAGCCAATACTCCCAAAGCTGCCGCTAAATTGATGCCGCAACCGCCCGTCCCCGGAATACTGACCGCCATTGCATTTTTTATTACATTACTGCTTGCAAGAACCCTGATCCGAGAAGCCGATTTGGAGGTTAGTTGTTTGCCTGCCAATGCAGCAGCATAAGCAATGGCCACCGGTTCGGTGCATCCCAGGGCCATTACCAGCTCACGATGTAGAATATCAAAAAATTTAGTCTTTTCCATAATGAACCCTCATGAAAATGGAGGCTGTCTACAACCCGATTTGAATCAATAAGAAATGCAATATCGGGTATCATCGGATATCCATATATTGCATTTCTTGATCGTTCGGGCGTTAACCCACGAATTTACTTCTGAGACAGCCCTTTTCATATAAACTTCGCTCTTTTGGGGAATTTTCCTGCTTGCGGGTTGATTAAACCTTAGGGATTATACCTGAAACGATTTTTTGGGTGTCCTTAAAAGATTCAATCTTTCATCATTTCCAAAACACGGGAGGCCACTGAATCAAAGAATTCCGGAACAACCGCTTCCACCGCCTCTATTTTCCCATCGTCAGCCATTTTGGCCACTTCAGGCACAATCGGCAATTTGCCCAAAAGCGCCAGCCCGGTATTGGCTGCCACTTGCTCCGCCCTGCTCGGTCCAAAGACCTCGATCTTTTTCTTGCAGTCGGGACATTCGATATAGCTGTAATTTTCGATAAATCCCACAAGTGGAATACTCATTTGCTCAGCCATATGAATAGCCTTTTTGACAATCATCTCCACCAGTTCTTGCGGTGAAGTCACTACAATCATCCCATTCAAAGGTAGTGATTGCATCACAGTCAGCGGTACATCACCGGTTCCGGGCGGCAAGTCAATCAACAGATAATCCAAGTCACCCCATACCACCTCGGAGAAAAATTGTTTGACCACGCCCGAAATCATCGGTCCCCTCCAAATGACCGGTTGATCTTCCTTTTCCAACAAAAAATTGATTGACATCATCTTGATGCCCAAAGTTGACTGAAGCGGTTCCAAGCCCTGCCCTTTATTAACCACCTGGCCCCTGACGCCGAAGAGTTTGGGAATACTGGGCCCGGTAATGTCGGCATCCAAAATGCCTACCGAGAACCCCCGGCTGTGGAGCGCCGAAGCCATTAGCGCGGTGATTGAAGACTTTCCCACTCCGCCTTTGCCGCTCATCACTCCAATAACATGCTTGATCTCCCCGAAAGGATTTACGCTTCTCTCAAATATCCCATGCTTAACTGCAGTTTCATCTGACATCTTCTATACGCCTCCTCATTCCAATCGTGCAAAGATGCACGGTTTTAAATTCAAGATTCCAACATTTAGTGGCAACCATGTCCTGCACATCCTTGATCGGCAGCCAGTTTCTTCAAATTACCCGTTTTAAACTGGTCAACCAAAGCAGGGAGCTCCCCCAAAATGTTCACTGACTTTCTCTTCCAATCCCTTTTGCCCGAGTGTTGGAACACAAATCTTCATGATTCTTCCTCCAAAATAAAAGTCTCCTTTAATTCTTTAATTCTTTGCAGGGAAATGATCCCGGTTTATAAAAAATCTCCCCCTCCAGGCGCCTACAACAACGCTTTTTATACACCGGGGCAATTCCATCGCCTCATCGTTATGCGCATATGCGCATAATTAGTTTACTGCTTTTTTGTCTTCTGTCAAGTAAATATTTAAATTGCCGAAAAAACCGGGAATTATTCCCTAAAGAAACCTGGCAATGGGTAAATTGAAATATTAAGTTTCGACAACCCTTCTTGTATATATCGTATTATTGTAATATAATAATTCTATTAAAAAGGAGATCCTCATGGAACATACCAATGATTTTGAAACTTTAGCTTCCAAAGCAGAGCTCTTAAAAGCAATCGCTCACCCGGTCAGGCTCTGTATTGTTCGCCGCCTCATGGAACAAGGCGAATGCAATGTCAACAAAATGCAGGATTGTCTTAAAATCCCTCAGTCCACCATCTCCCAACATCTCGGTAAATTAAGGGATCTCGGAATTATTAAGGGCAACCGGCAGGGTGTGGAAATATATTATCAAGTGGTAAACGAAGATGTCCAAAATGTGGTCAAGGCTTTATTCTCTTAAGAATAACCTTTTGATATCATCGTTTGTAATTTTTTTCACGGATTAAATGATGAAGATGGGAATTTATTTTACAACTTAAATCATATTATCAAAATATAATAATATTAAAATTTATTTTGGCTGAAATGAACAAGAGGAGTGATTGTCATGGTGAAAAAAGTAGTCATTGTCGGCGGGGTCGCAGGTGGCGCCAGTACCGCGGCCAGATTGCGGCGTTTGGATGAACAGGTGGAAATCGTTCTCCTGGAAAAAGGTGATGCCATATCCTATGCCAACTGTGGATTGCCTTATTACATCGGCGGTGTTATTACCGACCGGGATGAACTTTTCGTGCAGACCCCTGAAGGCATGAAGAAACGCTTTAATATTGACGTCCGGGTAAATCATGAGGTTTTAAAAATCGATCCGGCAAAACACGAATTATCCATTAAAAATCTGCAACAAGGTAATACCTATGTGGAATCCTACGACCGGCTCGTCCTTTCTCCCGGTTCGAAACCGATTGTTCCCAAGGTATCCGGTGTTGATTTATCGAGAGTCTTTACGTTACGAAATATTCCCGACACCGACCGCATCAAACAATATCTGACCGATAACAGTGTTACCTCCGCGGTCGTGGTCGGCGGGGGCTTTATTGGCCTTGAGATGGCTGAAAATTTGGCGGAATTGAATATGAAAGTATCCCTCATCGAAATGGCGCCTCAAGTATTGAACAATCTTGATTATGAAATGGCGGCTATGGTCCATCAGGAAATACGGGGCAAAAAAGTCGACCTTATCCTAGGGAACGGCCTGGCTGCAATCAATCAAAGCGATGAAGCCCTTGAAGTCGTTCTAAGCGGCGGACAAAAAATTCTTGCCGATATTGTCATTATGGCTGTGGGAGTGAAACCGGAAACTAAGCTTGCCGCGGAGGCCGGATTAACGATTGGCGCTACCGGAGCTATTCAAGTCAATCCAAAGATGCAAACCTCCGACCCTAATATCTATGCAGTGGGAGACGCGGTGGAAATCCAAGAAATCATCTCCGGAAAACCCGGATGGCTTCCCCTGGCCGGACCGGCTAACCGTCAGGGACGTTTGCTGGCTGATATCTTAGCCGGGCGGGATGAAAATTATCATGGCGCCCAGGGCACGTCCATTGTGAAAGTTTTTAACCTGGCAGCCGGTTCCACCGGATTAAACGAAAAGGCTTTAAAAAAATGGAGTATTCCATACTTAACCTCAATAACCCATCCCAATTCCCATGCCGCTTATTACCCGGGAGCTTCACCCCTTACCATAAAATTGCTCTTTGCTCCGGAAAGCGGGCAACTCTATGGCGCCCAAGTCGTTGGTTATGAAGGTGTCGACAAACGGCTCGATGTCTTGGCGACTGCCATCCGGTTCCGAAAAACGGTTTTCGATTTAACGGATTTGGAGCTAGCCTATGCCCCACCGTTTTCATCGGCTAAGGACCCGGTGAACATTGCCGGTTATGCCGCCGCAAACATCGTAAATCAAGATGTGGACGCATTGAGTTGGGATCAATTGGAAAGCCACCCCCACAGCTTTTACCTGGATGTCCGGGAGCCGATTGAAGTTGAACTGGGCACTTTACCCGGAGCTGTTAATATTCCCCTCCATGAACTTAGAGGACGCGTTGGAGAATTGCCCAAGGATAAGGAAATCATTGTAAACTGTCAGGTTGGTTTGCGGGCCTACATCGCATCCCGTATCCTGTTTCAAAACGGCTTTGCCAATGTGAAAAATCTGAGCGGCGGTTATAAAACTTATCATATTGCAAGACAGGAACGAAATTTCTTGGATGGGTCCGTAAAGCCCATAACCGCCGGTGTTCCCCTTAATACCCATCCCAAGGAGGAAAACACCCCTATGGATATTATTAAAGTAAATGCCTGCGGCTTACAGTGCCCCGGTCCAATCCTGCGATTATATAACCGGATGCAACCATTAAAAGAGGGCGATATTCTGGAAATAACCGCTTCCGACCCCGGATTTGCCAATGATGTGGAGGCCTGGTGCTCCAGAACCGGCAACACCTTAATTCAACTAGACCGGGGGTCCGGTCAAATAACAGCCCGGATTCGTAAAGGAGCAACCGCCAAAGATCCCACGGCGATTACCTCTTTGCCTCAGGACAAAACGATTGTAGTTTTCAGCGGCGATTTGGATAAAGCGATAGCGAGCTTCATCATTGCGACCGGAGCGGCATCGATGGGCCGCCAAGTGACCATGTTCTTTACTTTCTGGGGGTTAAATATTTTACGCAAGCCCAAAAGAGTGAAAGTTCAAAAAGGCCTACTCGATAAGATGTTTGGCATGATGATGCCACGGGGTTCATCGAAATTAGGATTATCCAGAATGAATATGGTTGGCATCGGACCGCAAATGATTCGGATGGTGATGCGAAAGAAGAATATCGCCGCGCTGGAAACCATGATCGGAGAAGCCCGGATGATGGGTATCAAAATGGTAGCCTGCCAAATGTCCATGGATGTTATGGGCATCAAGAAAGAGGAATTAATCGAAGGCGTGGAAATCGGCGGGGTTGCTTCCTACCTGGCTGCCGCCGAGCAAGGAAATGTAAATTTATTCATTTAATTATTCATTCGATGCATTCATAAAGCCTAACGCCCTTAAAAGCCGCCGGTAATACTTTGGGAATGTTGCAACCAAAGTCGCCCGGCGGTTTTTCCATTATAATACCCTATTGGAGTGGCAAAAAAAATGTCTCAACTTGTGGTCAAATATCCCGATAAATAATTATAAGACAACTTGATATTGGTCTAAAGGAGCTGCAACATGAAACTACCCTTCAAAAAACTTCAGGCGCCAACTTCCAGTGTTCCATTGCCCCAACCCATATCGGCTCAGTTCAGGAATATGAGTATTAATAAAAAACTCCCGCTGTTTATTATGTTCAGCATCGTTATTACGGTCTTTCTGACTGTCGGAACCACTCTTTTATTCTTTTTACAATACAGTCATACCGTTGCTGAAAAAAGTGCCATCAACGGAATGAATGGCCTGAATCTTTCCCTCGATGAATACAAGAATAAGGCCTTAAACTATGCATCCTTATTTGCCAGCCACCCCAGTGTAGTAAAAGCAGTGGCTGACCATAATACTTCAGCCCTGTTGAACCATTTAACGCCCCTGGTTAAAAAAGCTCGTATTGATTTTGTAACGATTACGGACGCCAACGGTATTGTGCTTGCAAGGACTCACGAACCTTCAAACTACGGAGACAGCGTAACAAACCAGTTGAACGTGGAAATGGCCCTTAAAGGCGAAGCTTTTGCAACCATTGAAAAAGGGACGGCCGTTAAAATATCGGCCCGGGCCGGGGTTCCTGTTAAAAACGAAGCCGGAAATACGATTGGAGTCATCTCCGCAGGCTACCGATTGGAAAAACCGGAAATCGTCGATCATATTAAGAAAAATTTTCGAACCGACGCCACCATCTTCCTCAATGATGTTAGGCTTGCAACCACCATCCAAAAAGATGGTCACCGAGCAGTCGGAACCCGTCTCGATCCCCGGATTGCCCAGATAGTATTAACCGATAACCGTCAATATCTTGGTACAACTAAAATTCTCGGCATCCCTTACATCACGGCCTATATGCCGTTATTGGGTCCGGACAACAAGCCCATCGGCGTGTTGTTTGCCGGTGAATCCTTAAAAGAAGTCTATAGTACAAGCAATATTGTATTGCTAAGTGTAACCCTGATCACACTCCTATTGATAGTGCTGGCCTATTTTATGGTCAAGTTCTTTTTAGCCGGGAATATCATTAAGCCGTTGAAGACAGCAGTCAGCGCGCTAAAACAAGTTGCCGACGGGAACCTCAACGTTGAGATTCCCGAATCTGAGATCTCCCGGGATGAAATCGGACAACTCTTGTCCTCATTAAAAATTATGGTGGGAAATGTCAAGGAATTGGTTCATGAGATTCAGGCTCTTGGAGAAACAGTGGCCGCATCGGCGGAAGAAATGATGGCTTCGTCCGAAGAAGTTACCAAGGCAGGAGAACATGTCGTGGGCGCCATCACCGACCTGGCAAGGGAAGCCTCCGAACAGGCAGTTTTAACCGAAAAGGGAAATACCAAGATCAAAGATATCGTTGAAGGGCTACGTCAAATTGCGGCCCAAATGGAAAATTCCGAGGAACTGGCGACAAAAACCTGGGAAAACATGAATCAGGGACATAAAGTTGTCCAGCTTCAGGAGAGCAAGATGGAAGAAAATAAAAAGTTAACGGCCAAAGTTAACACTTCCATTTATAATTTGTCCCAAATGTCTTCCGAAATCGAGGAAATCCTCTCCGTTATCCGAGGCGTCGCTGAACAAACAAACTTACTGGCTATTAACGCAGCGATAGAGGCGGCCCGCGCCAAAGAACAGGGAAGAGGTTTTGCGGTCGTCGCTCAACAAGTCAAATCTTTGTCGGAACAGTCCGGAAACTCAGTGGAAAATATCGGTTCCATCGTTCATACTCTCCAAGCCCATATCGGAGAAATTGTAGAAGAAATGAACCAAATGGAATCCGTTGCCGATGAAGGAGAAAAGTCATTGCGTGATTTGATTTCAATGTTCCGGAACGCGTCGGAATCCGTAGAAGTCATCACAGCCCGAATCAAAACTGTTTCCAAAGCGGCGGATGAATTAACAAGCAACGCCAATCACGCGGGAACGTCCATCGAAGAAATCGCCGCCATCGCCGAAGAAACCGCCGCCGGTTCGGAAGAGGTCTCGGCTTCTTCCGAAGAACAGACCGCCTATATGCAGCAAATCGCTTCTTCCGCGGAAGATTTGGCAAAAATAGCCAGTCAACTGCTTAATAAGATCAACCGTTTTCATGTAGATTAACTGTCCGTCATCCATTAAAAAAGAGGCTGTTGCAAAAGAGATTAAATTCAATGAGAACTACAATATATACCATAAATAATCCGGTAAAGTTTTACATATTGTATTCTCCACCGATCAATCTTATTTTGCAGCAGACCCTTCCCAAGCATTAGGGTTTACGGTTGATCCTTTTTCCGTTCTCTCGCGATAATTCCATCTAAAACCTCCGCAGCCTTGAAAATGACATCACGGCACCCGAGCGCTTCCGTACGGTATTTTGCTTTTAAAGGGGCGCAGTCAATATCCCCCATTGCCTTCCGGTATTCCTCAAACAGTTCCTTCGTTAATTCTTTGATCCGGGTGCTTTCATGAGCGGTGTCTTTGACAAAAAGCAGTCCCAGCACCATAATGGAAGCCGTTAAAGCTCCGCAGGTCCCTTCGATGGCCATTCCGCCTCCAAAACCGGAGGATAATTTAAGGGCTTCCTTGTTCAGTCCTAGTTGGTAAGCTTCATTGGCCCCGTATAATATTTTTTCAGCACAGTTAAAATCCCGATCTTTTCCATAACCGTTCTTCAATAATTCGGAAAGCATTTGATCTCCTCCCTCGGTAAACTAACCCTTGCGTTTTTATAACCCAAAATATCCTATCCATACAAATCGCCAAAAACGGTTTACTCCAAAGCCTGTCCGATGTCTTCAAGGATGTCGTCGACATGTTCCAGACCCACCGAAAAACGGATCAAATCCGGCTCAATTCCGGCTTGTAAAAGTTGTTCGTCGGTCATTTGACGATGGGTGGAACTGGCCGGATGGAGCACACTGGTCCTGGCATCCGCCACATGAACCACGATGGCTGCCAGCTTCAACCTATCCATAAATTTCACTGCGCCTTCCCTACCGCCCTTGATCCGGAATGAAATCACCCCGCTGCAGCCTTTCGGCAAATATTTTTCGGCCAAATGATGGTAAGGATCGTCAACCAATCCGGGATAACTGACGGATATAATTTTATTACTATCTTTCAAATACCGGGCTACTTTTAAAGCATTCTCCGAATGGCGTTCAATTCGAATAGGTAACGTTTCCAAACCTAAATTGGTCAGGAAGGCATTATTGGGACTCATACAGTTACCGATATCCCGCATATATTGGACCCGGGCTTTGGTGATATAGGCCGCAGCTCCGAAATCTTTGGTATAAACAACCCCATGATAAGATGCATCGGCCGTAGTCATCAAGGGATATTTGCCGGTTGTCCAATCGAATTTTCCGGAATCCACGATCACGCCGCCGATACAAGTGGCATGTCCATCCATATATTTGGTGGTAGAATGAATCACGATATCCGCGCCCCATTCAAAAGGCCGGCAAAGAACCGGAGTGGCGAACGTGTTGTCCACAATCAGCGGAACCTGATTTTTTCCGGCTACACGCGCAAATTTCTCGATATCAAGGACGCTAATCTTCGGATTGGCGATGGTTTCTCCAAAGAGAGCCTTGGTATTCGGACGGAATGCCTTCTGAATCTCCTCCTCGGAACTATCCGGATTGACAAAGGTGACCTCGATCCCCATCCGTTTGATGGTAATGGCCAGCAGGTTATAGGTCCCCCCATAAATGGCGCTGGAGGATACGATATGGTCCCCGCATTCGCCAATGTTCAGCAGGGCATTTAAGGTAGCCGACTGTCCGGATGATGTACAAAGGGCTCCAACGCCACCCTCCAGGGCGGCAATCTTGTTTTCAAGACATTCCACGGTAGGATTGCTGATACGGCTATACATATGGCCCGGTTCCGTCAAGTCAAATAACTTGGCAACCTGTTCCGTTGAGTTATATTTGTAAGTAGTGCTTTGATAAATCGGAAGTACCCGCGGCTCGCCATTGCCAGGCTTGTATCCTTCCTGGAGGCATTTGGTTTCTATTCTCCATGCAGACATAGACATTGAATTTTCCTCTTTTCTTCCTTTCAATGATTAGATACGTCTCTGAATTTAAAATAATCATAGACTGTCACAAAAAAATAATCAATACTTTTTTCCCATTCCATATCAACAACTTGAGACTGTCCACTGAACGGATTAAAGCCCTGAAAGTAATCGGGGAAAGCATTGCCCAGATGGTTGCGGAAGGTTCAATTGCAATGAACGCCATCAAAATGTAAGCCGTCCATGGAGAATTAATTCATTTGACCCACCTGTTTGTTTTTTATTGAAGAAATCGGATCTAAAACACAATGCTTGACATTTTTTGTTTGCATATCGAACCTCACGCCTTACCCTTGATCAATTTTACGTCTACCAATGTTCATAATGAACAATATCCTCAAGCTTTTTTCTGGGCCGCGGGTTTGGATTTTCATCCGCATAACCGACCGTAATAATTCCTACCACGTATTTATCCCGGGGAATGTTTAAAATGGGGCGGATTTCATCTTGGCGGAACCATGCGACCCAGCAGGAACCCAGGCCCAAATCGACGGCTTCCACCATCAAATGAGTTATCGCAATTGAAGAATCCCGAATAACAAGTTTGACCTCTTCCTCCGGACTGTCTTCATTCACAATCATTTCCGATTGATTCTCCATGCGAACCATGATATCCCCCACGCAGACGATAAACACCGGAGCAGACAGCATCCATGTTTGTTTGTGGGAGGCTTCCGCCAACTCGCCCCGTATCAAAGGATCTTTTACAACCACAAAATGCCAAGGCTGAGTGTTACTGCCGGAAGGGGCTAGCCTTGCGTTTTCCAGCAACCGCCTGATTTTTTCATCCTCCACCGGCCGCTGCAAATATTTCCGTATGCTCCGGCGCATTTCCAATTGATTCATCCCTGTGTTTCATCTCCTTCATTCATTGTCAATACGGGTTTTTCAAAACAAAATAGAACAGGAGCGTGAATATATAAATTTTTCCCGCAAAAAATATAAAAAACGGAAGGAACCTCTTCATGCCGGCAAAAGCTATTCCCTTCTTATATGCCGCTATCTTCGGAGTCATTCTGGTCAATGTTGTCCCGAAAAAGGACCTCCACCGCTTGTTTATTTACGGTTTAATTTTTGGCGGCATATTGGACATCATCTTCGTAGGCTTTGCGAACCTTATCGGAGAATTTCAATATATCAATTATGAGCCATTCGGTCTCATGGGCATCCATTTTATGGCCCCGATATCCTGGACTATTTATTTCATGATTTACTTCTATTTTTTACCCGAAAAAAAACTCTATCGCGTCATCTATACACTTGCCGGGATTCTTTACAGTATGGTGTTTTGTCAAATGATAACCAAACTTGGCGTACTCAAACTGACTCATGGGATCGTGGATTCCACCGTCCCCTTTGTAATATGGTTTCCGCTTGCAACCTGGGGATATGAATGGCTCATTCAAAAAGATTTTCCAAAGCCGGCCGAAAAATGGCGTTAAATCATCAAAAGAAAACTTGCGTCCTATCCAAAATGCTTTCAAATGTGCTTTCGTCCTTCCAATTCACTTCAACTGAATTCCAATTTGATTGAATGAATGACGCCAGACATTTTTCTATCGCATTACGAATATTTTCTTCGTGATACTTCGTAACATCCCAGCTACTTCGTATATCCGAAAAGTTTTCTGTCGCAAATACCTTTCCAACTTTACTATCGACAGTTTTAAAAAATTCCATTTTTGTTTCTGCTCTGGCATATTCTTCGGAAAATTGCTCCCTTTCGCTAATTCTTAGCCGATCAATAACTATTATAATGGGAGTTTTCCCATTATCTACAGGAAAACTTAATAGGAATGTACTAACTACCTTAGTTTTTATTTTAACCAAATTTAGTTCACCCTTTAAAACTTTTGACCAATGATTTTATTAATCAATCGGATAGCCCGTTTTTTCATTTACGTGCAAAGCATCTTTTTAAATAAATCTGAAATTCCGCCATAGTATTCCGGATTCTCCCAATTAAAATCCTAATCCTATAACAAAACGATAACCAAGATATGCATTATCGTTTTGTTTTTAAACCAATTACTGTTTATTTTCTTTTGCTGAAATTAACTTTCCTGGAATAAAGGAGTCGATAAATAACGTTCCCCGGTATCCGGCAACAATACTACAATCGTCTTTCCCTTATTCTCCGGACGTTTGGCAACCTCAGTTCCTACGAATACAGCCGCGCCAGAAGTTATGCCCACCAATAAGCCTTCGTGTTTTGCAAGCCGCCTGGCAGTGACAAAGGCATCTTCGCTCTTCACAGTAACAATTTCATCAACCACAGAGCGGTTGAAAGTCTCGGGTACAAATCCCGCGCCAATCCCCTGAAGTTTATGGGGTCCTGGCTTCCCGCCGGATAAAACCGGAGAATCAAAAGGTTCAAAAGCAATGATCTGTACTTGGGGATTTTTCTTTTTCAAACCTTCCCCAACACCACTGACAGTACCCCCGGTACCGACCCCGGCAATAAAAATATCCACTTTTCCGTCGGTATCGCGCCAGATTTCCTCGGCGGTCGTTCTCCGGTGCATCTCCGGGTTTGCCGGATTTTTAAACTGACCGGGAATAAACGAATTGGGATTTTGAGCAGCTAATTCATTTGCTCTGCGCACCGCGCCCGACATTCCTTCAACCCCGGGAGTAAGTACCAATTCAGCCCCCAGAGCTTTTAACAGGTTACGCCGTTCGATACTGAAGCTATCCGGCATCGTTAAAATCAACCGGTAGCCCCGGGATGAGGCGACAAAAGCCAAAGCGACGCCGGTATTACCGCTGGTCGGCTCGATGATGACCGTATCCTTGTTGATCAAGCCCTTTTCTTCGGCGTCTTGAATCATTGCAAAACCGACCCGGTCTTTTACACTGCCGAGGGGATTAAAATATTCCAGTTTGGCAATCACTCTGGCGCTGAGTCCCTGAAATTTGTTATAATTACTAAGCTCCAGTAAAGGAGTGTTACCGATTAGATCCGTTAAACTCTGGGCAATTTTGGACATTCAACATAAACCTCCGCCAAAAGAATTTCATCGATTGTAGCTTAATACATCTTATTTTATTTTGATATTATATCCAAAAGAAAGCTTTGTCAATATTGGCAAGGTTCCCTCTCAATGCAAATCAACTTAACGGATGTCACTCAAGTCATAAGGAGTACCTTGGTATACATAATAATTTAACCAGTTAAAGTAAAGCAAATGAGCATGGCTCCGCCATTTTACAATCGGTTCCTTAGCGGGGTCATCGTTGGGATAATAATTTCGCGGGACATCAATCTTCATGCCTCTGGCAATATCCCGGTCGTATTCGGCTTTTAGCGTTAACGGATCATACTCCGAATGTCCGGTCACGAACACCCTCCGTTCATCGTTGGAAACTACGATATAAACCCCGGCTTCCTTAGAAGTCGATAAAATCTCAAGTCCAGGGACTTTTTCGATATCGGCCTGCCGCACCTCGGTATGACGGGAATGAGGCGCCAGGAAAACATCATCAAACCCCCGCAATAATTTGGTATATTTTTGATTGACGGTATGTTCAAAGACGCCAAACTTTTTTTGGAGTAAGGGATACTTGGGAATCTTATAATGATAGAAAAGTCCGGCTTGAGCCGCCCAACAGATATAAAAAGTTGAGTAAACATGGTGCTCGGCCCAATCCAAAATTTCAGTCAGTTCCTCCCAATAATCAACTTCCTCGAAATCCAATTGCTCCACCGGCGCCCCTGTTATTACCAAGCCATCAAAGTTTTCATCGGCGACCTCATCGACGGTTTTATAAAAATTCTTCAAATGTTCTTCCGGCGTGTTCTTGGCCTGGTGATTTTTGGGCTGAAGCAAAATCGCCTCCACTTGGAGCGGAGTATTCCCAAGCAATCGCAACAACTGGGTTTCCGTGGTGATTTTGGTCGGCATCAAATTAAGAATCGCTATCTTTAACGGGCGGATGTCCTGATGGCAAGCGCGGTCTTCCGTCATTATAAAGATATTTTCCCGGCTCAAAATCTCTGTGGCTGGTAGATTGTCTGGTATTCGAATCGGCATGTTATCTCCCCCTCTTTTGCTTCACGGTTCAGATTGAAATTAAAAATAAAAAAACTCTTCCACGAGGAAGAGGATTCTATAACGAAGCTATAGCTAGGCTATAATTTTCCATTTTCCTCTCATCTCTCGGGTTTCCCCTGCAGGAATTGGCACTGTAAGGCGGTCTCTTTCAAATAGTCAAACCGCTTTCAGTTGCCGAGGGTTCATCGGGCCAGTCCCTTCCCCTCTCCGGATAAGAGCGTTTTATATATTTAGTTGATATGATAATACTTTTTGATGGAAAAATCAACTATAAAAAACCGAATTGACTCCACTGAATTTTATTTCAGGACATCCTCGTCCTTTAGCCTTTATCCCTTAAAACTTTCCCTGCCAAGCCGGAAGCTTTGCCATCATTTCCCGGGCGGCGTTCCGGGCTGCCTTTTCATCAAATCCCTGAGTTTTCAGGATAAACTCGGTCATACCTTCCAATTTTTCTTCATAAGATTGCATGGCGCCATCGGGACGCGCGCAATAAACACAATAATCCTTCGAAGTATCCCCCAGCGCAAATTCCCCTTCCTTCACCATCGGCATACCGCAAGCGATACAAGTTTTCATTCTTTCATTTCTCCTTTGTTTTTAGCTTCAACAAATTCATTATTTGAAATTGCCGAATAATCGGTAATTGCCAAGCGATTTCCAAAAGGATCTTCAAATTCTGCTGCCCATCCTGTCTTAATCAAAAATGGTTCCTTACAAAAGGTTACCCCTTTAGATTGCAGTTCCTTAAACTTTTGCATCACATTGTCTACCACAAACCAGATAGCTGGTTTGGTGGCAGGATTTGTACTAAGTATGATTGCCGGTTCCTGCTCTCCCACTTTAAATGCAGTCATCCCAATGTCCGTAAAATCAAATTTCACCGGAAAACCCAAAGTGCCTTGATAAAATTCTTTTCCTTTCTGCAAATCGTTGGCCGGAAGAATAAAATTATCATAGTTTTTCATTGTTTTCTCCTTATTCAATAGGTACACCCAGTTTCTTAAACTCTTGATAACCTTTTTCAGTAACTTGGTAAACCGTTGACTTCCCATCTTCCAATGTAAGCCATTCCAATTCAATCAGCCTTTCAAAAATTACTTGACCCAATTTGCCCCCTAAGTGGTTATAACAAGTCCTTCCTTTTAACTTTGTTCCTGATTGCATAACCATTTAACCCTCCTTTAGGTGAAAAGTGACTTCATCTTTTCAACCCAGAATTGATCCATTCGAAACAAACGATTCTTTTTAAGGTTTTCCTTGATTATCCAGCGAATATGTTTGTTACTACTCCGAGCCGCCGTTTCAAAAACTATCTTTCCTTCCTGAGGAATAGCGACAATCACCACACTCCAGCCATATCCCAAAGTTTTCCGTAAAGTATTCTGCTGGTCAGACAGTTTACCGTCAATTTTTTCAAAAGCGCGGGTTAATGCAGCCAGGATATTTAAAATTTTGATATTGATTTGGCTTTCTTTTAATAATTTGGGTTCACACAAAGCAGCAACCACGGCGCGCTTTTCCAATTCATTGCCGTCAAGCCATTTTTCAAGATGATGGATGATTTCATTCATCTTTAGGGCTGCTACCTCTTGAATACCGATAGCCACCGCCTCTCGAATCCGCCAACTCTGATGAGATGCGTAGCCCCTGATTTTTTCCATTATCCCTGAAATGTTATTCTGATTCAAAATACAATATCCGACAATTCCGCACATGACCACGAACTCTTCCGGAGAGTTTTGAAGATGATCATGGTAATAGGCCAAACATTCTTCAATTTCAGCGGCGGTGGCGCGATGGGCGAATGAATAAAGCAACGCTAAATTTCCTCTGGGCCCCGGGAGACCGGAATTGAGTAAAAGGTTTTCAATTGTTTTCGTCTTCGGTCCTTGATCCATCGTAGCACCCCTTTCAAATTTGCCGCTCCGTTTTAAACTTTACGGAGCCGTCAGGCTCATGAAATACTCAAGCAATTCCCATCCATAACGCTTTAAAACCGACTCTCCCGGCGCAAATAAATCGGCATTGCTTAGATAATAATGAATCAATCCCATCCAGGTATTAAAAAAAAAGTGCATGGGAATGGGGCGAATCGCTCCCGATGCTATCTCACGGCTTGCCGCTTGATTTAAATGGATGGAAATCGCTGATTGAATTGCCACGAAAGCACTCTGGGCATTAGCAGGCAACAGGGACCTTTCCGAAACCATTCTGGAGTAGAAAGCTTCCTCTTCAATAAGACCTTCCAAGTGAGCCTGAAGGACCTCTCGCACGCTCCCACCCCGGCTTGCCAATTCATGAATTCGCCCGGCGACCTTACGGCCGAATTCTTCGATAGCAGCGATTAATAAATCCTCCCGGGTGGCAAAATGCGCAAAAACCGTTCCATGGGAAACTCCCGCCACATCGGCGACATCACTGGTACGGGTGGCAATAAAACCTCTGGAAGCAAATTCATGCAAAGCCGCCTGAAGTATCTCCTCCCTGGTCTGGTCTTTTTGCAATTTTCGTTTTGATATTTTCATTTGGTTGACTCCGTACTCAATGAGTTTAAAGTCATTATAATTCAACTCATGATTCTTGTCAAGGGGATGGAAAGCGCCATTTCATAGCTAATTTGAAACTCTCATAAAAAGAATTTGAAAAAAAGTAAACTAACAGTGTAATCTTTTACTAGTATAGTTTAAGAGTTTGTGTTATACTAAAAAAGTAAACTAACAGTTTACTTATTACATATTCGGGATGAGGGAACCATGGGCGCCACAGAACGAAAAGATCAACTCCGGAAACTACGTCAGGAAGACATTATTAACGCGGCTGAAAAAGTATTTTTCGCCAAAGGAATTCATAACGCCACCATGGACGAGGTTGCTAAGACCGCGGAATACAGTAAAAGGACTGTCTATGCTTACTTTTCCAGCAAGGAACAAATTTATGACGCCATTATCAGCCGGGCTTACGGAATACTAAACAGGCTAACCTTCGACGCGCTTCAAAAGCAGCAGCCGGCAAACGGGCTTGAAAAAGTTTTATTCATCGGGAGAACCTATTTGGAGTTTACCAATACCTATCCCCATTATTTTAAAGCGATGGCCGACTATGAAAACCGTGATGAAGATTTAGCTTCTCAGGATGAATACAAAAGAGCCAACTACATTGAAGGGAATAAAAGCGCCGACTTGCTCATTCACAGCATCCGCCAAGGTATTGAAGACGGCAGTATCTCCAAAGAGCTTGACCCTGTAAACACAGCGTTTATCCTCTACGGCAATATGATTGGTTTTATCAATATTATCCTTAAAAAAGAAAAATATATCGCCTATACCTACCAAAAAGATGTCTCCTCCTTGATTGCAGAGATGACCCGGCTGATTGCCAAAAGCTTAAAACCATAGCGATAGGGGTCTGTTGCAAAATAAGATTTATCGATAGAAAAATATAATATATGTAAAATTTACCCATTATTTATGGTATATATTGTATTTCTCATTGATTTTAATCAATCACTTTTGCAACAGCCTCTTTCAATCTTAAAAAATAAGAGGTGATAAAGATTAAAAGGAATCAAAAAATTCGACTTTTTCTATTGTTAGGCTGTTTTTTCCTCATCAGCTTTGACTGCAGGATTCAAGGAGAAGGAAACCTGGAAGGCCAGGATTTGAAGGCCAAAATCAATGAAATCATCCGTTATGGTTCCCTCGCTCCCAGCACCCACAATGCGCAAATGTGGAAGATTAAAATGATGACAGACAATAAAATACGGATCATCATCGATAACCAACACATTTTGCCGCAAGTCGACCCCGAAAACCGGGAAACATTCATTTCGCTGGGCGCATTGATTGAAAATATGGTTGAAGCAGCTCCTCATTTCGGTTTACAACCGGAAGTAAGAATTTTGGCACAAACTCGCGGCGATCAGGAAATTGCCGAATTGACCTTTTATCCAAAAAAAAGTATTTCCTTGCCTGGTGTGCTGGATGACATCAAGAACCGGCATACCATCCGCATTCCGTATTTACCCCAGCCATTAACGGAGCAGGATGCAAAATGGATAAAACAACTGGGGCCCCAATTCCAATATTGCCCGCTCAAAAGTTCAGCCGGGCGATATGTTCAAGAATCGATAATTCAGGCTACCAAAAAACAAGTTGCCAATGATCAAAAGCAAAAAGAATTGGCCGGGTTATTTCGTTTTTCTAAAAAAGAAGCTGAAGAAAAAAAAGACGGTTTAACCCCCGAAAGCATGGGGCTTTCCGGCATCACCCGGTGGTTTGTAGCAACTTTCTTCACCCAGAAAACGGTGATGTCGCAATCTTTCAGAAATCAAACCATCGCCACAGTAAAAAAACAAGCCGAAAATTGCAGCGGTTATCTTATCCTCCTATCCGAGGATAACTCCGTTGCCGCTTTAATCGGCAGCGGCCGGTCTTTGGAAAAGTTTTTGATCACGGCGACCGGAAAAAAGCTGGCAGTCCACCCCATCAGCGCCCCATTGGAAGAAAGTCCATGTAAAGAAGAAATTGCAACAAAGTTGGGAATATCAGGACAAGCCCAGATGTTATTGCGGATTGGTTATGTTAAGAATTACGGTCACCCGGTCAGCTACCGGAGGCCGGTTCCAGTCATTCAATAGTCGCTACTCAAATTTAGGAGGAATCATCGATGTTTAAAAATCAAACACAGAAAGTTATCGGAATTTGCATCCTGGGAGTCTTGCTGACACTGGGTTTATCCATGACAACCCTTGCCGCTTCTCAAAACGATCCCGGCATCACTTTGGGAGTGGAAGTTGATGCGCTGCCTTACCTTTCCGGAGGACATTACATCAGCGGAGTGATAGGGTTTGACCATTATAATCTCCGGCTGATTCGGACCAAAACCACCATCCCCGGTTTTGTAACTCCAAAGGGATACAAGGATTGGGATTTAGATGTCAATGCGGTGATTGTGGATTATTTCCCGGATGAAAACCGGGAGGGTTTGTGGCTGGCGGGAGGCGTCGAATTTTGGGACAGCCGGATTCAAAACAAAAATACCGGTGATAGCGGCAAGTTTTCTCAGAAAATCCTCACCCTCGGTTGCGGGTATGTCTATAAACTTAGCGATCACTGGTATATCAATCCTTGGGCTGCCCTTCATTACAACCTGAGCGACGAAAACGTCACGGTCGGTTCCGGCAATCTAAAACTTCCGAATCTGATGTACGAGGGTTCCGTCAAACTAGGATATCAGTTTTAATGAAAAGAGGCTGTTCAATGAGAAATACGTCGCGTGTACGCGCTTTATCGGGCGTGCCCGGGGCGTATTTCCTTTTTTGTGAGAGCCCCTTTCATTAAATTTCAAAGGTGAAATACAAACGGACTCATTACCCCTCAGGTCCGGCCAGTATCCTGATGTCTTCCACCCGGATTTGGGTGCCGCAACTCTTTTCAAGCACCATGTTAACCAGGCCGGTATGGTTCAAATTCATCATGCAGCAGCCTGGCAGAAAGGACATTCTATATCCAACCATTGGTTTTCTTCGGACATGTTCAGCCAGGCCGTCAAAACCTATCATATGATAGGCCTTGACATCTTTGACCGATTTTTCCCGGGACACTTTCGGTCCTACCACCCAGGTGGTAAGCAGACCGGTAAGGGGATCCGCTTCAATCACTTCCAAAACATGGGGAATCGGACATCCCGCTCCCATGGGGCGGCCCATAACATAATCACCCTTTACAATCCCCATCTTTTCAACCAGGTCGCCCCGGAACGGCAATACAATTTTCCGGGCCGAGATCTCCCCCGGTATTGGACTCAGAACAAAATCATAAGGATGGCCTAGGACATCCAAATCAGTATAAATCGCTTCCCGGATCGGTCCTTCCGCCGCCATGGACTGTTCTTGATAATAAGGGCAGTCGCTATAACTTTTTTGTTCATTAATAACCGCCCGTAAAAAATCCCGGCATGACTCATCCCCGCACAGACCACAATTTTTGCCCGGCGGATGCCACAATTTTGCAATGGTCATTTCATTCACCCCGATATAAATAGTCGGCGATATTGCCTTCCAATTTCTTGACAACTCCGAAGTGTTTGCGCCACCCGATATCTTTCTTGCCCACACAGATAGTACAGGTGCCGAGCGGCGGATTCCCTTTCAAGTATAAATTATCTTCGGAAATGTCGCCCGAATTACGAATAAGTTCATATAACCGCTTCAAGGACGTGCCCTGGAGAGCGTTTGTTTCCAGTAAGATCACAGCGGGGTGAATCTCCTTGATTTTTTGAATCAACACCTCCCGTTCGGCCTGGCTTACCAAATCAATTTTGGTTACGACCGCTACATCGGCCAAACTTACCATCGCCCCCATCTTTTCCGGGGTATGAATTCCCGAAATGGAACTCAGGACCACAATCCCCAGTCCTTGGTTTAGGTACGGCGAACAACGCAAGCATAAACCGGCGCTTTCAACGATAAACAAATCGGCCTTGTTGGCGGAGGCCCACTCAATCGCATCCCCAAGAACCATCACTCCGGCATGGTCCGGACACAGATCCCCCGAATAAATCTTTTTGGTCAGAATCCCGAATTCCGTTTCCAGTTCAATATCTTCATAAGCTTTTACCACATCGATTTTTAGAAAAACAATCCGCATCGAATCGCGAAGATTGCCCACGATTTGTTTAATAAGGGCGGTCTTTCCGGCAGACGGTGGTCCGGCTATAATCACTAACTTCAATTTTTACAACTCCTTCGTACCCTTTAGGCTAAATTTAAATTGGCCAGTTCCCTCGTAATAATATTTCCGGCTCGTAACTCCTCTCGAATGGCTCCCACTCTTTTATCAAGTTCAACCAGATTCCGGGCGGCATATATTTCCAACTCATTTTGATGAAGGACCTTTTTGACGCCGCCGTTCTCCATAATCACCCTTTTCTCAGTATGTAAGGCGATCACCGGATCATGGGTCACAAAAATAATAATTTTCCCGGCCCCGTGGATAATCTCCAATACTTCCTGTTTAAAAATGCCGGCGTTCTCAATCTCATCCAGTAATACAATAGGCGCCGCCCCTATCAAAATCGCATCGGCGATTAATAGGGAACGGGTTTGACCGCCGGAAAGGGTCGTGACTTTATTATTCTTTTGAATTTTTTCACCGGTGAAAATATTAGCCAGTTCAATGGTTTCCTCAATGATGGTTTTATTTTGTATACAACGGGCCCGGGCATGGATTTGCAGAAATTCCTCAGCCGCTAGATCAGCAAAACATTTGGTATTTTGAGTGATCATGGCAATGGGTTTCAAAGCCGGATTATAGCGGATACTGTCCTCAGGCGCTTCACGGTTGAGCAAAATATGCCGTTTGGTGGATGTATCCCCTTGCGCCAGTAATTCTATATCGGTAATAAAGGCAGTTTTGCCGCTTCCGGTCGGGCCTACGATCGATATGGTCTCCCCCGCCTTCAGTGTAAGCTCCTCAAAATCTTCCTGGATCCCGGATTTATTGAAACCCGGCAGAATATTTAATTCGGTGATCATCTATTGCTACCCCTTTCATTATCAAACTAGACTTAGAAAATAGCCTCGGCTCTATCCGGATCGACGCTTGTTTTTTTAGGCCGGGGTTTGATTAAGTTTTAAAAACTCCTACCGGTTCCGACCGGTATGAATTTCCTACATCTTTTTTAATGTATGCCGGGTTGGAAGTGGGTGATACTTTATCCATGAATTTTAACGGAAGGCCTTTATCCCGATTTCACTGCTTCGCTAGGAATTTGACCTCCTCGTTGCATGCCGGAATCCAAGTATTTTTCGAATGAGAAATATTCTTGTTGACAATCATTGGATCGGTAAGATATAATTCTAATAATTTAATTCCCCCACTAAACATATAGGTTTTATTTTGTTTTTTTCTTGATGATTCCGGATAACCAAAAAACCATTCAACAGGGGCTCAAAACCGGAGTAAAAACTGAACGGGTATATTCTGGTTTTTTCAATCAAATACTTTATAAAGGAGAATTGCAATGGCCAAAAATAATTACCGGTTTGAAACACTCTCCATTCACGCGGGGCAGGTTCCCGATCCTACCACTTTATCGCGGGGCATTTCAGTTCATCGCACCAGTTCCTTTGTATTCAAAAATACCGAACACGGCGCCAATCTCTTTGGTTTGAAAGAACTTGGCTTTATATACAGCCGGCTCGGTAATCCCACCAATGCCGTTCTTGAAGACCGTGTCTCCGCTCTCGAGGGCGGGGCCGCTTCGGTATCCGTCGCCTCGGGCACCAGCGCAATCCACTATGCCATCATTACAATCGCGGGACAAGGGGACGAAATCGTTTCCGCCAACAACCTTTATGGCGGGACCTATACGATGTTTGACGCTATCTTACCCCAATTTGGCATTACCACCAAGTTTGTCGATGCCAAAGATCCCCAGAACTTTGAAAAAGCCATCACTCCGAAAACCAAACTGCTCTATATCGAAACCATCGGCAATCCGGCCCTTGATTTTACCGATATCGGCGAAGTTGCCACGATTGCCCACGCCCATCATATTCCCTTAATCGTTGACGGTACATTTACCACTCCCTACTTGCTGAGAGCCATCGATTACGGCGCCGATATCGTCATCAATTCACTCACCAAATGGCTTGGAGGTCATGGTTCCGCTATTGGGGGAATTATCACCGATTCCGGCAAATTCAACTGGAAAAACGATCAGTTCCCTTTAATGACCCGGCCTGATCCCAATTATCACGGTTTGAAGTGGGCATATGATCTTCCGGAAACGCTCTCCCCAATTTCTTACGCATTGCGTTTCCGTACCGTGCCTCTTCGCAACCTTGGGGCTACCCTCTCCCCCGATAATGCCTGGATCTTTACGCAAGGTATTGAAACGTTGCCGGTACGTATGGAAAAGCATTCCGATAACGCCCTGAAAGTCGCCGAATTTTTGAAAAAGGACCCGAGAGTGGCCTGGGTTCGTTATCCAGGTCTAGCCGACGATCCCACCTATCCGGTCGCTAAGAAATACTTGAAAAATGGGTTCGGCGGCATGGTGGTCTTCGGAGTGAAGGGCGGCTATGAAGCGGCGGTAAAACTGATTGACAATATCACGTTGTTCTCGAATCTGGCCAATGTAGGCGATGCCAAGAGCTTAATTTTGCATCCATCCTCCACATCCCATTCCCAATTAAGCGAGGAACAGCAGCGTGAAGGCGGACTCACCCCCGACCTCATCCGGTTATCCATCGGGCTCGAGCACCCCGATGATATCATCGAAGCCCTTGATGAAGCATTGGCGATTTCGCAGAAATAAGAGTTTTTTGAAATTTAGGAAGCCGCCTGGTAAAATTTCCGGCGGCTTTTTTCTATATACTTTTATTCACCTTATTAAATAATAAAAAAGCTGACAACCCGGAAACTTTTGTTCCCAGAATGTTTGCATCGCATTGTGGCGTTCGTATATAGGATTTAAACTAGTATAAATCTTCCAAATCTTTATTTGAAGCTACTCTTTTGCCTCGCATTATCTTTTCGCTTATATATCTAACTACATGAGAGGCCTGAGCAATTATATCATTTCGGCCTTTTTCATTATTTTCAGGATTTTCACCCAATCGGTATAAAAAATTTTTAAAATAATCAAGATAGACATTAACCAAAGCGTTTAACTTTTCATCATCATAGACATCTATTAATGCATAAACCATACTTTCTTTTTTAAAAAACTTCCTATATTCCTGATATTAGAATTTTGTCATATTCCAAAATTCGAAAGTCTGGTTTCTTTTTAATTTTATTATCAATTTCATCATAGCTCCAAATAGCTTCATCTAGTATACTTAAACTTCCCAAAACGAACTCAATAATAGGATTATAGACTTTTTCTTTGTACCATTCATATTCCTTATCTTTAATATTCCATTGGTTAGAATTTAATATATAGTAGTCAGCAAGAGTACTTCCTTTAGCCAACGAATTTGTAGTCCGGCGCCAAGCCCCATTGCGCCGGGTGAAACTTGCCGGATTGGATGAACTTCTTGAATACTCATTCGCGTCGTCAAAAGTGGTGAGATGCAAGGCGCGACCGAGTGAAGACCGGAGGCGTACTCGATGTACGCCGAGGACTGGAACGACCGAGCAACGCAGCAGATCGCCACTTTTCACGGCGCATCATCCAATCCGGCAAAACTTTTTACTCACTCTCACATTTTCTATAACTAATGTCATTATTAGCTTTTAACCCCTTATAGGTAAAGTATAGATCTCGATTCAGGCTAGAGCTTCCTTCAAATGTCAAGTCCTAACGCAATTTCAATCCTTCCGGGGGTATAATAGTAAAAAACCTTTCAATTTATCATTTTAACTTTTGTAAACATAAAAGGGTTTTCTAATTTTAATAGAGAAGACAACTTGTGAAAAAATGGTGATTTCAGGAGGCATATTATGAACGAGCAATCCCAACACCGGTTTAGCAGAACTGAATTATTAATTGGCAGCGAAGGTTTAGCCAAGTTAAACAGCGCCCGGGTCGCCGTAATTGGACTGGGAGGTGTTGGCGCTTATACGGTTGAAGCTTTAGCCAGGGCTGGGGTTGGCTGGCTCATCTTAGTGGATTTCGATGAAATCTGTTTGACCAATACCAACCGGCAAATTCATGCCGTTGAAGGAACCTACGGCCGTCCCAAAGTCGAAGTCATGGCCGAAAGGGTTAAGGCCATCAATCCCGAGGCTGTCGTGGTCTCCTGGAAAGAATTTTTAGATGCCAAAAATATCGACGTCATTTTGCACGGCAGAATTTCTTATGTGGTTGACGCCATCGACACCGTCTGGTCCAAGGTGGATTTAATCCGTTACTGTAAAGAAAACGGTATCCCGGTGATTTCCTCCATGGGAACAGGCAATAAGTTCGACCCTTTATCCTTCCGGGTTGACGATATCAGTAAAACCCATACCTGTCCACTGGCAAAATCGGTTCGCAAAGCCCTGCGGGAAAAAGGGATCGAAAGCGGCGTCAAAGTGGTTTATTCGACGGAAGTTCCGGTAGAGTCCAAAGAAGGGGTGGTCACTTGTCACGGCGGATGCATCTGCCCCCACCGGGATGACGAGGACCCGGGTTGGAACTGCGCCAAACGGCGAAAAATCCCCGGGAGTATGTCCTATCTTCCTCCGATTGCAGGGTTGATCATCGCGGGAGAAGTTATCCGGGATTTATTAAAAGAGGAACCGGTTGTCGAAAAATAACCGCGGAGTCGGGTTTAAAAAAACCGCTCCATAGAATTCCCTCTATTAAAAAAAACCACATCGCAACAGAAAAAACCGGAATACAGGCATAAAGCAAAATACGGGGGGGCGGTATCATCCGTACCAATCCCCCCCACCTTCTCCAAGCCAACCGAAGGTTCCATCCATCCGGCGCCCGGTTTCAACAACTCACCCTTCATTCCGGAATAACCCTCCGGGTAATGAAGATCATCGATAAAATTATTTCTCCCATCCGCAATATGGTTTCGCCGGTCTGTAAAGTCGTTTCTCCCATCCCCAATGTTGTTTTGCCGGTCTGCAAAATCGTTTTCTCCCATCTCCAATGTTGTTTTGCCGGTCTGCAAAATCGTTTCTCCCATCTCCAACATTGTTTGACCGGTCTGCAAAATCGTTTCTCCCTCATATTTATGTTTTTCGAAGCAAAACGAACTTTTTGGGGAATTGCATTTTTAGTCCGGAACTATCAAAATGTTCTTATCGAATCCAAAAGATCTCTTATTTCCATCTTTACCCGCTCTGGAAAAGCCAATTAAAAGAGGGGTTCCAGACCAGGGGAACCGGTTCTCCGGCCCCCCTGGTTATACTTATTGAACTTGGGTTGGAGTCCCGTTAAGGGTAAAACCGGCCGGTTTGGCGTTGGAACCGCTATAGCTGATGTTGAATCCGAAATTCACCGTGGCGCCCCCCGCAGGAATGCCGCTATTATAACTGAGATTGGTCACAGTTACGTTGGCCCCGTTTTGGGTGTAACTGCCGTTCCACAGATTGGTGATCTTCTGGTTGCCCGGGAAGGTCCAGGCCAGCTGCCAACCATTGATTGCCGAAGTACCGTTGTTTTTGATCGTTACATTAATGGTCGCTCCGTTGCCCCAATCGTTTTGGATGGCATAAGTTACCGTAACACCGTTCACCGGCGGCGTGGGAGTTACTGTCGGCGTTACAGTGGGTGTTACTGTTGGCGTTACCGTCGGAGTTATTGTAGGTGTCACTGTCGGTGTTACCGTCGGAGTCGGACCCGAACTGGTAATCACCACTGTGGCAATGGACTGGGCCGGCAAGGTAACGGTATTGTCACTTCCCAAAGCGCCCACACTGGCAAACCTTTCACTGCCTCCGGGAGTGGTACGGTAAATCGCCGAACTTCCCACCGGGTAACCGTTCAGATTTAAGACCACTGAATTTTGTGAACTGCCGTTATTCAGCAAGATAACCGTCAATTGTTTTTGGTCCGGCGAAATGAAGGCCACAGTCCGGACATTGCTGTTGTCGGCCGTAGCGTCCACTCGTTTATATCCGGGGTCGGTATATTTACTAAAGTGCTTGAACACATAATAGAAGTCGGAAACTTTATAACCCCGGGCTGTCGTCCAACCGCTGCGGTTGTTGGGGTCTTCCAAATTCACCAGCGGTCTCTGGTCCATCGTCCAAATCAGATCCCAGTAGCAATAGGCGCTGGCGTTTTCGTAAACCAGGGAGTTAATCATCAACTGGCCGGTGGTAAAGACCGTGCCTTGATCATATTCGGTTTGGAAAAGCGGTTTGCCCGGATAATAGGAACTGGCTAAACTTTGAAGGGCGGAATTGAAACTGTCCGGACTATTGGCATCCCCACCATTATATAGATGATGATCAATACCGTAAATTTCCGAAAGGTTCATATTGGCGCAATAGTTTTGCACCAGGTTGCTGTCGATGCCGGCGGTTTCCGGTCCCAGGATTTTCGGCTTGTTTGCCAGAGACTGGATGCGGTTGTAAACGGCGTCCAAGGCTTTACCATAGCCGGGATAATTTGAATCTTCGGTCGGTTTAAAAATGCAAGTTTCCCACCCTGTGTTTTCATAATCAGGCTCATTTTGAATACTAATATAATCGAGGGTAATCCCTTTGCTGGTATACCCATCGATGGAGTTGTACCAGTAATCGGCAAAGCCGCTATAATTAAAAGCGCCGCTTACTTTGGCCAGGGTTCCTCCGTTTAAAGTGCCGCCCGCTTTCAAATCCGAAGGCGGAGTCCAGGAACAGACCAGTACTTTAATGGGATGTCCCAACGATAGGCCCGCTTGCTGTACAATTTCCGGTTCATCAGGGGCAAAAGAAGCTCCATTACGACTTCCATAGGTATTTCGAAAACGGATGATATCCAGTCCCAACCCGTTAAAAAGCAGGTCATAAATCTCGGCTTTATTGGGATGCTGGGTGAGCCAGCTGGTGTACCATGCCGTGGCGGCGCCGAATCCTTCCAAGGTTTGATAGGTTGTACTCGTATCGATACTCACATTATAGTTGGCCGCTTTGGAAATCTGCGATGTCCAACTGAAAGTTGCAGCCAAAAGACAGATCATGATGACGGGAATGACATACCGTAACCCGTAAGATTTTTTTCCCATGACCAAAACCACCCTTTCTTTTTAGTTTCCTTCAAAAAACTCATTCCCTCTTTAACCGCTATCCATCTTACTGCAATGTCTCCCCCCTTCCGAGGCATCGTTTGGGCCTCCATGCCGCACCGGACTCACCGTTAACGACGGAAAAGGAACGGCAAGTAAAGCTGGAACGGTGCCGAAGTTTAAAGCCAGGTCCCATTTTTTATATTGTTAATGTTTACTTTTCTCGACGACACTGGTTTGTTTTTCTTTGTTTTGCCTTATTTACCATATTTATCCTTTTGTTCATACTATATCACAATAAAACCCTAGGGACAATATTCATTTTGAACGATTGAAATTTACAGGCGGGAAGGGGGAAAAGATACACGGGCAACGAACCGATGGTAACTGCAGTCAAAAAGGTTATATTTTCTGGCCGAAATAAAAATCCTCACCCATACGTTTTACTGGTAAATAAGATATCCCTTAAGGAGCCCAATAAATTATGAAAAAACAAATTTATGGATTATTGGCGGTTTTCATCATTGCCACCCTCTTGGTACTACCCATTTATGGGGCAGATACCGAAATCTCCAGGCATTATCAAAACACAGGATTTACAGCCGTAAGCATTGCCTCTGGTATGAGACTGGAAGTAAAACAAGGTACACCATACGAGGTAGTAGTCCGCACTGAGGAAAATCAGCTTAAACAGGTCAAAGTGGCCCAAGTCGGAAACATGCTCCATTTTTATCTGCCCCCCTTCTCTTTGGCCACCACCCCGGTTGAAATTTCCATTATCATGCCGGAACTGACCAAAATCGACTTGAGTGGCGGAAGCAAGGCCCATGTTACGATGAAGGTCCTCCCAAAGTCCTTTGGAGCCAGTCTTTCCGGCGGCGCTGAGCTATCGGGGCTTCTCCATGCGCAACGTCTAGAACTCAATCTTTCCGGAGGAAGCGTAAGTAATCTAACCGGCGCCGCAGATACGCTAATTGTCAGAGCCTCCGGCGGCAGCCGGATACTGCAAGATTCCTTTAAAGTCGATAGAGCCAGGATTAACCTCTCCGGCGGGTGTAGATCCGAGGTGTTTGTGATAGAATCCATGGATGTCGACGCCAGCGGCGGATCGCAAATCTACTATCATGGGACTCCAAAACTAAATACTTCCTTTTCCGGAGGGGCGGGGATTAGGAGCTTTTAAAATTTTAACCTTTACTTCATATTGCCTTTACCGGGCTGGTAAAACATTCTCTAAATAACTACTCAATGATTGTGAACGTTTTACTTAAGTAGAGCGTATCTTCCCCATTTCTAATTACCATTTATTTACGATACGCTCTATTAGTTTTCCCCTTCAACTTGTAATACATGCCGAACAACCTTGACAGCCATTTTGGGATAAGGGAATCCGCCGGATGGCAAACTGATATTGTTTTCGGTCATACCAGGCGCTTTCCATGCCGCCGAAACGGACTTGGTCCCCTTTAAATTCTATCTTTAACGAGACTGTATCCATTTTTTCCTCATGGAACAAACTGGGTTTTAAGCCGGGTTGATAGATAAACTTTTGATGGTTCCCGGTCACGGTAATTTGGTCTGTGGAAGTGACCAGTTCCTTGACTGCTCCCTCTGCCGTAAAGCTCAGCGAATTGATATCGCCATGAATCCCAACGGCATCGACATTAAAGGCCTCGATTTCCCCGACCGGCGTTGGCGTCAAGGTCGGTTTGGCGGGCTCCAAGGTTTTCAGCCGTCCGTCCGGATAGAGTGAAAATCCAATCCGGGTCTCCATGGGACCAACCGGCGAGTTCAGCACGACCCTGTCCTGTGGCCAAAAAGTGAGACTTTTCACGGTCCCAGTCTCATAAAACTGGATACCGATGATTTTCCGTTTAAAATCCCCGAAAGAGAAATGAAATTCCAATTCCGGGGCCAACCGGTATTCTTCCCCCTCGCTCCAGAAGCCGGAGATTTTTCCGTTCAGGGGGAAAAGCCGCTTCACCCCGCCATTTGGATGGAAGGTCACCAGCTCGGCCGGGAAAGTCCCTATCGAAGTATGGATCGCTACTTGTTTTTGGAGGGAAAGGCTTTTTAAATTTCCCTCCGGATAAAATGACAACGACTTGACATATTTTCGCCGGAGACCGTCGTTTTGAAACTGAGGAACCATGTCGCCATAAGGAGTTTTCAAAGTATTAGCCTCGCCTAATACGCATTCTTTGAGACTCCCGTCCGGATACAATTCAAACGATGTGATTCCCTGCAAGGCCCCATATAGGGTTTTCATACGTTTCACCTTCATCACCTGCAATTTATGTCATAACGCATCCAATGGAATGCTCTTCTATATTATAACACAAACTTCACACAAAGATAACCCGCCGGTTGCCCGGTTCACTCAAAAAACGCCGGTCTCTTCAATGAATCGCCAGTGATTATTGGGCTTGGAATTTATCTTACAAGCGCGCCCGACAAGATCTCCTCGACTTCCCGACTTGTTAAACTGTAATGATAAAACAATTGGTAAAAACGTTTCGTTTCGGCTTTGATATCCATTTTATAAACACCAGGATAAAGCAAGTTGGCCAACCAACGAACACCGATAACCCGGTTCACCCCCGGCGGCCTGTCGAACCAGTCAAAGGGATGGGCGGGGATTCGGTATACCCGATGGTTTTTTACTCCTTGAATCCCTGCCCAGTCCGGGTTGGTCATAATCGCATCATAAGCCCCCGCATTCGCGTCTTGATCGTTTCCGACCAGGATCACCTGGGGATCCCAGGCCAATAATTGTTCCATGGATACTTGACTTCTACCGTATCCCTGCAGTTTAGGAACTTCCGCTACATTGATTCCACCCACGAAATCCAGTACTTCCGTATGAAAAGAGCCTTTGGGGTCCGATTCAAGTCCCTTGGGTCCTTCGGCATAATACACCCGGACTAACCTTTTTAAAGGGCCCGCCGCCTTCCGCTCTTCAATGGTTGAAATGGTTTTTCGGCAATCATCGCCCAATTCCTCAGCCCGGGTTTTTTCAGCCAACAAATCGCCGACGAACTTGTATGCTTTATCCAATTGGGTCAAACTACCGTCTACCAAAACCACCGGGATTTTTGATTGTTCCTGGAGGCGTTCGGCGCCGGATATATCCATTTCCGTTAAGGACCCTATCGATAAAATCAAATCCGGAGCGGTTTGAATCAGCTTTTCAATATTGAGGGTGCCGTTCTTGCCCGACCAGGTACCCAGCACCGGTAATTTAAGATATTCCGGCCGGATATACTTTTTATCCCTCTCCGAAAACGCGAAACTCCAGCCGGCTATTTTTTCAGGGGCCAGGGTATACATAAAAATGGTCCCAATCTGGCTTGTAGAAAAGACTTTTTGAATTTTCTTCGGGATCGTTACCTTCCGTCCGGCCATGTCAATGATGGTCCAAGTATCATTAACCGCCATCGTTGCCGTTCCGCACCAAACAAGCAGTCCTAAAACCATCGCCCCAACAAAGGACCGCAAACATTTATTCATCTTCCACTTACTTCCTTTCTCCCGTTCATTGATTGAACATAGAGTTGCTATCTTCAATTGAGCAACGGGATACAAGTCTTAATTCGTTCACCGAAATCATTTACCGTACTGACGATTTTGACATCAATCCCATAAGCCGCTTTTAGGTTTTCTTCTGAAATGACTTCATCGACGGCGCCGATTAAAAATGTGTTGTCCTTTTGGAGCAGGGCGACTTTGGTGGAACAGAGGAAAGCATGATCGGGAAAATGCGAGGTCATGATTATACCCAGCCCCCGCTGCGCCAGTTTATTAATTTGCGACAATACCCGGATTTGATTGCCGAAATCCAGATTGGAAGTGGGCTCATCCATTACCAAAATTTGCGGCTCTTGGGTCAGAGCCCTGGCAATCAAGACCATCTGTCTTTCCCCGCCGCTGATTTCGGTATAAACCCGGTCTCCCAAAAAAGAAATTTCCAAAGTATCCAAAGCGGCTTCCGCAATTTGGACATCTTTCTTGGAAGGAGTGGCAAACGGGCCTAAGTGCGCCGTCCGTCCCATTACCACCACATCCAAAACCTTAAAGGGGAAGGGCGGAGTATGAGCCTGCGGTACATAACCAATCGCTTTGGCCAATCGGTTTCTGGACCAATGGCGAATATTCTCGCCATCCAGCAATATTTCCCCGCCTTGCATTTTTAAAAATCCCAAAATGGTTTTAAACAAAGTCGTTTTGCCAACTCCATTGGGACCAAGCAGGCATAAAATTTCTCCCGAATTCAGGTCCAATGAAATGCCCTCCAGGACAGTCCGCTTCCCATATCCGCATATGGCACGATTGACTTCTAGTCTCACAGCCATCCCTTCTTTCCTTTGATGAGCAGATAAACAAAGAAAGGAGCTCCAATCAAAGCCGTTAATATCCCCAAAGGAATTTCCATGACAAACGCGCTGCGGGCTACATCATCAACCAGCAATAAGAAGGTGGTCCCGATTAACATCGAAGCTGGAAGCAGCATTTTATAATTGGGTCCCACAATCATCCGGGCCAGATGGGGTATAATTAAACCGATCCAGCCGACCATTCCGCTGATCGAAACCGCGGCGGCCGTTAATAGCGTTGAACAAATGATGATCACCAACCGGAGTTTAGAAGTATCAACTCCCAGAGATTTCGCTTCTTCCTCGCCGAAGGAAAGCGCATTCAATTTCCACCGTAACAGCATTAATGGAATAGCCCCCAGCAGCATCGGAGCCAACACAATAAGATTATCCTTTGCGCCCACTGAAGAAAGACCGCCCATCAGCCAAAAAGTAATAGCCGGCAGTTTGCTGTATGGATCCGCCACATATTTGATCATCGAAATAAGAGAAGAAAATAGGGTTGAAACCACCATTCCGGTAAGGACCAAAACTAAAACGGCATGATTGCCCCGGCTGATCATTGCGCTAAGAAAATAGGTGATGGCCACGGCAATCAATCCGAATAAAAAAGCAGAGAGCTGAATACCAACCATGCTGAAGGAAAACAAAATGGCAATCGCCGCTCCAAAACCGGCTCCAGCCGCCGCCCCCAATATATCCGGCGATACCATCGGATTCCGAAATAAACCCTGATAGGCGGCGCCCGATATCGACAAGGATCCTCCAACCAGCATCGCTGCAAAGATTCGCGGCACACGGACGGATAATATCACCGTATTCAGTGTCTGAGGTATCGATAGCTTCCAGCCAAAAATTTTAACGCCGACAATCTGGATGAACTGTTGTAAAGATATCCTATAGCGTCCTATCGCCAATGAAGCAAATACCGTTAGCAGCAATAATAAAGCAAGAACCGATATCGCCGGCAAATTCCAGCGCTTCGTTTTTTTATGGTTCGATAATTCATTGATTTGCGATTTATCCTGGAGCTCCATTTCCTTCATACTCATCGAGCCGCTCACCCCTTGCAAACAAAATGCGCCAATCCGGTCTTAAAACTCGACCATTAACCGTATACCGCCAATCCACTTGGCATCATCGGCATCCTGTTGCAGAAACTCCGCTTGTAGCGCAGTCTTGACTGCAAGTTGATATTTAGCGCCAATTAGTGTCCAGTTGTCTTGTACCGCGAAATTGTAACCGGTTCCGGTTGAACTTCCCAATATGTACCAGTTGTTTTTGTTCGTATTGGCTAAATACTCGATTAATTTCTTGCCGTTATTTTCACCGGACAAGCTCACAGCCCTGCCTGTGTAGACACTGAATGTTTTGCTGAGTTGACAGGACAATTCGCCATAGACACCTGTCATTGCGTCTAAGGAATCGGGGGCCACCGAAACATACTCCGCCGAAAGATTGAAAGGGCCAACCCCGCTGGTGACGTCGAATACTCCCAAAGAATTGGCAGTACTGCTGTTAACAACGTCATTCATATACCCCAAGCCCATTTTCAAGCACGGCAGGGGGCCATAGGTTAAACGGAGCGCGGTATCAAACCCCTTACTGGTTTTATCGGACGATTGATTATAGTCTCCGCCGTTATTGGCATTTGCAACGGCAAATGCATATCCGAAGGTTCCTGCTTTTCCCTGATACTTAAGGCCGATAGATTTTTTCGTGGAACCCAGCGCTTGGCCACTCAATGAATTATCCAGCGAGATGATTTGAAATCCTTTTTCAATACCAAACGGTAATTTGAAATACCCGAAATCCAGTTCATCACTATCGTTCAAAATTGCTTTTTGGTAAAAATAACCGCTATCGACCCGAATATCTACTTTCGAATTTCCCTCATTACTATTTTTGCCGATTTGAAAAAACTGGATCCCCCCGGAGAAGCCGCTGGTTTGGCTGGCATCAGCACTAACGCTGAAAGCGATTCGGTCAAAACGGAAGGTGCTGATAGAAGAATCGGAAGATAATGATTCATCGTCAGCCGTTTGATACCAAGCCCTAAAATTACCGCCGACCGACACCGCCGCGGAACTGACTGAAACCAATAGTATCCATAGAACTAAAGATAAAACCGGTATGAATGCTCTTTTCATTAACGAATGCCTCCTTGGTTAATGGATTAAAATATTTAAGCAAGCAAGTCTATGTTATATGTGTGATATTTATAAATTATTTTGACTTAATTTTTGCCATCACCGACTAACATCAACTAACATAAACTAACTCGATGATAATTATATGTCATGTTTTTTAAAAATGCAATACCAATTTTGAGAATATATAACATATATATAACACAGAACCATCCCTTCTTCGAGATGGTTTTAAAAAAAATACTGTTATCACAAAGTCATTTTAGGGTTCTGATTACGAGACCACCTGTTTGATCACGGATTTTCTGATAAAAATCCACAGTCCGTCATCGCCGCAATTCATTTCATAGGAATTAATTCCGGCCGCAATCATCTGCGAAGCCAAAGATTCGGCACTCTGCCTCCAAATATAACCGCTCAATTGTCCCAATAGTTTCGGATTGTACGCTTCCAACTTCCCTTCAACCTGGCGTTTGATTTCTTCATTCCAAAATCCCCCGCCGATGCAAGCCATACCCCCCGGCGCCAAAACCCGGTAGATTTCTCGAAAGGTTTTGACCCGGTTTGGCCAAAAAAAAATCGAACTCCGGCTGACTACCAAATCCATTGTGGCATCGCCCAGTGGAATTTTAGCCGGACTCCCTTTAACGAGCCGAACCTGATTTTGATTTTCCAAACCGCTGACTCGGAGATTGGCCCCAACCTTGCTTAGCATATCCTTAGAACTCTCCATTAAAAAAACATGCAGTGGGGAATTTTGGGCCAAGGCCATTCCCAGTAGCCCATTGCCGGCGGAAATTTCCAGACAATTACCGCTGTAAATACCGGTTTTATGTTGAATTTGCTTTGCTGCATCCAAATAGGACGAATATAAAAGGGCCCGGTTCATTTTTTGCATTTTTGAACGCATCGTTATCATTTTCTTCACTCCTTTTTCGCAAAAAGAATCCACAACCCTGATTCATTATCAATAATTTTTATACAGTTACGCTCAATGCCCAGATCGGTTAAAGTTGCAACCATACTTTCTCCCGTATGTCTCCCCCTATACCCTTTGACCCTGTTTTCCCAATCCGGCTCACGACCGGACATTGTCTTCACAATATCCCGGTGCAATGCTTCCGTACCAAAACCCCCGCCAATATATGCTTTACCTCCGGGTTCCAGCACCCGCTGAATCTCACCAAACGCTTTTAGATGGTCTTTCCAAAACCAAACCGATCCCCGGCTAACGATTAGTTGAAACGATCCGTTTTCAAACAGCATCTGATGGACGTCTCCTTGGCAGGAATCCACCCGGCCGGTTAAATGCAACCCCTTAATTCGTTTTTCCGCCAGTTGAATCGCATCAAAAGAACAATCAAGCAGACTTACATGTAAATCCGCGGCTTGGGCCAGAGCAATTCCAAGATGTCCCCCGCCGCTGCCGAGATCAAGGCATTTTCCCCTGATAATTCCGGTAGATTCAATGATTTGTTTGGCGATAACCGGATAGATCGGCGCAAAAACATTACTCGCAATCTCGTCAAACTCCGAAGCCTTATTTTCCAAGATAATTCAACTCCTTTTTCAGCTTTACCCCGTTTGAAAATCGACTCCGTTCTTCCATTCCACGTTTAGCCCCGCTCTTTCGGGAACTCAATTCTTGATAAGCGGTTTATCGGATTCACCCTCGAAATCCCCTTCCATAACCGAAGCCAAATAAGTGCGGAGATCAAATTCGATCCTTTGGCCGTTGCGCAACTTCCCTCGCAACTCCATGATTTTGGCGTCCATTTTTTGCAGCAATTTCATATTTTTCCGTTCTAACTCGCTTGTCTCAATAATTTGCCGGATTCCTCCATTTTGAATGACAACCCGGCGCTCCCCCATTAAAGCCAGTAACGGGTCATGGGTCGACATCAGGACGATTTTTTCCTTTCGCACCAATAGCTTCAAAGCTTTCTTCCGGTCGACCCCGGCGTTTTCAATTTCATCAATCAATATGATTGGCGAACCGCTCAACAACGCCGTATCGGCGATCATTAAAGCCCGCGATTGGCCGCCGCTAAGCTGGGTAACCGGAACCTCCGGGCTGAATTTCTCGCCGGCCAATTCATTGGCGCAGGCGATTACATCCCGAACCGTCCCCCGGGCCCCGGGTATCATTCGACTCTCCGCATGCATCATTACAAATTCGTCCACTGTCAAATCCACTACAAAATTCATATTTTGTGAGATTTGAGCGACTATTTTTTGTTCCAGTGAAACCCGTTGGTTTTGATCAGGGGGCGCCCCATTCAATAAGATTTTTCTATGAGTCGGCGTATCGCCCTGGGCCAAACATTCGATATCCGATAACAGCCTGCTCTTCCCCGAACCGGTCGGGCCGACAAGGCTGACGATTTGACCGGGTTTTAAAACAAGGCTGGTATTTTCGGGATATCCGCTCTTATCCCTGCCGCCGAGAACCGTAATGGTATCCATTTTCAGAGCGGAAGCTTTTTCATGCGCAAGCATCTCTTGAATAAAAGACCGGAAATTACTCAAAAACTGCTCTTGGCTAATCCCCGAATCTTCCCAATATTCAGGCTCAAGATCAGAGAGCCAATTGGTTAGCCTAACCCCGCCAGGAATCTCCTGCAATCCGCAAGAACGAAAGAAATCAACCGCAAACGGATATCTTGCCAAAATTTCATCCACGGGTAAAGAAAGCAAATCTTCATCCTTCAATTTGTCACATCCCATCCTTTAGGCGGTTAGCTATTGGCTATTAGCCATGCGCTATAGCATTAGGTGATCACGGTTAATTTCCCAGCTCCAACAAAAGGCCGAATGGAAGCCAACAGCCTACGACAAGCAGCCAATCGCCAATAACCGTTTTAAAAGGTCATTTTCTTAACATTGCCGTGCTGATGATCTTTTCCGATCCGGGTCTCTCCGACACAATAAGGACAAATCGCCGAAGGCATCGAAAACCGGATTCGGTTCCCTTCCAACGATCCGGTTTCCGGAGCCTCCTGAAGCCGCAGTCCCAAATCGAAAGCTCCCTGACCGGTGATTCCATTGACAAAAAGTATGGAAGACTTGGGGCTGGCCTGTTTGACTTTAAAAGAAAATACTTCCCGTTCCGCTTGAGACACAATATCCCCTTTGGTAATCACCACAATATCGGCTAACTTCAGCATCGGACCGATTTTTTTCGGGGTTTGAATCCCCGCCAAGTTATCGATCACGCAAACCGCCAATACTCCTTTGATATGGGGCGAACAGCGGTTGCACAAACCGGCGCTTTCGCTGATTAACAAATCCAATCTTTGACTTTTCCCCCATCCGACACAATCATCAATATTGGTGACGAAAAAATGATCCGGGCAAAGGTTGCCGGAATAGCCGACTTGCACAGGCAATCCTGCTTTTTCATAAAGCTGATCATCAAAGGTGGAAAGGCAGTCGAATTTGACGATTCCAATCTTTAAGCCTTCTGATCGTAAAGTCTCAACCGTCTTCAGAATGACCGAGGTTTTTCCGGAAGAGGGTGGCCCGGCCACTGTAACCAGACGCATCTTTCCCTACCTCCCATTCTTCCATTCCCGTAAAAATAGGCCGGTGGTTTTCAGGATTTCTTCCCCCATATCGGTTTGGTTGATATAATCCCACCCGAGCCATTTGAATTTAGCGCCCGGAGGCAGTTGATTATCCACCAACGGATGCAACACCGGAAAAAATGACTTGGCCGCTTTTTCCCCCAATTCCCTTCCGGTGACATATTGATATAAAGGCTTTAACTCTTGAAGCTTTGTTTTTTTAACCAGCAAATACATTGGGTTTGCCAAAGCGCCGTCTTCCGGCCAGATGATCGCAGTGACTTCGGTCCGGGGACAAGTTTTGGCAAAGAACCACGGCATCACATAAATAGCAGCCCCGGACGGACTGCCGTTGCCGGCCGTTTTCGCCATTTTCGATGCGTGCCAGGCATCCTTGGTGTTTACAGCCAGCTGTTTGAGCCCCTCGTTTCCATGTTCTTTAAATACCGAGAGCATCAACAATTCGTTGACTTCGTCTTCGGAACCGCCGATAATAATTTCCCGGTGATAGACAGGATCCAATAAATCACTCCATCGTTTCGGTACAGGCCTCGTTCCCAGGCGGCGCCGATCAATTAAAAAAATATACGGAAAAATACTATAAATGGTATAATGGTTCTCCGGATCGGGTATTCCGCAATCGGTGAAAACAGCCGGCGCCGGCGCTATTTGGACTGATTGAAAATCGCCGCCCTTGATAAATTTTTCCATGAAACGCTTTTTAAACAGATTATCAAATCCCACCGAGACTACCATATCCGGAAACGCCTCAATATGATCGACTTGCCATATGTTTTCGTATGGGTCTTCGCCCCCGCATCCCATCGGAACAAAACAGTTGAAATCCCCGCCCCCATTATGTTCACCGGCAAGTGTCTCTTCCATGCCTTCCCTAAAAATCTGTTTCAACGGACATACCACGTACCCCAGCAAATTAAGATGCCCTTGGGGTGGCTCTTCCGTATGTAATATACGCTTTCGGGCGTTTCCCATATCCATACCTTACCTCCTTAACCCCCATTCAAATTTGTTTTTGTTATACATGTGTTATATTATGTTTTACTCGAGCTAACATCAACTAACATAAACAAACTATAATGATATTATATTGTTATATTTTTGAAAAATCAAGTGCAGTTTTACACATAGTTGACAACTGCATAACACAAAAACTGCCTGCAAAGCCACTTTATTGATCAAGATATGCGCCAGGGCATCACGGATACCCGGCATTTCCATATCTTTTCAAATGTAAAGTTCTTTTTAGACAGTTTCTTTATGAAAGTCTATACTTATTACGATTAGTTCAGGCCGATCATACCCGCCAAGGTAAAATTGGATGAACAAAAAATGTTTTGAAATTCGCCGGTCGATTTCTCAATATCTTTATAGGCCAGCGCAATGACTTGCGAATGCTCCGCCGCCATTTTCTCATACAAGCCGGTGATTCGCTTGAACCTATTTGCAGAAATCGCTTCCCGCTTCCCTTTAAGCAGCATTTTATCACATTGATCCAGGATTCTTTCCGGTTCGTCCTGGAGAATCAAACGGTAATTGCCATTGAGCTTGATAACGGCCGAAGTAATCCAAGGCCTGGTTTTTAAGCGGTAGAGAGTGAATTTGGGAACGATGGTCTCAAATAACTTCTTATGAAACCCTTTCCGAGCCGCAAAATCCAATAATAAATTTCCGGCAGCCCCCTCTTCTTTTCTCTCTCGGGTGGTTCGATCATTACAAAAAACCAGTATTTGCATAAAAACAGCCATACTTCCGTCATTCTCGTGAAATTGAGGAGCTTCTATCAATTTATCGTTCAGGTAAACTTGATGAATGATGCTGGGCAGGAAGTTTTCTTTCCATGGCGCAACCAAATTTTCTTCCTTAGCGGAGCCGTCCTTTCCCTTCGGCATTTCACGGTTGGTGACCAAATTCATTCGTTGCCCTCCTTATAACCGTCAAAATCACGGCCATGATGTTTATGAATGATTTTCCCAAGCTCAACGATGGGAATGATCGATAGGGAAGCCGCTAAAACGATTAACCATTGCCATAGATTCAAGGATTCCACTCTAAAAATATTATTGAAAAAAGGAATGAACACGACTCCGGCTTGGAGAATGAACCCCACGCCGATTGCAGCAATCAATTTCCCATTGGTAAACAAACCCAATTGAAATAAAGATTGGGTACTGGAACGAACATTCAAGGAATGCGCCAGTTGGATCAAACCAAGTGTGATGAAGGCCATGGTAATGGCAACACCCTGTGTGTAAAACTTGATTCCAATATAATAGACAGCCAGCGTGATCAGGCCCTTGATGACACCCTGGTAAACAATCGTTACACCCATGCCTCCGCTCAAAAACCCGCTTCCAGCTTGACGAGGTTTATGCTTCATCACATCCCTTTCCGCTTTTTCAACTCCCAAAGCCAGTGCCGGCAGGGTATCGGTCACCAAATTGACCCAAAGAATATGAATTGGCAATAACACAGTCCAATTTAACATCGTCCCGATAAACAGCGTCACCACTTCGCCCAGATTGGATGAGAGTAAAAATTGGATCGTTTTCCGGATATTATCGTAAATCTTGCGTCCTTCTTCCACCGCCGCTACGATCGTGGCAAAATTGTCATCAGCCAAAACCATATTTGAAGCACTTTTAGCTACATCCGTACCTGTGATACCCATACCCACCCCAATATCCGCCGCTTTTAAAGCTGGCGCATCGTTCACCCCATCCCCGGTCATCGCTACTACCCGGCCTGCTTTTTTCCATGCCTTAACGATCCTTACCTTATGCTCCGGGTTTACCCGGGCGTAAACCGAGTAATCCCCGACCCGTTTTTCAAATTCACTTTCATCGATCCGATCCAGCTCACTACCGGTGATAATCTGGCTTTCTTCTCCGATGATATTCAGTTCTCTGGCTATAGCCGCCGCCGTATCCCGGTGATCCCCCGTAATCATCACCGGGCGAATTCCAGCTTCCCGGCACACCCTGATAGCTTCCCGGACCTCCCCCCGGGGAGGATCCATCATTCCGGCAAGCCCGACAAAGACCAATTGATTTTCGATTGTAGCCGAATCAAACTGAGAAATATCATCCGGGATTTCTTTCATTGCCAAGGCCAGCACCCGCAAACTCTTTTGAGCCATCTCGCGGTTTCCCTGCTGGATCTGTTGTTTCCAATCCGGAGTTAAGGTTTGAATTTGGCCGTCCAACAAAATCCGGTCACAACGCTCCAAAAGAAGATCCGGAGCCCCTTTGGTCAGACCCGTCCGTTCACCGCCATTCAATTGATGGATGGTCGTCATCAGCTTACGGTCGGAATCAAAAGGGATTTCCTGAATTCGCGGCATGCTCCGTTCCAAGGGTTCTTTGGCAAACCCATAATCCGCCGCCAATTTGACCAGGGCAATTTCAGTCGGATCTCCCTTGAACCCGCCCTTTTCTCCTTGCTCTTTCACCGGATGAACATCGTTACAAAGCGCGGCGATTTTCATCAGGGTTTCCAAATCCCGATGGCTTTCAATCCTCCCTGCCGGAACCATCTTTCCACCCAAGTAAATCTCTTGAACCGTCATTTTATTTTCAGTCAGGGTACCGGTTTTGTCGGAACAGACCACTTGCGTGCTTCCCAGAGTTTCTACTGCCGAAAGTTTACGGATAATTGCATTTTTACGCGCCATTTTTTGAACACCCAGAGCCAATACAATGGTAATGACAGCCGGAAGACCTTCCGGGATTGCCGCCACCGCCAGGCTGACCGCTGTTAAAAACATTTCCAGCCATTCCCTGCCCCGAAGCACTCCAACTGTAAAAATAATCACTGAAATCACGACAATCCCAATGGATAAAATCTTACCCATCTCCGCCAATTTCTTTTGCAAGGGTGTTTCCTGGGTTTCAGTTTCCGTAAGGTGCTTGGCGATTTTACCGACTTCCGTATTCATACCGGTGGCTGTCACAATGCCATAGCCCCGGCCATACGTAACGATACTCCCGGAAAAGGCCATATTCAACCGGTCCCCCAACGGCAATTCCGCTTCTCTCATGGGAGCAATGATTTTTTCCGCCGGAACCGATTCCCCGGTTAAGGCGGCTTCCTCAATCTTCAAGCTTGCCGATTCCGCCAACCGCAAATCCGCCGGCACAAAATCGCCCGCTTCCAGATATACGATATCCCCCGGAACAAGGTCCGTTGTGGGAACTTGTAAAATGTTCCCTTCCCGCTTGGCCTTTCCATGAGGAGCCGACATTTTCTTCAAATCAGCCAGCGCCTTTTCGGCTTTACTTTCCTGAATGACTCCAAGGATGGCATTAATGATAATGACGGCCAAAATAATGATGGCATCCGTATATTCATGCATCAAACCCGAAATCAAAGCAGCAATCAATAAAATGACAATCATGACGCTTTTAAACTGCTCCGCCAGCATACCCAGTAAAGTTTTGGGGTTCCCCTCATCCAATTGATTGGGGCCATATAATTTAAGTCTTCTGGCGGCCTCCTCATTGGACAAGCCCTTTATATCACTATTCAATTGGCTCAATACTTCCGGGATTTCTTGTTGATAAACCGGACGGTTCAAGGAATCGGACATGAATTACCTCCTCATAACTTGGATCAAGAGTATTATTTTCGGATCAAAACATCCCCATACTCAAAGTGATGGCCTCACCTCCATAAGCAATTGTTGCGCGTAAAATAAAAAAACTCTATTTCCAGCGAATGCTGAAAATAGAGTCTCACGACTTACATTAACAAAGCCGGGCCATTATAGCCGTCTTGACGACTTTGTCGAGGCCATCCAGAATTTTTCCCGACTAGCCCCCGTTACTCCCTCTATCATCGATTATTAATATATAACTGATTTACTCCAAATTAGTTCCAACCCATCGTAATTTTTTTCGGAGGATATGTTACAATATTCATAGTTTTTTTGGAAAGGAAGATTTCAATGATCCGTTATAGTATTCTTACCATCAGCGATAAAGGTTCAGCCGGTCTTCGTGAAGATCGCAGCGGAAAGACAATTCAAGAAATCATGCTTTCAACCGGCAACCAGCTGATAGATTACGCTATGGTCCCTGATGAAAGAAGCCAGATCTCGGAAAAACTTATTTTAATGTGTAATCAGGCCAACTTGATATTGACCACCGGCGGAACCGGCCTTTCTCCCCGGGATGTGACTCCCGAAGCAACCTTGGACATCATCGACCGGCAAGTTCCGGGCATTCCCGAAGCCATGCGCGCTAAAAGTCTGGAAATTACTCCAATGGCATCCCTCTCCCGGTCAGTCGCAGGCGCCCGTGGCCAAACCCTGATTATTAACCTTCCGGGCAGTCCCAAAGCCGTTCAGGAATGCCTCGAGGTGGTTTTGCCCGTTTTAGAACATGCCATTGCCATCCTGACCGGAAATAGCGGCGAATGCGCCCGCTAAAAATTTTATCTTACCAAATATCCATAATCCTTCATGATCGTCAAAATTACCTGGGTGACCTCAGAGGGAATACTCCCTGTCGGTTGGCTGTTCTCCTCGAAACAAAGCTCAAAAATTTCCCGGCCAACCCGGACTTTCACCCGCCCGGATACCCTATCAACCAAAGCAAACCCGGCATTTTCCCCCGCCAAAAATTGGGCTTCATTCTCGTAAAGGGTCAATTTATCCCGATAGGGCGCTCCGTCATAGGGACAAAAAACCGCGCAATTGCCGCATTCGTTGCACATGCCGTCAATATGCAGAATTTGTTGTCTCTTTTCCCCCTGGCCGTTCGTTACTTGAATCTCCACATTAGCCCGGTTGGGGCAAACCTCCACACATAGGTTGCATAAAACATTACATTCAAGACAGCGCCGGTGTTCAGGCCCGGCTTGACAAGATTTTTGAAGAACCCCTTTCTTTTCCTCAATCTCCGCCAGTTGCTTTTCCCGATCAAAAGAAACGGCTTTCTGGAAGACCAATTCCTGGTTTTTTTCTCTTTTGATTACTTCTTTAGCGAACTTGGCGGCATCTGCGATCGCTTCCACAATCGTGGCCGGCCCTCTAAGGGCGTCTCCACCGATAAAGACATTGGCGACACTGGTCTCACCCGTTTCAAAGTTGACTTTGCTACGGCCGTTTTCCTCGATGGCAATTTTATTTCCCTTTAATGATTCAATTTCCACCTGTTCCCCGATAGCCCCAATCACTGTATCCGCTTCCAACTCCACAAATTCACCCGGTAAAGGCTGAGGACTTCTGCGACCTGCGACGTCGGGAGAACCCAGGACCATTTGCTGGCATTTTAAAATTCCCCGCTGATAAGATACTGGGCCTAAAAGCTCCTTGAATTCAACTCCATCCCTCAAAGCCAGGTCGAGCTCTTCAACGTCAGCCGGCATATATCGCCGGGTGCGGCGGTAGATTAAATATACTTTCTCCACACCATTTACCCTGGTAGCAGCCCTGGCGGCATCCATTGCCGAGTTTCCCCCTCCGATAACCGCCACAGTCTTGCCGAGCCGCAGACTTCCGGGGACTTTTTTGTAGTTCTCCAAAAACTCCAGTACATTCAGGACATCTCTATCGGACGAATCCAATTTCAATCCTCTCGGCTTCCAAGCGCCGATGGCGATAAAAATGTAGTTAAACCCTTCCCCTTTCAAGACCTCTACCGAAAAATCGCCCGAAACGCCAAGTCTAAACTCGACACCCGTTTTACGGATTAAATCGAAATCCTTTTCCATCACCTCGTTGGAAATCCGGAAATCCGGAGCGATATGCCGGATAATTCCACCGATTTTATCTTTGCGGTCAAAAACCGTAACCGCAATTCCTTGCAAACCCAGGAAATAGGCGGCGGCAAGTCCGGCAGGTCCCGCCCCGATAATGGCGACTTTAACCAGGGGATTGATTTGCGGCGTCTCAATTTTTCCAATATATTCCTGATATCCCTTTTGGGCGGCCATCAGCTTGGCGCCCCGGATATCCACCGCTTGTTCATAGTCAAGCCGGGTGCATTGGGTCATGCAACGGTGATTGCATAAAGTTCCGGTAATCCCTGGCAAAGGATTTTTGCTGACTATCAGCTCCATTGCTTCGGCATATCTTTCCGCCCCGACCAGGCGAATATACTCCGGGATATCCTGGCCGATGGGACAGCCCTCTTTACAGGGCGCCATGTAGCAATCGAACAAGGGAAGGCTTTTTTTCACTTTACGGGAAGGGGTTTGCCCGCCAGCGCTCTCCTTCTTCCGGTAATGGGAATCTTCAACCGCTTTCTCTCCAAGCTGTTTTAAAAGTCCTAGGTCTATACCCGCCGGTGCGCCTTCCCCTTGAATATTCGGGTCAACCCGATCCAGTAATTCCGCCAGTTGACGGATTCGCGAATATCCGCCCGGTTTCAACATGGTTGTCGCGAAGGTAATCGGCCAGATACCGGTATGATAGATAGCTTCAATATTATAAAAATCAGCTCCGCCCGAGTAAGAAATCTTTAAATTTCCCTTGAATTCTTTGGCCAATTGGTAAGCAAGGTTGATGGTTAACGGATACAAAGCCCGGCCCGACATATACATCTCTTCACCCGGCAACTCTTTATGGGCTATCTTTACCGGGAATGTATTGGAAAGCTTCACACCGAAAGTTAATCGATGCTCCTTCGCCACCTTTTGAAGCCTGGTTAACATGGGAATGGCCTCCCGGGATTGGAGATCGTTTTGGAAGTGATGGTCATCAAAAACCAAATAATCATAACCCATCCGGTCCATGGTTTGCCTTACGAATTCATATCCAAGCAGTGTGGGATTGCATTTTACATACGTATGGAGACCCTTCCGGGTCAATAAATATTGGGTGATCCGCTCAATCTCTTCCGGCGGACACCCATGTAACGTTGAGAGGGTAATGGAATTGCAAACGCCGGGCACTATATCCGCCAGATCCTTTTCATCGAATCTTTCAAATATATCCAAATGCTGCCGGAGATAATCATAACATTCCCGCCAAATCTCCGTCCCCGATGCATCTTTCAGGCCGTTGATAAAGGCGTCGATTTTCGGCGATTGAATCCCCGCCAAATCATAACCGACACTCATATTAAAAACAAAACCCCCGGCCGATCCGAGGCCCAGTTCTTTGGCAATCACATGAAGGGCAAACCAGGCTTTGATATATTCGCTCATGGCATCGGAAACCTTGAGTTCAGTCGACCATTCCACATTATAACCTTCGTCGCTTGCCAAAATACAAGGCTTGGAAACCGGTAAATCCTCTCCATCCAAAATCTGAACTGTCTTTAATTCAAAGAACCGTCCCCCGGTGAGGTAAGCGGCAATGATATTCTGGGCCAGTTGCGTATGGGGGCCTGCCGCAGGTCCCAGCGGATTCTCCAAAAATGTGCCAAAGATTTGCAGATTCGGTTCGTCCCTTTTTTTATAAAACTTACCTTGGGGAATGCCAAAAATGGACTTATGATGAGTATATTCATCAAAGATCCAGGTCATTAGTTTATCAAATGGAATGGGACTCATACGGTCGCTCATATTGGCCTCCGAGAAATTTTTAATATATCGAATAATAAAATTCAGAAGTCAGAAGTCGGAATATCGGAATAAAACAAATATTGTTAACACGATAGACCTTATTCCAGTACTTTGCTTCTGTCTCCTGAATTCTGGCTCCTGTTTTCTTATCTCTCACCATTTAAATCCTTTCCCATACCTTGCTCGCCAGTTCCCGGCTCTTGGCGCAAATTGCCTGTTCGTCAACAGTTAGCAATTTGCGATTTTCCATAACGATTTGACCGTTGATAATCGTTGTTTCAACCGAGCGTCCGCTGACGCCGAATAAGAGATGGCCGTTAATATTCTCCGCTCCTAACGGCGTGGGGGGATCATAATCCACCACGATAATATCGGCAAAAGCTCCCGGCGCCAAAATTCCCAGCGGATTTTCAAAATATTGGGCGGCAATCTTCCGATTGTTTTCAAACAGCATTTGGGGAATCTCGGTCCAAGCGACACTGGGATGCCCTTGGGCATGTTTGTGAAAACAATTGGCGACTTTGAAAGATTCAAACATATCGCCGGTATAACCGTCCGTACCAAGGCCGATGTTGACACCTTGCCCGAACATTTCGAGAACCGGTGAGACACCCACGGCATTTCCCATATTGGATTCCGGATTGTGGACCACATTGGTTTGGGTATTCCGTAGAGTCTCAATTTCTTTGTCCGAGATGTGAACGCAATGAACGGCGATACTCTTCTCCCCCAAAACCTTCTCTTGATGGAGCCTTTCCACAACCCCCATACCGTACTTTTTCTTGGCGTCATCCCGATCCTGGATGCCTTCCGCCACATGAACATGAAAACCGGCGCCGGTTCCACTGTTTTGGGCGACACACTTTTTCAAGGTCTGATCGGAAAGTGTCAATGAAGCATGCAATCCGAACATTCCTTTCAGCATTGGGTTATTTTCCTGACTACAATAATTGATAAAATCGATATTCTCCTGGATCCCGTTATCCGCTATCTGCTCCCCGTCCCGGTCCGATACTTCGTAGCATAAACAGGAACGCACACCCGCCTTTAAAGCGGCTTCGGCAATTTTGAACAAACTACCGTGAACTGCATTAGGACTGGCATGATGATCAAAGATCGTTGTGGTCCCGGTTCGAATACATTCGATAATCGGAATCATCGCGCTGTAATAAACGTCCTCCAAAGTCAGAGTTTTATCCAATCTCCACCAAAGTCGTTCCAAGATCTCTAAAAAGTCGCTTGGCGGAGGGGTCTTTGAGGCCATCCCCCTGGCAAAGGTGCTGTAAAAATGCATATGGGTATTGATCAGACCCGGCATGATCAGTTTTTTCCCCGCATCAACAAAACGGGCTCGGGGATATCTGGACTTCAGGGCCGTAGTGGAACCGACCTCCATGATCAGGTTATCCTGAAAAGCTACACAGCCATCCTCAATAACGGAATTCACCGTATCCCGGGTGACTAACCTTCCGTTTCCAACAAGTATCATTTTGAATTACTCCTTATTTCAACTGTGTAATAAAATATTCGATGAGCCGGAATGAAACCTCGTTCCGGTAGGCGGCAGTCGAACGCTGATCATTGATAGGCCGGATATATTCCGCATATATTTGCTTGAGTTCCGGCAAGATGTTCGATAAATCACGGGTTGATTTTCCTTTAAGCAACTCTTCCGCCCGTGCGCTGGAGACTACTCGGGGCGCCACTGCCCCGAGGGCTATTTTTACTTCTTGAATGATTCCGTCCTCCGTTCTGGCGACTCCGGCGAAGGAAAGCTTAGAAAGGGCATCGGCCTTACGGGTTCCGACTTTTTTATAATAACAATGGTTATACGCTCGTAAAGGAAGCCTGACTGTTGCCAGTAATTCATTCTCTTTCAAATCATTTCGTCCGGGTCCTTTGATAAACTCCCCGACCGGAACCAGGCGTTTGCCTTCTTGGCTTTGCAACACCAAAATCGCATCCAAAACCGTGAGGGGAGGCAATGTATCGGCGGCCGGCGATGAATTGCAAATATTGCCGCCCAGGGTACCCAGGTTGCGAATAGCCGGAGAAGCCATCACTTTGAGGGCTTGCTTCAGTATTTCTGGTACTTTCGGATGTTCAAGAAGTTCCCCCAGGGAAGCTGCGGCCCCGATTTCCAGGATGTCGCCTTTTTTGACGACTTTCTTCAGTTCCTCAAGATTCCCGATAAAAAGCGCCGGATATTCAAAATTGGGAACAGTTCCCGACCAGCTTCTCCTGCGGACCATCAAATCGGTACCGCCGGCAAAGGGAACTACCCGTTCTGTATGGAGGATTTCAAGCGCCTCGGATAAGGTTTTCGGAGTGAATGTTACCACAACCCGGCACCCCTTTCAGCCGCCAATTGAATGGCTTCAATGATCATCTCATAGCCGGTGCAACGGCAAAGGTTGCCGGAAATAGCCTCCCGGATCTCCATTTCACCGGGTTTGGCATTTTTTCGCAGCAAGGCTTCAGCGGCCATAATCATCCCGGGAGTGCAAAAACCGCACTGAACCGCCCCGGCATCGGCAAAAGCCCGATCAAGGATTTTAAAACGCTCGCTGTCCCGGTATCCTTCAATGGTGGTAACTTCCTGGCCTTCAACCGTTCCTACTGCAATGAGACAGGAATTGGCGAAGCGGCCGTTTACTAAAACCGAACAAGCTCCGCATTCACCCTCGCCACAGCCCTCCTTGGGCCCGGTAAGTTCGAAATCTTCCCGCAACACGTCCAACAAACGGCGCAAAGGATCGGTTTCCAAGGCTACTTTCCGGCTGTTTAATATGAATTCAATCCGTTTTCCCATTTTTAAGGACCTCCATCAAGTATTCCGGAGTTATCGGAAGCCGGTGAAGGGGGATTCCCAAAGCATTGCTGACCGCGGCGGCCAAAGCCGGGGCTCCGCCGATCAAGGTCAATTCACCCGCGCCCTTGGCTCCGAAAGGGCCATCGGCGTATGGATTATCAATTAAACGGTGTTCCATTTTAAAACCGTCCATGGCTGTGGGGATGATATAGTCCGTCACCGAACGCTGTTGTATTTTCCCCTGACGGCATTCCATTTTTTCAAGGCTTCCATAACCAAGGCCTTGTAAAATTCCGCCTTCGATTTGACCCCTGATGATCCGGTCATCAATGGCTTTACCCACATCGTAGGCAGACCAGATTCCCTTGAGATTGATTTCCAGTGTTAAGGGATCCACTTCCACTTCCACCGCATTGACCCCCCAGGAGAAGGCGGGGTAGGCATCCCCCCTGAAAGTAGCGTCATCCCATTGCATATCCTCCGGATGGCGGTAGTTTTCAACGATTTCAATCTCGCCCGGTTCGTTCCACCGCTGCTTCATTTTCAAAGCCGCCTGCTCCAGTAATTTCCCGACGATCATGACCGTTCGGGAAGCCACTGTCGGACCGGAATTGGGGACCCGGGTGGTATCGGGGTTTTGATAGATAATGAATTCTACCGGCAAAGCCAAGGAACTGGCCACAATTTTCCGAAAAGTGGTCTTCAGCCCTTGCCCCATGTCGGTATTGGCGGCCAGAATTTCAACCTTTCCATCCTGTGACCTTCTCAGTTTTACCTGGGCTTTAATATAGTCCCGTTCCCCACTGCCTGTAAAGCCACACCCATGTAAAAAGAGCGACATTCCAATACCACGCAAAACCTTTTCTTTCCCGTTTCCAAATTCCCGCCGTTTCCGGCGATAGGATGAAAGTTGGTCCACGGTCTCAATCAACTCCGGCAGCTTTACCTCCTGGCGGAAAGTTCCGCTGGTGGTGGTCAATTGCCCTTTTCGGACCAAATGTTTCATTTTCAATTCCAATACTTCCAGGCCCAGTTTCCCGGCGATGATTTCCATCATCATCTCAATGGCAAAAATAGCCTGCGGCGCCCCAAATCCCCGGTAGGCTCCATTGGGAACGGTATTGGTTACCACACTTCTGCCGCGAATCTTCATATGGGGTATCTGGTAAACTCCGGCGATGTTAAACATGCCCCGTTGCAAAACAACATTAGACAACCCGCAATAGGCGCCCGCATTATAGCGGATATCCGCTTCCAGCGCTGTAATGCGATAATCTTTATCAACTGCGGCTTTTAAACGGATGACACAAGGATGCCGCTTGGTTGTAACTTCCAAATCTTCGCTGCGGTCAAAAATCAATTGCACGGGTTTTCCGGTTTTATAGGCTGCCACGGCCGCCTGTCCGCCAATCAAGGAAGGATAGTCCTCCTTACCGCCAAAAGCGCCGCCTACCGTTGTTTGCACAACCCTAACCCGTTCACTGCCCCAGCCGAAAGCCTGCATCAAGGCGTCCCGGACATAATAGGGGCATTGGATTGAGCCATAGACTGTGATTTGATTATTTTCATAAACAGCGGTGACTCCTTGGGGCTCGATATAAAGCTGTTCCTGGTACCCGGTTTCAAATTCCTCTTCAAAAATATATTGACCCTCTTCAAAGCCGGCTTCGGGATGACCCTTGGAGATGTGATAGTCGGCAAAATATCTTTTATCTTCGAAAATCGGTTTTAAATCTGGATTTTCAGCGTCCTCCATGGTCAAAATCGCCGGAACGTCCTGGTAATCCACTTGAATTTGGGCCAAGATTTCCAGAATAGTTTGTTTTTCGGGACCAACCACGAGTAAAATCGGTTCACCGATGTAGTTAACCTTGTCTTCCGCAAAAAAAGGCTGATCATGGATAACGATTTTGACCCGGTTTTGGCCGGGGATATCCGAGGAGTCGACAATAAAATACCCTTCGGGCAACTGCGGCTTATGGATTGCTTTAATCCAAGCCCGGGCTTTTTGAGATCGTAAAGTCTTGGCATACAGCATTCCCGGGAATTTGATATCTCCGATATAAGCTGCCTGGCCGGTAACCTTCTCCTGGTGATCGACTTTTTGAATGGGTACATTGATTTCACAGCTCATCAAAACGCCTCCCCGACTTCGCGCCCGCGCGCATTTCAAAATCTGTTCATAATCATCGGGCGTGTCCAAGTCCATTAAAATACCCTCATCTTCTACAACTACGGTTTGATACCCCTTCCGCTGGATAAAGTCCCGTAAGTTTGAAGAATCGGGCACCGCCAGCAATTCTTCAGCGAGCCCTGCCGAAAAAAGCACCGGATGACCTTTATGCCCCTGGAATATCGGAATCAAGATTTCACCCTTTTCCGCCAGCAACTTGTGGCAAACTTCCCCGCTAATGAGAGGGTAATCTCCGGGACTAAAGAAGAATTTCTCCCCCCGGACCTGACGCACGCCTTCTTTTACCGAAGTGAACATGCCCTCGGCAAATCTCCGATTCAAAACAATTTCAACTTGAGGATATTTTTTTAAGATCTTTTCAAGCTTTTCTATTTTGTAACCGCCCACCACAATAATCCGGGAACAAAACGGGCTCATCGCTTCGACGCACCGTTCGATGACTGTCTTTCCATCCAGGTCCATTTCCATCTTAAAAGCTCCGGCCCGGCTGGAGAAACCGGCGGCTACAATTACAGCTTCAATTTCTCTATCCATATTTCACTTCGCCAGATTTTCGGTTACCTTCGGCATTTCAGCCGCATACTTTTGAACAAATAACCCGGGAATCGCCGCATACATCGCTGTAGCTTTCACTAATTCATCCTTCCAGGTTTTCTCATTGGGGGAATGAGCTTCTTCCTCATGCCCGGGACCAAATCCAATACATGGTATGCCGTATTTACCCATAATTGAAACCCCGTTGGTGGAAAAAGTCCATTTATCCATTAAGGGCTGACTCTTAAAAAGTCCCTGATACACTTCGGATAAAGTTTTACAAACCGGATGCTCTTCCTCAATATACCAGGTTGGGAAATACGCATCAGTCGGATAAACTAATCCGCTATAAGAAGGTCTCCCATACTCATACATGCTAACTTCCGCACCCACAGCCTTGACCGCGGGGAGATTTCTGATTTGACCCAGAGCAAGTTCTTTATCTTCATTAACCGTGAGCCTCCGATCCACGGAAATCCAACAACTATCCGCCACTGCACACCGGGAAGGCGAAGTAAAAAAAATCTCGGAAACCGTAAGGCTTCCTTTTCCCAGGAAATGATGGGTGATGAGATTCTCATGCAAGGCCCGAAGCTCAGTCAAAATAGGGGCCATTTTGTAAATGGCATTATCGCCCCGTTCAGGCGCTGAACCGTGACAGCTGACCCCCGCAGTGCTCACTTTTATTTCCATCCGGCCCCGTTGGCCCCGATAGATATTACAGGAAGTAGGCTCGGTAATCACAACGAATTCCGGTCTGATTTTGGACTCTTGAATGATATATTGCCAGCACAAGCCGTCGCAATCTTCTTCTTGAACCGACCCCACCACCAGTAAAGTATAATCGTCCTCCAGCTTTAAATCTTTAATAATTTTGGCCGCATAAACCATTGCCGCCATCCCGCCGGTTTGATCACTGGCGCCCCGGCCACCGATGATTTGCTCATCTTCGATGCCCTGATAGGGATCGAACTTCCAAAGTTTGGGATTGCCGATTCCCACCGTATCGATATGAGCGTCCATCGCGATCAAATGTTTGCCGTGACCCACATATCCTAAAATATTCCCCATGGGGTCAATGGTAATTTTGTCAAAACCGACTTTCTCCATTTCTTCCTTGATACGCAGCACGACTTTTTCTTCCTGAGCGCTTTCGCTGGGAATGGCAATCAAATCCCTTAAAAAGGCGGATATTTGCGGCCGGTACTTTTCGGCCGCCTTGAGAATTTCCGCAAAATCAATCATGGGTAGAAACCTCCATTATGCTTCAATTTTATCCCCTTCATTGGAAAAGGGCCGACACCTTTTTTCTCTGTGAACTCTGTGTCTCTGTGGCTAATCCAATGGGCCACAGAGACTCAAAGATAATCACCGGTTTAAACTTTATTGCGAACTTCCTCGATATCCGGTTCAATTAACCAGGGTTTCCCTGCAGCCAGGGCCGCGCTCTTAATGTCCTTCAAACCGCTGCCGCTGACGATGCCGACCACCGTTTCGTTTCCTGAAAGCATCCCCAATTCCTTCATTTTCATCATTCCGGCAAAACCGGTTACACCGGCGGGTTCACCAAAAACTCCGCTTTTCTGGGCCAAGGTTTTCATGGCCGCCAATATCTCCTGATCCGTCACGTCGACCATCCAGCCGCCCGACTGGTTGACTGCATTCAGCGCTTTAATTCCGTTGCGGGGGATTCCCACCGATATGCTGTCGGCAATCGTTTGCGGTTTTCTGTATTCGAACTGGTAAGTCTTTTGGGCAAAAGCCCGGCTCACCGGATTGGAATCCGCCGCCTGAACCCCCACGATCTTCGGCATTTTATCGATGAGTCCAAGAATCAGGCATTCCTTGAAACCTTTCCAGACCCCGGCGATGGTACATCCGTCCCCAACAGCCACCACCGCGATATCCGGCGCTTTCCATCCCAGTTGTTCACAGATCTCGTAAGCAACCGTTTTTTTGCCTTCCACCAGATAGGGATTAATGGCGCAACTCCGGTTATACCAGCCAAACTCGGCAGCAGCTTTAAAACAAAGTTCCACGGCTACATCATAAGTTCCCTTAACCAGGAAAACGTGGGAACCGTAAATCAGTAGCTGAGTCACTTTAGCCTCGGGAGCCGTTTCCGGTACGAAAATATAGGTTTCGATACCGGCGCTGGCTGCAAAACCCGATAGCGATGAAGCGGCGTTTCCCGTGGAAGCTGCGCATACCACTTTCCGGTTCAGTTCGATCGCTTTGGCGACTCCCACCGCACTGGCCCGGTCTTTTAATGAAGCCGTCGGATTGCGGGAATCATCTTTCATATAAAAACTTTTTAATCCTGTCTCAGGAAAAAACTGATTCATCTCATACAATGGCGTCCAACCGACCTGCAAAGGCTGGATTCCTTCGGTATTTTCAAGGGGAATTGCCGGCAGGTAACGCCACAGCGAGTAATTATGATTATTCCGGAAGTATTCAAAGGTGAGCTCTTCTTTTATTTGTTGATAATCCAAAACCACATCCAGAATGCCGTCAATACCGCAGTCCTCACATGTATAGAGCGCCTCTCCCTCGTTATATTCCCGGCCGCATTTTACACATTTCAGTTTTAAAACCTTGCCCATCCAAACTCACCGCCCTAATTTATTCATCGTTATTTACATCCGGAAATCAACGTTCCCGTTTCTCCCTTAAGGGCCGCCACCGCTTTATCCAGTGAAGTAATGATTGCCTGTTTGCCGGAGATTTTCGCAAACATCATCCCGGCCTGAATTTTCGGCAGCATACTGCCGGGTGCAAAATGGCCTTCAGCAATATATCGCTCACATTCACCCACTGTCAAACGATCCAGTTCCCGTTGCTGGGGCCGATGATAATTCAATGACACTTTCTCGACTTCGGTCAGGATGAGTAAAATATCGGCTCCGACTTCCTCGGCTAATCTTTCAGCAGCCAGGTCTTTATCAATAACGGCTGCAATTCCTTCCAAAGAGCCGTCTTCTTTCTCGACCACCGGAATTCCCCCGCCGCCCACCGTAACGACAATCGTCGAATCCCACAATTCCTTAATGGAGTGAATTTCTACGATTCTTTTCGGCATCGGCGAGGCAACTACCCTGCGCCACCCCCGTCCGGCATCTTCCCGCATCGTGAAATTCTTTTCCTGCATGAGGCGGTTCGCTTCCTCTTCCGAGTAAAAAGGTCCAATCGGCTTTGTAGGATTTAGAAATGCCGGATCACTCGGATCAACCACTACTTGCGTTATTAAAGCGACAACCGGCAATATCCGGTTCCGCTTGGCCAATGCATAAGTGAGCCCCTTTTGAATATGGTATCCGATATACCCTTGGGTCATGGCGATACAGACATTTAAAGGCATGGCCGGGGTTACATCGGAAGCGGTTTCGGTCGCCAAAAGAAGCCGTCCCACCTGCGGCCCGTTTCCATGGGCAATAGCCAGTTCATAACCAAAAATACATTTAATATCGGCGATGATTTCGGAAGTTCTTTTGACCACTTCCAATTGAGCCTCGGCAGTCGCCGGCATTTGAGGCTCTTGAAGGGCATTTCCGCCCAAAGCGATAACAACCTTCTTATGAGATCCCGTGCGAATTACCTCCTATCCAAATCATTTGAATTACATTTCGAGATAACCGCTGAAATTTCTTTCTCTGTGAGCTCTGTCTCTGTGGCAAATTGATTGGGCCACAGAGGCACGGAGACACAGAGACGAGATATATTCTTCTTGAAGTCAAACTTAACGTTTTGATCTGATTTTTTGATCATATTCATCAATCTTATGGTATTCTTTCTCCCAAAATTCCATGGAACACATGCTGTCCAAATATTCCCGGGAATAACCGAAAGGCAGCCAGTCTTGTTCCTTCTGTTTAAACAACTGCTCTTTCTTGTCACCGCGGCGGAAATCATAAATATTTTCAACCCCTGTTTCGTGGAAAATATCATGCGCCCAGCGGTCCAAAACAAAATCACTGGTTTCAAGATACCGTTTATCCAAATCCTCCAAAACCGAGAAATAACGGTCAAAACTATCGGTGGCAATGGTTACTACATTATCGTCCGATCCAAGTCGAAGATATTTTGCCATTTTAATGGCGCCTAAAATATTGCAGATGCCGGATACTCCGAACAACTCCCGCATTCCCTCGGCATCCTTCGGCGAAACTCCCATCCGAACCAAAACTTCCGGCGCATCATGAATAATCTTAAGCGCTTTCACACAATCATCATCATAGATTAACGTTACAAAATCGGTGGTCAATACATTGTGAATCAGAGTGCACATCTTATCGCCGATTCCTTCGATCCGATGTTGTCCGCGTCCGCCGTCGGCCAAAGTTGAACACTCATAGGGTTCAAGGGCTGAAATTTTGCATTCCGGGAAAGCCTGCTTAATTGCGTCACCGGCGGCGATAGTCCCCGCCGAACCCGGCGCCGAACAAAAGGCGGCGATTCTGCCGTTTCCGATTCCTTTGACTGCTTCAACCGCCGAATTACCGGTAACATGACGGTGGAAACGATAGTTGGGGAAAAGTTCAAACTGGGCCAAGGGTTTGTTTTTAGGATTTTTCTTCAACTCGTAGGTCCTTTGCAGTGTCAAAATGACATCGGATTCGGTTCCCGGTGTCAAATCCAATTCAGCGCCGTATTTACGGATTCTTTCATACCGTTCCTTGCTCATATTATCGGGCATAATGACCACTGCTTTGTAACCCATCAAATTGCAGATATAAGAAACTCCGATCCCGAAGTTTCCCGTGGACGGACCCAAAATGGTGTGCTCGCCGGGAATAATTTCACCGTCGACACACCCTTCAATTAACGTGGCATAAGCGGGTCCCACTTTATGGGAGCCGGAAGGGAAGTCCTTTCCCAGCATGACCACGATATTGGCATCGACACCGGTTAACTCTTTGGGCAATACGATTTTCCGGACCTGGTTTTCCCCGTCTTTCCAGGTAATATTGAATAAATTAACCGGATCCAGTTCATTGGATTTTAATGCCTGTAATGCCTTGCTCCTGATGGCCCCATCCATCGTTTCCGGATGAAGCATCTCTTCGTAGGTGGGCCCAAAAGGTATTTTACGATCACTCATTTTACTGCCTCCATTTTATTTTTGGTTTCACTTGAGCAAACTAACAATCGAGCTTTCCGCAGCCTTAAAATATTCGTCCAAATCAAACCCCTCTTCATCGATGAGATATTGCATGGATGCTCCCATCATTAAAGAAACCATCAGGTAGGGTATCATCTTTTGATGTTCCGAGTCTTTGCTTGAGTCTTCCCCATACTGGCTGATTATCTTTTGGATATCCTTGCGCCAGGTTTCAAAAGTCTGTTGAAAAGTAGCCTGTACTTCAGCGTCCACAGTCCCCTGAACCCAATAATCAAACTGGACATAATCCAATTTTTTGTTATGAAGAATGACATCTTTCTTTTCACGAAAGATGGCGTGCAGGTTCTCCCTGAATGAGCGCTTCTGAAAATCCACAACTTTTTGGCGGTTTGCGGAAAACCAGTGTTGAATATCATTGAGTAACGCAATTAACAGATCTTTTTTGGTTGGAAAATAATAATGCAGATTGGACTGGGTCATATGCGCCTCTTGGGCGATCAAATGCATCCGTGTTCCGCTGATTTTCTCTCTGGCGATTACTTCCAACGTCGCATCCAGGATTTTTTTACTGACATCCTTCGGCATCTTCCATACCTCGAAATTCTTTTAGTCTATCTTCCCGAAAAGCTGTAGAACCTTTTCACATTGGCATTGATCAAAGATTCAAGGGTATGAGTCGGATCTTTCACTTTACTGAGGAAAATCATGGCCGCGATGATATAGGGCTTGTAACCGGCTTGTTTATATAACGGAGCCCGGTAACGATCGAAAACCGAGGCGGCCACTTCACCCTGTTTGCAGCTAACGCCGCTGATATCCGCCGGTAAACAGTGCAGGTATAAAGCCTTACCGTCTTTAGTTTTCTTCATCATCTCTTCCGTGCATTCCCAGTCTTGATGTTTGGCGTTTTCCTTGAGCAACTCGGCTTCCAGGGCCTTAATCCCGGCAAAGTCGTTTTCGCCGTAAAGGTTGGTTCGTCTCTCCATGGCTGAGAAAGACGCCCAGCTTTTGGGATAGACAATATCCGCATTTTGGAAAGCTTCCGCCATGGAGTGGGTTTTGGTAAATTTACCGCCGCTGACTGCGGCATTTTTCTTGGCAATCTCCTCAACATCACCCATCAGATCATATCCTTCCGGGTAAGCCAAAGCCACTTCCATCCCCATTCGGGTCATTAAGCCAATAACACCCTGGGGTACCGAAAGGGGCTTGCCGTAACTGGGTGAATAAGCCCAACTCATCGCAATTTTCTTTCCTTTTAACCGTTCAACGCCGCCGAAATGGTGGATTAAATGGGCCAGATCCGCCATGCATTGGGTGGGATGATCAATATCGCACTGCAAATTGACTAATGTGGGTCTTTGTTCCAATACTCCTTCATCGAAACCTTCCTGGGCAGCTGCGGACACACTCCGCATATAGGCATTTCCCTTACCGATATACATATCGTCACGGATGCCAATGACATCGGCCATGAACGAAATCATATTGGCAGTCTCACGGACTGTCTCCCCATGAGCAATTTGGGATTTGCCCTCATCCAGATCCTGTACCGTAAGTCCCAGCAAATTGCAGGCACTGGCAAAACTGAAACGGGTTCGGGTGGAATTGTCCCGGAACACCGAAACCGCCAGGCCGCTGTCGAAGATTCGCGCCGAAATATTGTTCTCTCTCATTTGGCGTAAAATATCGGCCACTGTAAATACTGCCTGAAGTTCATCATCATTCTTTTCCCAGGTTAATAAAAAATCGCGATTCACCATATTGGAAAATTTCAGTTGGGATAGTTTTTGAATCAAGTTTTCGGTTTCTGTTGTCATCATTTACGCTCCTTTGAGTATTAATTTTCATAATATTAAGCAATTTAGATTGATCAGTCAATCTAAATTTATGAAGAAGAAGATCCCACCTTTGACCCATGAGACCGCCCCGATAATCGTTGTTTGTTGGCGTTGTTTCAAGCCCAACAGGGACGGTCATGTTAATAAGCTTATGATGATAGTCCGGGATTTACCACACCCATACTATAAGGTATTACTCAAAAACAATCCGTTCCGGACTGATTGACTTTAAAATCGCCAGGGAGTCGACGCGAATTCCCTGTTCCCTTAATAATTGACCGCCTTGTTGAAAGCCTTTTTCAATGGCAATACCGACGCCGACCAACTCTGCATGGGCTTGTTCAATGATTTCCTTTAAACCGAAAACCGCCTTCCCATTGGCCAAAAAATCGTCGATAATCAGAACTTTATCGCTGGGTTGCAAATACCGTTTGGAAACCCGGACCCGGTAATACTTGTCCTTGGTATAGGAATAAACTTGTGTTTCATAGGTATTGTCATCAAGGTTTTTGGACTCGGTTTTCTTGGCGAAAATAACCGGCACGTGGAGATGAATTCCTGCAAAGCAGGCTATGGCGATCCCGGAAGCTTCAATGGTCAGTATCTTGGTAATCCCGGCGTTTTGATATCTCCCGGCAAATTCTTTGCCTATCTCATCCAAAAGCGCCACATCGATTTGGTGATTCAAGAAGCTATCCACCTTTAAAATATCTTCCCGATCAACTCTACCTTCACTCAATATTTTCTCTTTTAAAAGCTTCATGATGACCTACCCTTCTATATTGTATATCATATTGATTTTCAGACACTAGGACGGGGGACCGCTTTGAATTTTACATTTGTGTTTTGAAACTACGGCATTTCACAAACTTACCCCACCCGGGCTCCCCGGTAAACTGACCTTCATTGTAAACCAGTTTTCCCCGGGAGAAGGTCATCACCGGATAACCGGAAAGTTCCGTTCCTTCCCAAATGGTGTAATCCACATTGGAATGCATGTTATGCTTGGAAACTATGAATTTCCGGGTCGGATCGAAAATTACAATATCGGCGTCGCCGCCGATTGCAATATTGCCTTTTTCCGGCGCGCAGCCGAAAATTTTGGCCACATTGGTGGCGCAGACCTCCACGGCTTTATTAAAAGAGATTTTACCTTTGTTGGCCGCGCTCAACATATAGGGGTAAAGATTTTCCGTACCCATACAGCCGTTGGGAACCTTGGTAAAATCATCCTTGCCCCAATCTTTTTCCCGGGTGGGAAACGGGCAATGATCGGTTGCCACGGTATGGATATCGCCGCGGCGGATTCCTTCCCATAGCGCGTCCTGGCTCTCCCGGCCCTTCATCGGAGGGGAACAGACAAAATACCGTCCGTCTTCCCGGTGGTAAACCTCGTTGGTAAAATTTAGATAGTGGGGGCAGGTTTCCGCATAAATCGCATATCCTTCATTCCTTGCTTTGGCGACCTCATCCATTCCTTCCTTACAGGCCAGATGGACGATATATAAACGGGCCTTGAATGTTTTCGCCAGATGAATGGCGCGTTTCACCGCTTCGGCTTCAACAAACTCCGGCCGGCTTTCATAATGATACCAGGCGGAAGTTTTCCCTTCCGCCAAAAGGCGCTGGGTGCGTCTTTCAATCAAAGCCGGATTTTCAGCGTGAACCGCGATTAAAGTCCCGGTCTCCCTTGACTTTTCCAATGCATCCGCCAGGGCTCCGTCATCGACCATTAAATGTTTGTAGGCCATATACAACTTAAAACTGGATACACCATAAGCTGCTGATTTTTCAAATTCATCAAGAACTTCGGGGGTTAAATCGGTAATTTGGGTGTGCAATCCAAAATCAATGCAGGCTTGAGGTTTAAATATCTTCACCATATTATCGGCGGCTTCCACCAGTCCCTGACCCTTGCCCTGCAATGCGAAGTCAAACACGGTGGTAACCCCGCCGCAAGCCGCCGCCCGGGTACCGGTCTCATAGGTGTCGGCGGATACGGTATTACCGACCGGAAGTTGCAAGTGGACATGGGCATCAATGGCGCCCGGCAAAACGTATTTTCCTAAAGCGTCCACCGTTTGCGCATCCCCAAACTCCAAACCTTGTCCGATCATGACGATTTTGCCGCCGAGAATTGCCAAATCCGCCAAATAAGTTTCGGATGCAGTGATAATCGTGCCGTTTTTAATAACCAAATCCATTATGAAAGCCTCCACCATGAATTTGCTGCTCAGAAAATACTTTTAAAACCTATTCTCCCGCTGAGGCGCAGGGGCGCGGAGAAAAGCTTATCATCATATTGATTCATGCTCTTTAACTCTGCTCCTGCGTCACCTGTGGTAACGACGCCTTTGCGCGAGATTATGCCCTTTGGCATCTCTGCCTTATTTTCATTCTTTAATGTGGGGCTGTCCCAAAAGGAAATTTTACGATAAAGATATACAATATATTGAAAGCGACCTATTCGATGAAGCTATATATTGTATTTCTTATTGATTTCGAATTGCTTTTTAGACAGCCTCGAGGGATTCCTTGGATTATTTTATGCCGGCCCGGTCATAAACCCGCCCGATAAGCCGGTTGGCGTTTCGAATCACTTCTTCTTCATCGATCGTAGTCAACCGGCCGTTTTCAAAAACGATTCTGCCGTCAACCATCGTTAACGTTACATCGGAACTATGAGCTTCATAAACGAGCCGGGCATAGATATTGGAGCCGGTTATGGGCGTACAATGAAGCTTGTGCAAGTCAACCATGACCAAATCCGCTTTTTTACCTGGTTCCAGGGTTCCAATTTCTTCCGAAAGGCCCATCACAGCCGCTCCGTTTACAGTAGCCATTTCAAATACCTGCTCGGCCGGCATGGACGTTGGACCATGAAGGGGTTTCTGAATCAAGGCCGCCGTCCGCATCTCTACAAAGGGGTCCAGATTATTGTTACAAGGCGCCCCGTCGGCGCCAATCCCGACTCTGATGCCCCGCTCCATCATTTCAGGTATTTTGGCAATCCCCGAGGCCAGTTTCAGATTGCTCGAGGGACAATGAACCACCTTGATTTGCTTCTTTTGAATGATTTCCATTTCCGGTTCGTTCAACCAAATGCAATGGGCTAAAATCAGGTCTTTGCCTGCCAATCCCAAATGGTCAAAATACAACACATTCCGGAACCGGCGTTCACTCTCAACCAAGGCGATCTCCCCTTGGTTTTCAGAAGCATGGGTATGAATCTTTACCTTATATTTTTGAGCCAGCCTCCCAACTTCCTTCAGAAGGCCTTCGCTGCAAGAAACCGCAAAACGCGGAGTAAAGGCATACATCAACCTGCCGCCGGACGCGCCGTGCCATTTTTCAAGTAAATCAACGCTCTCCTGAAGTGAAGCTTCGGGATTCTCCAACAACGTATCGGGAACTCCCTCACCCCAATCCATCATGCATTTCCCGCTAATCGCCCGGATTCCGCTCTGGATAATCGCCTCGAAAGCGGATTCCGTATGATGAACCGTTTCCATATCAATAATCGAAGTGGTCCCGCCGTGGAAAAGCTCTCCAATACCGAGCAAAGCCGAATGATAAACCGACTCGGGATCATGAGCCCCTTCAAGCGGCCAAATCCTCGTCCGTAGCCAGTCCAGTAATTCCAAATCATCCGCCTGGCCCCGGAAAAGGCTCTGGCAAAGATGAATATGAGTCTGAATCAATCCCGGAATGACCACTTGCCCCTTGGCGTCAATGACTTTGTCGGCAGCTTTTCCCTGCTCAGCCCCAATGGAAATGATCCGGTCATTTTCAATATAAATATTACCACTCACCACATCCCGGTTGGAATTCATGGTGACAATATTGGCATTCTGAATTAAAACGGTTGCCATAAACTTCCTCTCACCCCAAGCGATGAATTAAAAAACAAAAATTTCCTTACCCAAAAAGCCTAATTATTGTATGGGGATCAGGGTCTGCGTATTCACATCCACCAAACCATGGTCCGTTAACCGCACATTCGGTATAACTGGTAATGCGAAGGTGACCAATAAAAGAAGGGCCGGAAAGTTCCCGGTCATCCCGAACTTTTTAATGGTCCGTTTAAGTTTTCCGGTTTGCAGCGCTACCTCTTCGGCGGACTTATCCGAAAGCAACCCGGCGATTGGGAGTTCCAACAAAGCTTCCACATTCCCATCCGCGGTACAAACATATCCGCCGCCGGTCTTAGTGAGAACATCAACCGCCTTCAGCATATCCGGGATGTCCTTCCCGAGAACCATCAGATTATGACAATCATGGGCTACCGTACTGGCAATGGCGCCATGGGTGAGCCCGAGGCCTCTGACGAAACAAACCGCATGGTTGCTGTTGACGCCGTGGCGTTCAAAAACAGCCAGCATAGCCAAGTCATCTCTTCCGGTTATATCGATAAAACCATCCTTCACCGGTAATTCGATATATTCTAATTCCGTAATGATCGGCATTTGCGGATTAAAGGCGATGATGGGAACCTTCACTTCAGCTCCCGAAGCGGGAATTTTAAAATCCTCCGCAGTGATCTTAGATTTTAGGATTAAGGTATTCCTCTTTTCAAGGGGGAATTCCTGCCTGGGAAGATCCCTCACTAACTCTCCACTCCGCGCCACCAGTTCTCCTTTTACAAAAACTTCAGCGACGGAAAAATCATCCATGCTCTTCAACAGGATAATGTTAGCCAGGTTCCCGGGTTTTAAAAGACCGATTTCCGGTAAATCGATTAGCTTTGCCGCGTTATAGGTGGCCATTTTAATGGCTTCCAGCGGTGGGATTCCTTCGGCAATCGCTCTTCGGACAACATGGTCCAGATGACCATCCTTCAATAAATCCTCCGGCTCGCGGTCATCGGTGCAAAGAGTGGCATTGGGCGGGTACTGGCATTCCTTCAAAACCGGAGCGATCGCCTTGATATTCTGGGCAATTGAGCTTTCCCGGCATTCCAGTGTCATTCCGCCCCGCAACTTATACCGGGCCTCATCACTGAAATTGGTCTCGTGACAGGAGCCGACACCGGAAGCGAGATAAGCCGACAGCTCCCTACCGGTCAAATTGGGGGCATGTCCCTGTAAAAAGCGGGTGTATTTTTTGGCCGTTTCCAGAACGCTCATCATCCGCTCACTTTGATGAATCACTCCCGGGAAATCCATCACTTCCCCAAGGCCGATGACTCTTTCCATCGCCATGATCCGGGCGATCTCTTCCCGCCCGAAAGCGGCCCCCGCCGTTTCCAGCCCAATCACCGAAGGCACGCAGGAAGGCGCCAGGACATAAACCATTAACGGGATGTCCCGGCTGGCATCGATAATATATTGAACGCCCTCAATCCCGAGGACGTTGGCAATTTCATGAGGATCGCAAGCAATCGTGGTCGTACCGTGAACCAGAATGGCTTTGGCCATATTGGCCGGAGTCATCATGCTGCTTTCAATATGCACATGGGTATCGATAAGTCCCGGAGCCGCATATCGTCCCCCTCCATCATACCGTTCCTTGCCTTCAAGGGGTTTTTCTCCGGGTTGATTGATGTGACCAATCCGGCCATCGATCATTCCGATTTCGGAATCGTAAATTTCCTTGGTCAGCAAATTGATGAACTTGATGTTGTAAATCACCCGATCAAAAGGGAGCTCTCCGGTTGCAGCCGCAATGACTCTGTTTTTTCCCATATCAAAGTCCTACCTTTGCTATTTTATCGTTCCTCTCGGGAGTACGGATTTCCTAAAGCATCCGGGGTCGCCACCCGCCGGTTTTTGGTTTCGCGGGTCATTACGATCAGTACAAAGAAAGTAAAAAGATAGGGCAACATTTTTAGGAAATAGGACGGAACAGTGACACCGAATGACTGCATTTGGAAACCGAGGGCGTCAATGATGCCGAAAAGATAGGCGCCCAAAAGAGCCCGGAGCGGATTCCACATGGCGAAAATAACCAGGGATATTGCAATCCATCCTTTTCCGGCCGTCATGTTCTCCAGCCACGAAGGCGCATACGCCAAAGAAAGATAAGCCCCGGCGGCGCCGGCCATCATTCCGCCCAAAATTACCGCAATATAACGGACTTTAAATACATTGATACCGGCCGCATCGACCGCTCCGGGATTCTCTCCCACAGCCCTCAGAATCAGGCCGGTTTTCGTTTTGTACAATACAAACCAGATCACGGCTACCAATACAAAGCTCAGATAGACCAATAAATCATGAGAAAACAATATCGGTCCAATCCAAGGAATCTCACTAAGCCCCGGTATGGGAACCGTCTTAAAGGTGGCCGGAGCCGGCAGCCCGATCAAAGGTTTTCCCAAATAGGCGCTGAGTCCGGTGCCGAAAATCGTCAAAGCAAGGCCGCTTACCACCTGGTTGGCACGTAAAGAAATGGTTAAAAAGGCATGAATGACGGCGACAATTCCGCCGGCTAACATTGCCGCCAAAATCCCGGCCCATTGGCTATGCGTATAAACATCGACGGCAAATCCGGTTACCGCTCCCATCAACATCATACCTTCCACACCAAGGTTCATCACTCCGGCTTTTTCCGATATCAATTCTCCCAAAGCCGCAAATAAAAGCGGTGTGCCCGAAATAATTCCGGTAACCAAAACTGCCATGATAATCGAATGTTCCATGGAACAACAGTCCTTTCATCCCTTTTGCAAAGGAACTATCCGTCTTAATCTTATTCTTAATTCCATCGAAAAAAACTCACCGTTTTTTCAGGCGATATTGTCCCAAAATTTCCCCGCCGAGCACAAAGAAAAGAATGGCTCCTTGTAGCATGGATACCGTGGCAGCCGGAAAACCCGAGGTTTGAATGCTGAAACCGCCTACCAGTAGCCCGCCCAGGAGGAAGGAAACCACGATGATCGCCCAGGGATTTAACCGTCCCAGCCAGGCCACAATAATCGCCGTATAGCCGTAGCCCGGTGAAATTCCTTGCTGCAGCCGCTGAGTGATTCCGGAGACTTCGGTCATACCGGCTATTCCGGCGACTCCTCCACTGATAAACATCACCAGCAAAATATTCTTCGCAAAATTCATTCCCGCATAACCGGCCGCCTTGGGACTCTCGCCACAAACCCTGATTTCATAACCCCATTTGGTATACTTTAAAACGAAATAAAAAATGACCGCAATGGCCAGACCCACGAAAAGTCCCCAATGGATCCGGGTATGCCCGAAAGCGGGCAACGTGGCCCCGGGGGAAAAGGGCGTTGAATAGGGAAAATTAAAACCGTGGGGATCACGCCAGGGACCGAAAACCAGGAAATCCACCCACAGGATGGCTACGTAGTTCAGAAGCAACGTACTGATGGTTTCATTCACCTTAAAATAGGCCCGGGGAATCGCCGGGACTAGGCCCCAGATTCCTCCCATCACAAACCCGGCAATCACCATGGCCGGTAATAAAAAATAGGCGGGCCAATCGGGAAACGTTAAAGCAATACCACTGGCGGCGAAAGCCCCCATGAAAAACTGGCCCTCAGCCCCGATATTCCAGAGTTTCATCCGGAAGGCCAGCGAGACCGCCAAACCGGTTATCATCAAAGGGATTGCCTTGACCACGGTTTCCGAGAGCCCGTAGGCCGAACCAAAGGCGCCATGGAACATCAAGAGGTATATGGTAAAAGGATTTTTACCGGTCAAGGAGAAGAAAATCCCGGCAAAAATCAGGCCCATAAGCAAGGATATAATGGGCACTCCAAAGATTGCGGCCTTGGAAGTCTCATTCGTCTTTTCAAAATACCAATTTTTAAGAATGTTACGCATTACACTCCATCATCCTTTTCCCAGCCATCATCAATCCTAAGGCTTCGATAGTTGTCTCGGTGGGATTGACTACCCCCATGATTTCACCGGCATGAAGCACCGCAATCCGGTCCGAAAGCTCAAAGAGCTCTTCCAGTTCCTCGGAAATAAGCAAAATCGCTTTTCCCGACTTCCGTTGTTCCAACAACAGTTTGCGGATGCTTTCGGTCGCCCCGATATCCAGGCCCCGCATGGGGTAAACGGCTATGATTAAATTGGGATTGGATTCGATTTCCCTGGCCAGCAACAATTTCTGCAAATTACCGCCGGACATCATCTTGATGGGATAATTGGGACTGGAAACCTTGATATCGAACCGTTCAATGAGTTCATTGGTGATGCCGCGGATTTTATTCCAATTAATAAACCAGCCCTTCATCTTGCGGTAACTCTTCAGGACCATGTTTTCAAAGGCGTTTAAATTGGGGACCAGTCCGGTGGTCATCCGGTCTTCCGGAATATAACTGACCCCGGCGTCGATTAATTTCTGGCTGTTGGTTCCGGTGCAATCGCGCTTGCCGATGAAAATCCGGCCGCATTTGACATGCCTTAGCCCGGCAATGGCTTCCGCCAAATCCTTTTGGCCATTGCCGGCCACACCGGCGATACCCAGAATTTCCCCGGCCTTAATATCCAGCGAAACCTCTTTCAGGGTTAAGCGTCCCCGGTCGCCGACGGCGGATATATTTTGAATCTTTAGGACTTGAGCGCCAGCTAAAGGTTTTTCCTTCTCTATTTTGCGAATAATATCGCGGCCCACCATCATTTTAGCCAGTTCGCTTTCACTGGTTAAACTGGTCTTTACGGTACCGACGTTTTTTCCGTCCCGCAAAACCGTGATACTATCGGTATTTTCCATTACTTCATTCATTTTATGGGATATCACGATCACAGCCTTGCCGTGATTAGCCATACTGCGTAATGTCTTATAAAGTTCCGTCGATTCCTGGGGGGTAAGCACCGCGGTGGGTTCATCCAAAATAAGGATTTCCGCGCCCCGGAATAACATCTTGACGATTTCGACTCTCTGTTGCTCCCCCACCGAAAGTTGCCAGATCTTGGCATGGGGCTCGATCGCTAAACCGTATTTTTGGGAACATTCCAATATTTCAGCTTCAATATTTTTCACCCGATAAACCTGCTGTAGGCCTTTGAGTCCCAGCATGATATTCTCAGCCGCCGTAAAGGGCTGCACCAGCTTAAAATGCTGATGGACCATGCCGATGCCGTTCCGCACGGCATCCCGTGGTGATAACAGCTCAACTTTGATGCCGTTTATTTTAATTTCCCCGGCCTCCGGCCGGTACAGGCCGGTTAAGACGCTCATCAAGGTGCTTTTACCGGCGCCGTTTTCACCGAGTAAAGCATGAACTTCCCCGGCTTTAACTGCAAAAGACACTCCGTCATTGGCGACAACTCCCGGAAACTTCTTGGTGATCTTAATCATTTCAACCATTGGAATGGTACTCATACTATCATCCCTTTATCAATTTTGATCCCGGGCGCCATACCGGCCCAGGATCGCTGCAAAATCAAGTGGATTAACAACAATTACCATTTGGGACCCATAAACACCGGCGGTAGCCGTCAAATGACATCTACCGCCAGCGGTTCATTTTATTGGGGTAAACTCATCCACCCACCGGATTTAGGCCGGTGGGCGCTGAAATTCATTGTTTCGGAATGGTTCCTTCAATTCCCTGGACGAACCAATCGAAGGACAACATCTCGTTATCGGTCATTTTTTGACCGGCTTTGATTTTGACGGCGCCGCTCTGGTCTTTGATGGGACCGGCAAATACGGCGTAATCATCCTTCATCAGAATCTGTTTTTTCTGTTCGACTAACTTTTTAACATCCGCGGACACAAAGGTACCGTATGGGGAAAGGCCGACAATTCCATCCTTTAAACCGCCCCAATATTGGCCTGATTTCCAGGTCTTGTTGATCACGGATTTCACAACTTTGACATAGTACGGGCCCCACTCGGCGACTTGACCGGTGATAATGGATTTGGGGGCGAAAGCGCGCATGTCGCTGTCATTGCTGATGGCGAACAAACCCTTTTCTTCAGCGGCCTGCATGGCGGCGGGGGTATCTTGATTCATGGTGATTAGACCGGCGCCGGCATTGATCAAACTCATCGCGGCGGCTTTTTCGGCGGCCGGATCATACCAGGTATTGGTCCAGACAACTTTCACTTTAATCTGGGGATTGATGGATTGGGCGCCCAAAGTGAAAGCATTGATGCAACGGACAACTTCAGGAATAGGATAGGCTCCTACATAACCAACCAGGTTGTTCTTAATATATTTTGCGGCGGCGACACCACCGAGGTAACGTCCTTGATAATCCCGGTCCATATAGGTCCCGACGTTTTTAGCGGTTTTATAGCCGCTGCAGTGCATGAAGACTACATTGGGGTAACGGGCGGCGACTTTGACCACCGGATCCATATATCCAAAGCTGGTGGCGAAGATTACCTTATTGCCCTTTTCGGCTAAATCGGCCAAAACGCGTTCGGCATCGGCGCCTTCGGGAACGGATTCCACATAGGTGGTTTCAACATTGGGGAGTTGTTTGACCAAATATTTGCGGCCCAGATCATGGGCATAGGTCCAACCGGCATCCCCGACGGGCCCCACATACATGAATGCGACTTTAAATTTGGAATCAGCGGCATAACTAGCGCTGAACGCCATCACAACCATGGCGATACAGATAACCAACAACCCTAATTTCGCGAACTTTCTCATTTCTTTCAAAAAACCTCCTTTTAATAAATGCTTGCCAAAAACGAACCAAGAACTTCCAAAACGCCCCCCATCAAAGTATATTTTGATTATTCCTCTTTTAAAGTGGATACACCTTTTTTTACATTTTTTTTGATCATCTGATCTAATTTCATTATATATGGAATGCCAAGTGCCTGTCAACTATGACGCAATGAAGTAACAGAAATATCACACATCAGGACAGGGCGTTTTTGAAAGCTTTTTCGATAATCTTCATTTATTTTTGGAGATGTCCGGCTTCTTTTCGGCAGCTTCAGGCTGGGGCGGGTTTTGATTCGAGAATCAACGAATGACACGAAACTTACATATAATAACCCCAATCATCCCGTTACCTTTAATTCTGATTAACCACCTCCATCCCTCCGGGTAATCGCTGGGAATATCCAAACATTTTTTCCGTTTCTCCCTTGGATGATTTCATTTCTCCAATCATTTTTTCCATTTCTCCCTTGGGTGATTGCATTTCTCCAATCATTTTTTCCGTCTCTCCCTTGGGTGATTGCATTTCTCCTAACATTTTTTCCGTTTCTCCCTTGGGTGATTGCATTTCTCCTAACATTTTTTCCGTTTCTCCCTTGGGTGATTGCATTTCTCCAATCATTTTTTCCGTCTCTCCCTTGGGTGATTGCATTTCTCCAATCATTTTTTCCGTCTCTCCCTTGGGTGATTGCATTTCTCGAAACATTATCGTTACCTATAAAAACCAATCCTTTTCATTCTTATTTATTTTTTGGCCCTCGTGGACCTCATGCCCCTCTTTTCCCTCGTAAAAAAAGGCAAAAAACTTCGATATGAGTTGAGATAAATAGTTTGAGCTTAATATAATTGAGTAAACCAGACACCATTTGTAAAGGTGACAGCCAAAAACTAAAGTGTAAGGAGGAATCAAGTTGCCTCTTTCACCTAACCCCTCAATCCCCTTCCCTCCTTCAAAAAGCTATCATCTGGGACAGGGAAGGGGAGGCTTTGAGAGTGATTGTGATAATAAGCCTGCATCGGGGAATATGTAATTTTACAAAATATTCCCAAAATAAGGCTAAAGAAAAATTTGATTATTAGGACCTGTAGGAAAGTAGCTTTTCTATTCTTCTTTTTGAGATACGAAAGTTGAATATATAAGATGAAATAATAAATATTTTGAGCCTGGCCCCGCATGGTTAAACTATACTGCGGGCCTAACTAAGAGAACTTTAACGGGATTCACAGGATTTTATGGATCTATTTTTTTGCCCAATTTACCAGGTTTTAATCCTGTAAATCCCGTTAATCCTGTTTCCGTTACCTTCTTTTAGGCTAATTTTTTCAATACATATCTCTCGCCAAAATTTTCAAAATCATTTGAACCGACGAAACATCGGATAACAATTTATAATCATGAGGGGTAGGAGGGTCATGAGGGTATAAAAATAAAAAGCAGGTTTTATAATCTCCCGGAGTTTCGCGGAGATAAAGCTGCGTGAATAAAAACACGGCACCGAGGCCTGAAAGGCCTTTAGAACCTTTTTTAATATACCTAGCCCCATCGTTCACGTTGGGGCATGGAATCAACATCATTTCCCAGTGGAAAACCAACAGTCCCTGCCGAGGCGTCGTTCCGAATGCCTATTTCACCTAACCCCCACCCCTTCCCTCATTCTGATTGCGGTAATCTGGGACAGGGAAGGGGTGACTTTACCGATACATTGTTGATTTATCCCTGTAACTTCTTTGATACAATTCCTTTCCCAACCAAATTGTATATGCCAGGATCATAAGAGCCACAAAAAAGGGTGAGTCGATTTTCCAGTTTCGACTCACCCTCCCAGTAACTTAAATGCCGCCAGCACAAACCGCTCTGATCGGTATCTCTATGCCAGGGTTAAATAAATTCCTTAATGCAATTGGAATCAGCCTTTTCTTGTACCCGGATATTATAAACATTATCCAATAGGACTTGAAATTCACCGGGATTCAATTGTTGCTTACTATCGGAGAGAGCAAGTTCCGGGTAAGGATGAACCTCAACCATTAAACCATCGGCCCCTACCGCCAATGCGGCTTTGGCCAGGGGAACAATAATATCTTTGCGGCCCAAAGAATGGCTTAAATCAACGATTACCGGTAGCCGGGTCTCTTTTTTAATAATTGCGATGCTAGAAATATCCAGTGTATTCCGGGTTTTCGTCTCAAAAGTGCGAATACCCCTCTCGCAGAGAATGATTTTGCGGTTCCCTTGCAACCCGATATATTCCGCAGCAAACATCCATTCTTGAATGGTTGCGCTTAAACCCCGTTTTAATACAACCGGCCGGTCTGCTTGCCCTACTTCTTTCAGCAACTCGTAATTTTGCATATTCCGGGCGCCGATTTGAAAAATATCCACATAGCTGGAGGCTATCTCGATGTCCCGGGGGTCAACTATCTCTGTAATGGTATATAAGTTATACTTCGCGCCTACATCATGTAATATCTTTAAACCCGCTTCACCAAGTCCCTGAAACTCATATGGAGAAGTCCTGGGCTTAAAAGCGCCACCCCGTAAAAACTTTAAATGATTCCGACGAAGAAAACAGGCTATCGACTCCAGATAATCCGCCCTTTCGACGGCGCAAGGTCCGGCAATCAAAAAAGGAGTCTCCGGTCCGATTTTAAAAATCTGTTGGACACTTAAAAAAGGATCCTGCGGTTCCGAAGCGATCAGTAATTCTTTACCCCTTTCAAGCCCCATTTGACGGTGGGCAGTGGCCAAAATGGAGGTAAAAACCTCTTTCAACATTTCATTACTCATGGGCCCTCGGTTATGGGCAAATAACGTTTCAAACATCTTGGCCTCATGGAGCGGATCAAAGCATTCGATATTTGTTTCCTCTTGGATCAGACCGATTTCTTGGATTAGATGGGCTCGCTCGTTTAACAAATGGAGCAACTCCATATTGACTTGCTCCATTTGTTGACGAAGTTTTTTCAGATTATGTTCCATGTTTCATCTCTCATTCGTGATGGAATGATTCCAAATTAAGATTGTAATGATTTTTAATCGGCGGCTTTACTTTTTTCAATCGTCGCCAGCAAGTCCCTGATGGTTATTGATTTATTAAAACTTAAACCTTCAACATCCATTTCAAAATGAAATTTCTCTTCCAGCTTAACAATGAGCTTAATATAACTGATTGAATGCAACCCCACATTGCCCAATGGCTCATCGATATTTAAGGTTTCAACCGCTATAGGCAAATGATCCTCAGTTAAAATGGCGCTGACGATTTTTTTTAATTCCGCTTCTTCATTCATCTTACTCTACCTCCGGATAACAGTTTGATAATTATCCCTATCGGTTTCTCCCTATAACACCCATACACTATCCGGCAACCTGTTTTTCTTGATATACCCGTTGGCCGGCTTCGCACAGTATCCCCAGAATCTCCCCTTCATTCCCATTGATCAATTTCAATTTTTCTCCAATCGCTTCACAAAGGTTTTGGTTGATGGCTTTCTTACATTTAACCAATAAAAAGACCAGCAACTTCCAATTTTTTATCAGCACATTAATTTTTTCTTCAACCAGTCGCTCTTCTTCCAAATTCAAAAGCTTTATTTCTTTAAAACTGTTCCAAATCACCGAACGGTTATTAATTAAAGAAGAAATGGTTATACAGTTTAACTCCAACCATTGATCGCGAACCGCCGGATCCCAATGGATACACTCCCTGATATCATTAGCAAATGAAACAAAGGATTGATAGCCGTAACTTAATTTTTCCTGTGTATACAGCAAATAATTATTAGCGGTTGCTCTGGTGAATATCTCATCGATCCGGGGTTCTTCCAATTCATCATACCTCAAAGAAAAATAAGATAAATTACCATCCGGATCTTTTAATACTTCCAACTGGGCGGTGGGAACACTGCCGCAGTAATCGGCCATGGCGTCAACGATTTTATAGGAACGCTCATGCCCGTTATAACCGTACAATAGAAACGTGTGCCCCAAGCCCCCCTCCCAATTTTCGTGACTCAAATATCGGGCCGGAAAGAAAGCCAGTTGAGATCCTTTACACAAAACGATCGCCATATTATTTGGGTCAAGTAAATCCACAATATCTTGAATCTTTCCTTGCCGCGTTTGTATGGTGATTCCGTATAAAAAAGGCAGCGAACATAAATTGAGATTTCTGGAGCCTAACAACAATTTTTTGTAATAAGCGACATTCCAATAATTGAGTAATAACAGACGGTAATTTTTTTTCCAAAGAATCAACGCATTGATAAAACTGGACGTCGCACATTCCAGCGGCCCCAGTTTAAATATTTTTCCAGTCGCGATGTCGTAATTACCCCATTGATTTACCATTGCCATTCCCCACCTAAGTTAATTTTCCCATCATTGATTTTTCAAAATGCAATCTTCTTTAAGGATATCGATAAAGTCGTAACCCCATGGATTAAAACCTGAAATCTAGGCAAAATGCCTGATGATTGGCTTCACTTTTGCCATCCAATCCGCTAAAGAATCTTGATAATCCTGTAATAATACGGAAAGGGGGGTTTCATCCTGGAACTTGAAGGATTGTAATTTTGAGAGATGGTAGATCCCAGATAACTTGCTAATGGGATTCCTTACGATTTCAACAGAATTATCAGGGTATTCATCCGCCAGGGCGCTCTCCTCAGGAGGATGGGCCATGATTTCGACTATTTGCGGAATAATCCGTTGATAATCATATTTGATAGCATTCCTTAAGGCTCCGGCCCCCAGCTTTTCCCGATAGGGCTCATCGGTTAATAACCGGATACAGGTATCTACGGCCTGCTGGTAATCGATCTCCGGCATCTGTCCATCCCACCGGCAGTCAATCATCATCCCGTCCACCGACTCCTCAACCACTTCCCGGAATCCGTCCCAGCGAGTACAAACTACCGGCAACCCCCATATTTTAGCTTCGATCAAATTATAACCAAAAGTCTCCCCGGGATCTGTCGATAAATTAATCAACAAGTCGGCCTCATGAAAACAACACTTCTTTTCCAGGCCCAAAATTGGACCAGTCAGCCTCACCGAAGAACCCAGTTGATACTCACGGATCAGTTCATCGATCCGACGTTGATAATTTTGAATTTGAGTCTGGTTTTTCCCGGTATACTCTCCGGCAATAGTCAATTTCACATGATTGAGCCGGGATTTGATGGCTTTAAAACAGCGAATTACCAAATCGATGTTTTTAACATCTTCAATCCGGCCAATGGCTAAAATATCTAAATGTTTTTGATTCTTGCCGGGCATTCCCGGTTTATCCAGCCTAATACAATGAGGGAGGCAATAGCCGTGTTGATAGCGGTCGGAAATATTCACCATGGCAGTTTTACTGCTTTGGCTTGGACATAATAGTATATCGGAGGGTTTGATCAATGGAGCCACCGCAATCCATAGCTTCAGCCAAAACTCGGAGGCAACCGAATGAGCAAAAAAAAGGACTTTCAAATCCAAATTCTTTTGGTTTCTCGCCAATAAGAGATAGGGAATCATAAAGGGTATATTTAAATAAAGAATCGTAATCCCGTATTTTTCGCATAACTGTGCCAACCCCTCGGCAAAATGGTTCAACGATGCCGGATAATGATCATGCCAATGTTGAATCCCACCCCCGAATAATTTTATCAAGGCCACCGGAGGAATCTTTACCAGTTCCACATATTCATTTAAATAACCGATCCATTGGCCATCGACGACTTTTTCATTAAGGCGTGATGGTTCTCCATTGATATAGCCGATTTTTAGACTTCTAGAAAGTAACATTTATTTTTCCAGCAATCATAAATTGCCCCTAATCCTTCCTTAATCTCTTTCTCCTGCTGATATAAGCTGTCGACTTCTTTAAATAACGAAATTAACTGGTCTTTTTGTTTATGCATACAGCTTTTCATGGTTAAAAAAGTAACCTTACCCCAATTTTTGATCAGTTTATCCACCCGCTCCGTTTGCAAGGGAACGGGCTGATGCAACTGTTCGGCGAAAAATAAATAAGCATAAGCATAACTGGTTTTGGTCTTGTATAATACGGTAAATTGTGAAAGCACGGACTCTACGCTCCCCATTTCAAAGGGTTTTTTATCTTCAATCAATTCCTGAAGGTAATTTTTAAAGGCATTCACCAGCGGGTATTCCATTAAACGAAAATTCGCTTCAAACTGCTCCGCAACAGCTTTACGATGGGCATCTTTGATATGGCTTATATCAACTGTGAATCCCCCGCCAAAGGAATTATCGCAAAAAGCAAGCGCGAATTCCGCTTCCGGAATCGCCCCCTCCCAAAGGTAATAAGGATCCGTTATCCTCCAACCGTCCGGAGTATGGAAATTCGTTATCAGGAAATGGGGTTGATGCTTTCGATGATAATTGCCCTTTTCATAAAAAAGGTGATACAGATCCACTTGCGCCAGGTTAAATTGATACTGATCGCGGTTATGTAAGCGTGATTTTAAAAGTTGCAAATTTTCCTGTTTGGACTTTCGCTGGTCATACCAAACATCGATCCCATCTCCATATAGGTTTTGATAATCATCAAAATATTTTTGGCTCGAGATGGAATAAGAAAAATAGGTGATATAACCGTCCGCGGTATAACGTAAGGGGACATCCCAACTTCCAAATAAAAATGGCCGAAAATCCACCCGGGGAGCAATAATATGGACTATACAATTGATAAGGCAATGAAGCTGTTCCATGGATTGTTTAGCCATTGATAAGGATTTCTTTAATTTCTGCCGCAATAAATTCCACATCTTTTTCGGTTACCGTAATATTCATCGGCAAAGAAATGACTTCTTGGGCATACCGCTCGGCAACAGGAAAGTCGCCTGGATGATAACCCAAACCGGAAAAGGCTTCCGTAAAATGTACTGGCAAAGGATATTGAATCGCCGTAAGTACACCTTTTTTTTGCAGTTGTTTCCTCACTTTGTCCCTTATTTCCGGTTTGACCCTTACGACATACAAATGAAACACGTGGCTCTCATCGCCACGATGTTTCGGCAGAATGATTCCGTCCAAACCACCCAAATAGGTTTCATAGAAAGTGGCGATTTCTCTTCTCCTAGCGTTCCATTGATTTAAAAATGGCAATTTCAATTTTAAGGCGCTGGCTTGAATGGGATCCAACCGGCTGTTGGTTCCGATGATTTCATGTTTATATCTGCCGTCGCCCCCGTGATTTCTCAGTTTTCTGATTTTTGCCGCCAACTCTTCCGAGGAGGTTACCACAATTCCACCATCGCCAAGGGCTCCCAGATTTTTATCCGGATAGAAACTCAGGCAGCCCGCGATTCCAATGCTTCCGGCCGGTTTATTTTGATGTCTCGCCCCGGCTGCCTGGGCGCAATCCTCAACCAGATATATATTTTCTCTTTCCGCCCATGGGAGAATCTCGCTCAGGTCAACCATTTGTCCATAAAGATGGACCGGAATAACCGCTTTTGTTCTCGACGTTTTACTCCGCTTGACTTGTTCAAAATCGATTAGAAAATTGTCGGGATCGCAATCCACCAGGACTGGTTTTGCCCCCGCGTTATGGATAGCTTCAACCGTCGCGATAAAAGTATTCGCAACCGTAATGACTTCATCTCCCGGCCCAATATTTAATGCTTTTAACGCCAGGCAAATCGCCTCCGTCCCATTCCCTACCCCAACAGCAGCTTTCGTCCGGACAAAATTGGCAAAGGCAGCTTCAAATTCTTCGACCTTACTGCCTCCCACAAATACGCCGCTCTTGGCCAATTCTTCCACTGTTTTGAACCACTCTTCCTTAATTATCGCAAACTCCGCTTGGGGCGCTGAAAATAAAACTCCCATGGTTTAACCTCCTTTTAACAACGGGTTGTTATATTCCGGATACCATACGGACATGAGAACCACCGGCTCTGATCTCCTCCAATACTTTCATATCAAGTAATATTTCATCCATCCCAATCATCGGGGGAGCATTCTTTTTTAAAACGTCAACCAACGATTGATAGATCTCCAGTCCATTTTTACGGGACTCTTTTTCCAGGGTATAATTTTGGATGCGTTTACCCTTTTCAATTATGAAAGCCTCGCCATTTGCATGAACCACTAAGGTCTGTTTTTCACCGCCTACCAGCCAGAGGGGAATTTGAGCGTGGGAACGAAAATTCACTTCCAACGACAGTAAAATCCGATTATCTAATTCCAGGTTCGCCTGGACATAATCTTCGGTTTCCCCCAAGGCTTGCGGCAGCTTGTATAAAAATGAGTTGATCGTATGAACCTTTCCCAAGTTCAAATTGAGCAATTGATCAATCAAATGAATTCCCCAATCGAATAAAGCGCCACCCCCGTATTGGTCTTTTACGCGCCACCGGGGGTCAAATGACGGTATTCCAAACGAGATACCGGCATCATGGGAATGCTGGCGCCTTTCTACAAATAAAATCTGCCCCAGGACTCCACTTTGGATGATTTGATTGACAAAGCGGTAATCCGGGTTGAATCGGCGGTTATAAAATACTTGCACCGTTTTATGGACCGACTTTGCTAAAGTCATGATTTCCTCCGCTTCTGCAAAACGAAGGGAAAGCGGTTTTTCCACTAAGATACTTTTATGATGATGGAGAGCCGCTTTTGACATTTCATAATGAAAACTGGGAGGGGTGGCGATCAAAATCAGCTCACTCTCACCCTCCAATAATTCCGCAAAACTTTGACAGATTTTAAAGCCTTGATTGGCAGCTATTTGGCGGCGTTTTTCGGTGATATCATAGATCCCTGCCAATTCAAACTCAGCGATGGATTTAATCAGTGGAAGATGCACAAACTCAACGATTCTACCAAAACCAGCGATACTTATTTTGATTTTTTCATTCGCCATCTTTCGTACCCTTCTTACAATGTTATTTACTTTGCAACCCTTCGATAAAAGAAACGAGGTTGCCGACGGTGCTGAAATTTGCCGGATCTACTTCTTCTTCCGGTACGACAATGTTGAAGGTTTCTTCGAGCCCAATCATTAATTGCATCACCATAATCGAATCAATTCCTAAATCATCATAAATCCTGTCCGTTTCCTGCAATACCTCAGGAATCTCCACTTCCATCATGGTTGCCATTAACGATCGTAACCGGATGATAATTTCGTTTCTGTCCATCATTCATGCTCCTTTTCGATTAATAATTTTCGGCTGATTTTCCCGTTGGGGGTCTTGGGTATCTCCTTAACAAATTCAATCCGATAAGGAATTTTGAACGGGGGTAAATATTTTTGACACTCCTGTTTGATCATTAGCGCCGGAATACTCTGGGATGCGACGATCATCGCTTTGACAGCCTCACCAAAAATGGGATGGTTTGTCTTATAAACCACTACCTCTCTTACGTTTTCCATCCGGGCAATGACCGTTTCCACTTCATAGGGAATGACTTTTTGGCCTCCTACATTGATTAAATCATCCATGCGGCTGATGATGTTTAAAGAGCCGCTATGGGAAATACAGCCCAAATCCCGGGTGTGGATGACTTTATTGTCAAATGCAACTTTTATTTCCCCGGGGCCTTGATCGTTATCAATTGTAACCGTAAGATAGTCCAATGGATTGCCTACATCGGTTGGGGAAGCAAGATTTTTACCAATGGCCATGCAGCCGGTTTCGGTTGAACCATACTGTTGGAATACTTCATCCGAATTGTTTTGTAATTGGGCTAATAATTTTTCCGATAATGGAGCGCCGGAAGAAATTACTTTATGAAATTTAAGTTCCGGATCTTTTAAAGAAAATAATAAATTAAAAAAGAAGGGAGTGCCATAAATGACTGATTGAGGGATTTTCTTGATCAAATGAGCCATATACTTGGGATTTCTTTCCGAAATAATAACCGGTTCGGAACCTCTTTTTAATGACGCCAAGACTCCTGACCCCAATCCGTAGGAATGAACGAGGGGTACCAGAATGAGGGGTGTTTCCGATGAATCGAAATAAGCTTTCCGGTTATAATAATCCGTTTCCCGTTCGATATGATCCCAAGTCCGTTCAATTAATTTCGGTTCTCCGGTTGTCCCGGAAGAGTATTGCAGTACAGCCGGGCGGTGAAATGAAGAAGATCCGCCAACGGCATGAATTTCTTGGTAATTGTGATAAATCAGGTAGGAGCAACCAGCCGTCTGGGAGAGCGTCACGGCATTTTCCAGCGGCGTCTCGGGATGAATCAATAAAACCGTCCCCCCAGCCTCATGAATATAAAACAAAACACTTAACAGATCGAATGGATTGCCTAGACAAACTCCAATTACCGTTGTTTCTATCTTTTTTAATTCATCAATCCGCGATAATTGATCGCTTCTTTTAGAAAAGTCTTGCTGCTGATATGGCTTGCCGTTAATATTGATCATCGGAGGGGTCCCTCTTTCGGTAGGAATGGATTGGGGGGGGTATCGCTATTCTAAAAAAACCTGCAACTGATTAGGCCCTAATCAAAACTTTACAATTTTCTTGGGTAATTTTGTGCGGATTTTCCTGAAGGTAATATTTTAACTTTTCAATTCCTTGATCGACGGTGGTAACCACTGCGCATAAATCAATTTTTTGATGTTGATATAAATCGATGATTTTATGAAAGGCTCCGCCTAAGTGTCCTCTTGAGCCGGTGATGGTTATCGCATTGGTGATTAAATGATCAACGTTATCAATCTTTAGGGGTACTCCCAAACGGGCCAATAAAACAACATGGGCATTGGGGTTTAATTTACCAAAAATTTTGTTAATGCAATCCAAATCTCCGGATGCTTCAATAATGACGTCAATATGGGGCGGGGGATTATCTAAAAATTCTTTTACCCCAAATACGGAATCACAAAATTCTTGAGCCTTATTCCTTCTATAATCAACCGGCTCTACGATATTTACATTCGAAGCCCCAAAAACATTTTTAGCCAACATCGCTGAAAAAAGACCGATTGGTCCTGCTCCAAAAACAACTACGTTATCGCCCCCTTTTATTCTGGCATTTTCACAAGCTACATAGGCCACACTGGCAGGTTCGATGCAGGCGGCGGCTTGAATATTCAACTCATTATTGTCGGCTATCTCCGAAACATCATGGGCTAAACTTGCAGGCACATCCACCACCGATCCAAATACTCCATTGATCTCTAGCCCAACCAATTTGGCATTGGCGCACTGATTAAAATTTCCGCTTCGACAGCTTTTGCAGTAATGACAAGTCAGTATGGATTCAAATGTAACATACATATTCGGTTTGAAATTATTTACGAAAGCTCCCACTTCCAAAACGATCCCAACGCCTTCGTGTCCAAGGATTAATCCTGCTTCCGGAATGTCCATTGGCGCAGAGCAAACTACATATCCATTGGAATCGACTTTCATTAAATGAACATCTGTCCCGCATATTCCAAAATAAAGCATTTTTACACGAAGGGAAAACGGGTCGAGCTTTTTTAAGCTTATTTCGGTGATGTGTAGATCCGGATTTTGATAAATTTGATTCCGCTTTCGCCCATCAAGAGCCGGCCGAAGATCCTTTTTAGCGTTAACCAGACAAGCCTTGGCTATCATTAAAATGACTCCTTTCGCAAATGAATCAATATTGCCAAACAGACTCATGCCGAGATAACAACATGAATCAAGCCAAAACAGAGACCGAGGCCCACGTTTTCAATGGTATCTCTCTTAGCTTTCTATGGTTTCAAGAGTGCGACAATTATTTTCCATCACTATTTCAAGGGTCATATGTAATAAAATTTGATGGGCAAGTTCAACAAATCCATAGGAGTATGATGGAATAAAAAAATTGATATCACCCATTTTTCTAAGGGCATTGTGCCTTGAAAATCCGGATAAGGTTATTATCTTGCATTGATTAATCCGGGCCGACTCGACTCCTCTTAAAATATTCAGCGATTTCCCGGAACTACTAATGGCAAATAATAAATCCCCTGAATCAGCATATAATTTTAATGGTTCATAAAATACGTTTTCATACCCATAATCATTACTGAAACAAGTTAACAACGAGCCTTCATTAAGACTCATGGCGCGAATTTTACCGTTTTTAAGGAAATCGGTAGCTTCATGACTGGCTATGGCAGCGCTGCCGCCGTTTCCAATAAACATCAATTTACGGTTATAATGATTCAATTCACTGATCACCTTTACGGTTTGTAAAACGCCTTCTTCCAGCAACATCTGCTTTCCAGCGCTATCGGTAACCTCTGCGCAATGTATGATTGCAAATAATTTTTGCATATAGTTGGCTACATTCATCCATAGTCACCTTTCACTTATTGACAGCCGGGTCTGATTCTTCTGCTTCTAAACATGATTTTATTCTTATCGCTGCTTCATACAAGCTATTCTCAATATAATCCGGTTTACAATCCCGATCGCAGTTATTTTTTTCAATAGCGCCGCTCATGACCAGCAACGTTATACAATTTACAGCCAAACCAGCCGCGATATCCGAGTTGCGATCCCCAATCAAAAAACTCCGGGAAAGATCGATCTGATAATCTTTTGCCGCCTCCAAGAGCATACCGGGAGCCGGTTTCGAACAGGAACAGGCTTCCTGGCACCGGGGTAAATTTTTCCGTTCAAAATGGGGACAATAATAAAAGGCGTCAATCCTCGCTCCCGCCTTTTCGACCCGCTTACGAAGCTCATCATTGAAACCTGACATATCTTCCTTCGTAAATAACTGGAGAGCGATTCCCCCCTGATTGGAGATGACGATGATATCCAAAACCAGACTGGAGAGAATTTTTAACCCTGCCACAGCCCCGGGTATGATAAATAAATCTTCAAGTTTATAAGGGTAATGAGTATCCCTATTGATGGTTCCATCCCGATCAATAAAGACCGCCCTTTTATATCGCACCCTTGGCATCTTTGGATAGTCCCGCAATTTCTGTTCCCTCTTCAAATTCCTATATTGAATAAAATCTCTGTTATTCTGCAATTTTTAATTCCCGTAGTAAACTATCCAATCTTTTCGAAAACAAAAAAGTATCTTCCCCTTTTTTTTGGGTAACCTTGTCCCATTCATCCTTACACTTACAATTTAAATCATCAAAAACTTTTACATTCAAAGAACGGTTATATTGTCGGATAGCCTCCATCACCCGCTCGCTGCATTGATCGCAGTTATAAGGAACGATGGTTGGCGATGGATAAAACTGAAACAATCCGACGACAACTTTTCCTAAATGGGCAGTACGCTTTATTACTTCGATAATACTCCATAACCAGGCGGTTTGATAAAATCCTTTCTCATATAAAAATTTTGTAAAAGTATAATCTTGTATCGTGCATGCTTCCAATGAAACACTGGTGCTTCCGGCTTTAAAAGCATATTCTATCGTTGCCACCGCCTGCTCAATACTTTCACGCTCGGTCAAAAACGGCGGTTTTAACATGGCATAGGTTCTAAGGTGAAAATGAGGAACAATGATCATAGCTGCTCTCTCAAATTGTTTTAATGAAAATCCTTTATTGATACAGATGTATCGCAAATGATCATCCACCAATTCCAATCCCATGGCAATCTCCACATGTTTATCCGTAATGGAGCGCCTAATTTCCTCAATTTTTGCCATTTGAATAAACTCGGGCCGTGATTCGAAAACCACCATTTTGATATCCCGGTTGGCTTGAATTTGCTTATAAATTTCCTTCCTGGCTTCATCCGGTATTTCATTATCATTAAAAAATGAACCATTGTTATATAAATTCAGAATGGGATGTTTTCTGAAATCGATATTGGAAAACTCCGATTGAAACTGGTGAATAAATTGATGAGCCGGTATCGGCCTTGCATCTTTAGCTTGTTTTGCAAGATGGCCGCATACCAAGCAACCATTACCGCTTTTAAGAGCCCATTCGCAACCGTTGGACATCAAATACATCACGGCCCGCTGACGATTCTCCCCATTAAAATACTCTTCCCTAAAACTGGTGGGTGCGGCAATTTCAGTAGTATCAAAATTTTGAACCGGAATCTTGGAATGAATGGCCTGCATAATTTGGGAAATAGCATAGTAATACTTGGCTCCCTTCAAAAAACCCGGCGTATCCAATTCTTTAAACTCGCCCAAAACCGATGGAGCTGTTTTCATTTTCTCCTCCAACGTATTCAATGAATACCCATTTGCAATGAAATCGCAAATAAATGCATATTCATGTTTTCCGGTAGCTTAATACCGACTACAACCTTAGTTTGATTCAATTTGTAATCTTGAGCATACAAACGTCCCCGGTTCGGCGCAACATGTACTTTATCGATTGTCCTGGTTGCAAACCGGCCTTCCCAGGCAATCATTTCGCCATAATCGGGATATAGCCACCAGCAGGATAAATTCAAGTAAAACTCTTCAACTGCTCCCCCTTCATAGAGGATAACAACCGGTTCCGAAAAACTTCCTTCATCGGCGCATCCCAAAAACATGATCCTCGAATATTGACCCTGTTTTACAGCGATAACCTGACTCAGGCAGGAAATATTGTCATTGATGCCGTCGTCAAGTGACGGAAATAAAAATTTCATTCCGGCAACTTCAAAAATACCATTCTTCGGCATACTCTCACCAAGGAAAAACTCTTGAAGTCCGTTCAGATCTGCCTGGCAGTTTCCAAAATGGTTACTCCCGCAACCATGGTTGTTGAAATAGACCGCTAAATCAAGAGGCTCTATTCCGCCACTGAGGTTCCTTATCTTTTTTTCCGGGATTCTGGAAACGGTTTGATTGATAGGACCCGGTTTGATCCTCTCCGGCAGCTCTTTATTCCGACAAATGATCAATAACTGTTGGGCGATACGTTCTTCTTCATCGGCGGCTTCTCGAATGATTTTTACAATTTTACCCATCAAGGCCTCCCGAGTGTACATCTTATGCATTTTAAGCAACATAGCCCGTACCGATTCCCATTTACTTCCGGCTCTCTCCAATTCTTCGGCGAGTTTCCCAAGGGTTCCCAGATTTAACTTCTTGGCCAGATACTCCAGGGACTTGGCAAATTGCTTTCGTCCCCGAGCAATTTCAAATACTTGGCGATAAATTTTGGCTCGCAAAAAATTTCGGTATCCTTGAATTTCTTTGGCAATATCAAACTCCTTGGTCAAATCATCGGCAAAGCAACGCATTGCTTCAAAAGCATTCCCGAATTCCTCCTTGGAATAAAGCCTGGCTACGGCATCTAAGATTATGGAACGCCATTCTATCTCTTTTACCAAAGGTTCGGAAAAAACAAACCGGCCACATATTCCCCGTTGTCCTTTGAAGAAAAATTCCAGCGGAAGGGGTTCCCAATATTTCATATAGATTGTGTCCACACAGTAAAAGCGCTCATTCTCCTGATCGAGTCCCACCATTACTAAAAAATGCTCGGCATCATGCCCCAATTTTTGAAATCCGGCATCCCACGGACACCAAAAGGTATCCATCAGCACAGGCACAGGATAACCCGAATTGAGTTCCTGCTTTACCCGATTTAAAATCTGTTCGGCGGTGATCGCTTCTTCCTTAACAAGCTGAATCCCATGATATTTAAGAAGCTCACTTTGCTCATCACCGAGGTCGCCGTCAATTTTATCGCAAAAGAGCCCTTCATTTCCCGGCCGGTAATTAAATCCCCAATTTTTAACAAACATGAATTCGAAATCCAACCCCTGCCACTTTGCCACCATGGCAATCAAATCCTGTTCGCAATGAAAAGCTCCGCTATGAATCGGCTTAATATTCATTCTTTCCCGATTCATAGTACCGAACTTTTGATTTAACGCTGTTTTCATGTTTCGTTCTCTCCTTAACTCACTTTCACGGCCAAACTTAAATACTTTTGCCTTTCTTCATACATCAACTTGTTGGCGACAAATTCATCCAAGATCTTTTGTAACTCCGGTTCAGTGATTGAATCAGGAGAATTTTCAGCCAACTCCTCCAAAATATGGTTGATCGGTCTGGCGATATCACAATACTGGTATATATAACTTTTAACCCCGTTCAATACGTACTCCTGTTGCCCTATTGCTTCATTGGCGGAATTCAGCGGCCGGTAATCTTCGATTCGAATGGATTCACCTTCCCGATAAAACCGGCAATACCATTTATGTTCCTTATAATCTTTCAGCCATTGATTGCAATTTTCCAGTAGTCGATAATAATCATCGTATCGCTCCTCATTTAAAGAGTCACAGGAATAATCAAACGAATAAGCAATATTATCAATGTTTACCCGTTCTCTGGGGAATAAATAATAATACTCAAAACTTGGTTTAATATCTTTGATACCGTATTTCGCCGCTTCAGTATAAAATGGACTGAATCTGTCCAGCCTGGTTTCCAGTACGACCGATGGCGGGGGCAGATGAGCAATCAACGGAATTAAATTCAATATTTGTTGGTAATGGATTTTCTTCTCTCCGGGGACTTTATATAAAAAATTCCATTGTAATTCGATCCCTTCTTCAAAACAAAGTTTGGCGAATTGAATGTTTTTCATGGCCGTGATCCCTTTGCGCATGATTTGCAACAGCTCGGTATTTAGGTTTTCAATTCCCGCCTGAACCCTGAGAACACCCGCTTTACGCATGGTTGCCAATTGGTCCCGGTTCAAATCGGCTCTCACCTGATAAAAAATATTCAACCCCATATTTTCCTTTTCCAGTTCAGGCAGAAGTTCCTTAAAATACTCCGGATTGATAATGCTATCCGCCGTATAAAATTTTTTAACGTGATACTTTTGGGATAATTCAATCATTTCCATCTTAAACCGCTCTGCTGATTTGGAACGGTATTTCATCAGGTGCAAATTTACACCGCAAAAGGAACAGTGCACTCTTTCACCCCAATTGCATCCCCGGGTCCCCTCGAACATTAACTCCTTGGCAAACATTTCATGTAAGCCACACTCTTCCATTTGCCGGTAATAATCCGAATAGTCCGGGATGGGAACTTCATTCAATGATATGCCGGGATACTTGTCCCGATATAGCACCACTTCTTCTCCCCGCCGGTATGAGACACCGGGGACATCCTGATAGTACTTTCCTTGCAGGATATTCTTTATTAAATGAGGTAATGCTTGCTCGGCTTCACCGTCAATCAAATAATCAATCCAGGCAAAATCTTTGATGGTCTGAATCCCCATAATGTCGGCGGCACAAGCTCCACCTAACACGACCTTAAGGTGGGGATATTGTTCCTTTATTTTTTTGGCCATATACAGTGTGGCCAGGTATTCCCCGAGCTGACAGGTAAACCCGATAACCCGGTAATCACCCCATGGAATACTGGTCAGGGATTCATCGATAAATTCTCGGATGGTTGCATCAATCTCTTTTTCAAGCCGCTTCATATTTAAAAAATGTTGATACAAGATTGTAAGCTGCAAATACCGCTTATTTTGATATTCTTGATCAAGCCGTGAAATCAAATCATTATATTGGCCTTCCATCTCCTGGGTCCCGTATTTCCCGAACAAATGCTTGGTAAAGAACCATTCTCCATAATACGGCCGGATTGTAAAATAAAAGTATGGATCATAACCCACTTTGGTTATGATTTTCTTGGCCATTCGAATATTCAAATAATAAATGTCGGTTGGGATTTGCGAGTTTTCCAAGGCTTTTTTTAAAACCCCAAGCGCAATGGAGACGGAGTCGATAACCCCCCAAGGCATTTTTATTAAAGCCACTTGTTTCATGGTTAATCCATTCCTTCCGGCTGTTAATAATATGGATGCAATCTCACAGGATACCATCCATCCGGGCAAACGAAATAGCAAATATATGAAGGTTCATACAATCCGGCAGTTTAAGCTCTATCAAGTTGCTATCATTCTTTAGTCCATAACTTTGGGCATACAACCGCACCGGATTGGGTGTAACATGAATTCCATCCCCGGATCGGAAACCCAATTTTCCTTCCCAGGCCGTCTGTTCCCCGAAATCAGGCGCCAGCCACCAACAAGAGAATTCAATGTATATTTCTTCCGTTTGTTCATCTTCATACCGAAGCGTCAATTTTTCCGAAAAACTACCTTCATCCCCGCATCCTAAAAGCATAATGCTGGAATATCGGCCCCGCCTAACCGGTATCGTTTCACCCGAACAGGCGATATTATCCCCTATGCCATCAGCAATTCGCGGGAAAAGAAACTTCATCCCGGAAATTTCTACAATGCCCTGCCCAGGCATGCTCTCAATCAGAAAGAATTCTTTAAGGCCGTTAAAATCCGCTTGACAACTTGCAAATGCGGCACTCCCGCAGCCATTGTTGTTGAAAAATTTTGATACATCCACAAATACGATTTTGCTATCAACACTTCGGCCCCTATCCCATCGATAGTTTCCCATACTCTCATATTGCAATTGGTTATTTTCACACACTTGCAACAACTCTTCGGCAATTTGAAGTTCATAACTTGCTGTTTCTTTAATTTTGGCGATTATTTTCTTTAAGACATTGTCTGCTTCCGCTTCCGCCAGGCCGTGCATTTTCATAAACAAGGCCCGAATAGACTCCCAAATACAACCGGACCTTTCCAGATCTTTCGCTACGATAGCGAATGTTTCCAAATGGAAATTCCGTGAAAAATAGAGCAGGGATTTTGAAAACTGTTTGCGTCCTCTGGCGATTTCCAACAGCACGCGGTAAAATTTAGCCCGGATAAAATTGGGATACCCGGCGGTTTCTCTATGAATATCGAAGTTCTCCGCCAAATCATCCGCAAAAGCCCTCATCTCATCGAAGGCAGTTTCCATTCGTTTCACGGCATTCCCAATGATTTTTTTCCATTGGATTTCCAACTCCGGTGGATTTATCAAGGAAAATGTTTCACAGATACCACGCTGTCCCTTGAAAAAAAGCTCCAGCAACAAGGGTTCCCGATATTTCATATAAATCGTATCAACGCAGGAGAAATAACCTTCCTCCTCATCAAACCCGGTCACTAAAACAAAATGTTCGGCATCATGGCCTTCTCTTTGATACCCGGCATCCCATGGGCACCAAAAAGTATCCATCAATATGGCTACCGGTCTTTCCGCCAACAATTCTTCTTTGATAATTCCCATAATTTCCGCCGCATTCTTTCCACTATGTCTTAAAACCTGCAAGCCATGATACAAGTAAAGATTTTGCCATTCATCTCCCATATCGGCGTTAAGTCGATCGCTGTACCGATCTTCCAAACCGGTAGCGGGAAAATATTTGAACCCCCAAGATTCGATAAACATCAGTTCATAATGGATCCCTTGCCAGGCGGCAATCGTGACAGCCAAGTCCTGCTCACAGTGGAAAGCCCCGTCATGAAGAGGATAGATTCCCAATAGCTTTCCAGCGTTACCGGTCTGGCTTTCGGATAGCGCCGGTTTTAAAAAAAAGCCGGATGACAGCTTTACATCCAGGGATAACAGATGTCGGCTCAGCTTGTTTACAGTTGGGTGTTGAAACAAATCTTCCACCCTCAGCTTTAAGCTATATTGATTAAAATGCGATACCATCTGTAAAGCTTTAATGGAATCTCCGCCCAGTTCAAAAAAATTGTCGGTTATACTAATGTTTGAAATCCCCAACACCTTTTTCCAGATATCGAGGAGGACCTTTTCCGTTTCATTGGTTGGGGCAACAAATTTTCTCCTTATGCCATGATCCGGCTTGGGCAAAGCATTTCGGTCGATTTTCCCGTTACATGTGAGCGGCAGCTTTTCCAATTGTGTGAAAAATGCCGGAACCTGATAATCCGGAAGTTCCGTTAATAAATACTCCCTTAAATCCGAAAGATCAATTTCGCCCGTCCCGGTTAGATAAGCACAAAGATTTTTCTCTCCCCGGGCATCCATTCTATCCACAACCACCGCTTCTTTTACGTTGGGATAGTTTTTCAGTTTATTTTCAATCTCGCCGGATTCAATACGATACCCTCTGATCTTTACCTGATGATCGATCCTTCCTAAAAACTCAATGTTGCCGTCGGGCAACCATTTAGCCAAATCCCCGGTTTTATAGATCCGCCCGCCTGATATGAAAGGATCCGGTAAAAACTTCTCCGCCGTAAGCTCGGGTTGGTTTAAATATCCTCTGCCGACCCCATCTCCCCCAATGTAAATTTCACCGGGAATTCCTATTGGTAAAAGTTTCCGGTATTTGTCTAAAATATAGATTCGGTAATTGGGCAACGGTTTCCCAATCGGCAACTTTTCCATGGGTTCACTGTCGCTACATTGATAAAAAGTCGCATTAATCGTGGTTTCTGTCGGCCCGTATATGTTGGTTACCCTGTCCACCTTAAATTGTTTGACAATTCTTTGATAGAGTTCCTTGGTAAAAACGTCGGAACCTAATACAATCTCCTTAAAGCGAAGCGCAAAGCTAAACCTGGGAGCGGCATTTTCCAATAATACATCCATATATGAAGGCACCACATTCAAAAACTCAATTTTATTGGCAGTCATAAACTCTAAAAACCGGAGCGGATCATGGATTATTTTTTGCTCAACAATAAAAAGCTTCCCTCCGGAGACCAGTGGCATCAATATCTGTTGAACCGACACGTCGAAGATGTATCGGGTAAAAAGAACATGGTTGCAGGTAGTATCCAGGCTATGTATTCTTTTGAGCCCCAACAACTGATTGATGAGATTTCGATGCTCAATGACGACCCCTTTTGGGTTACCCGTGGTACCGGAGGTATACATGATGTATACCATGTCCGACGGTTGACCGAGTGGTTCCGGATTCCGGCCATTACCGCAAAATATCCGGTCATCGCCCAGATCAATCATTGTCGGAACTAAATTCTCTTGGTTTATTAACCCGGATTGGGTCAGTAACACTTTTGCCTTGCTATCTTCGATGATATAACGAATTCTCTTGGATGGAGCGCCCGGATCGATAGGTACATATGCGCCACCGGCTTTTAATGTCCCCAATATCCCGATGACCATTTTGATCGAACGCTCCGTCAGTATGGCTACAGTAGTTTCGGGGCCCACTCCTGCCTTCCTTAAGAGCGCCGCAACTTGGTTGGCTTTGGTATTAAGTTCTTTATAAGTAAGTGCCCGGTTGTTAAATATGACCGCCGGATGATCCGGTGTCAATGCAACTTGGTTCTCAAAAAGTTCACCAACATTTCGTACTTGGGGATGCTTCATTTGCGTATTATTATAATCCGATATCAAGAGCTGTTTTTCTTCCCGGGATAACATCTCGATATCCGAAATCTTTATTTCAGGATGAGCGGCGACTTCTTGCAAAATTCTTAACAAATAATGACCCAGCCGTTTTATGGATTCACTTTTAAAAAGGTTGGTACAATATTCGAGTTCAAAATGAATATCGTGATTCAACTCGGAAGCGGTCAATGTAAGGTCGAATTTGGCTATGCTATGTTTGAAATCATATGCCGAATATTGGAGTAATGAAGACCTTTTCGTTCTGTCGCCCGTATTTTGCATTACAAACAAAATATCAAATAAAGGATTCCGGCTCACATCCCTTTGGAGGTTAAGTTTCTTCACCAATTCTTGCAAAGGATAATCCTGGTTTTCAAGGGCTTGGAGGGTATTTTCCTTCACCTCCAGCAAAAATTGGTCGAATTTTTTATTACCAGCCGGAAAATTCCTCATGACCAAGGTCTCTACAAACATCCCCATCAGGTTTTCGGTTTGAACATGGGATCTCCCGGCGGTTGGCGAACCAAGAACCACATCTTCTTGTCCGGAGTACTTTGACAATAGAATCGTAAAACCGGCCAATAAAACCATGTATAAAGTCGTTCTTGTATCAGCGGCCAATTTCTTCAATTGATCCGACAACTCAATTCCTGTTTGAAAACAAATCGTATCACCGGCAAATGTTTGCACCGAGGGTCTTGGATAATCCAACGGCAAATTCAAGATGGGTATTTCATTTCGAAATTGGCCCAACCAGTATTCTTCCTGACTTTTGAAATAATCTTCGGGGAGGCTGTTTCGCCAGTGGGAAAAGTCCTTATATTGAATGTTCAATTCGGGTAATGAGCTATCATGATAAAGGCAGTCAAAATCATTGATGAAAATATCCGCCGATGTCCTATCGGATATAATATGGTGCAGATCATAAAATAATAAATGCCTCTCCATAGAGAGGCGAATAAGCGCGACCCGTAATAACGGCGCCTTGCTTAGATCAAAAGGGATAATTAATTTTTTAAGAACCCCGCCGACCTGATCCGCATTAATTTTCAGGAAATCCATTTTAAATTCAACCTGATTATGGATTATCTGAACCGGTTCCCCATCTATCAACTTAAACGAGGTTCGTAAAGCTTCATGCCTGATGATGATGGAATGAATTACTTTTTCCACCCGTCCAACATCGAGTTGCCCTTCAATATTTATAATACTTGGAGTATTATAGCCGGTGCTATCGCCTTCAATTTGATTCAGGATGTACATCCTTTTTTGGGCGGCCGAGACTGGGTAATATTTTTTTAAACCTACCTTCGGAATTGACTGAAAATCATTTTTCTTCGCCATTTCCAAATATTCAGCCATTTCTTTCAACAGCGGTTTATGGAAAATCTCCCGCAAGGAAACTTCGACATTAAATTCCCGGTGAATTTTTGAGGCTAATAGCGCTCCCTTTAATGAATGTCCGCCGCGCTCAAAAAAATTATCATTGACGCCCACATTTTCAACGGCTAATATCTCCTGCCATAGCTTAGCCAATTGAATTTCCCATTCACCGACTGGCGCTTCATATTTTACCGGGTTGGTGATTCTTTCAAAAGGCTTAGGTAAAGCTTGACGATGAATTTTCCCGTTCGCCGTCAGAGGAAATTCTTCAAGGGGGATAAAATGTGAAGGTATCATATAATCCGGCAGCTTAGCTTTTAAGATATCTCTAAACTCCGGTACAATGCATTTCATTTCAACACGGGATGTGTAATAAGCTACTAAAATATATTCATCATTTTGGCTAATAGGGATTACGACACTTTTTTTGATGGCGGCAATCTCATCCAAAACTGCTTCAATTTCATTCAGTTCGATCCGGTAACCCCGGATCTTAATCTGAAAATCCTTTCTACCAACGGAAACAATACTGCCATCCGGTAGCAGGCGAGCCAAATCACCGCTTCTCACGGCCACGCCTATGCCGGTCAATGGATTGGTAACGAATACTTTTCTGTTTTCTTCCGGCAATCTCCAATATCCGGGAGAAGTATATTTGCTGTGATAGACGATTTCGCCAACCTCGTCGATTTCAATGGGCTCATTGCTTTCATTTAACAAGTAAGCATTTATACCTGGCGCAAAAAATCCTAGCGGTACTATATTTCCTTTAATCTCGGTCTGTTTCGTTATGAAATAAAAAGTAGCGAGCATCACTTCAGACATACCGAAAAGATTTACCAGTATGCACTGTTCTGAAAAATGCTCTTGATAAAGCTGTACATCTTTTTTGAATAGAACTTCTCCTCCCAAAACAACCAAACGTATTGTCGAAAAAATTTCCGTTTTTTTGACACTATTCATCAAGTATCTGTAAACGGTTGGAATTGAAAGAAAAATTGATATTTCCTGTTCTTCCAGCCATCCCGAGATTTTTGCTATCCCGCTTTGGCGCCTTATATCATATGGAAGAAGGGTTGCTCCGTTTAAAACGGCCCCAAATATTTGTAATATTCCCATGGCATGACTATAAGAAGTAAACAACGCTAACCGGTCGTAATGATTTATCCGCAATTTTTTTGAATAAATACTTGCACAGTATAGTAAATTGCGGTGATTCTGCATTACTCCTTTGGGTCTACCGGTTGATCCCGAAGTATAAATAATAAAGGCAGTTTGTTGGGGAGCGATTTTTAATTGCAAATTTTTAGCCGGATTATTATCGGCCAAGGCATCGATATTGATGAGTCCTATTGGCCGTCCTGACATTTGAACCAATCTTTCCGCCAAGGCAACGTTATGATGATTGGTTACTATCATTTTACTTTCAGAGTCTTTTAATATATAAGCCAATCTTTCTTCCGGGTAGGTAGTATCCAATGGAACATAGGCTTTTCCGGTCTTTAACATTCCAATCATCCCGGTAATCATGTCTGCATCATGATCAAACAGTAAGGCTGCAGTCCTTATTTTAGAGTCCAACGACCGGTAAATTTTCCAGGCAATTTGATTGGCTTTATCATTCAACTCTCCATAGGTAAGCTGTTTCTGGGCAGTTTTTACTGCAGTCCTTTCCGCAAACCTTTCCGCCTGTTCTTCAAAATACTCGACAACCGAAGTATAAGGTCGCTCTGTCTTTGGACGCTTAGTCATACTGAATTCATGATCCCTTATTACCAAAATGCTTGTCCCTTTCTTTCCTGCAGCCGCCTTCGGCCCCTCAAACCCTAAAAATTTATTTTTCCAGCGATATCGCGAAAATATGAATACTGATACAATCGGGTAGTTGAATGGAGATAATCTTTTTATTATTTTGCAGCGGATATTTTTGCGCGAATAGCCTCACCGGACTCACTGAAACAAATACCTCTTCTCCAATACGTTCAGCCATTTTACCCGACCAAGCCACTGTTTCCCCAAATCCGGGCAACATCCACCAGCAGGTAAACTCGATATAGATTAATTCTTGCACGTTATTCTCATATTGGATAACAACCGGTCCGGATACATTGCCCTCATCGGCATTCCCCAAGAACATAATGCTCCGGTAGTAATCCGTTAAGATTGGAATCGTTTCTCCCGCCGCTCCGATGTTATCATTGGTTATGTCGCTTAACTCCGGAAACCAAAACTTCATTTCCCCGGTCTCAATTAAACCTTCAGACGGCATACTTTCTAAAAGGAAAAACTGTCCCAAGCCGTTAAAATTAGCTATGCAGTTATGAAACTCCCGGCTGCCGCAAGCATTATTATTAAAGAATTTACAAAGATCAATAAAGACAACTTCACCGGTAATGGCTTGATGATTAATGTTTGTGAGCAACAGATTGGGTGGGTTTTCCGCCTTATATTCGGAACTCCGGTAAATTTCCAGCAATTGTCGGACTAATTCTTGTTCCTTATCGATTGCTTCACGAATTCGGGTGATAGTTTTCCGGAATAAGGCTTCGTTTGGCATTACATACATTTTGATCAGCATTGCCCGGACGTTTTCCCAATTTGAACCTTCCAAATCAAATTCTCGCGCCAGATTTACCAATTCAGTTACTCCAAAATGTTTGGCCAAATATTGGAGTGTCCGGGATGCTTTTCTTCGCCCCAAGGCAAGCTGTTGGATATTATAAAACAACGGCGCTCGGAAAAACTCATGATAACCATCTGTCTCTGTTCTGAAATCAAGGTTTTTCTCCAGTTCGTCACAGAATAGCTTCAGGCCGTTAAAAGATTTGCCTTGTTTATTATTTTGAACGCATTCCAACATCCGCTGCAGGATTTCCAGCCATGTAAAATGCTTTTTTTCATTTTTATCTACCGAAAAGGTATAATATTCAATGGAGTTTCCTACTTTAACGGATCCCTTCATGAAAAGCTCAAGTGAAATGGGCTCCCAGCTTTTCATATAAGTTGAATCCACACAATAGAGGCAATTATTCTCAGTTGAACACCCTACGATCAAAAAAGTATGAATCCCTTCATGCCCTTTTCTTTGATATCCTGGGTCCCAGGGAAGCCAGAACGCTTGATAAAAAACTAAAATCGGATATCCGTTCTCTAATTCCTTACTGATAAACTCCAATTGGTCGAGATCCGCGTCATAAATTTTTCGCTGCATCCAAACGCCATGATAATATAGGAGATCTTCCAATTGGTCATTCCAGCGGCGTTCAATTCTACCCCCTATTGATTTTAATGTCCCTTCCTGAGCCGGTGTAAAGAAAAATGTCAACGATCTGGTGAACATTAACTCGTAATCCCTGCCTAACCATTTACAGACGGAGGCCATTAATTCTTCATAACAAGTCAAAGCATTATCCCGTATGGGCGCAATATCAAACTTGCAACGGTCGGTATCGGATAATGAAGACAATTGGGATTCCTCGGGATTATTCAACATAAATTGCACATCCTTACCTATGGCTTATATGTTAGAAGCACTTCAAGCATTTATGACCTGAGGCAATATATTGCCGAGCCAAACTCTTTTATCCCTAAACAACGGATGTTTGAAAATTTCTAAAAATTGACCGTGTTCTTTATTCCTGGCATCACAAACATCCATGTTGACAAAATCTTCTTCTGAATGTATGAATGTATTTTCAATTCGACTAAATACGATTAAATCGACATCGAATTTTATTCCAAGATGAATAAATTCAGCCATCTCTTTATAACTGGATCTTTGAACAACAAAACTTATCTTTAACACTTTGATCTTATTGTTCTTACGTAATTGGCTGATAAAATGCAAATTACTTATTAACGCCTCCCAATTTCCTCCTCTGCGGATGGCCTCGTAAGTTTCTTTTTTTGCAGCATCAATGGATACGTTTACTGTATGAATTTTTTGCTGCAAAGACGGATAGCGGTTCCAGGTTTCTTTGTTAAAGAGAGTCCCGTTGGTGATAAGGTAATATTGGAGTTTGGGGTATTCTTCCATCGTAAGTTCTTCGAAATATGTTTGCAAATGTTTACTGGCAAATACTTCACCGCCTGCAATTTCAAGCATTTCCACATTTTTTAATAAAGGTTTTATCAAACTGTCCTTTACTTTTTCAAAACTTCGATATTCCGATTCGTTTGCATGATAATACTCATGGCGGCAAAATATACATCGTAAATTACAACTACAGTCATAAGCAAGCTGAACTCTACTTGGCAAAAAATTCAAATTTTTCATAGGGTCAGTTATAATTTTTTGCCATTGTTCATCACATTCATCAATCCACGGTAAATTTCCGGAAACTTTGAGTCCGCAAAAGTCATTACAATAACTGAAACTGCCGTCGCATACCGATTTTCTTAATACTTTAGCCGGTATTGAATTCCAAATCGAATCGATATCCTTTGCCGTAAATATATTTCCCACATTAAATTTTTGATACGCCGGACAACAAAGAAATGTCTTTCCTTGATAACCAATATGGAGGATGGAAAATGGCTCCTTGCAATATCTTCCCCGCAAATCATTCATATTTACATTTCCTCCCACGGCCTAATAATTTTATATCGTCCAAGGAACATAAATTAAAACGTCATATTCTTGATGAATAGTGAAGGTGATATTCACGGAGTGATAGATATTTTATCATCATTGACCAGGCTAGCGCTTACACGAAATTCGGTCAAATTTCCCAACGAAACTCGCCGGCTCCCAAAAAAAGGATGCTTTAATACTTCCAGAAATTTATAATGATCCGTATTTCTCGGATCACAAACATCAAAATCAATAAATTCTTGATCCGTATAAATACCCCAGTTCTCAATTCGGCTAAAATTAATTTGATCAGCGCCGATTTGATACCCAAGTTGGATGAATTCCAACATATCTTGGTAGTTCATTTTTTGAACCACAAACATAATACATAGCGCTTCTATTTTTTTACTTTTTCTCAACTTGCCAGCAAAATTTAAGTTTTGCAGGAGTACTTCCCATTTTCCGCCTCTGCGAACATTTTCATAGGTTTCTTTTTTTGCGGCATCAACCGAAATGATTAACATTCGAGTCATTTTTTGCATATTGGGATAACGCTCCCAATTTTTTTCATTAAACAAAATACCATTGGTCAAAATATGGTATCGAAGTTTAGGGTATTCTTCACTATTGAGTTCTTCCAAATATTTAACCGAATGCCTACTGGCAAAGATGTCGCCGCTTCCGGAGATTATCAACGTAGTCGCATTTTTTAACAACGGTTTTAAGATAGTATCTTTGACTTGATCATACTTTTTTATTTGAAAATCATTGGAACGTATAATTGTGTGGCGACATGAGACACATCTCAAATTGCATTCATTATCATAAGCAAACTGAATTTTTGGAGGTTGATAATTTAAATCCTTCATGGGATTTCTAACCAGTTCCAGCCATTGCTCATTGCAATTTTCAACCCGCGGTAAAGAATCCGACGTAATTTTGGGGCAATACCTGTTGCAATACTTAAAACTACCATCACACACAGACTTTCTTATTAATTTGGCATTTTCCGAATTCCAAATTAAGTTAATGTCTTTCTCAATAAATACATTGCCGATCGATATTTGATTGACTAACCTTCCCGGACAGCAGAGGTAAACAAATCCCCTATGACCGACAAAGAAAAACGAAAACGGTTCATCACAAAACCTATCATGTAAATCAATCATATAACATCCTCCAATTTTCAATGATAAGCAACCCGAATAACAATATGGGGCGCCGGAACTACGTTTTTAACAAACCGTTAAAAACTTCCTTTGCTTGTTCCACATTGCAGGATGATATTTTTTGATTCTTGACTCCAGTAAGCCTTTCCGGTTCCCAGTATCTTATTAATTTAGCTTGATTCTTTTTAAAACAAATCCATTTGTTGCGTTGTATCGGACATGATATTCCCTGTCTCAAAATCGACTTGCAATTTTGGAGATAGGGTAAATTGATATTTGGAACCCATCTTCAGCCACCAATTATTCAGGCTTTCTTCGGTTTGCCATAAATCAGTTACTATTTTTTCGTATAATAACTTATTGCTGTTATTTGCCAAATGCTTATACAATAGCTGTAAAGAAACTCTTCGCTTTATTAATCCTTTATATTCCAAGCATTCTTCCGGACTTATCTCCGTTACTTTAATTTTATCCAATACCACCATCTCCTTTATCACTTTGCAATTCGCAACTTTTTAAACCCAGTGAATCAAGTAACTACTTTGATTCCGGTATTATCATCTATGTAATAACAAAATCAAACATTTCCGGTTGAGGGTCCTGTTCACTAAGTTGTTTATAAACGATATTCCCCCGAATAAAAAGTCCTTGATACTTTTCTTTAACCTGTTCCGATGGCTCTTCATAGATTAATTTCATCTTGCCCCATTTTTGATCAATTTCTATGAATAGTTTTTTTAAACAACGAGGATCGTTGCAACATTGCGGGAGTTCTAATCCCTGCCATCTTGCGCTGTAGCAAACCCTCCCGACTGATACCAAGGCATTGGAAGTGTAACCTGTTAAGATCAGTCGGTTACGCCTTAATTGGACGGCATCTTTCAGGGTGCTGCTATTTACCTCAATTTCTTTAATCCTATACTTTTGCATAATATCCCATTTTGATTGATGCACCAAATTACTTCCGGTTATCGCTACAGTTAAAGAAGGATCCTCGTGTTTCAGAAGTTCATCGATCCAAGGGCAATCTACTATAGAACGGGTGATAATCCGCCCCAATACCGGCGTAATCAGATCCTTCTCAATTAATTGCTTGCAACGATAAAGCATTCCATAATCATTAAAAGTCACTTTCAGTTTGACGATGGCCGTTAAATCAACGATATAATTAAAAAGTTCCTCAATATACTGATTGGGAACTATCGGAGTCACGTACCGGATAACTAAATTTTTCGTTAAGGCTTTTTCCACCCACCCAATCCACCTTGAATCCAGGGTACGGTAAATACATCCCTCATCGCCAATGACAATTCCGAAAATTTGCTCCGGCAGCTCTATGCGATTGATATCGACTTGCCACTCCAGTTTCATTTTTACCTGCCTATCATAAACAAATCATTGGGATTTTCCCTTTTATATTTGCATCTCGCTTTGGAACACCATAATTTGCGCCACCAACCGGGAATCTCGGCTTGTTTCTCAACAAACGAAAATCCGTCCCTGTAATAGTCTATAAATTTTTTATATAACTGTATAACCTGGGCAATCTGTTGGTGAGCGCGACCCCGCCCGACTATTTTCAATGTCTTAACCCCGAGCGATTCCAATTCTGCCAATTTACAGATGGCACAACCTGCCTCGGCGTCAAAAATCTTACCCTGGGTGATTTCCCGGCCATCATGAACATGATAAATTCCCTTACAGGCCACTCCGGGATCAAATTCATCCAAAACGCCTTCCCCAAAATCATGGAGAAAACCGCAGGCGCCGTTAAAAAATGAACAGCCCAAATATCCCATGACTTCAATATCCATGATTTTACTAGCGCACAAGTCGCTAATCTCATCCAGGGTGACCTGGTACGACAAAGTGGTTCTGCTCACACCGAAATCCTTTAAAAAAAGTAATTGTTGTTTGTTAATCGTCCGAAAATATACACTGGCATGGAGTTCGATCCGATAATTGCGTTTGGATATAGCCTCCAAAAGCCCAAAATCTCCAATTACCAGGGCATCCGCACCAATTTCAATTCCCTTTTCAAGATAGTCAATAAAATAACTTTCCATATCTTTGCCTTTAAAAAAACCGTTACAGAAAAACTGAGCATTACCTAGAAAATTTACTTTAACTTCTTTCGAATGCGCATAATCTATGATCTCTTTTGTTTGGGCAAACTTGTTTAATATGGTGATCCCGCTATACCCGATTTTACCTCTCCCGGTAAAAGAATATAATGAAAATAGCTCATCATCGGCGCCCAGATAAATCTCGTCCGCGCCGGCATCGATCACTGCAACTGCGGCTTGGTAATTATTAACCGGAGCCAAAATATTCATCGATATTCTTTCACTCCTTCCGCAGTCAAATTAAAATTTTGGGAAAATTTTTATTCATTGATCACTCGCGCACACGCGTAATTATACTAATCCAATGAATAATTATTAAATCCCACTTTATTTTTAAATTCCAAAATTAAATCAGCTTCTGCCGTGACCAACGTAACATACCACGAATCTATCTCTATCATTAATTGATACTTCAAAGCCCAACTGATTTCCTGATTCGGAGAATGCACTGAGTCCTTGGGCCAATCTAACAAAATAACCATAGCTTGTTTTTCAGATATATCCTGGGTCAAAGGATTTAATAAACCCCGACTATCAATTAACAAATATTTTTCACCTGGAAGTCGAACCAATTTTAGTTTGGGAATTTCTTTTTTAGTTTTCTTTTCTTTCCATTTTATTACATTCTGTACAACACAATCTACTATTGGGTTATCTTCAGTAAAATGTTGATAATCGGCATCATAAAAATAAGCAAAATTATCAGTATCTGCCCACTCAGGCAAAATTTCATGATAAACCGAGATCGGGGAAATATTCTTTATTTCATATTCATCTGGATGATTTACATATTCACTGTACCTTACAATAAGAATACGTGAAATAACGGTTGGTGGATCAAAATGATTTATTAAGGGGATTAAATTTAACATTTGTTGATAATCTTCAACCATTTCATTCGGTATACTGTACAAAAAATGCCAAATCACTTCAATCCCCAAAGATTTACAATTTCTGAGCAAGGCAATATTTTGTCTGGCTAAACAACCTTTATTCATTTTTTTCAACAAACCTGAAGATAATGATTCAATGCCTGGTTGTACCCTTGTAATCCCAGCTTTTTTTAATAGCATAACCTGTTCCAAACTGAGGTTAGCCTTTATTTGATAAAAAAACTTAACTCCTGGTAATTCCCCGGGCAATTTGGATATTAACGACGAAAAGTATTTATTGGATAGAACACAATCCGTCATTAAAACTCTATACCCTGAATGCTGATGGGTCAAATATTGTAAATCTTTAATTACCTTTTCCGGTGATTTATACCGGTATTGATAATCACCGGTCAATCCACAAAAGGTACAGGGATTTTTCTGGCCCCACCAGCATCCCCGACTTGTTTCATATAAGATCATTATTTCCTGATTATGCTGGGGTAAAAACCGCTTTAACTGTTCAAAATAATCGGTATAATCTGGAACCGGATTTTTTTCTAATTCACATTTTTCACCGATTATAATCCGCTTCGTTGGAAGCCGATTTTCCAAAACAGCTTTGAGCCATTCGGGGAAAGTTTTCTCCCCATCACCTGAAAATATGTAATCAATTTTATCACTAAGTGAAGCTACTCCTTGGGCCAATTCTTTGTAACAAAAAGCCCCGCCAAGAACCGTAATAATTGCCGGATCGATGGTTTTGATCATTTTTAATAAGCATATGCTATTGGTTACGTTCCCCAGAGTGGTGGAGCAACCTATTATTTTAAAGTGATGTTTTAGAATTTCCAAGGTGATATCATGGAGCCACTTCTCAATCGTTTTTTGGATTTTTATAAGATCTTTGAGCGCAATCTGGCATTTGATCAGTTCTCTTTGAAAGTAATTTTGAAGTAATTTATCTTTATGGAAAGCCATCATATCATAAGCTATTCCCCTAAAAAATGCATCTCCTAAAAATTCTTGTTCATTAATTTTACGATAAAGTTCTTCCCCTAACGTTGCCGCCAAAACCAAATTTGCATAAAACACTTTTACTTTGTGCCCTTTTGCTTTCGAACAGGCTTGAAGAAGGTGTGGGCCCATAATTGGCCAACTCAGACTAGTAAATGGAGGAATGATTATTAAAGCATCGGCGTCTGACAAAATATCATATTGATCAACCTGCATTATCATACCCTCATTTTATAAGTCAAATCGGGTGTCCTTTATATTCGCGGGTTCACTCTTTTTAAAGCTACCACTACTCCGATTTCCGGTATTTCTAGTTGAGTGATGATTCCTTCTTTCGTTATTAACAGATGTCTTGAATATGGGAAACTCATAATACTACATTCCATGCCATCTGTTTTGACTCCCAAAAAATCGATTTCAACCGGCTCGATCGTAACATCGATATTCATGTATCGTTGAATATCCGGCATATAAACGGTTAATCTTTTATCGGCCTTACCCTTATCTTCCACTCCATCGATCAACCGGGTCAGAACCAAACCCCACTCAAAAAAGCTATACCCTTCGGCTTGCAAGTCATGATCACCGATTCTAGCAACAGATTTTTGAAAACTTTGATCCCCGATGATGAACGTTTGGAAAATCTGTTTACCATATACCGCTTCACTGTCGTAAACCTTACCTTGCCATTGCCCGGATGATTTATAATGGATAGCATATCCTAGCTCATTCAATGCCAGTTGAGAAGTTAAGCGAATTGATTTACTCGGTATTTCAAAATTTTCCATCAACAACAATTGTTGTTCTGGAGTCATATCCAATTTTGCGCTATAGGAACCGGTAACGTTTCCGGCTTCCAAAAAATCATATTCGAAACTTTGATATTTTCGCCATATTCCCCTCAAATCCACTTTATTTCCATTGATAACTGGCGTCACTGAACGTGGCTGGTAATCTAACACTTCCAGTGTCTTTTCATCATCGGGAGACTGCCAGTTGATATCAGTGTTTGACAATCCAATATGGGAAGCATCGACAAAACCAATCTGTCCTAACCCCGGGTCCATGGCTATCCAACCATCTTCTTGTCCGTAATAAATTTCTACCCACTCATGGTAAATGAAATTCTCCCCTAAATTTACAATCCCTATAATACATCGGGCCGGAATATTCACCGCCCGGCATAAAGCTACCGTTAATCTGGAAAAATGCAGGCACACCCCTTTTCTATTGTTTAATGTTTCCAGAGCGCTCCTGGTGGCGCTTTCTTGACCTTGAATATTTTTATGAACCCATCCGGCTATACTCCTGGCGGCTTCACCGATGGTTTTCGATTCCGCCGTAATTTCTTTTGCTTTGTTGATAATTTGGAAATTGTCGGACTCAATGAACTTTTCCTTCCTTAAATATTCCGCCAAATTGGGTTCCCAAACCCTGGTCACCGGAAACAAGATTCGCTCGCCGGGAGGATTCGGTTTGGCAGTAATGAATACTTCGCCTTCGATATGACCGTTTTCAGCTATCCCTTTAAATAATTGACGGGGGCTTTCCAATTGGTCAATCAATTTAGCGCTTTCAGAAAAGTTGATTCCATCCTTTATCTTGATGTGAAGATAGCTTAAAAGTTCCGGCCGGATAAAGCGAACATTACAGGGTATATCAATGTTTAATCTTCTGGCTTCGATATTCAAGTCGGAGACCTCTTGCTGTGTCTTCCGAATCACTTTATTATCGCTTGTTTGAATTTGTAAAACAGTAAAATCCGGTGCAACCAGTATCCGGCTTTTTTCATTGACTAAAAAAACCTTTTGTTCCGGTCGTTCCGCTTCCTTTTCCGGTGATAAATCGATCGTCTCGGCTCCCTCAAATGTTATGCAAGGAACCGAATGAATAATTTTACTTTTCAACAGGATTTCCGCAGTCCACGGATAGTTCGCATCATAGAAATAAAGAGGCTTTTGGGCCGGTACTCTTTTATGGGTAAACTGCTCAAGTCCTAACAAATTGTGCTTATAGTCATAATAATGATTCTTATATTGAATGGACCATTTTTCATCAACTTGTCCGTTCTTTTTTATTTCAGCGTCAAGATAAAGTAATTTATAATCTTCCGATAGTCTAAAACTTATATTTTCAGTATAAGTGTCGATTACCGTTTCTGACTGATAATATCTATACAATCTCTGTCCCTTGACAACCCAAGAATTTTTATTGAATCCAGCTTTGCTAGATTTTACTTCAAATACATTGAACCCATATATTTTTTCATCAGCTACCCGAATAAATTTCCATTTTTGACCCGAAAAAAGGATAGTCTCTTTATTAGAAAAAACGAATGGCGGTAGAATAACAAGATACGTTAAAAAAGACATGGTGAAAATGGCGGCGCTAAGTGACTTCATTCCTCTAACCTCCAAGATAAGCATTGGTTTATAAATTATAAACAATAAAGAGAAGGCGCGACCTTCTCTTTACCACACAAAGCGCCTTAGCAGACATCGTGCGAATACGAAACAGGACCAACACCAATACTAACAGAATCTCCACCATTAATCTCCAACAATTCCTCCGGAGTAAATTCATAATATTTTTTCATTTTTTCACCTCCTTTCTTTATTAATGAATCGTCTATTGAACTGATCAATTCAATCCATAGACAAAATTGAATATCAAAAATCCCCCTAGCGTATTTCGCTACATTTTTCTTGGCCATCTTCCGGTAAGACCGCCAAGATATCCCCATTTTCAAAGTCGATCCGCACATTGACTCCGGGAATTATTTCAATTTTATAATCAATCATGATTTGGTTGCACCTTTTCTTAAGCTCTTTCTCTATTTCATTTAATTCGTTCTTAGCTTGTTCGTACTGTTCGTTTTCTTTACCTTGTAACAGATTACATTTCATTGCGATCTGATCTTTTTGATTGATCATTCTTTCGATCGCCTGGCATTCCGCCAATGGTATTTCTCCCATTTTAACGAATTGACTCATATCTTTCACATCCTCTGCTTATTTAAAAAGTCGCCAAATTATAAATTTTCCCATTGATAACCCTTTGCTATTTCAATTCAAGCAAGTTGATATTGTTCAGCTGTTTCTGTCCGGTTATTCTGACTTTCTGTCAGATGGGTTTTAAATTCTAAAATCAAATCGGGTTCTGCGGTAACCAATGAAATGTACCAGGAATCCAATTCAATCATCAGTTGTTGTTTCAAAGCCCATTGAATATCCTCGCGTACAGAATAAGCCGTTTGCATAGGCCAATCAAATAAAATAACCATCGCTCTCTTTTTAGAGATATATTGAGTCAATGGATTCACCAATCCCCGGCTATCGATTAACATATATTTTTCACCCGGGATCTGAACTAATTTTAATTTGGGAGGCCCTTTCTTCTCTTTCCAGGCGTTCTGCCATTCTTCCGTTTTGTCCAAGACTTCTTTGATCAATGAATTCTCACTTGAAAAATATTGATAATCCGCATGAAAATAATAAGCATATTTTTCAATATCAACCCAAGCCGGCAAAAATTCATAATATAACGAATTAGGACGAACATTCCTTATTTCATATTTATTTGGATGATTAAGATATTCGCTTTGTTTTAACAAGGCAACCTTTGAAATATTGTTTGGGGGAATCAGATGATGAATTAATGGGATAAAACTTAGCATGAGTTGATAGTCTTCCAAAACTTCATTGGGAACATGGTGCAAAAAATTCCAAAACGCTTCTATACCCACTGACCTGCAATATCTGAGTAACGTAATATTATGTCTTGCTAAACATCCTTTGTTCATTCTCTTTAATAAAGCAGACGACAATGATTCAATACCCGGTTGAACTCGGGTGATGCCGGATTTTTTCAATAAAATAACCTGTTCCAAAGTGAGGTTCGCCTTTACTTCATAAAAGAACTTAACTCCCGGTAATTCCTGGGGTATTCTTGGGAGCAACGTTTTGAAATACTCGTATGGAATGATGCAATCTGCCATTCCAATTCTGTAGCCCGGGAACTTTTGGGTCAGACATTTTAAATCACCGATTACTTTTTCCGGCGATTTGAACCGGTAGTTATAATCGCAGTTTAGTCCACAAAAAGTACAGGGATTTTTCTGGCCCCACCAACATCCCCTGCTTGTTTCATAGATAATCCCCAATTCCCGGCTATTATCCGGTGAAAACCGGTTTGATTGTTCAAAATAATCATTATAATCCGGAACTGGATTTTCTTCCAATTTACATTTTTCCCCGACGACTATCCTCTGCGAGGGGCGCCGATTTTCTGTGACATCTCGAATAAATTGGGGAAAGGTTATTTCTCCATCACCACAGAAAACGTAATCGAGTTTATTACTAAGGGATGCTACTCCTTGAGCCAATTCTCCGTAACAATAGGCGCCCCCTATTATCGTAGTAATTGACGGTTCCTTAGTTTTCAATTGATCCAATAAAGATATGCTGGCGATTACAGAGCCAAAAGTGGTAGTGGAGCCAATTATTTTATACCGGTATTTTAGGATTTCTGAAGTAACATCATTCATCCATTGTTCCAAACCTTTTTCAATCTTGACAAGGTCTTTGGTTTCAACTTTCTGACCAGACAACGACTCCTGAAAATGTTTTATTATTTCGTTATTTTTATAAAAAGAAGGGACACCAAAGGCAATTCGCGAGGAGATTACATCTCCTAATTGCTGGATTTCACTGACTCTTTCGTAAATATCCAACCCTAAAAACGCCGCCAAAGCCCAATTGGCATAAAATACTTTTACACGATAACCTTTTTCTTTTGCGCAAGCTTGAAGTAGATGCGCTCCTAAAACCGGCCATCTCAAAGCGGCAAACGGCGGAACAATGATTAAGGCATCGGCATCGGTTAAAATTCCATCATAATCAAGCTTCATCATCCATCACACACTCTTTTCTAATTTTATTTGCGCAAAATCAATAAATTATTTAAATAAAATGATATCATTAGTGTGTTATCTTAATATAAAAAGTTTATACAACTAATATACAATTACTGCCCGCATGATTCAACTACACTTTTAGCTAGGGCAACTTTTGAAACAGGATTATTTCAACATGTATAAACCATTTCCTGGACCGGGTTCATTATCAAATTCATCCTTGTTGCTTTTACAAGAGCTTCATTGGTACAGGCTACTTTTAATTTTCCAAAAATTTGTTTTTTATGGTATTTTATTGTATTGATACTCAGGCCGACTTTGCAAGCAATGGCTTCTTCCTTCAAACCTTCTGCCAGAAGTTCCAAAATCGCCAACTGTTTACCGGTCAATTCATTTTGGCTGCTATTTTCGTCTGGCCAGACAGATTCAATTTTACATGGGTTAGGATCATGAATACTTTGAACAAGCCTATACATTTCCTGATCAATCACCATGAGACCATTCACAACGCTCTTAATCCCGAAGATTATTTTTTCTTGGCGCATATCCGCAGAAAGACACCCATCGGCGCCATTTTTTAAAGCGCTGCCAATTTGCTTCGCATCCCAGGCTAAAGAAATCAATAAAATTTTTAAAGACGGATACTTTAACCGGATTCTTTTAAGTGCTTCAAGACCATCGCAATCCATTAGAAAAAAATCCATTAGCATCACATCCGGAATCAATCTGCTGCATAAAATTAAAGCCTGCCTTAGGTTGTTGGCAAACCCGATAACTTGAATGTCACAATCCCCTTCAATGGTCCTTTTGATTTTTTCCCTATCCGTCTCTTCCTTGTCCACAATAATGACTTCGATCATTGCCTTTCCCCCATTTTGAAATTCAATAACGGATGGATTGTAAATGCTACCGGAAATCCAGCTTTTCTAAAACTACATATAATAGCTTTTTCCGTTTTAAAATGATCCGGGCTTCACATAACATCCCTACTTTGATTTCAGCCGGAATACCGCTTTTATCATACAATTTGGTTTTAATGACAGTCCCCTCAACCCTGTACGGCATGATAGAATCTTGCGCCGTTGAAACATCACCGGCAACAACTCTGACTTTGCCGGCTAAAATCCCGTATTCCTTAAACGGAAGAGCCAAAAACCGATACGTAACCCGTTGGCCTGATTTGATAAGCCCAATATCTTTGTTGGCCACAGTAATCTCCATTTTTAGATTCGCTCTTTTTTTTACAGGCACGATTCTTAGAACTTCAGTTCCGGCAGGGATAAAATCTCCCTTATTAAAGTTGGCGATAATTTGAACGATTCCCGAAATCGGCGTTCTAACCTGGCCCCGGCGAAAGTTTTCCGCCAATTCGTTCAGCTTATCGTTGATTTGTAATAATTGATCCTGTTTTGTCTGCAAGTCATTTTTCACATTAAAGATGGTTTCATTTTGATACTTGTTCAACTCCAGCCCGGCAAATTTATAATCTCTTTCAAACTGGTCCAGACTGTTTTGGGAAATAATTCTTGCGCCCAACTTTTGTCCATTCATCCAATCAATTTGCGCCTTTTCATAATTTGACCTTAATTGTTCATATTTGTTTTGATAAACCTCAAACTGGTTATAATATTGATTTTCGAGTGTTGTAATATTTGCCTGGAAAAGATTTTTATGGCTGACGATACTTTTTTCCATCCTGGCAAGCATGGCGATCTCGGACGTAATTTTATTTTTTTGAATTTGATTACTTTCATTTTCAATTTCATGAAAATGATTGCTGGTCGTATATAAAAGATCGCCCTTTTGGACTCTTTGCCCTTCTTGGTAATTGACTTGGTTGACAATTCCATCGTTAATATTCCGAATTACACTTACATAATTAATTGTCCTTACAATACCGGTAGCCTCGATCACCACATCAATTTTTCCAAAACACAACCAGACAATAGCGGCGGTCAGCAATAAAACCAAAAAATAAATAAGGATAGCGAAAAAATTGGGTTCTCCGGCGTCCAACAACTCCCTGCTATCACTCAAGTCTTTATAATCAATTAATTTTACCCTCAAGAGACCTGTTCTCCTAAGCCAATCGGCTTAATTTCTTCCCCAATCTGTTCCTGCCATAATTGAAAATACTTTTCCTTTTTAGCCAGTAATTCATAATGACTGCCGGACTCGATGATCTTCCCTTTATCCATGACGATTATTTTTTGGCACCGTCTGATGGTGCTTAAACGGTGGGCAATAATAATGACGGTCAAGTTTTCAGTGATTGAATCAATGGTTTCATGAAACGCTTTCTCGGAAATACTGTCCAGGTTGCTGGTGGCTTCATCGAGGATTAATAAATCGGGTTTTTTTAAAACCGCCCTGGCGATCCCAATCCGTTGCCGTTGTCCGCCGGATAATGTCGATCCTCTCTCTCCCACTAAAGTTTCATATCTCAACGGCATTTCATCAATAAACTCATCGGCTTGAGCTTGCTTAGCTGCTTCAATAACTTCTTCGATGGAGGCGTCAGAATTGCCAAAGGCTATGTTCTCCCGGATTGTGCCGCTAAATAAAAAAATATCTTGAGGAACATAACCAATTCGATCCCGGATACTCTCCGAGCTAATATCTTGAACATTATATCCATCAACTAACACTTCGCCTTTTTCAGGCAGATAATACTTTAACAACAGCTTAGCTAGGGTCGTCTTCCCGGAGCCGCTGCTCCCAACCAAGGCCACCTTTTCTCCGGGTCTAATTTTCAGGTTAATATCCTGTAATACCAATGCGCGTGTCCCATACCGGAAGTCGACATTCTTAAATTCAATTTCTCCTTTCAATCGATTTAATTGCACTTTTTTGTCCTCATTTTTCTCTTCGACTTCCAAATCAAGTATTTCTCCTAACCTGTCAGCCGCCACATAAGCTTCTTGCAAAGTAAACTGCAACCCGATCAAACTTTTGACAGGTCCGGTAAAATAACCGGCCAAAGCGGTATATGTCAACAATTGGCCTACACTAAGACTTCCTTTAATCACCAAGTCCGCGCCAACCCAAATTGTAAGAATATCACTAATCGAGGCTATGAGTCCTTGTAATGATGATTGAATATTGTTCAACCAGACGGATTTAAAAATTGATTTGGTTTGTTTAACATAATTTTGTTCGATCTCTAACTTGGCCTCATCTTGCCCGTTAAAGGCTTTAATTGTAAAAGCCCCGGAAACTGATTCCACTAAATAGGCTTCAAGTTCCGAGCCCTGATGCATAATAATCCGGTTAATATTTCGATAAGGCTTGCTAAATCCCCAAGCAATAACCCCAAATAAGGGAAGTGAGATTAGTGTAATCAGAAATAATGTTTTGCTCTGTAAAAAAAGAATGATTCCCCCGGCTATGGCGGTCAGGGAATCCAGCAAGACCGAAATCGCGCTTCCGGAAATGGCATTTCTGATTTTGGCCCCGTCATTTAACCTGGATAATATCTCGCCAATCCTTCGGGAATCAAAAAAAGATATGGGCAGATTCAAAATATGGCGATAATAGTCAAGAATCATTTTAATATCAATCTTGCGACTTAAAAATAAAAGCAACTGGCCCCTGATCAATTCCAGTAAAATCCGGAATATGTTAAGAGACAACATTCCCAATGACAGAATATATAATGTGCCTACCAAACTACCCGGCAAAATATCATCGATTAAGTATTTAATATAGAAAGTGCTTATTAAGCCGAAAAAAGTTAATAACAGCGACGCAAAGATTATTTCCATCAAAAGCCTTTTGTGCGGAATAATCAAATGGAAAAACCGGGCAAACAGCCCGATAGTTTCATCGCCTTTTTCAAATTTTTCATCCGGTTGTAAGATTATCAAAACCCCTGCCCAGATTGACAAAAAATCTTGCGGTCGATAAATTTTTATCCCTTCGGCGGGATCGGCGACAACTATCCCTTTTTTACCAATTTCATGGATCACGACATAATGATGTAGATTGTCCTTCAGTACATGAGCAATCATCGGTAAGGGAAGCTCATCCGCTTCCATCAACTCTTCGGGAGCAATTCTGATACCCTTCGCGGTAAAGCAAAGTTGATTTGCAGCTTTAATAAGTCCTAAAGCATTGGTTCCCTTCATATCAGTACAGGCAATCTTCCGTATTTGGGTAATGGGCACTTTTAAGCCATACTGTTTGGCCACAGTTGCCAGACAAGCGGCGCCACAATCTGTGGCATCAAATTGAGTCACGCAATAATACGGCTTAATAATTCTATTAAAAAAATTACCCATGGTAAAACCGAACCTCATATTAAAAATTTAAGATGTTAAACAATGTTCTTACTATCATTCACGAAATAGTTTCAAAAAATGTCCGCAATTTATTCAGATTGTATTTCTCATCAATCAATTGAAATATCAAGCGGAGACTGTTTTCAATCAAGAACTTCTGAAGCTGGCATTCAAAAGGTTCAATATCCGAAATATTGTTATTAACAACCCACGAACTAAAAAAACAGGTTCCGCCGCAAATATTCCTAGCCCAACATATTTTACAGTATCCACGTTCTTCTACATTTAAATTTGAGAATTGACTCCAGTTAACTCCTGTGTACACATCGCCCATTTTAAACCGATCGATATTTAATACTGAATCACATGGAAATATCTCTCCCAAATGATTTACAACCAACTGGTTGCGGCCCCAGGCGCATCTTCTTCTTACCCTTTGTTTCAGTAAAATGACTCGAATGAATCTCAGTGAATAATCGTCCTTATATTTTTTTATGCGGTCAAAGCGCTCCGTAATCAAATCTTGATGAAACATTTCCAAAAGCTGCTTATAAGCATTTAATAATTGCGGTATATTTTCTTTATCAAATGATAAGGGATTTCCTGAGCGGATGGGTTTCATCGAGATGCTGTCAAAACCCATATCCAATAGATGATTTAAAATCCGGTTGGGAAAAGGGTAATTCTTCGTAATGACGCTTCTGGCATGAATTCGAAAATTATTTTCCTGATATTTTTTGATATTGGATTGAATAACTGAAAATGTCCCTTTGCCATTTTTATATTGCCGCACCGCATCGTTGACCATTTCATTCCCATCAATGCTAATATTGATATCCCGTTGCCGCCTGAAAAGGAATTTTACCATTTCCTCGGTGAGGATTGTACCATTGGTGCAAAAATGAATCCGAATCTGTTTATTGATTTTTTCACTCAATAGGCTTGCGTATCGGATTAAATTCTTCAAATTTTCAAACTCCAACAAAGGTTCGCCGCCATAACAATACCCCACAAAATACTCTGTGGCATCCTTGCCGCAATCGTAAACCAAATACTCCAACGCTCTGATAGGGACAGACCTGTCTGCGATCCTAAAATCAAGAGAATTATCCCTAAAACAATATTTACACGCCAAATTACACTGGTTACTGAAGTTTAGGTGAATCGAATCCACAAAATTCTTGACGTCCGGAATATCCAACGTTGAAGTATTGATGATACTTTCAAAAATTTTATGGGTCGATTTCATTTCATCCCAGGGCATTGTTTCCAAAATTAAACTAAATTCTTGCCGCTCGGTTGTTGCAAATAATTTGGCTGCATATCCACTCATGGTGTAAATATTTAATGACTGTTGGTCATAGATATAAATCTTATTATTTAGGTTCTGGTACCAAAACCTTTGCGAATTTTTCAGCGTCGAAACCCAATCATACGTTAAATATTGTTCACGGAAAAGGGCATCTATGCTCATAAACTCCAACTCCTTATGACCATCGTCAATTTAAACCACTTGGACATCGGCGTTTTTGGAAGGTATCACCGCTACGATATCACCGGTTTCAAAATCAATCCGGGTATTGGTCCCCGGAATTGTTTCCAACTTATACGATGCATACATTCTTGACCACCAATCTTTAATCAAAAACTCCGTATTTCCTAAATCAACCACCATATGTTCATATAATTCCGTATCCATATTTGAAGCATTTTTTGAAAATTCAATGATGCCCATCTTTCGTTCAATTAGATTTTTCAACTCCGTACATTCCTCAATGCTGACTTTTCCAATATTTAAGGTATTATTCATCAATAACATCTTCTTTCTTCAATTATTTACCATGACTGCAGTCATTTCGCCTAAGGCTGCATTCATGACTAGACTCTTTTTACCGGTATTTAATGCATAGATGATCTCCAGTATACCCGAGGCCGCCCCGCACTCACCCATTAAATATTTGATGGCGATAACCTCAAATTTTTTAGCAGCAATAATCTCTTCTTCAAAATCATCCAGTTTGGTACCATTTTTATTTGCAAAATAGCAGACGCATCCAAAGTCATCGATAATATTTTCTAAGGCGACCTGATAATCATTAAAATTCCCAAAAGAACATTGTTTGTTTCCGGATAGCCGGCCGATAATTTTTTGACTTCGATGGGCTGCGATTTCACTACCCTCCAGGATTAAAACTCCGGCTCCTTCCGCGGGTAAAAACTTCTTTGTAAATTCTTTTTTATATTGGTAATGGAAATCAATGGTCTCATTTAATATGTCAACGGCTCCAATAACCATCAAATCGACTTGATTGGCTATAATGAATTGACTGGCTAGTATTACTGCATCCAACCCGGCAGTCCAACCATTATATAGCGTCATATTCAACCCATCCATATGATATTGATACGCGATTACTCCCGAAAGAAGGTTATTCGCAGTTTGCTGAAAAAGCAGCGGGCTCCCTTTTCCGGTTCGATAAAGGGTCTGTAAAAACTTTGCTTGGGAATCGATCAAACCAAATGTTGAACCGATAATTACCCCGACCCGATAATTATTGATGATCGCCGGAGTAATCCCGGCTTGCTCTACTGCTTGTTTGGCAGCTTGCAGGATATATCGACAGCTGATATCCAACCCGGGATATTTTTGCAATATTTCTTGGTCATCCAATCGAAAGTTCTTAATCCGGCCATTGCCTGAACCTTGTGACTGGGCAGCCTGGAATGGGCTTTGTTCCAGCCTTCGTTTAACATTTTGACAGAATTCATCCGGATCATTCCCCAAGGAACTAAGGCAGCCTACTCCGGTTATTACTGCTTCCCGTTTCATTTAGTCCCTCTCTAAAATCAAGGCGCCGTTTACCCCTGAAAAACCAGCGGAAATCAAAAGTGCCCTGTTAATTGGTGTTTGAACCTTCTTTCGTAACAATGGAATCGGCGTTAAATTAGGATCGAGCTGATAATCCGGAGCCATGGGAATTAACCAGCCACTTTGGATCATCAAAAATGCCGCAATACTTTCAATCGTACCTGAGGCCCCTAAAGTATGGCCAATCAACGGTTTAATCGAAGTCACCGGTATAGGGTTGAAAGCCTGCAGTTGAAGATGGCCAATTGCCAGTGCCTGCATGGCATCATTATAAAGAGTCCCATTGCCCCCACAAAAAATACTATCTAACTCCTTAGCTCCAATACCCGCCATCCCCATACTTTGTTCAATCGCTTTGATTAAGCCTTGGCCTTGACGATCCGGAGCTGTCAAATGAGTACCATCATTGGTAATCGCGTAACCGGTTATAGTCCCATAACTTTTTGGTTTTTTTTGGTTGGCGAAGATCAGAAACCCGGCTCCTTCTCCTAAGATCATCCCATCCCGGTTCCCGGCGAAGGGTTGCAATTGGGTCCCGGAACCGAGAGCGTTCAAAGCCTTCATTCCGCGATAAATCAGATCTCCAATTATTTCGATGCTTCCCACAATACAATAATCAACTTGGCCGCTGTTCAATAAATGAAACCCCAAGCCAATTGCATTAATACCGGAAACACACGTATTGGACAAAGTATAGTTTGGCCCGGAAAACTTATACTTTCTCCGTAGATACACAGCTAAGTACCCTAAGGTTGCCGAAAGTGAAGGATGATAGGCGGCTTCAGCTTTCTTTTTAAGGGGATTTTTAATACTTTCTTCCAACATTGCGATATTGCCAAAACTGGTCCCTAAAACCATTCCAATCCGAGGATTGCCCTTTAATTCATCCCTGGAGATCCCGGCATCATTTAAAGCTTCCAGCATGGCTTGATTCGCCATCCTAAAATATTTGTCTTTGGTTGAAAAATGAGTAACCACTCCGCCCACTCTGGGCTCTGCTTCTCCTGTTTTGGCAATTCCCTTTTTCAGCACGGATAATGCTGCCCTAAATTGGCTGCAATCATCGGCGATTGGATTTACCGTGCCTAAACCGATACAATAAATTCCGTCCGTTTTTTTCACTCCAAAAAAACTAGAATAATCAACCGCCATAACATTTTCGATCGAAAAATTCAGTCGGGAAATTCAGATTGAACAGCGTACTAGGCTCCGTACCCAGTGGAACCGAAGGGTCACGACTCCGCAACACAATTCAAAGAATCTTTTTGCTGTATTTTCTGATAAATAAAATCGGCAAAATTACCGATGGTGCTAAAAACGATATTTCTTAATTCTGTTTCATCAACCTCAATATCATATTTAATTTCTAATTCCACAATAAACTCCAACGCCATAATGGAATCAAGTTCAATACCATCTTTAACAAAATTTGTCTCATAAGTAAGGGGCTTTTCAATATTAACCTTAAGATTGTCCTTTAATATAACTTCCATTTCGCTAATGATATTTTCTTGCGTTACCAATGCCACCACTCCTATCCACTAAAAATGTAAATTGAAAAATTCGAATTCCGTTCGGCTTTTCTTTAACCGCTTCCACCTCCATTTTAATGACTTGCTTCCATTTCGACCGTCATCAACCGGTTAAATTCTTCCAGACTCATTTCGCCGTCATTAAACTTCATAAAATATTCCAAAGGGAACTTGGGATGAATCGATATAAGAAATTTCTGATTTCTGCGAATGTCAATGGCTAATTCATTTCGGCTGCGCAAATGTTCCAGATGATAATTGACCGCCGTCTCATTGCATAAAAATGGAATGCCTTGAAGCCATAACCTGTATCCCAACTCCGTATCCTCATAACCCCATCCTTGAAATCCTTCGTTAAATAATCCTACTTGTTCAAATAAACCCGCGCCCATGGATACATTTCCCGTTGTAAACAACATCCATAAGATCGCAGGCATGTCCGCCGCCGGCTTTACCTTTTTCCAATAATAATGTTCTTCCCGTCCTCTCTTAAAAACGGCTTCCGGATTCACCTCCAATAATCGCTGTAAATCCTGGTATATTTCATCAAACCTGCTAAAAAAAAGGCACATTCTTTTTCCCAGGACCACCAAGTTCGTATGGGACTGACTGGTAAAACAGCTCACATGTTCCCGGATAAAATTTTCCCTTACCAAGCGGTCATCATCCAAAAATACAATGATTTCCCCTTTGGCGGCCTTAACTCCGGTATTACGGGCCGCTGCTCTTCCTTTATTGGTTTGATGAAGGTAACGAATGTTAATCGTCCCATTATCCCCCATCGACTTCACGATGTTCCTTGTATCATCGGCGGAACCGTCGTCAACTACGATGACTTCGAACTTTTCAGCCCCAATATCTTGTTTAACCAAGGTTTGTAAGACCATCCCAAGTCGTTTTTCTTTATTAAATGTAGGTATAATAACCGAAGTAAACATTTTTCCTCCTTTTAAAAAAACATCCGGAGTCAATCGCCAACTCCAGTACTGGAAATAAAATCCGAACAACTTTTTTCGGTATATCCCACATGAAACTGCGGTTTGTTTTCAAGGCCACTGCCAGCAGCAGAATACCACAATTTCAGAATATCGTTTTCGCTATCATATTGACAGGCCGAACGATATGTCATAAGCGAATCCCAACAGTTTTGCGGTTTTCCGATAACAGGTCTGGAACATCCCTTCCATGACAGGCCATCCTCTGAAAACGCAAACAGGAGTGAACATCCTAAAAACTTATTGGTGCCAACAAAAAACATCCAATATTGTTTTTTGGATGAAATATAAATCACTTCGATATGCCAAGGCAGAAAATATTTGCTGATTTGGATACCGACCGGCTCGGACCAGATGATTCCATCCTTAGAATGGCGATATTCGACGACCCTGGCTTGATTGGTAAAGCCTCCCACGGAACCGGCATTAACATACCACATTTGAAATACGCTATCGATCGGGTTAAAAGTTATCGCCTGACCGATGATGGAGTAACGCGGTTGGGAACAAATAACCGGTTTTTTAGAAGACCAGGTTACCCCGTTGTTTGAAGTCAACAAATAGATTGTTGTTTTTGATAAATCATCGGTTTCTATATAATATAGCCATAATTGATCTTCTTGGTGATGATAAATCAGATCACAATCGCAGTTGTGCCCGATAACCGGGGTACTTGCAACCGGATTTACAAGGCCGGGCGGTTCATCCCAATGAAGGCCATCATTTGAAACCACGATGGACGGATTCTCATAACGGTCATCCTCAAAAGGATAAGGTGTCATAGCCATCCAATACCTGTATCCATTCCAGCCGTCTTTGAAATAAACCACATCGGGATGGACAACTTGTCCGGAACCGTCATAAGTTGGGATCTCCAGGTAATTCCGGGCATTGGAAAAAGGATAACGATTCAATAAGAATTCCACCGAATCAATCACCATCTGAACCCAGATATAAAAATTTAATGGTCATATTGTCTTGACTGTTTTCATATATCCGGGGATTCATTTTCAAAGAAGCCAGCATTTTGATTAAAATAACTAGTTGACGCTGATCAGCCATCAACCATTGATTGCCTTCGCTGATGATTTCTATGATAATATATATTTCTTGAGCGACCCTTTTTGACTCTTTAACTAATTCAACGGCCCATTGCCTTTTTAAAAATCTCCAAAAATCGGTGATTACCACAGCTTCATATTGCTTGTTGGTAAACCGGGTTTTTAACCCCAAAAAATTTAAGATCTTTTTATCCGGGAACTCTCTCAAAACCATCCGCCAGTTATCATTTTGATATTCCAGCGCCGTATTACACTGGACCAATCGAAATAAGGCTCCATTATGAATCCCTATTATAAGTAGGGATTTGCCGGATAAAAAGTCAAATATCTTCCGCGAAGTCATTGCCTGATAGTCAAATCGTTTGCTGTCATTGGCCAATAGGTTTTCGACATCTTCATTAAAACTGTTTTTGTCGGAAAATAAAAACATTTCACTTTCAACACAGTTATGTTTTTGGTGAAAATAAGCGGCGTTTTTTAAAGAAAAAGCAAATTTTTCACTTTCCGTATCGTGAGGGATGTGGATCGCTTCGGCTGTTTGGTTTAAAACGATGGGAATATTGCTTTTATGGATTCTAAAACCTAATTCTAAGTCTTCAACGCCCCAGCTAGTAAACTGTTCATCAAATAATCCTACATCAATCAAAATATCTTTACGGATGGAAATATTGCCAGCCCAAAAATAAAACCAAGGCGCCGGGGATTTCCTCAAGTCTTGGTTAAAATGTTGATAACTAGGATTACGGACATCTCCATATTTCTCCGCTTCTTTCAGGTTTATTATCGAATCATCGATCTGATCCAATGCCACAAGTTCATAAAAAAACGGGTCTTTCACCGTTGCTTGAATGCCATAGATATTGCCAATAACCGCACAGCAAGATAATTCCCGGTGCAACCGGCAGTGCTCATAGATAAATTCGCTGCCGGCCAGCATTCCGGAATCAATGAAAATATTTACTGCGCCCTCCGAATTCACAATACCCGTATTTCGGGCTTTCGAAGCCCGGTAACCCTGATCTTCCTGATAAAAATATCTTAAATGGAATTCCCCTTGATATTGATTGACAATTGCTTGGGTATCATCGGTAGAGCCATCATCAACGATAATGACTTCATATTTAAAATTCCGGCTGTTTTGATCGCGCAATGACCGTAACGTCCAATCCAGTAACTTACTGCGATTATAAGTTGGTATGATCACACTGGCATCAAATATCAAAGCCCTATTTTCCTTTTAAAAATATAATTCTTCATAGCAAGAAGTAAGACAACCACCGCATTTACCGGTAGAAGCGTCCTGTACAAACTCTTGGTAGGAGGGTAAGCCAAAGATATCTTTCAAACTCATTTGATTTAAATCTCCAACGCTTGATGTCTTCCAACAGGGAAAAACCCGGCCGTCGGTTTGAATACCCCAGGTTGTTCTGGGAATAAAACACCCTTTCTCGGGAACAATCGCTTTACCCAGAAAGTAGTCGGGAATTTTTTTTAAAAACTGCGGCGCAGGCATCCTGCTTCCCATTTTTGTGGCATATTCAATTACTTTCTCCAGTTCCGCTTGAAAGTCGGCCATCTGTTCCGTATCCAAAAGAAACTCCTTTTGCCTGATTTCCCGATCTTTTGCCATTAACATCATTCTTTCAAAAGGGTTGATGGTAACTGCGCCAATACCGACTTCCTCCAGCAAAAATTTGCAAAATGAAAGCAGATAACGGTAATTGCATCGCGACAACGTTATTCCCACTGCTGTAAAATCGTGATTTTGGCCCCGGTATTTTCCAAAATACCGGATGGCGTTTAATGCTTTTTGATAATTCCCCTCGCCCCGGATCCAATCATTGATCTCTTCCGGTCCCTCCAGTGAAACTGAAACGGCATTTAAACCTGAATCAATTAATTGCCGGACTTCTTTTTCTCCCACCAGCACCCCGTTGGTCATCAAACGAACTTTCAGCCCACGAGAGCTGGCAAAGTGGATGATTTCATAAATATCTTTGCGAATCATCGGTTCTCCGCCGGATAGTCCCAATATTTCCGCGCCCAGGTCGCCGGCTTCCTCAATGATGGACTTGATTTTATTCAAAGGCATCATTTTAGTGAAAAAATTGTTCACCCGGTAATTGCACATCCGGCAGCGCAAATTACACAAATTGGTAATCAAAAAATCAATTCGATTTAATTGACAAGTCGGCTGTTTTTCAATTGCCATCCATAATTCCTCCAACTGGCAAAAGTATTCTTAGTCCAATTTGAAGACCGGTTTCCCCCAAATCGCCTGATAATAGCTTTCTCTTACCTGTTGCAAGTCAAACCAGCCTTGGAAATATTTTTCATTAGCCTCGGTAAAATCACGGGTGGTCTCAATGATTTCAGCCCCGGTAGCCAGGCCCAGATTATATTTCAAAGTGACAATTCTTAACTTTTCTCTCGCAACCTCAATGGATTGTTGGAGGGGTACCAGACTCTGTTCGGCAATTTCCCAAATATGATACGTATCGTGGATTTTTGATCTGAGGCTCTTAAGCACGGCTTCTTGGTTTTTCTCAGCCGCTTCAAGATTCTTCTTTGCCAATTTGATATTGATAAGGGATGTATCATCTAACGAGGGGCTCATACTGATGGTGTATGTGGTAACGTCATCGCTCAATTCATCTCTGGGTTTAAATACCGACGCCCCCACCTGCAGCCCATTTAATTGAGAAAAATAGGCCGCTTGCAGATTTATTTTAGCTAATTCTATATTGCCCGAAGCCGCTTTCACCTCAGGTCCTTCTTTTAAACATTTGGCTAAAGTCGCTTGAAAGTCAATTTCATTGCTAGTCGCCCACGCTAATGACGCTTTATCGTATTCAACTCTTTCCAGAGACTCAGTATCCAAATCCGAGTTCAATTTGATTAAGGCGCGGTCCCTATCCAATTTAGCGTTGGTTACCTTAATTTCCGATGCTTTAACTTGCTGTTCTATTTCCATCAAATCCAGCTGAGGTATTTTCCCGGTTTGAAATAAAGCCTGCGTCTGATTTAAATTTTCCTTGGCCAGTTCCAGCTCTTCCTGGGCTATCCGGTACAACTCGGTTTTCTGAATTACGGCTCCGTAGTCCAGCCTGACCTTAATAATCAAATTCATTTTAGTTGTTTCAAATGATAATAATGCATTCGCAAAGGCGCTTCCCTTTTCTTTGATGCGAATTTGCTTGTTAAAGTTAAAGGGTGAATAAGCAAAACTATAGGTATCTCCGGGATTCGAGTTGCCATCCGTTTCAGTACAGCTTATTTCCCATCTCGGGGATTCGGTCGCAGAATTCTCCACAGTGTTGGATTCAATTACAACCCCTTTCGTGATATTATGAGTCTCGTCGCCTCCGGCGCTTTGCCGCTGATTGTTAATATTTCCCGTGATAAACAGCAATCTTTTTTCCGTCTCCCAAGACTTTTTGGCGATATCCAGATTAATTTGAGCCGCTTGCAATGAAGGATCAACCTTCAGGGCTCGTTCCTCCGCTTGTTTGGCTGATAATAATTGAAGTCCTTCCTCAGCTACTGCAAATATAGATCCCGGCAACAGGAAGAACAGTAATAACAATTTCACTGGCGATAATGCTTTTTTCAACAGGACGGCCACTCCCAAAAAATATGAAACTATTTAATTCAATATCTCTATCCCCAAATCGATCACTTTTTCATGGCCCATGAATGGTATCAAAATTTTGACCCGGTTCTTTCGTTGATCGACTGATTTAATGATTCCTTCCATTCCCAACAGCGGCCCTGATTGAATAACGACCCTTGAATTGATCAGGTATACTTTGGAATAGTCCACGACATCACTTTTCCCCAATAACCGGAGGGTCCAATCCATTTCTTTATCAGGTATTATTGTATAAGCTTCACCGGAACTTAAAACCCTGATTAAATTGGGTATTCGTTTGAAAACATAATAAATCGCGTCATTCATATCCGTATGAATCAAAATGTAGCCCGGAAACATTTTCTTCATAACATGGAGGACTTTTCCTTGTTTTCTCTCAGTAAGTTTACGCTTTGGGATTAATATTGTCATAACCGATTCATCAAAATACAATCTCAGCCATTCATCCACATACTCTTCTTTTCCAGTTTGCACAAATAAAGAATACCAGTTCATATGAACCTCTCACTTTACTTTAAGCATTCAGGATTTATGCGGTTTAGTTTAAAAAAGTAAATAAATTGAATATTTATAAAATAAGCAAAGCTTCGCCACAAATGTAAGATTCATTACATTAAGTCTGCCGATTATGTCTTTAAACTTCCATGAATCGGGCCGAAACACCGTATTCACATTCGTTTAATTTCTTTTTCAGCCTCAAACGGTTTTTTTAGCTTTTTATTAAAGATGAAGTTGACTCGATTTACTTTTATTTCCATTTATCTCGTATTGATTGTATATGTTTTTCATTGTAGGATAAATTCTCCAAAATAGGAAATAACCCTTTTTTTAAATTTGACTTTTTATAAATTTTTTAATTATAATTGTATATTACCAGTGTATAAAACTTTTATATTCAATATATTAAATTTTAATTAGAAATTTACCGAATTTAAACGGATTTTAACGGAAAATAGCAATTTATATCGAAATAACAAGACATGAAAACATGCCCAACCTATAACCAACAACAAATAAGCTTAACCCCCCAAATCTTTGGCGATTGGCTCGACCCAGACCCTATATCCAGATTCATTAACGATATAATAGCTATGGAGTGCTAAAAACAATGACATTACAAATGGCAATAATATATCAAAAACAAAACCAATGATTGTGAACGTTTTACGTAAGTAGAGCGCATCTTCCCTATTTCTGATTGCCATTTATTTACGATACGCTCTATAGGATACTTTTCCCTCAAATAACGTATCAGACGATAACTATCGACAGGGGTTACAACCCATAAACCAACAAAATAAATGAAACTAATTGGGATAAATATAAACTTTTCAACTCCGACTCAATGACCGGCATTTTCTGCTAGTCTACCATCTCTCGCGACCCCTGGAATCGTTTCTTTGGGCTATACAGAAACAATTTCCGCAGCTCCAACGATTTCTGATTCCGTTTCTCCCTTGGGTGATTGCATTTCTCCAATCCTTTTTTCCATTTCTCCCTTGGGTGATTGCATTTCTCCAATCATTTTTTCCGTTTCTCCCTTTGCTGATTTCATTTCTCCCTTCCGTTTTTCCGTATCTCCCTTGGGTGATTGCATTTCGCTAATCATTATCGTTATCTGTAAAAACCAATCCTTTTCATTCTTATTTATTTTTTGGCCCTCTTGGACCTCATGCCCCTCCTTCCCTCCTAAAAAAGGCAAAAAGCTTCTATATGAGTTGAAATAAATAGTTTGAGCTTGATATAATTGAGTAAACCAGACACCATTCGTAAAGGTGACAGCCAAAAACTAAAGTGTAAGGCGAATCAAGTTGCCTATTTCACCTAACCCCTCAATCCCCATCCCTCCTTCAAAAAGCTATCATCTGGGACAGGGAAGGGGAGCCTTTGAGAGTGATAATAAGCCTGTATCGGGAAGATACGAAAGTTGAATATATAAGATGAAACAATAAATATTTTGAGCCTGGCCCCGCATGGTTAAACTATACTGCGGGCCTAACTAAGAGAACTTTAACGGGATTAACAGGATTTTATGGATTGACTGGATTTTTTAAAGCCCTCTGAATTATCTGTTTTTTGCAGCCCAATTTTACCAGGTCATAATCCTGTGAATCCTGTAAATCCCGTTAATCCTGTCTCCGTTACCTTCTTTTAGGCTAATTTTTATAAATAGCTCCACAAATTTTCAAAATCATTTTGAAATGACGAAACATCGGGTAGACAATTTATACTCATGAGGGGTAGGAGGGTCATGAGGGTGTAAAAATAAAAAGCAGGTTTTATAATCTCCCGGGGAGATAAAGCTGCGTGTATAAAAACACGACACCGAGGCCTGGAAGGCCTTTAGAACGTTTTTTAATATACCTAGCCCCATCGTTCACCTTGGGGCGGAGATGGAATCAACATCATTTCCAGTGGAAAACCAACAGTCCCTGCCGAGGCGTCGTTCCGAATGCCTATTTCACCTAACCCCCTCCCCTTCCCTCATTAGCAGGTAATTATCTGGGACAGGGAAGGGGTGACTTCAACCGATTTCTTGGAGGCATATTAAATTCTTTAAAAATTCAAATATAAAAACCACAAGCTAATTGTAGCCTGTGGTCTTTTTACTACTGAATTAAAAAATCATAACCCAACCCCAAATTAATATAAACCCAAAAACATCAAACATTGTGATTTTGAAATAAAATATCTTAAACCAAGAAAACCAATCTGATCCCGCTCTGCGCGATCTTTATCGATATCCGGCGCTTTTAACATGATTTGCCCGCCGGCATCATAATCCCGGATCGAAATCACATTTCCATTGGCGCCGACCAACATCACCACATCGCCGCGATAGTTTTGGATGTAATAATAGGTATTGCCGTCTGATTCGTTACAAACCAATAGTTCCCTGCCAAGGCGGGTGAATGGGGTTCTGATGGCCTATTTCACCTAACCTCCGGCTCCTTCCCTCATTCTGATTGCGGTAATCTGGGACAGGGAAGGGGGGAATTAACCCGTTACATCTTTACCTTGACCACAAGCGGCTGCAATTTTTGATAACACTTTTTGAATATCGTTACAGATCTCTTCGTTTTTGATTCGGATTACTTTTAATCCTTTTTCCATCAAGACCATATCGCGTTGTCGATCTTTTTCAGCTTGATATTCATGGATTGCTCCATCAACCTCTACTACCAACTCGGCGGAATGACAATAAAAATCCGCAATATAATATCATCCACCGTTTCAAATTAATTTCTTTTATTCTACCATACTTTTCCACAAAAGAAGTCCCCTTCCCTGTCCGAGATTGTAACTTTCTGAATGAGGGAAGGGGATTTAGGGGTTAGGTGAAAGTATTGGCTGCCAGTATCAAACTGGACAGGCTGATTAACGTATCAACGGATATTGCTGGAAGAGAGTGTTCCGGGGGTTAAATAATATTTTTAACGACTATAAGCTTAATTGTTACCTGTGGTCTTTATACTAATGGATTAAAGAATCATCCTCTTACATTCCCACAGTACTCTGGCGCCCTTTGTAACGGTTGAACACTTTCGTGTCCTGATAAACGATGGCATTTTGCGGGCAAAGGTTGGTGCACTTCTGGCAATGGAAACATTTTTCAATATCAAATGTGGGCTGTTTCTCCATGCTGATGGCATGAACCGGGCAGGCCTCAACACAATACCCGCACCGGGTACACCTTTTTTCATCGATTACTTTCGTTAACAACGATCGGTTTAAATGCGACACCAACGGTTTTACCATTTTTTCGGACAACCACTTTCTCAAGCCGCTGTCATGCGGTTTATAAGTTCGATTCACCCTCTGATTCCCGCAAACGGCATTTAATTCTCCGGCAAACCTCTGCAATACTTTTTCATCCCGCTTATCCGGGCGGTTTTTAGCGAAAGAAGCGGCAAAAAGCAGAGACGTGAACCGGTTTAAAAATAATTTTCGGACATACGGATGGCTGGCTTCACCGTAAAATCCCAATTGGGCGAGGACTTTAATGTTTTTGGATTCAATCAATTCCCGAAAATTTTCCCGGCTTCCCCAATAACCCATTGAAAGCAATTTAAAACAGGGGCATAAAATCGTAAATCCCGGCCGCTGTTTTTCGGAAACGGGAATTTTCTTAATGAAATCCATCATGATCTGGGCGGGATATCCATGGAATACCGGCGAGGCAAACCCCAGCAACTCAAAATTATCAGGTTTCACCCCGGCGGATTTTTCAATCGATATCGTTTCACACTGATGGCCCGAAAGTTCAAGATGCCTTTTTAAAACCTTCACTCCATATTCCGTATTACCCGTACTTGAAAAATAATAAATTCCAATCTTCATCCCATTTCCCTTCCCATCCCTCAATGATTTTCCCAAAAATTCGCAACGAGACTCTAGCAATGTTATAAATTTTAATAGTATTCTAACATTCATTTCATTATAATGCAACAATTTATTTTTTTAAATTAGTATTAAAAATTATTTGTTTAATAATTATATAATTTTAATAAATATTGAATTGAAATATATTCCATATTATGGTATATTTTAGTAAAACAGAAAGGAAGTGCATGCCATGAAATTTCATTCCAAAATTCTTGGAATCGACCAGAAAACCCAGTATCTTCTTAATCCTGACCAGAGAGAAGAAATTGCGGGAAGTCTTGATTTTTTTAAAGAGGAGAAACTGACTACGGATACTTTGCATAACAAAATTTATATCAGCAGTCTTCTTCCCTCCTTTCCGGGAAAATCTTGGAACCGTTTCTTTGAAGGTGTAAAAAGGATAGGACTCCGGGAGCGAGTCCCCCTGTGGACGGATTTCGTAGTGACCGGCAGATGTCATTGTAGTTGTTGGCATTGTTTTCGCTCCGATTTTAAAAATAATGACGACTTGAATTTATCCGCATTTAAAAAGAGCATTCAAGAAGCTTATGATTTGGGTACGGTCATCGTCGGAATAACCGGCGGAGAACCTATGTTGAGAGACGATATCGAAGAGTTTATTCAGTATGTTCCCGATGGAATGGAAATTCAGCTCTATACGACAGGCTACGGAATCAATCAAAATTTTATCCGGAATATCGCCGGTTCCAACCTCACCCGTTTTGTCGTTAGCTTGGATCATTTTGATAAAACATTGATCACTACCCGGCGGGGAAATGCCAGAGCCTATGATGATGTTATGAATGCGCTCAACCTTCTTGTGGAAGCCAATATTTACACCACAGTTACGCTCTGCATCACCAATGATTTGCTAAAATCCGACGATATTTTCTCTTATCTCGATTTTGTAACTAAATTAGCGGTTGATGAAATTAGAATCATTCTGCCGATTCCCCAAGGAAATCTGGAAGGCAAAAACTATAAACCATTGTATATCGATGCCATGAAGACACTCCGTAAATTCAAGGCAGACACTCTTAATAAGCCGGAATATCCCAGCATCCTTTTATTTTGTGATTATGAAAGTCAAGATTGTTTGGGATGCGGAGCCGGTTGCCACCTGATTTCCATTAATAACGACGGTTTTGTAACACCCTGCGTGGCTGTACCCCTCGTATTCGGAAATATCTACGAGCAAAGTCTAAAAGATATTTATCTTTCCATGGGAAAATATTTTAAAAACTCCGGCTTAACTTGTTATGGGCGGAAAATAGGAAAAGTTATGAAACAAATGGCAGCCGATGGCGATAAAAAGCCATATTCAATCGAACTATCGGAACTCCTGGCATCCCAATGCGTGGTTCAGGGAAAAAGCGGGAAATTCTTCGAAGCCGCCGCCAATTTCAACAGGGAGGTATCCATCAATGGGTAAGAGCGCGCGAATCATCGGGGTCGGAGGTTATAAGCCGCCCAAAATAACCAACGAAGAGTATATTGAGATTTTTGGCAAAAAAGCCCGCATCATCTCGGAAAAGATTCCCCACGCCAGCCGCTTCAGCCTAATTGATCTTGCCACGGGAGAAATCAAAACGACCAATACGGAAATGGCGTTTGAAGCCGCCAAGGCCGCGCTCAGCATGGCCGGAATCCACGAAAATACTATTGAGATGATCATATACTCATCAGCCACTCCCGATTACTTAATACCGCCCTGTTTTACGATCTTACAGGAAAAGTTGGGCATTGCGGAATGTATGGGGTTCGACATCCGTTCAGGCTGTTCAGGCTTTGGCGCGGCGATGATCACTGCTCAACAGTATATTCAAACCGGAATGGTCCACCGCGTGCTGGTGATAGGTTCCGATCTCGTATCCAGCAGGTTTTCTTTCCTATTCGAAAATGACAAAAAAGACTTTCCATTAAAAGCTTTATATAACCTGATGCTTTTTGGAGATGGGGCCGGGGCCGTAATTCTTGAAGAATGCGCTACGGAAGACGAAGGTATTTTTTATTCCCAACTGGGATCTACCAGGCCGTTTGTCCCTTTCGGGTCAATCATGCCCGTCGGCGGTTCGATTGATCCCTATCCCACAAGTTCAATTGACAAAGAGCAATGGCCGCTTTCCCAAGCCGGTCCCCAAACCGAAACGACCATTCCCGAAGTATTGATTGAGGCTATCCAAAAGTTCATAAAACAGACCCGGATGTCGCTCAATCAATTCGATCACATCATCTTACCAGTAGACTCTGAAAAAATGCTGGAAAAAATCGTCGTTCATTTACCCGGATTAAACCTGGAACGAATCATCAGCATCAGCCCGGAAGGCGGAAGCCTGGCCAATGCCGCCGTTCCTCTCACCTTAGTGAAAGCCAAGGAGGAGCAGCGCTTCAAGAAAGGAGACAAAATCTTAATTTACGCCGCTGAAAACACTCGCTGGCAACATGGAGTGATCGGGCTCAACTGGAGTCTGTAATGGACCCTATTCTTTTTATAAAAAAAATCCAGGCGATTGGCCTGGAAAGTCCATAATATGGAATCCTTGGTTTTCGGTTATAAACTGAACATTAGTTCCTTTCATCGAGCCGGATCACTATGCCTCCGGCCATCCGGGCAAAGCCGTTATAAAATAAGGCGGCGAGCACCGCCGTCAATCCCGATAATAAACCGTAAACAATACTTCCGAATATGGCTCCCATGATAATGGCCAAAATTTGCAACAGTCCGGTGTGTTCCAAACTGGCAATCCCCAGTTGAAGTCCAATGCTGTTCAGACAAGCGCCGACAAGAATTGCAACCAGGCCCAGAACCAAGCCCAAAACCAGGCCCAACAAAAAGAATAATTTAAATGCGGATCCCGGACTGATTCTCTCAATTTCATAGTTCTTCATTCGCCCGCCCCCGTTTACCAGCCTATCAAAATATATGGGGCCCCGGAGAATTTTATGCCGAAATCTTTATCTTTGAACCCGGAAATATTTTTCCCACAGCCGCTTTCAATGTTGCCGCATTACGAGTGAACAAAGCCCTTTGAGTGATATTAATCTTGCGGTTTTATTCGATTCCGACCTTCCCTTATTGGATGAGCTACGATTTTCTGCGGAAATATCTTCCGTGCTCGGCAAGGATGATGTTGATATCATCAATTTAAAAAAAGCCCCGGTTTACATCCAACACCGGGCGATTTATTCCGGCGCCAAAATTTACGAAAAAGAACCCCTTAAAACTCAAGATTTTATTGAAAATGTTTTGGAAGAATATCACGATTACGAGTTGATATATAGGAAATTTCAAGATGATTACCGGCTCGGGCTAAAGGAGGAGCACTTGGATGGTTGATAAACAAAAGGTTCAGACAAAAGTACGCTCCTTAAAAGTAAGCTTAGCTCGGTTGCAGGATGAGAAACTCCGGCGAACACTTGGTCAATAATTCGGGGCCTCCATCCCCAATTACCAGCGTATCTTCAATCCCCACCACTCCAATGCCGGGAAGAGCCACTTTCGGTTCCACCGCCACCACCATTCCCGCTTCCAGCCGATATTTCATTTTAGGGGCCAGGAAAGGAGGCTCATCCAATTCCAGGCCGACACCGTGACCGACAAAGCGGACTTTTTCAGGACCCAGTCCCATAAATTCTTTTTCATAACCAAGTTCCGCGGCGCGCCCGGCAGCACGCTCAAAAACCTCAAGCCAAAGGATGCCCGGTTTTAAGCATTCTAAGAGAGCCCCTTCCACCTCCACCATGGCTTGATATGCCTTTAACGCTTCGGAGGGGGGCTCACCCCAACTGAACATCCGGGTCTGGTCAACATGATAACCTTCAAAAACCAGGGCATAATCCAAAAGCACCGGAACGTTTGGGGGGATTACCGTCATCGCGGCCCCGTAGGGCGCCGCTGGGGATGTTCCGGGCCCGGCGCAAATCCCATCAAACTTGGTTCCCGCCAGCGTATTTTCTCCCGCCGAGCAGACTCCCAGACATTCGATTCCTTCCTTGCGGCAACGCACCAGGAGCCCGTGACCGTGAAGACGCAGATAATTTTCAATCACCGCGCTTAATTCCAACTCGGTCATGCCGGGCCTGAATTCCTCCTTCACAAGCTCCGGCAAATGGGCTATTATTTTGCCGGCCGCGGCCTGGATTGAGATCTCACTCTCCGATTTGACCAGGCGTAACCACCGGATATCAAAGGATAAATCGGTGATTCCCGCCCCGCCGCATAGCTGCCGAAAGCGCTCTACCGTGGCATAGGAAGTGGCGTCCAGCGTGAACCCGATTTGCTTCTCGCCGTCCATTTGATACGGTTCCAGCAGTCTCAATAAATCCTTGGAGTTATAAAATACTCCCAACCCAATATGCCCAGCCTCTTCCCTGATCCGGTCCAAAGATTTCCGGGCCAGGATCAGAGGTTCTCCCCTATCCGGAACCAGTAAATACAATGGCTGCAGCGAACCGGTATAATAATAAATGTCGGAATTTTGGGTGAGGATCGCCAAGGCAACTGCTCTTTGACGCAATAGATTTTGGAGTCCGGCGATGCGTTCCGAAAATTCCCAGGTCCTAAAGGATGTCATATCAAACCCTGCTTTCATAAATTTTCCATGATTATAAAGATAAATCAGCTTGGTTCCAACTCAAGCCGTGTCATCTGTCAGCAATTTCCCTAGAGCCTACGGTAACTCGTGCTGAGCAAAATCTATAATTAATTCAACATTCGCAGTATCAATTCAGTAATTAAAGTTTGATATAATTAGGTTAACCGGCAAATGAATCATATAATGAATTTGTTGGACATTATCAGTATGCAGGGGCCACGCTCATTAAATTCTCATGATTCATAACGTTTTTTTAATCCTGTTCATCCTGCTAATCCAGTTAATCCTGTTTAAGTCCTTTTATTTAGGCCTAAGTTCATAGCTCACGGAAAGTTGAGATATTCATTAAAAAAATTTGGCGCGTACTCTTTTGGGAAGATTAGCCGCCAATTTCCAGTTTCCTTCTTATAGAACCAAGCCTGCGCCTTGATAGGTTGCGCAGGCTTGGTTTAAAAAACTCTTACCCGAAATATTTTTGTAAAAACTCCAAGTCCAGCTCGGGATAGATCGGGAAACGGTCCAGCAATGTCTTCACCCTGGAGCGGGCTTCGGCCTTCGCTTTCTCATCCATCGTGTACTTGGCTTTACTGAGTTTTCCGGCATTTTCACCTGAGGTAATTTGTTCCGGCTTGGTATGAGTCAGCACCAATTTAAAAATGGCGGCCATTTCCTTCATTTCAGCCTCGCCCATGCCGAGCGTTGTCACAGCCGCGGTACCGACCCGTAAACCACTGGTATACCAGGGGCCATTGGTATCAAAAGGCAAGGAATTACGGTTCAAAGTAATACCGCACTCCCGGACCGCGCTTTCCGCCTGGCGGCCGGTGAGTCCGAAAGGCCGGACGTCAATTAAAAAGAGATGGTTGTCGGTGCCGCCGGTGGCGACCGCCATTCCTTCGTCCAGACAACTTTTTGCAAAGACGCGGGCATTTTCCACTATCTTGGCGGCATAAGCCTTAAAATCGGACTGACAGGCTTCGGTTAAGGCAATCGCTTTGGCAGCCATTACATGAGGCAGCGGGCCGCCAATGACCAGGGGGCAACCTTTATCCACATGTTCGGCGAATTCCGCAGTGCATAGCACCAACCCGCCTCTGGGTCCACGCAGTGTTTTATGAGTGGTGGTCGTTACGACATGGGCATTGGCCACCGGATTAAAATCGCCCTGAAATACTCCGCCCGCCACCAGACCGGCGAAGTGAGCCATATCCACCATCAGCACCGCCCCGACTTTATCGGCGGTTTGCCGTAAACGCTTGAAATTGATGATCCGGGGGTAAGCGCTAAATCCGGCCAACAAAATCAAAGGTTTGATTTCCTGCGCCATTTTTTCAATCTCATCATAGTCCAGTAGACCGGTTTTCTTGTTCACACTGTAAGAATAAGCATCAAACATCTGAGCCGAAACATTCTGGCGGTAACCGTGGGTCAAATGGCCACCGGAATAATAGTCCATCCCCAGCAACCTCTGATTGCCGAGCCGAGACCGTAATTGATTCCAGTCTTCCCGGGTTAAATGGGACGGTTCGGTCTCACCCAAAGCTTCCAAACCCGGCGCCTTCACTTTGGCGTTTAAAATGGCCCAATAAGCCACTAGATTGGCATCCGCGCCGGAATGGGGCTGAACATAAGCATGATCGCACCCGAATAATTTACATGCGGCTTCAGCAGCGTAAGCCTCAATATGATCAACATTGTCGCAGCCGGCATAAAAACGGTGAAAAGGAAACCCTTCCGCGTATTTATCGGTGAGCAAGTTACCCATCGCCATTTGAGTGGCAAGGGAACAGTAGTTTTCACTGGCGATTAATTTCAAATTACTCCGTTGATCCTTCAATTCCTGAACAATCGATTTGGCCACAGCCGGTACCACTTTGGCTACTTCGGTGAGATTGGCCAAATATCCCAAAAACCCGGAGTGGATGTTTTCGGGTTTGGTGGTTGCCAAATAGTCCTGAATGGCATTTGCGTTAACAACATTCGACATGCATTCTCCTCCTATCCGATTGGAAACAAAATAAAAAAATGAGATCGGAGGGACCCCATTTTGAACAAAAGAAAATAAACCGCGCATTCACGCACGCCTCCTCTGTCCTTTTGCCTGAGAGATTGCAGCTCCTCCATGAATCGGATAAATCCTCTTCATTCCGGATCTGATTACCCCTTCGGCGCCCTTAAGGTCTCTCCAGAGATTCGTCGGGTTATACTCCTTTTACCTGAGAGATTGATCCCCGAAATTTTAAAAGTCCATCCACCCGGGGCAAATGAAAGAATGAAACCAGACCTTCACCTAATTTCCAGATAGATAAACCACCTTAATTTCGGGGCTTTTGCCCCTTCGGTGTAGCGTACGGGTCCGCAGACCATAGTACGTTAACTCTCATATAACCGTCAACCGATGCTATAAATTATAAACTTCTTCAAAAACGATGTCAACCATTGAAAGATCAAGATGAAACCCTGATGCTTCGGCAGCAAGACTGGACAATGATAGCCGTTATTGTGAGAAGGTTTACTTGGCTCCAGCCTTCATCAGCTGGGCTTCTAAAAAAGCGGCGGTGAGCTGAAGCACTTCATTTTCCTGTTTCAATTGGTTAAAAGTATGATCGCCGCCGTCAATGACATGAAACTCAACCCGGTTTCCGTATATTTCTTGATACCGCCGTGAAGTGCCTAAGGGCACTGTTTGATCTTTATCGCCATGGAGCAGTAATACTTTTTTGTCATAAAGAACGGCGCTTTTAAAAAGATCCAATGAATTCAGATCTTTGATAAAGTCGATACCGAGGGCCAATCCCCCGACATCGATAAAGCCGGTTCGGTGAGCTTCTTCCATTTCAGCCTCAGATTTCTCTCTGGGAGGAATATCTTTCATGTTTCCGGCCGGAGCCCACAGACATAGGGCCTGAATATCTTCTTTGCAATCACCCGCAAGCATGCTGGCCACCACTCCGCCCATGCTCAGCCCGACCAGGGCAATTCTCTCCCGGTCTACAAAATCGAGCGTTTTTACGAATTTTAAAATGCTTTTGGCATCTTCAAGTTCTTTGGAGAGGGTCATGTCGATAAAGTCCCCGTCGCTTTCCCCACTGCCCCCGAAATCAAAGCGTACGCTGGCGATACCTTTTTTTTCAAGCAATCTCGACAGTTTGACGAAAATAAAGTGGGGTTCCATTTTATTACCGGTAAACCCATGGAAAATTACCACCATCGGCGCTTTCCCGTTCACTCCCTCCGGGATATGAAGCATTCCCCGCAAGGTCAAAGATCTGCTTTCCATTTCCACCGCTTTTTCCATGAAGACCACCTCTCATTTCAATCATCGAATCCACTGTTTATTTTAAATGCCGGTCCAGCCGTTGTACGAACAACGCTGCAGGCGACAAATACTGTCGATAGCGTTATAGACGACGATTGGTCCTGTCGATAATCCGAAAGACATTCTCCACCGCCTGTTCCAATAATTCTTCGCCGCCCTCAATGGCTTCTTCAAGAGTCATCGGCTTATTTACAATGCTGAAAAAGGCGGTAATGCCGATATCGTATAATTTATCGTATCCCGCTCCCAATGTGCCCGATACGCAAAGTACGGGTTTCCCCAATTTTTTGGCCTTGCTGGCGATTCCAAACGGCACCTTGCCGAACATACTTTGATAATCGGTGGCCCCCTCCCCGGTAATTACAAAATCGGCGGTTTTGATTTTTTCTTCCAGGTCGACGACTTCCATTACAATCTCCACTCCCGGTTTGATATCCGCATCGAGAAAAGCGAACAATCCGGCGCCCAATCCTCCGGCGGCCCCGGAACCCGGAACATCAAGGACATCTTTTCCCGTACATTGTTGCAATTTTCCGGCAAAATGGCGTAAATTCGCATCCAGCGTTTGAACCATGTCGGGAGTGGCGCCCTTTTGCGGCCCGTATACATAAGATGCGCCCTCCGTCCCGCAAAGCGGATTCTTGACATCGCAAGCTATCGTAAATTTAGCTGTTTTAAGGCCCGGATGCAAACCGGAGCCGTCGATTTCGGCTACTTGGTCGAGTATCCCTCCGCCAAAACCAACCTCCCGGCCGCTCCGATCCAACAACTTCACTCCAAGGGCTTGAGCCATCCCGGCCCCGCAGTCATTGGTGGCGCTGCCGCCGATTCCGATGATAAATTTTTGACAACCCCTTTGGAGCGCCGATAGGATCAATTGACCGGTTCCATAAGTTGTAGTTTTCAAAGGATCCCGCTCCCTGGAGCCGATAAGGTTCAAACCGGAAGCGGCGGCCATTTCGATAACAGCGGTATGATCCGGTAATATTCCGTAAAAGGAAGCAACGCTTCTCCCCAAAGGATCCAAGACATTATCGGCGATAATATCGCCACCCGCCGCTTCGATGAATGCCTCCACGGTTCCTTCGCCGCCGTCCGCCATGGGAATCCTGATAATTTCCAAATCCCCGTCCCGAATCGCTTTTCGAATCCCCTTCTCCATGGCCAGGGTTGCCTGTTTCGCCGATAAGCTTCCTTTAAAAGAATCCGGGGCAATAATAATTCTCATGGAACACCCCTTTTTCTTCTTTTTCCTAAATCGATGCTGTTTAGTTATTTCCCTGCATTGGCATTGTTATATTTCAAAGCCGCTCCGACAAAACCTTTGAATAACGGTTGGGGCCGGTGGGGCCGGGATTTAAATTCCGGGTGATACTGGGTAGCCACAAACCAGGGATGGCTTGGAAGTTCTACGATTTCAACCAAATGGCGATCCGGGAGAATACCGGTTATTTTAAGTCCCGCCTGTTCCATTTTAGCCAAAAATTGATTATTCACTTCATAGCGGTGGCGGTGCCGCTCATAAATAAGCTCTTGCTGGTAAGCCTGATAAGCCAGGGATTCTCCAGGGGCAATTTTAACCGGATCCAATCCGAGCCGCATGGTACCGCCCATATCGGCGATTTCTTTTTGTTCCGGCAATAAGTCGATAACCGGATACGGTGAAGCCGGATCAAACTCCGAGGAATTGGCGCCCTTCATTCCACAGACATTCCGGGAGAACTCAATCACCGCGCATTGCATGCCCAGACAAATGCCGAGATAGGGTATATTTTGTTCCCGCGCCATCTTGATGGCGGCGATTTTCCCTTCAATACCCCGGTTGCCGAAGCCGCCCGGCACTAAAATGCCGTCAACCTGACCAATTACCTTTTCCGGGCCATCTTTCTCAATGGTCTCCGAGTTGACCCACTTGATATTAATCTGCGTTTCATGGGCGATACCGGCATGCCGTAGCGCTTCCGCCACGCTTAAATAAGCGTCCGGCAGTGAAACATACTTGCCGACAATCGCGATGGTCACTTTATATTTAGGAGATTTAATCTTGGCCACGATTTCCCGCCAAACTTTTAAATCCCGTTCGTTGCATTGCAAATGCAACCGCTTGATGACAATATCATCGAGTCCCGCCTGTTCCAACAAGAGCGGAACTTCATAAATGGTTTTGGCATCCAGATTGGGGATAACCGCATCTTTGCTGATATCACAAAATAAGGCGATCTTGGCTTTCAACTCGTTGGAAAGGGACTTTTCGGAACGGCAAACGATAACATCCGGTTGAATGCCGATGCTCCGCAACTCTTTCACGCTATGCTGGGTCGGTTTGGTTTTTAATTCCGATGCGGCCCCGATATAAGGCATCAGTGTCACATGAATGTACATCACGTCATCGCGGCCGATTTCGCTTTTGAATTGGCGAATCGCTTCTAAAAAAGGCAGGCTTTCAATATCCCCGACCGTGCCCCCCACTTCAACAATAACCACATCAGCCTGGCTTTCTTTAGCCACCCGGTGAATGCGTTCTTTGATCTCATTGGTCACATGGGGGATGACTTGAACAGTGCCTCCCAAAAAATCGCCCCGCCGTTCCTTGGTAATGATGGACCAATAAATTTTTCCGGTGGTTACATTATTGCTTTTGCTCAGGTTCTCATCGATGAAGCGCTCGTAATGACCTAAATCCAAATCGGTCTCGGCGCCGTCATCGGTAACAAACACTTCTCCATGCTGATAAGGGCTCATAGTGCCGGGATCAACATTAATATACGGATCAAGCTTTAGAATCGAAACACTAACCCCTCTGCTCTTGAGCAAACACCCTAACGATGCAGCGGTTATCCCTTTACCGAGCGATGAAACAACGCCACCGGTGATGAAAATATATTTAGCCATTGGTAGAAACCTCCTGCCGGGTACGGCAACTTAATTTTATTCGTCATATTTTTGATAAATGGGCTCAAATCCGTAATCCATGACATAAATTGCGAGAGCCCCGTAAACTAATAACAATGGGAATACCAAACCGATACTGATTACAAACATGAGCCCCATAAAAAGGCTAAAGGCCAGTGTTAAACTCATATTATCCATCGTTAATAAAAACGATTTTTTTATCACTTTTTTCAAAGTATTATCCAGATATATCAGGGGATGAAAATAAAAAGACGTTAAAGAGAATAAAAATAACATATAGGCCGACAGGACGCCCGCAATAATCAACAGCAAATTGGAATTTCTAAATGCAATCACGATATTGAGCAGCATGATTACAATAAGAAATGAATATATCCAGTGAACAGCGGCAGAACGCCAATAGCCTTTTTTGAAAATCTCCAGGAACTTTTTAAAATTGACATAATCCCCTTTGCGAACTTGATATATGCCATACCAGGCTGTCGTAATCGGCCCGGTTAACAGTCCATTCCAGAAAGCAATGAATATCGAGCCCAGCAGAAAAAAGGCGAAACGGTCCCCACCAGCCGATAATCCGTGGGCTGTCGCCAAACCGCCCCAAAGCCCGTACAATGTGAACAAAATCGGCAAAAAACTCATGCACCAGGTTAAACTGATTAAAAACGAAAGCCCCATTGAGCTGTAAATTTCAATAAACGTTTTTTTCAAAGTATTACCCACGGTTGCAAAAAACGGTAACTTTTTCATCATCCATCAACACCTCTTCTTCTCAATCCTTACATCTTTTCCGGCGCCGATACGCCCAGTAATGCCAAACCTCTTTGCAATACAAAACTTAATCCCTTGGCCAGGGCCAACCGGGCCCGAGTCTGCTCCATGTCATCAGTGATGAAACGGCGCCGATTGTAATATGAATGGAACATGGTGGCCAGCTCCAATAAATAACCCGTTAAGCGGTGGGGTTCCCGCTTGATGGCGGTTTCGCCGATTAAATCGGGAAAATGAGCCGCCTTCTCCACCAAAGACTTTTCTTCTTCATCCCAGTATTGAAGAAGTTCCGGGCCAAACACCAAATCCAACTGTTCCGGGCTCGCCTGTCTGAAAATACTGCAAATCCGGGCCAGCGCATATTGAACGTAAAAAACCGGATTTTCATTACTTTGGGATTTGGCCAGCCCCATGTCGAAGTCAAGATGGCTGTCGGGACTGCGCATTAAGAAAAACCAACGGGCCATATCATTGCCGACTTCATCCAGCAAATCGTTCATGGTAATGAAATCCCCCCGCCGCTTGGACATTTTAAAAGGCTGACCATCTTTTAAAAGATTAATCTGCTGGGCGATTAACACTTCAAACTGAGCCGGATCATATCCCAGGGCCGCCAGGGCCGCTTTCATTCTTGGAATATAACCATGATGGTCCGGCCCCCAAATGTCAATCAATAAATTGAACCCGCGGTTGAATTTGTTGACATGATAGGCAATATCCGAGGTGAAGTAAGTGGTCCGGCCATCGGCGGTGGTTAATACCCGGTCTTTATCGTCGCCGTAATCGGTCGTTTTCAGCCACAATGCCCCGTCTTGCTTAAAGGTCAATCCCTTTCCTTCAAGATCGTTCATGATTTGGGTTACTGCGCCCTGTTCATGGAGGCTGCGTTCGCTAAACCAACAATCATAATGGACCCCATAATTCCCGAGATCCTCTTTTTGAGAAGCCAAAATCCGGGTATATCCCAAATCTTTAAAAATTTTGACCCGTTCCGGTTCGGAAAATTCCAGGTAAGAGTCGCCTTTTTCCGCAATAAACTCCCGGGCGATATCATAGATGTATTCACCGCGATAACCATCTTCGGGAAACTCCACCTTCTGGCCAAGTAATTCCCGATAACGGGCATCAATGGAACGGCCCAGAGTCTCAACCTGAACGCCGTAGTCATTTACATAATATTCCCGCCATACCTTGGCGCCGGATGCTGACATTAAATTGCCCAAAGTGTCGCCGAGAGCGGCGGCTCTGGCGTTGACCACAACCATAGGACCGACCGGATTGGCGCTGACAAATTCAAGTTGAACATTGACGCCGGTTAAGTCCGAATTATCCCCGTAATGCTCTTTTTCGGCTATAATGGTCTCTAAGACCTCTGTCAACCAACTGTCATTCAAATAAAAATTGATAAAACCCGGACCGGCCACCTCGGATTTGGCAATATAGGGATTAGGCTGCATGGACTGAAGTATGATTTGGGCCGTATCCCGGGGCGCCTTTTTAACGGTTTTCGCCAAAATCAAGGCCATATTCGAAGCAAAATTACCATGGCTCTTATCCTTGGGTACCTCCAGGATTACCGGAGGAAGTTCCTCAAACGCCAGTTTCCCTTCCTCCCGGGCCCGGAAGGCCGCTTGTTCCAAAGCGTTTTTTAAGCTTTCTTTTACTTTTCGAGTAATAATTTTTTCCATTCAAAACTCCTTCATTGGCGCTAAAACAGATTTTCCATCAAGTCATGAAGAAAGGCCACCGCGGTGACCTTTCGTTATGATGCTTTGCTTTCGCTTTTTGCTGCTGATGATGCCGTGCCCGTTGATTTGGAGTCGCCGGATTTAGAATCGGAAGCCGGGGACGTTGAAGTAGAGCCGGCGGAACTTGAGGATTTATCCTTGGCCGCATTCCCTTTGTTGTCGCCGGACCGGTAGTCCGTGGTGTAAAATCCGGAACCTTTAAAAATCACATTATTGTTCAGGCTGATCAACCGCCGGACAGCCCCGCCGCATTGCGGACATTCTGTCAGTACAGTGTTGATGCTATGAAATTGCTCAAATTTACCACATTTTGAGCATTCGTATTCATATGTCGGCATGGCTGCACCTCCTTGATGAATATAAACAAGAATATCTTACGGGAAAGAAAGATAAATGTCAAGACAAGGTATGGGATCATTTTAAGGTTAGATTACCCAATTATCAGCCGTTGTCATACGGCAGAACAACCACAAACCCAATAATAATAGAATCATCCAAAAAAGAATTCGCCCTAAATAAGGATTTTTCTCCTTGACCAGCAGCTCCAAACCAAACAGGATAATCAAAGCCGGCCAATAATGACGCGCCAATTCCAAATAAAATGTCCCGAAATTCTCCGGTAAAAGATTACTGTTTTTTAACAATAACAGCACACCCAATAAAATACAAAATAAGGCGATGGCGATTTTATTCATTCCTCAAACTCCTCCCTGGTAATCGGATATACACTTACTTCAGAACCTCGATAAATAAACAAAAAGATCAGCGGATTCCACTGGGGATTTCCCAAAGGGGAGGCCGCCACTTCCTGCGGATTACAATCAAACTCTTCAAAAATCACCCGCCTTTGAATATCCCGGACCGCTAAATCATTCCACTCCGGGATATATTGTTGCCGGTGGTTTTGATTTTGCCAAAACTTATATCCCTTTGGATGCAAATCCGGATTGGACCTTCCGGCCCAGGCCGGCAGCTCCACCATTCGCTCCGAACTGAGCAAATCGTATTTCAACAGGTTTTGTAAAGCCCGGCCGTCTAAACCCGTTGAAATATAAAACTGCAATAAATATTCATATAAATCTTTAACCTTGTGAGAGGTTTCATCCAAACCCCGTTTTTTCCACCAGGCCGCAAAATCCTCAAACAACTGAAAGGGGGTGGAAAATTGCGGAATTAAATAATCAAAACTCAACCGGAAACGCTCTGAATTGTAATACCGTTCCAATAAGTCTTCCATAACTTTCAATTTCAAAATTTCTTCATAAGATATCCAGCGGCTGGCCATTACTTCGTAGGGGGGTTCCCCGGCATACAAATATCCGTATTCCTCAGCCTTTTTACGCAATCCGGAACCATGGAGAAGTTTTAAAAAACCGAGTTGCAACCGGTTGGGCTTCAACAGCAGATTATCATTGAATGTCTTGGCAAAGCTCCGGTAATCTTCTCCCGGCAAACCGGCAATAAGGTCCAGATGCACAAAAACTTTGGTCGTTTCCCGAAGCCTGAGTACATTTTGCCCAAGCCTGGGGAAATTCATCCTCCGTTCAATCAGGGAAAGAGTCTCTGGATTGGTGCTTTGAACTCCGATCTCAAACTGGAAAAAGCCCAAGGGCGCCTTTGCCAAGATTTCCAATGATTCCGCATCCAGCAAATCACCGACGATTTCAAAATGGAAATTGGTCCCGCAGGGGTATTGCCGGCGCGCTTCCAATAAAAAATCCCAAATCTCCTTGGCCCAGGACGGATTACAGTTAAAAGAGCGGTCTACGAATTTGACCTGGGCGATATCGGCCTTCATGAACGCCAATAATTCCGATTTCACTCTCTCCAAGGGGAAATACCGCACCCCGCGTTCGTTGGCGGAAAGACAATATTGGCAGGAGAAAGGGCATCCGCGAGTGGTTTCATAATAAACCAGCTTTTTACGGAACGGCGCCAAATCCTCCGGATATGGGAAAGGTATCAGGCCCAGGTCTGTGATGTCTTCCCGCAAACGGTTTTGCATAATCCGGCTTCCCTCCCGGAATACCAGGCCGTCAATGGAACCCCAATCACCCTTTCCGGAAGAAAGCTCATCCAGCCATTCTTTGAATGTTAACTCGCCCTCACCCGCGATGATAAAATCAACCGCCGGACATTCTTCCATAATATCCCGGGGTTCCGCCGAAACCTCACTGCCGCCCAAAAGGATTACCGTCCCGGGTGATAAAGCTTTCAGCCTTTGGCAAAGAATCCGGGTGGGCCCGATATTCCAAATGTTACAGGAAAAGGCCACCACATCGGCGCGTTCGGAAAATATCTCTCCGCAAACCCAAGACAAGTCCTGATTGATGTTGAATTCCCTAAAATAAAGTCCGGGATGGTCATGACGGCTAAATTGGAATAGATACCATAAGGCTAAGGAAGTATGGACAAATTTAGCATTCAAAGTCGTGAGCAAAATTTTCATGATGTTATTATTTACCGTTATTCCCGAAAATCCTGCCGTAATTTCATTTCAACTTCGCAGAGCCCAGTTGATAGTTCTAAAAAGAAAATAAGCAACAGAGGCACAGTGAAAGATTTTTCACTCAATGTCCTGTGGCATATCAAGAGTTTTTACCTAATATTAAATTCCCGATAACAGGGTTTGCCTTCAAATTGTCGAAGTCCAAGCGGAATCGAGGTGCTTTTGTTGTTTATAGATTGCCATATGCATGCTTTTGCGGATAAAATCGCAGATAAAGCCGTTAATCAATTGATTAACTATTATCAAATGCCCACTCCCTTTGGAGGCCGTCTAAACGATGTTTTGGCTGCGGCGGATGAAGCAGGATTGGACGGACTGGTTCTATTGGTTGCCGCCACCAAACCGGAACAGGTAAAACCTGCCAATGACTGGGTATTATCGATGGTCAATCAATACCGCCAGGAAAAAGAAAAGGCGTTATCAAAACTTAAAATAGCGCACTTCGGGACCTACCACGTTGAAGATCCTGATTGGCTTTCTGAAATCAAGCGGTTGCGTTCGGCCGGGGTCAAGGGAATTAAGCTTCATCCCGAATTTCAGGGTATCGATCTCGCCAATCCCATGTTAAAGCCTTTTTTTGAGGAAGTTAAAAATGATTTTATATTAATGATTCATGTAGGCGATCCGGTGGTTAGTCCCAACAATATGAGCACACCGAAAAAAATCGCCGCCATTTTGGACGATTTCCCTGGAATAAAGATTATTGCGGCCCACCTGGGCGGATACTGTCTTTGGGATGAAGCCTACGATGTCTTGGCCGGCCGCGATGTTTACCTGGACACTTCAAGCGCCCTCTGCTATCTGGATCAGACACTTGCCCGTAAAATATTCGTCAAACATGGCACGGACAAGATCCTTTTCGGCAGCGATTTCCCTTTGCGCTCACCCAAACAAGATTTCGAAGTATTGGATAGGATTGACTGGCTATCCAGCAGGGATAAAGAGCGGATTTTAGGTTTAAACTGCGCGGAATTGCTGCCCGGGTTGAAATGATCTCAGAGATCATTGACTCAATTTACTTTTGGGGCAGCCCCTTAATTCACTCATAGCGGAAAAGGTTCCCACCGGTAAAAATAAAAGGCATATTTGGCAATAAGTTAATGATTTGCACTCTTCGTAGATACATGATTGCTTATATTCTAAATTTCCCCACGCTACCGGAAAGTTCATCCGCTATTTTTGACAGCTCTCTGGCCAGGGAACTCACTTGCCCGGCAATAGCGGTTTGTTCCTCTGCGGAGGCTGAAACCTCCTGTGAAGAGGCGGCGGTTTCTTCCGAAATAGCGCTGATATTCGTGATGAAATTGGTGGTTTCTTCCTTTACCGCATTGATCTTTTGAATATTCTCATTAACATTGGAAAGCTTAAATACGAAATTGTTCATGGCGTTAATAATTTGGTCAAATGAGTTTTGGGCCTCATCCACAGTAGCCAATTGTTCCACCACTACCTGGTGGGCCTCAAAACCTGTTTGGGCTGAAGCACTGCTTTTGGTTTGAATTTCTTTCAGGATGTTATCGATTATCCGGGCGGTTTCATGGGATTGCGCCGCTAATTTATTGATCTCTTCCGCGACTACCGCAAATCCCGCACCGTGTTCCCCGGCTCTGGCTGCTTCAATAGCCGCGTTTAGCGCTAATAAATTGGTTTGTTCGGCAATCCCGGTGATCGCTTCGGTCAGATTCTTAATCTCCTCTGCGCTGGAACTTAAATCTTGGACATCATTCACCACTTGGTTGGTGATTTTATCGGTTTCATTCGCCTTTTGAGTCAACCGCTGAACCATTTCTTTTGATTGCAGACCCATCTCGCGCACCGATTCGGTAATCTGTTTCATCTCCAGGGATTGAGAAACAACGGCTTCAATTCGATTCGCCAGCTCAACCATTTTTTGGCTGGTTTTTTCAGTTTCCTGGGTTTGTTCCATAGTGCCGTGGCCAATCTCCATCATTGCCTTAGCCACTGTTTCGGCTGTCTGAGCCGATTGATTGGAGCTTTCTTCCAAAACCCGGCTACGCTTGAGTACCTCGCTTACGAGATTTTGAGTGTTCCTGATCAATTCCCTAATTTGGCTTATCATCCGGTTAAAACTCTGGCCAAGCTGTCCCAATTCGTCTTGGCTTTCCAGATTGACTTCCAGCGCTAAATCCCCGTTTTCGGCTTGTTTCATCGCCTTCATGACCTGCTGCAAAGGACGGGAGATTCCTAACGCCGTTATGATCGAAATAATCACCACAATTACACTGATAATGATTCCCAGCGCCAGCGCCCACAAGCCGACCATAGTGGACTCGGCGTATAAATAAAAATTTGGAGCGATACCCAGCAAATACCAGTCTTTTCCCTGGATCCGATTGACCGTCATCAATACGTTTTCGTTTTTGACCTTTTCCGGAAATTTTCCGGAGTCTTCCTCCAAGTCGGCCATTTTTTTCATAATGTTGGGGTCGCCAACCAAAGTACCGATATTTTTGCCCAAGTCATCCCGAAACGGTGTCGCCAGTACCATACCATTCTTGGTAATAATCATCGAATAAGGATGCTTCAAAATAGATTTTTCCGACTGATCGGACGATTCTTTATATAATGTGAAATTAATCACTTGATCCAATTTGTCGGGACGGACAAGCACGGTCACCACTCCGATAGGTTGAAGACTGTTAACGTCTCCCACCATCCGGCTAAGACCTATCCAGCCTTTAAGGTAAAACCAGTGGATTTTTCCTTTCAGAGTCACCGCCTTTTGGAAATCGGCGGTTTTACCAAATTCCTCGGCGGAAATAGCGTTAATCCCAGTCGCGTATTGCCGGTCATTGGCGACCGAATTAAAAAGGATGGCTGAAGCGTTATCCAAAGTTACAGCGGAGTTATCAAAGATTTTCTTGAATCGCTGATTAATATCTAGGAAATTCAGGCCGGAATCATTGACACATTCAGCCAGCGACTGGTTAATTTCAGGATTGGATATCATTTGCACAGAAAAATCTTCGTATTTGTTTAGCTTCAAATCCAAATTATTACTAACCTGGGTGAGTTCCCGTAGCGAGTACTGGGCAATCTTATCAGCAATCGCCGCTTTGGAAATATGGTAAGAAATCAACCCCATTAAGGCCAAGGGAATAATGGATACCGTCAACAAGATTAAAATCAGCCGGTTCCGGATAGATATATGATTTAAGAAAGAATAATTTGCCTGTTGAACAAATACGGTAAGATTTTTCTTAAAAACATCATAAGTTTTCATTCAACCACCTCTTTAATTCCATCGCATAGTGATATCAACTATTTTATGAGTTTTTTTCCCTTGCTTAGCCTCTACCATTATCAAGATCTAGCCCTTGTTTGCCGTAAATAAAGTTTAATAAGGTGATTAAAAATACCATCATTTTAAAGGGGCTGTCCAAAATAATCGAAACTTTTAGACAGCCCTCCTTTTCAAGTCATTATCGCGAATTCTTAAGCTCTTTTACCAAAGCAACCTGGGCATCCTTCAGGGCTTGGGCGGATGTTTTTTTACCGCTATATGCCTCTTCATAGGACAGGTGAATGAATTTAGTGGCCATGGTATTCCAGGGAACGGTATCATCGCCCTGACCGTATTTGACATAATCCAAGATCGCCTTATTCATTCGGGGATCGGCTGCGGCGTAGTCGTCTTCCATCGACTTACGAACAACCGGCATCTTTAGCGTCCTCATCCGGAGTTCCATTTGTTCCTTGGACATTAAAAACTTGATTAATTCCCAGGCTTCTTTCTTATATTTGGATTCGTTGCCGATCGCAAAAAGCCGGAAACCACACCAACCAATCTTCTTTTTTTGGGTTAACACCGGGGCGAATCCAATTTTTTCTTTCAAAGAAGGGTCATTAGCCAGCATGGTCATGGCTTGACTCGGCTGAAGGAATGACATGGCGCTTTTCCCATAAATAAAAGGAGTGGTGTCTTTCTTCACGTAGTCATAAGGAATACTTACATGCGCATTTTTTAAATTCATAATGTACTCATACGTACTGATCAAGGCCGCATCATCCAACATTGGTTTTCCTTTTTTATTATCAATGACCAGTGCGCCGTTTTGGCGGGCGAACTGCTTTACAAAGGCACTGCTGTTGAGGGCCGGAATATCGAGGCCAGCGCGAACTACATTGTTTTTATCATCGCGCACCGTAAGCTTTTTGGCATAAGCCGCGAGATCATCCCAGTTCGCCGGCGGCTTTTCAGGATCCAGGCCGGCCTCTTTAAAGAAGTCCTTTCGGTATGTCAATACATCGGGATTGGGGTAATAACCCAATCCGAACAATTTTCCCTTGTATCTTCCTAAATCATAAACACTTTCAAAAATGTCGCTTTTTTCATTCCAGCTGTTAACAAATTTGTCGAGCGGGTAAAAATCCCCCTTAGACCCCCGAGTCCCAATTTGAGTCAACATGGCGGAGAGAACATCCGGATAGGTTCCGCTGAGCAAAGCGGCATTTAATTTCAAATCCTGGTCGGCTTGAGCCTGAGGTAGGGTCGTGATTTCCACTTTGATTTGAGAATGGGTCTTTTCAAAAGCCTTGACCGCATCCGCAAAATAGGAGTCCATTAATTTGTTCTGACTCTGAAACCAAAACGAAATCGTCGTGGTTTTGGGCGCGGCCATCACACTCATGCCACAAACCAGGATCATCACAAAAATCAGTAAAAAAATTTTTTTCAACTTAAGATGCCCCCTTATTAGTCGTGTTAATAATAATCAAACCGTCCGTATTGCTCCCTTTTCTCACCCCCGTTCGGTCATTCAAATCACTCTCTGAATGATGAAAAAAAGCCGCGAAAAGTTAATAATTCTGACGCGCCTTTAGTCACGGCAGGCTGATATTCTTGCATTTTTTAATTCAATTCACCTTATATCAAAATAAGGCAAAAAAACATACAACCTTTAAAAAAATTTTATAATCTTTTCTAATTATACCAAATAAGGATATAATAAAAAAGCAGTATATTACCAAATTGTAACCCGATAGTTACAATTGCTCCCTGCTTGTCCAATATTCATAAAGATTTGCTAGTTAAAAAAGATTTAATTTTTAAACCCTGAAAATGATCAAATCTACCATAAAAAAATACAATTAGTACGTCTTCGACATGCACCCCCCCCAGCTATACTAAGGGAAATTAATGTATCGAATACTAATTGTTATTGATGAAAAGCCCTTATCTATCCACTAGAATCAGCAATAGGCGATGAGCTCAGCTCTTCCCCAAAAACCCCAGCACGCCGCTCATGATCATCTGGGCCGAAAGCGCCGCCAGCACCAGGCCGGTAATTTTACACATAATGGTCAATCCCTGCTTTTTAATGAGTTTTTCGATTTCACCGCTAAGATACAACAACACCCCGACACCGATAATTGCCAGGCACAGGGCGCTGATTCCAATAACCCGTTCCCACATACGTTGCAGCTCAACGCCCATTACCAATAAGGCTCCGGTGGTTGCAGGCCCCACTGTAACCGGTATTGCCAGCGGTACCACGGAAATGTCTTCATTGGAGTCTTTCGTTGGAATTTTATCCGTTCCCTGGACAAGAGCAATGGCTGACAACATCAGCAATATCCCGGTGCCGATCCGGAACGAATTCAGGGTAATTCCGAACAATGAAAAGATGACATCGCCGGTAAGAAATAAAATGATGCAAATGACGATCACCGAAAAAGTCACTTTAACAGCCAGCTTCTTTTTTTCCGGTATTTCCATAGCCCGGGTCATCGAAAGAAAGGTGGAAAGCAGGAAAAACGGAGTCAACAGAAAGAAAAACTTAATAAAAATGTTGATAAATAAATTATGCATCTTCTCTCCTGAGTCGCAGTTGTATTTGAACTTCAAGCTAAATTGGGATTTAATCATTCCAAAGCTTTTGTTTTCGACGAAGGTTGCCATTTTCCTTTTTGGTTATAACCCTGCTGCCGATAAAATATAAATAACGGAAGGAAACTGAAAAATATATGTACAGGAGGCCTCTATGCCTTTAAAATCTTATTCGGTTCTAAAATGCAAGATCATAGAAGGAAAAGAAGGGGAAAAACAAAGTCCCCATTTTCAAATTCATGGTATGGACCCAAGCAATATTCATTACCGGATCGCCGTCAATATTCGCTCCCAAACAACCCCCTCCGATTTGCTGTATTACTGCAAGGAAAACTTCGATCACCCCATCATCCGGAAAATATCCGCGCTAACCGGTGGAATGACATCACTGGCCGGCGTGAATCAATTTCCGGCATTGGATTTTCTCCGGGGGAACCTCTTTAAACCCGATAAAATGCAGATTTTACCGGCGGAGGTACCCGGTCCGGATAATGATCTCAATGAAAAAATCGCCAAATATGTCCGCTGGGCGATTGCTATGAACGATGCGGAACTTTATGCTTTCGGAGCGGCATGGGGACCTGAGGAAAAATCAGATTCCTATTTCGGGTTCGAGCCGGGCCGGGGAATTCATGATATTCATATGAATCAGGGAAATTCGGGGAAATGGGCGGCAGATAACGGTTCCTGGCAAGACGGAGGATTATTCTTTCATTTTCCGGCCACTCAAAAATGGGTCGCCATATTTTTGGCGTTTCAATCCCAAAGCTTTATCACGGATAAGGTCAGCGGTGAGCCGCTGGGCGATGACGTTTTAGCCGCCCAATCCGCCGAATCGGTTCGGATTGTCGCCGCCTTGGTCAATCCATCGGCAAAAAACCGTGAAAGTATAACTCTTATCAATCCTACCAATGAAAAAATCGACATCACCGACTGGGTTCTCACCGATAACTTAAACTTCAAACGAATACTCTACGGCGATATTCGCCCCGGTGAGTTGCTAACCATTCATTTATCTACGAAATCCAGTCCACACGGGCATGGATTCACGAAGGAAACCGGGATTATCACATTGCTGGACCGAAACGGCCGTAAAGTCCATGGAGTTTACTATGGGGAAAAAGACTATCAAAAGGCAGATTTTACGATTGTTTTTTAATTCTCTTCTTCGACTTCGATGCCGGCCGCTCGCATCAGATACAAGGCATTCCTGGTTTCCGATATGCCGGGCCGTAGCATATAGTCAAAATCGAGCTTCCCGTCACGAAAAAATTCTTGAAAATGATAATTTCTTACCTGGGGACATTCCTGTTCAAGCTCGCCCAGTTCCAAATCATGGGTGGAAACCATCCCGGCGGCTTGATTTCCGACTAATTTCTTAATGAGCACTTTTGCTCCCAGATGGCGATCGATAGAATTCGTGCCCTTAAAGATCTCATCCAGCAGGAAGAAAACGTTTTTTTGCGCGGCAGTGGCCTCCACAATCATTTTAATGCGCAGAATTTCCGCATAAAAGGTGGAAATATTCTTCTCCAGGTTATCGCTAACCCGCATACAGGTATAAATCTTCATCCGTGAGCAAGTCAAAGACCGGGCGCAGACCGGGGCTCCGGCATAGGCCAAAACCAGATTAATACCGGTCGTCCGTAGATAAGTGCTTTTCCCGGACATGTTGGAACCCGTAATCAGTAATACCCTGACCCCGTTTTCAATTTCCAGAGCATTTCCTTTGCGGGCCGCCTCCGGAAGCAAGGGATGTCCCAGACTTTTTGCAGTGTAAACCGGAGCATCTTCGACTATCGCCGGGACGGCCCACTCCGGATGATCGTAATTCAATGTGGCTAAACTGGACAGCGCCTCCAGCTCGCCGATTGTATCCAGCCAGTTTTTTAAATGGCTCCCCGACTTTTGTTTCCAACTTTCCAAAGCGATGAGGCAATGATAGTCCCACAGGGTTAACGTATTGAAAATTCCATACATGGCATGATCCCGGGTAGCTACCTGATCGGCTATTTTAACCAGCCGCCGCAGTTGAATCCCGGCTGTTTCTTCCCGCCGGTTCCGCAGTCCCTTTTGCATGCTCTTTAAATGAGCGGTGGTAAAACTCTTTTTTTCAATATGAGCCAGCAATTCCTGATAAAGCTCTATATTTTTACGGTAATAAAACAACGTATTCAATATTTTTTTTCGTTGCTTTCCATGAATTTTTAGGAATAGGTATTGTATCAACAATAACCCGGCAGGAATATAAATCGGTATTTTACGGGTAGTCAAGAATATCAACCAGGTCCCCAGAGTAACCAGACTCAAAGAGCGGACCCCTAAGATTACCGCTTTCTTCGTATAAAAAGGCAACAGGTTCTTAGCCCATTCCACTAATTCCGAAGGATCTTGATTTTCCCCAGACATCACAATACCGTGAGCCGAAAACCATTGCCGCCATTTCAGGTTTTTGGAAAGTTCACCGATAGCCTGCTGCCGCCGGGCAATGATCTGGGCGCCTTCCGGCGGCTGAGTCAAAAGCGTCGCCAACCTCCGACGGCCTAAAAAAGTATGGCCACTATTGGTCCATTGGAAAAGAGAGGCTTTGCCGAAAATGTCCAAATCCGATGAATAAGGGTGCTCGTCGTCCTTAAATTCTTCCCCTGTATCCGGAAAGGCGGACCATCTTTTGTCAAAACGCCACAACGCTTGATCATTCATATCCGTTAAAATGGTGGCCCATTTTTGATTTTTTTGAATCCGGCGGTGCTTCCAGTCAATGATCACAAGCAGCGCCACACTGGAAATAAACACCCCCCCGCTCCACCAGTACATTTTATTCAAAATAAAGATCATCATCATGGCTATTCCGGCCAGAATCACCCACAACTTGTACCGGATCATGCTGCGAAATCCTTTTTCCAGGGCAGCCTGAAGATGCCGGTAATGTTGCTTCCTTCGGATATATTGGCGGGTTGGTTCCATCAAGTCAATCATTCCTTTTTATCATTTAAAATTCCAATAATGTTTTACTTTCATTATAACGTAAAATTCGCTGCCATGATTCCAAAAATAACCCCCAATAAAAAAAGGCCGACTGGGAGTTTTCCAGTCGGCCTTTTTTTATTGAAGTCAGTATTACTTAAAGAGGAAGGTTGCTCCCATCATCCAACGGTCCATATCCACCAGGCCAAAATTGAGCTTTACCTGGGAACCAAAAGATAACTTGGTTCCCATATTCAGCCGGTGGGAGTCTCCTTCCACATAAAGGTCGACACGGCTGAGTTCGCTGCCCTTCCCGGGATAAAACGCTTTATTGATACCTCCGAAAACACCGTCATACCATCCTCCGCCGGCCCCCAGATAACCGTCAATGCCGGCGTCCTTGAAATTCTTGGAGAGAACAATGTAAGGCGATATATCATCCCTGCCCAGGTCTTGAATACCCACAGCCAGCCCTGGAGAATCTTTTTTCTCTTCAAGAATACGGAACTTAGCCCGAACCGAAAAGTCAGTATCATCAGGATAATGGAAAGCCGCTATGCCAAGCTCAAAATCCTTCACAACACCCAAATCCAAATTGAAGTAGCTTAAATCATCCTCAGCGAAATTTACCGCCGCTCCTACATGGCCCGGAGCCAATGTCGTCGGGGTCGGAGTATACATTAAATCGCCAACCCCGAGAACCCCGGCGGCCATCGTCAGACTTGTTACAGAAAACAATAACACTAAACTTAAAGCCAGCCAAGAAAAACGTTTCATCAAAATAAAACCTCCTTTTACAGAATCTTATTGTATCACATACGGACAGGTTCTATTCATGGGGCGCCTTTCCTGTTGGAAATTTAAGGTCTATTTGATGCTGAAAGGATTGTAATCGGCATGATAATCATAATAATCTTCATTTTCATGCTTCTTAAGCCAGCCGATTACTCCATAAGTAAGTGGCGTGGCAACTATCTCATAGAGAGTTTTAAAAATGTAATTTGAAATCAAAACATTGATTAACAATGCCTGTTCCCACACACCGCTGAAGGCGATGAATACAAACAATGCCGAATCGACCAACTCACCCACAACCGTCGACCCAATGGTGCGGGCCCATAAAAACCTGCCCTGAGTCCAGATTTTCATTTTGGAAAGAATAATGCTATTGCTGAATTCTCCTGCAAAATAAGCAATTATACTGGCGATGGCAATCCGGGGCGCAGTCATCAACAGGTCTTTGTAGGAGCCTTGTAATTTCCACAAAGGATCGGCGGGTATCACCCCGACAACCCAGACCACCACCGCCATCAGCGCTAAACCGAAAAAACCCGACCATATGACCCGTCTGGACTTTTCATAGCCGTAGACTTCGGTTAAAACGTCGGCAAAAATATAACTGAAAGGAAAAAGCAATGTCCCGCCATCAAAGGAAAAATGGATTTTCGTAAAAGGCAGGGGAATGGTGAGCGCTTTCACGGAAACGATATTGCTGATGATTAAGATGGCCACAAAAAGGCCTAAAATGAGATCGAAGTACCGGTATTGCCGTTGTTGCTGGTTTGCGCTCATTGACATTTTAATCTCTCCCCAAGCGTTGCTGTTGCAGCAATCCTAATGCCGCCTCTGGACTTTTGGGAAACCGTCACTATACACCAATGGGGTTTGCAAACCTCAAAAATGTCCTGAGCAATCTTTGCCGCCATGGCTTCACAAAACATGCCTTCTTCCCGAAAACTCCAGAGATAAAGTTTTAAACTCTTGCTTTCGATACAATATCCGTCAGGAGCAAATTCGATGGTAACCGTCTCCCAATCCGGTTGTCCGGTGACAGGACACAAACTGGTCACCTCATCACTCTCCAAAACCACTTTCTCGACACCTTCCGGTTTCGGAAAAATTTCAAGTTTCCTTGCCGGCACCCGGACCGCATTGCCCAACGCCTCAAATTCATATTGTTCCATGGGGCTCCTCCAAATGAAAGGGATTGTAGTTGGTTTGATAATCGAAAGTATCGATTTGTTCACGGCATTTAACCCATCCGACCACTCGATAAGTAAGGGGCGTCGCCAGAATTTCATATCCCACTTTCCAAATATACTGCGCCCCAGCCATTCCCAATAATATGCCCCAGGGTAATGAACCGGCAAAAGCAAGGAATATGAATAATAAAGTATCGATTGCCTCCCCGACAACAGTTGAGCCAATGGTCCTGACCCATAAACAGCGTCCCTTGGTCAATACTTTGATTTTCGATAATACAAAGGAATTGGCAAACTCCCCCCCAAAATAACCAACCATCGAAGCTCCCACTATCCGGGGAGTCAATCCCAAAACAGCGGCATAAGCGCCCTGCTGAGTCCAAAATTGAGGATAAGGCAACATTACCGTGATCATAAATATCAAGGACATCAGTAAATTAGCAGCAAGTCCAATCCAAATGACAAGTCTGGCCCTTTCATAACCGTAGACTTCGGTTAAGACATCGCCAAATATATAAGTAATTGGAAATACAATGACAGCCGCGGGTAAAGTCATCCCTAAGATTAGAGAAAGTTTTCCGGCAGTGATATTGGAGATAAAAAGACAGGTTATAAAAAGACAGGTTAGACACAGAAAAATCGGGGAAAACCGATATTGAAAACGACGCAATTTAAATTCCTCCAGTTTTGTTGAGGCGGGTTGCTGCGACCGCCAAAATCCCTATCATATTCTTGACAATTTAGGATAATTGTCAACCTGAAAACCAGATCCCCCCTCAAAGTTCATTCTAGTAAAACGTTCTCTAAATAACTACTCATTTACGATACGCTCTACTAGTTCAGCAACAATTACCTAATCATCATAGCCCTAAAGTCAAAAACCGTCAACAATCAATTATAAATCATCCTACACTCTGACTCTTCTGGCGACCATCGGCAAATTCAACTCTCTCACCGCCCGGCAAATACCGTTAACATCCAGTCCGCATTGTTGAAGTAAAAGTTCTCTGGGGCCTTGAGGAATAAATTGATCGGGAATACCAAGCAGTTTAACAGACACATCCTTAATCCGGCGGGCCGCGAGCAATTCCAGAACCGCTGAACCGTATCCACCCACGGTAATGTTCTCTTCCACAATAATAATATTGGGGTGAGTAGCCGCCAGATGAAGAACAAGCTCTTCATCGAGGGGTTTTATAAAACGGGCATTGGCGACCGTACAGTCAATTCCGGATCTCTTCAGCCGGAATGCGGCAGATATAGCATTTTGGAGCATGGCCCCTACTGCGATAATGGCCACTCCCTGACCTGAAATGACGATTTCTCCCTTGCCTACCGGGAGTAAACGATAGCTTTGTTCTTCGGAATTAGTCAAACATTCGCATTTGGGGTAACGGATCGCTACCGGGCCATCCTGTTGCAGCGCCGTGTATAGCATATTCCGCAATTCCCCTTCTTCACTTGGAGCCATAATGATGAGGCCAGGGATTTGCCGTAAAAAAGACAGATCAAAAACTCCATGATGAGTCGGACCATCGGCCCCCACTAGTCCGGCCCTGTCCAGAACGAACAAAACCGGCAGTTTTTGAAAACAAACGTCATGAATAATTTGATCGTAAGCCCGTTGCAGAAAAGTCGAATAAATCGCTACCACCGGGCGCAGGCCTTTTTTGGCCAAGCCGGCTGCCATAGTGACCGCATGTTGTTCGGCAATACCGACATCAAAGAAACGGTCCGGGAAACGATTTGCAAATCCCATCAGCCCGGTTCCATCGGTCATGGCCGCCGTAAGAGCCATAATCCTGCGATCTTTCGCAGCCAAATCACAAATTACCGTCCCAAAGATATCGGTAAAGCTCCGATTATCCGACGTATCCAATTTCAGACCGGTCTTTAAGTCAAAGGGTCCGGTACCATGAAATTTTTCGGGGTTTTGTTCGGCAAACCGGTAACCTTTCCCTTTGGTGGTCAAAACATGGATTAAAACCGGTCCTCCCCGCTCACAGGCATTTCTTAACGTCATTTTGAGTTCACCGATATCGTGGCCGTTAATGGGGCCAAGATAAGAAATACCCAATTCTTCAAAGAACATGCCGGGAATAACCAAGAATTTCAGGCTGTCTTCGATTTTCTCCAGATAACGGATAGTGGCTTGTCCGACATGCGGAATCTTTTGAATCCATTCCTGGATATCGGATTTAAGCCGGCGTAATCGGGGATTCATCCGCAAACGGTTTAAATACCGGGAAAGAGCTCCCACATTTTTGGAGATGGACATTTCATTATCATTTAGGACGATAATCAAATCGGTTTGAAGGTGCCCTAAATGATTAAGGGCTTCAAAAACCATCCCGCCGGTGAGAGAACCGTCCCCAATGACCGCAATGACCTTGTTTTTCATCCCCAAAAAATCACGGGCTTTTGCAAGTCCAAGAGCTGCTGAGATCGATGTGGAACTATGGCCTGCGGCGAAAGCGTCATGTTCACTTTCATCCGGTCTTGGAAATCCGCTGATACCATTATACTGGCGCAGGGTTCCAAATTCCCCCAGCCGGCCGGTTAATATTTTATGAATGTACGATTGGTGTCCGACATCCCACACGATTTGATCCCGAGGGCTATCGAAAACGGCATGCAGGGCTAAAGTAAGCTCAACTACCCCTAAGTTGGGAGCTAAATGACCGCCGGTTTTGGCTACGGTTTCCAGTACAAAACGGCGCAATTCACTTGCGAGCTCTACCAATTGAGCATCGGAAAGTTTTTTTAAATCATCCGGTCCATGAATTTTATGTAGGAGATCGGTCATCTTATCCTATCTGGCCTTTCGTGTATAAGATTTGCCCCTCCGGCGATTATCCTTCTTCGGATCAACCTTAAAGAATTTAAAATATGCGAATAATTTCCCAACGGTAAAAACAATTTGATGGGCATTCTCCATCGCATAAGATTTTCCAAAAGCTTTTCCGCCCACATTAAAGGCCGCCACCAAAGCAATTGATAACGCATCTATTATGTCCCGTGGTAAAAAGGAATTACGGCGGGTAAATTCCAAAGCAACCCCGACTATGATTGCGCCGCTAATCGTACCGCAAATATCTCCAACCACATCATTACAAAAATTGGCGACTTTGTCGGCGTTACGGATCATGGCTACCGCCTGCCTGGAGCCGCTGATCTTATCCGCGCCCATTGCATGGAAAGGAGTCTCGTCTGCGGCAGTCACCGCTGTGCCAATAATATCAAATAGAATTCCCGTAATCACCACAATGAATAAAATCAGCACTGAAACCAACGGAGCTAAAGAAAATTGTAACAGAAAAGAAATTACAAAAGAAATTATTAATGTAAAAAACCCTACTCGGATTGCCCGTTTCAAACTAGTAATCTTATCATCACCTTTTCATTAAAAAAGCCCATTTCGGGCTATGATGCCAATATGGTGGAGGGAATGGTATCTACCGAGTAAAAATTGTGGCTTAGGTCCAGTATGTTTTCCCAAGGATCTCCGTAGCGTCGCCGCCGCGGTGGTTTCCCTTTAAGATCCTTCCGTTTTGTCGCCAAATACGGGACTGGATTACCACTGAGTCCACACTGCAATCCCCGGTAGAACTCTAAAGTTTAGAATAGCCTAGGAGTTTTCCTCCGCAGGGCGAGCCACCATCTAGCCTCTTTTGCGGAATTGGGTTTCAAATGGCAGAGAGTTACATCACCCTGCAGAGGCTTTGTAACTTGATACCCATATCCTCCCAACCCGCTCAAGGCAGGCTACGCTGCACCGATACTAAGTACTGAAACCCGTACCATATGCAGGTTTACCCCCAAGCCGTGGTTCTCGCTCAGAACGTTTCGTTTCATGAAACGCTCCGGGTTCCCCACGCACTTGGGCCTCCACGGTAGAGGGGTCAACGCCTACATGCCATTGTAGATCGCCCCATCTCCTTAACCCCCAGCACCAACCCCCGACTGGGCGTCGGCGGCCAGCACCAGGGACTTCATCGATGTGCCCGCAACGGATTTTTAGGCCCGTCTTCAAAGATGGTTACCCTGACTAGGATACTACACCATCCCCTCACTGTTTCCATTATACCATATTTTATTTTGTTCCTAAAAAAAAGCTGTTACCATAATTGTTGCCCATTGGTAAAATCCTGGCAAGAAAAGCCGATTGACATCAGGATCTAATTCCTTAACCCATCAATCCCCATTAAGCGCAAATGACGGCAATCACGATCCCTAAAGTCGCGCCGGCGATAACTTCAATTGGTGTATGTCCAAGCAACTCCTTTAGATGTTCAGGATGAAATTCACCCTCCTGAAACATTTCATCAATAATTTTATTGAGAGTGGCCGCTTGCCGACTGGCCGCCAGTCTGACTCCTGAAGCATCATACATTACAATGCAGGCGAGAATTATAGCGGTTGCGGTATAAGCGCTGTTCCATCCGGTCTCAATCCCAACAGCTGTGGCTAGGGAGGCCACTAATGCCGAATGCGTGCTGGGCATTCCCCCGGACCCCACAAAACGTTTAAAATTAATTTTTTTCTCTTTGATAAAATTAAAAATTACTTTCAGTGCGGAAGCCACAAACCACGCAAAAAGAGCTACCCATAGACAATGGTTGTAGGCAATTTCCTTGAAGAAATCTCGAAACTCCAATTTGCGTTCCTCCTAAAATTCGCGGTTCACCACATACCCGGCCCAGGCTAACAATAATTCTTTGTACATTGACGGCGGGAGGGGGGATAGCTCCTCCATGGCCTCCGCCACAATAGACTTTGCCAATTGATTGGTATACTCAACCCCTTGATTTTTAAGCAATATTTGGCGAACTTCAGCCACTTCTGAAACGGACGCCTCGGGATTTCCCAGGGTCGCCTCAAGAATACGCCGTTCGCTTGCAGAGGCATTTTGATAGGCATGTAAAACAATGGTTGTCCGCTTGCCTTCCCGGATATCGGAACCCACTGCTTTTCCCAGCAATTGCTCATCGCCCGTAATCCCCAAAATATCATCCTGAAGTTGAAAAGCCGTGCCACAACGACGAGCGAACCTGCCCAAGCGGTCGATCAGATGATTTTCGGCCTTTATTTCCCCTAAGCCGATGGAAGCGCCGGCTACTGCAGCGAATTCATATAATACACCGGTTTTAAGTTCCAACATTTCCAAAACATCGGCTTCCTTCATAGCGCCAATGGGTTTGGTAGAAAATAAGACATCCAAGGCCTCCCCCGCCACCAGCCCGTTGGTTAAATCATCCTCCATCCGTCGCACCAAATCCAAAATTACCTGAGGAGTTACGCCTAATTCAGCAGAATCCAGTAATAACCGAACCGCCCACGCATGCTGCAAATCCCCTGCCAAAATGGCGATATTCCGTCCCATATGGGCAGCGTCGATTTCATTACATCCCCACGTTAAAGCTTCCAAGCGCATCTCCTCATGAACGGTGGGCAGTCCCCTCCTTTTGGAGTCATTATCAATAATGTCGTCGTGAACCAAAGTCCAGGTATGGTAAACCTCTACAGCAGCAGCAGCCAACAAAGCCTGTTCTTCTTGTCCACCCACCGCGCCGCAGCAAAACAACAAAATCCCCGGTCTAAGCCGTTTAGCGGGCCGCCGCAAATAAGAGTAAACCGCCTGATAAAGAGGTTCCGGGCGAAAGCTCTTTTGATAGCGTTCCCGATGAAAGACCCCGGCAACTAACGGCTCCCTCGCCTTAAGCTCCCTGATGAACACATCTTTTGTCGCCGTGACAACTACCAAGGTTATTCCTCCTCCGGTTTTAATTTAAAATCCCCGATCTGCGGCCCTTGTTCGTTAAACCCCAGTAAAATCTGCAGGCGGCCCTCTGCGGCATCGAGTTTCTCCGAACAATATTTGGCCAGTCCGATCCCCTCTTCAAACAAAGTCAAGCTTGTTTCCAAGGGCAGATTACCTTCCTCCAACTGCCCGACAATTTCCTCCAACCGGGCCACTGCCTCTTCATAATTACGTTCACTGGGTTTCCCTTCTTTGGTCTTACTCATTTCGGCTCCCCTTATATTTATCTTTCACTTCACAGCATAGAACCCCTGCCGCTAATGTAATCTTGACCTTCTCCCCGATCTCTATCAAGTCGCTGTCTTTGACAAAACCACCATCAGCCTTTTGGGTGATGGAGTAGCCACGGGATAACGTAGCCAAGGGACTCAAAGCATCCAATTTACCAAGAGCTTTACAATATAATTCCCTTTTTATATATAAATCCTGTCTTAACTGCCGAATGGATCGCTCCCGCAGGATGTCAAGTTCTTGCCGGCGCGTATGAATCCCCTGAAGCGGAACAGCAAAGATCCGGCTCGTTTTCAACCTTTGTAAGTCTCTGCGGTAGCGCTGCAACTTTTGACTGATTGCATTGGCAAGCCGTTTCTTTAAAACATTTAAATTTCGATGCAAGGCGCCCTCATCCGGCACCGCCAGTTCCGCCGCAGCCGATGGCGTAGGCGCCCGTAAGTCTGACACAAAATCAGCAATCGTAAAATCTGTTTCGTGGCCTACCGCAGAAATAATGGGTTTTGAGAAATCGGCAATCGTCCGGGCCAGAGCCTCATCGTTAAAAGCCCATAATTCTTCCAGCGAACCCCCGCCTCTGCCGATAATCACCAAATCGAGATTTTTAAACCGTTCCGCCTGATTCAGGGCTTTGATTAAACTTTGCGGCGCCTCTTCCCCCTGAACCTGTGCGGGAATAATTAGAATATCCAGGTTTGGCCGCCTGCGGTGCAATATTTTAATCATATCCTGAATCGCCGCCCCGGTTGGCGAGGTGATTAACCCTACTTGCTGGGGCAAAGGAGGCAAGGGCTTTTTGCGTTTCGGATCAAACAACCCTTCCTGTTCCAGCTTGGTCTTGAGCTTCTCAAAAGCCTGATAAAGACTGCCGAGTCCAGCCGGTTCCATCAATTCAACATAGAACTGATATTGACCGCTTTTTTCATAAATTCCAAGCCGTCCCTGTACGGATACCGCTTGTCCATCGGATGGCTTAAACTTCAAAGTCCAGGCCTGGGACTTGAACATCACACACTTCAAACAGGCCCCTTCATCTTTCAACGTAAAATAAAGATGCCCCGAGGAGTGTCTCGTAAAGTTCGAGATCTCTCCCTGCACCCAAACCCCTTCCAGGGTAACATTATCTTCTATTAATCGCTTTAACGCGTATGTCAGCTGAGAAACGGTAATATACTTGGAAGCCAAAATGGATGCCCCTTCCTTAGACTATAGGTTATTCCATAAGCAGAAATAAAATCCTGCCGGAAGACATTAAATTACGGAAGAAGAACCCCGATGGTTGGGCTAATTTAAAAAATTCAAAAAAAGAAAGGAATTCTGCAAAAACAAAAGAATATTACGTTATTATTGTTGATGGGCCATGCTAAAAACTTCCGGAATACGGCAATCAATCCCGGAATCGTCGTGAGCCCGGGAAATATATCGTATGGTCATCGTGTGGAGTAATTTAACAGGAGGTGGCAACATGCCCAACCAGTACCTGATACAAATCCTGAAACTTGGCCCAAGAATTTGGAATCAATGGCGAGAAGAAAACGAAGAGATCAAACCCAATCTTTCCCACGCGCTGTTAATCGGTTTAAATCTTTCCAAAGTCAACTTTGTCAACGTCAATCTTCGCGGAGCCAATCTTGAAAAGGCCAATTTAAGCGGAGCTTATCTTTCCGGAGCCATTTTTTCGGGCGCCCGTTTAATCGGGGCCGACTTATCCGGTGTGAACCCCAACCATACACTTTTCTCAAAAATCATTTTTAAAAACGCCGATCTCCGAAACGTTGAATTTTATAAAGCCAATCTATCCGGAGGGAATTTTGAGCACGCCAACTTCCAAAACGCCCACTTTCTCGATACCGACCTAAGTGGAGCCAATTTATCTCATGCCGATTTTAGGAATATCACTTCCTATGATGTTAATTTTAGCAACGCCGATTTAAGCCATGCCGATTTTTCCGGCTCCATCCTTCATCGCGCTAATTTATCCAAAGCTCTCATCGGCTCAACCGTTTTTAATCCATCGGATTTGTCCGAAGCATAATGACCTGTCCCATTGAATTGGAATCGGCTTACTCTTGATGGACATTACACGAATTAAAGGAGTCCCCTTATGGAAATTAAAAACATCCCCTTTGAAGTATTTGATTTAGAGAACATCCCTCCCCAAGAGCACGCCGGGTTTACCGGCAAGGCCTTATGGAAAACCGTCCAAAGAGGCGACATTCGAATCCGAATTGTCGAATATACCCCGGGATATTTAGCTGATCATTGGTGTGAAAAGGGACATGCGTTATTTGTATTGGATGGATCATTCGTATCGGAGCTGAAGAACGGGAAAAAACAAACCCTTACCAAAGGGATGGGCTACTTGGTGGCTGATAACACCGACGCTCACCGCTCTTATACTGAAAATGGCGTCAAACTATTGATTGTAGATTGAATTTAATCTCCAAGGTATTACCCGCCTACCTCATATTGAGATACTATTGACTCCAAAGGATATCAACTAAACCTTTCCTATGCATATTGTTTCACCCCCGCGCATAAGGTAATGAAGTATCGTTTTAAACAGCCTAATATTATAAACTAAGTCGCCACTATCATCAATAGGGGTATTCCTCCATTTACCACCGCAAAGAATTCTGATACTATCCACTCAATTTCAAAGGGGATGGAACATTATGCAAAAAATGTTTTGGGCCTTTTTGATCGCTATTGTTTTCATTATCGTTTTACCGTTCAATTCTTTTGGCAATGGAACTGCAAATGATTCTCCCCAGTTCTGTGAGGCCCCGCCGGAATTCGAATTTGAATTGGAGTATTTGACTCCGCTTCTGGATAATCGAAAAATCGACACACTCTCATTGAATATATTGAAGGAAACATCCAACAATGACCATTTCTCATTTTATTATGGTTTTACAATCACCCGCGCCTGGGGCGAAATCTTTTACCATCAAAAAACACTTACCAGTTCGGCCTTTGGCATTGGGCCTGTTTGGCAGATGCGTGATAACCTATTTCAAGGATTCCATTCATCACTGACCTTGGATATAAGTGTGGGTATCATACTTTATAATGAAGATTTTCCTGCTGATGGGAGAGTCTATAATTTTATGTGGCGAATGGGTCCAAAATTCAGATATCAACTTACCGATCATTTGGTTTTCAATTTCGGATATAAATGGATGCATGTTTCCAATGGCCATTTTTCAGGAGACCATAATCCTGCATATAACGCAGGCGGATATTCCTTAAGCCTAACAAAGAAATTATGACCCGAGCCATTCATCCGAATTCTGCCGAAATAACAGATACCCCTTCTGTCCTTCTTTCGTGTTTCCTTTGGGGGAAATTCCATAGGGTATTTAGGCCGGTAACAGCCTCCAATCATTTTAATTTGCGACACAATCACCTGAATTTCACAAAAAAGGATGCAATATTTGTTTATCTTTATCGTCGATCGATTAAGAGTTCCCCAAAAATGTCACACTGTTTGTAAAGCAAATTACCATGAAATTGGAAAAACAAATTTATCGAAAAATCCCAGATTCATAAAGGTGCTTGACGATGAAACAAAACCGCTTATGCCGCTGTCTCAGATCTGTGTTATTGGTTTTTATTTTAATCCATGGATTTGCGCTGTCTTATGTACAGGCCGAAATGGCCTTACCCAGTAATGAAACACCCTCTTTAAAAATAGGATTAGCCCTTGGAGGCGGCGCAGCCGGTGGATTTGCCCAAATTGGAATTCTTAAATGGCTCGAAGAAAATCATATCCCCATTGATTATATCGCGGGGACCAGTATGGGAGGTCTTTTAGGCGCTTGTTACTCAATGGGAATGAGCCCCCAAGATATCGAAGATTTGGTCACCCGTATCGATTGGAATGGTCTGTTCAATCCTGTTCCCCCTTATGACTCCATGGATTTTCGCAGAAAAGAAGATGAACAGGAATATCCCCTTTCAGGTTTAGGGCTCCGGTACGGCAAACTGACCCTTCCCAGCGGCCTTAATATTTATAAAGTCGACATGCTTTTAAGCCGAATCACCCTGCCTTATTCCCTGGTAACCAACTTTAATAATCTTCCGATTCCCTTTAAATGCATTGCCACCGACATTCGCAATGGTGAATCCGTAGTGCTGGAAAACGGTTCGCTTGAAAAAGCGCTCCGGGCAACCATGTCAATACCCGGTGTTTTTCATCCGGTAGAATATAACGGCCGGTTATTGGTGGACGGTGGAATCCTTAACAATGTTCCCGTTGACGTAGTGAAAAAGATGGGAGCCGATGTTATCATTGCAGTCAATATCGCATCACCGCTTCCAAACAATCAGCCTGAAAATATCGGTACCGTCATATCCAGAACCCTAGATACGGTAACTGGACAAAATGTCAAGCGTTCCGTTATTCATGCCGATATTTTGCTTGAGCCTACAATTACCGAATTGGGTCTTTACCAATGGGGGGCGGCTGAACATTATATTGCACTGGGATATCAAGCTGTCGAACAACAAAGAATCTCCCTTCTCAAGTACGCTCTTGATGAATCTTCCTGGCAACAGTATTTGCAACAACGGAAGCAACGTGTAATAACGGACATGCCAATTCCACAGCATATTAAAATTGTGACAACGTCTGAAACAGTCAGAACAGATATTCAAAACCGTTTCCAGAAATATATCGGCGAACCGGTCGATACTTCCCGGCTCGAAAAAGAACTAACCGCTCTCATGGGTTCCAGCCTGTACGAATCGTTGTCCTATGAATTTGCAATTCTGGATGAAGAACCGGTTTTAATGATTTATATCCAGGAAAAGACTTACGGACCTCCCTTTATCCGTTCCAACCTCCAAATGACCTTCGGTTCCAGCCAAAGTGAGAATGGGATTGGTGTACGAATCATATCCATGAATATGGCCGGAACCGACTCCGAGTTAAGATTGGACTTGAATTTGGGCAGTAATTCCGGTTTCCTGACTGAACTCTATAAACAATTTCCGGATAGCCGCTGGTTTGTGGCGCCCGCTGTTTTTGTAAAAAAAGTGGATGATAGTTTATTCAGTTCGGGCAGCCGAATCACAGATTATCAAATTTTAAACTATGGGGTCAACTTTGATCTGGGATACAACCTCCATGAATTTTCAGAATTCCGTTTGGGTTTTGTTCAAGAGTATCAGCGAACGAGGGTTACTGTCGGAGAATCTTTGGACTCCGATTATACCGGGGAAGTTCAAACGGCCCATTTCCAATGGACGTTTCGTTCAGCTAACGATCCACTGCTGCCCTTGCGGGGTTTAACAATCCATTCCAAGGCTATTTGGTATTTCGACACTCCCAATAGCGCAAGTGATTTTGGCACTTTTGAAAATAGAGTGCTGTGGAGTTGCCCTATAGGACGGAATATTTCCCTCTTTACAGGGATTGCCGGCGGAATCTCTAATACCGACAATATACCTTTACCGCAACAATATAAGTTGGGGGGATTATTCCGGATGGGGGCCTATGGATTTGATGAATTTCAAGGCGCTAACTATTTTTGGGGAAGCATCGGCCTTTTAAAAAAACTGACTCCATTGGACTCAAATATCTGTTTAGGAGTTTGGCTCGAACATGGCGGAATTTATGATCATGGGGCGGACTCTGGAATGAAAAATGATTTGTCCGTTGGTATTATAAGCCCCACGCTCCTTGGCCCATTGTTTCTTTGCGTAAGCTTTAAAGAAAATTTCGAATCCGTCTATTATATGGGGATCGGACACTTTTTCAAATAGTGCCGCCTATCAAGCCGTTCAGATACTGCAACGGTCTCCTTTTCCACTAACCAACATGGGTTGCCCTATTGAAAGATAACCGGAATCACTTTAAAAGCGTCTGATAAATTCTCCTTTTCGGGATCCAGTATCGATTGAAGGGTGATGCCAAAAAGGGCGCCGACAATCATTCGCGATATTGCTTTGGAAGAATAAGGGCAGTCTCTATCTTTTTGGGCCATATGAACCACAATATTCTCATCAACCAAATCGGTGAGTTCTTGAAACAACTTCTTTAATAATTCTCGAAACTTCTCGGACCATATTGCCATTCCGATAAAATCGTAAAGCAACCTGAATAATTCAGGGGCTTTGGTGATCATTTCTCGAAAATATTGGCTCAGGCAGGCCATCTTTTCCTGAACTGTTTTTCCCTTTTGCAAATTGGCTTCAATTTCCATCAGATACTTGCCAATCGCAACCTTAATAACCTCTATGAACAATCCTTCTTTGTTTTTATAATAATAATTGAGTTGACTCAAAACCACTCCGGCCTTATCGGCGATATCCCGTAAGGACACGTTGGCATAGCCCTTGGTTGATATGCAGTAAAAGGCCGCCGAGAGAATTTTTTGGGATTGATTTGATTTGTTGGTTTCTAGATGTATCGACATGGATTACACTCCAATCCGCCAAGAAGCCTGTTTTTCCAATAAACATTATTCTTGGCGGTTTTTGAAATTACCAAATATCTTACCAATGAATAATACTTGCACCCCAGGTTAACCCGGCGCCGAAACTCACGAGAACAACAACATCGTCCTTCTTAATTTTATGAGCTTCGAGCGCTTCACATAAAGCGATCGGAATTGAGGCCGCAGAAGTATTCCCGTATTTTGTAAGATTTACAAAAACTTTTTCCCGGGCTAAATTCAGCTTCTGCGCCAACGAGTCAATAATCCTGACATTAGCCTGATGAGGGATGATGAAATCCACATCTTCCAATGTCAAACCGGTATTTTCAAGGGCTGATAAAATGGCTTTAGCCATTCCGGCTGCCGCTACTTTATATACTTCCTTACCGTTCATTTGTAAAAAATGCAGATCCTTTTCAAAGGATTCCTTCCCGGCCGGCAATCTAGAACCTCCGGCCGGAATGGATAACAATCCAGCGCCGGCCCCTTCAGCTCCCAGAAAGGTACTTAAGATCCCCGAATTCCCGCTACTCCGTTGCAATACGACTGCGCCGGCCCCATCTCCAAAAAGAATACAAGTATTCCGATCCTGCCAATTGATAAAACGCGAAAATGTTTCCGCGCCGATTAACAGTACATTCTGATAAGCTTCACTTTTAATATAAGCATCCGCGATTGACAAGCCGTATATAAAACCAGAACAAGCCGCCGAAATATCAAAAGCAGCCGCATTTTTAGCTCCGATAGATTGTTGGACGAGACAAGCCGTTGCCGGCATCGGATAATCGGGAGTTGCGGTTGCCACAATAATCAAATCCAATTCAACAGGGGAGAGACCCGCATTTTCAAGGGCCCTACCTGCTGCAATCGTGGCCAAATCGGAAGTAGCCTGGTCCTCCGCAACAATATGCCTCTCTTTAATTCCAGTACGGGTATAAATCCATTCGTCCGAGGTGTCTACCATTTCTTCAATTTCAAAATTGGTAAGAACCCTTTCCGGCACATAAAATCCTAAACCTCTAAATTCCGTTCTTCCCAAATCCGCTTTCACCAGTTAACCTCCTCTACATAATCAATAAATAGTCCATATTATGTGACGATTCATTGCCTATTGCATTTCTTGTAATCGACCGAAAAGTTAATTCGGACATCTGTATTAAATCAAATACTAGATTATCTACCGACTTATGTCAACATCTTTATTATATATCATGTCATTGGAAATTTTTGGGACCCTCAAAAATAAAACAATTGATACCAAACTTTCCACAAAAATACCTGTAATTATCTTTCGGTTCCCTCGTTTCGACTTGAAGAAAACCATAATCGCTTTCGGTACTTTCCAAGCTTACCATCAATTGCTTAAAGGAATCCCGGACATCTTTGCGAATCCAGTTTCTAATGATTTATGTAAATTAACTTTTTTAGTATCGATATCGTATTACAAAAGAAGAAAGGAGTATGCACATGTTTTTAATCAATCGGAAATCCTATCTGATTCTCTGTATCACATCAATTTTCATTTTTCTTTTCAGTATTGAAGCCCAAGCCGGGGTAATTTTATCCGACATCAGCGACAACTGGGCTATCAAACCTATTCAAACATTAACTGAGAAAGGTATTGTCAACGGTTATCCCGATGGTACTTTCAAGCCTGAACAATCCATTACCCGGGCTGAATTTGCCAAATTAGTCACCAAAGCTTTTCATTATCAACCGGCTAATCAAGGCTTCTTTTCCGATACAACCGGTAATTGGGCCAAAGACTTTATCAGTTCCGCAGTCCAGCATAAAGTGATGAAGGCTTTTCCAGACGGGACATTCAGACCGGCGCAACAACTAAGTCGAGCCCAAGCAGCGACCTATTTGACCCGTATTATTCAACTTGGGAAACCCGAAGAAAAATATAATTCCTTCTCTCCAAGTTTTAATGATGTTACCAAATCTAATTGGGCTTTTCAAAACATCGAAATCATCAACAAATTGAACCTGTTTCCGGAAAGTTTCAAAAGCCAATTTCATCCGGAACAAATGGTGACTCGGGCGGAAGCGGCATGGATGATCAAAGCCGCCAGCGATTTAGTGATCTCCAAAGGAAAAATTACCAGTATCAGCCCGGATACCGGATTGGTCAACGTAAAAAATGACAACGGCGAACCCGTACTGGCGATGGTGACTCCGGAAACGATCTTATTGCGCAATAATAATCTAAGTGATGTGGATACGCTATTAACCGGCGATGATGCAACGGTGATTGCTTCCCCCTCAGGAGATGTCAAATTTCTTAAAGCCTATGGTCAAGTCACCAAAAATGATTTACTTTCCAGAGTTAGCTCCATGACGAAAGGAACCCTGACCAAAGACGAAATCAGCGCCATGATTGCCGGGGATTGGAATTCTGTAAAAGATAATTTAAAAGGCGATCTCTATAACAAAATGGTTGCTATGGGGCTTACTCCCGCTGAAGCCGAAAGTATCATGGTGCAGGATTGGAACTATCTGGATACCCTAAGTAAAGATCGGCTATCGCAGGCTCTTTCCAGTCGGTTAGGGATTACTCAGGATTTCGCTCAATCTTTACTTGACCGCGATCTCAGCAAAGTCAAAGAATATGGTAAAATTGAGCTTGCCACCGCCGCCTTGAGTAAATTATTGGGCGCATCCGATCAGAGCCAAACCCAAAATTCAAATAACACCTATTGATAGAAATAAACGTTATCCGTGCACCCGCAGACAATTATTAGCGACAAAGGCGCAGCGTTCACAAAAGCTCTATATCTTCTAATAAACAAAAACGGATGGGACGATGTCGCCCACCCGTTTTTGTTTTACTTCAAAAATCTAATGTCATTACCCTTTTGTAAAACATAACACGACTAAACCAAAACCGCAAATGACAATACCGGAGATCCGGTTAACCCATAATAATTTCCGGTAATTAAACTTCGAACGAAACCCGCCCACCAGCATACTTAAAAACAGCCACCAAAGCACGGACCCTAGAAAAACTCCCGAAACCAACATTTCTGTTGCCCCGTCGCTCCGCCTATGCTCCGGTTGAATCAGACCATTCCCGACACCAAGACCGGCAAAAATAGCTGTAAAGGCCAGCATCGTCAAAGGGTTCGCCAAAGTAAGGAAAAATGTTGAAAAATAAACCCCTACTAAACTTTTACCGCCAAAATTCTCAGGGGCAACAGCTGGTTTAGAAAAGAAACTAACCATTCCAAGTCCGCAAAGGAACAAACCTCCGCCCAAACGCAACCAATCATGATAGTACATCAGCACATTGGAAACTGCAGTCAATCCGAATCCGGCGACCGCTCCGTAGATTGTATCCGCCGTAGCCGCTCCAAGTCCTGCCACAAATCCATGAAGCCTTCCCGCATTCAAAGTACGCTTAATACACAAGAAACCAATCGGCCCGACCGGAGCGGCAATTAGAATTCCAATTAAAATTCCCTTCGACAATAAATGAAAATTCATGTGTACCTTCCTGCAAGAATTGGCAATAACGGGTTTGATAAACAAAATAGCACTTTAATTATATTTGGATAAACTTATAAATTCAACCCCATCTTTTTACTTCTGGTTGTTTCCAATTTTCTACTAAAGATTTCAAACGGAAAAGCCGTATTAAATGATATAAATATTGTAATTCAAACCAATTTCAGGAGGCTTTTGCGATGACTAAAAATTCCAAATTTAAAAAAATCGTCCTGTTTTTTGTACTCCTGGTTATTACTGCAGGAATCCTTGGTGGAATCCAATATTACAATCATATTTTTGATAAACCCCTAAAAATTTTCAATTCTTATATTTCCAAAGCCAACAATATCGTTTATAAAGACATGTTTTGGGGTATTTCCACCGGCACTTTGCTTTTTATTGTTATTTTAATCATTTTACCGGTTTTGATGCGAAAAATTAATACCCGGAGTTATTTTAAAAATTTATTTCAAGGGGTAATCTCATCCTTCATTTTCTTTTTATCCCAAAGCTTGTACGGATACTGTGAACGGATTAGCAAGTTTTATTTACTGGTAACTCTCTTTGGTGTGGCCCTCGTGACCCTAATTTTAATCCGGATCGTTGCCGGAATGTATAAAAATGAAGCCGATCAAGTTGAGTTCCGCACCTCTTTTGTCGCCAGTATTACAGCTGGTCTTATTTTCAGTGTATTGCTGCAACTAATCTCATTATGGAGCCATTGGCTTACTGCCAATTCCCATCTGAAATTAACGATTCACCTTTAACCTTTGCCTTTATTCAATCTCAATATTGACTTCAATTCGTCCGGCCGGAGTATTGATATTCACCGCGATACTCTGAACCGGACTGATAATGAAATAAATTTCCTCACCGACAACAATTGAGGGTGGCGATATATCAATATTGACACCGATATTGGATAATAAAATCGAGGCTTTTCCGGTTGTCATATTCGATAATTCACCAATCGCGCTGAGAGCCATCATATCAAAATCATCGACAGCCATTCCCGGCGCCATCGAAGAAAGCAATTGTTTCGCTGTTTCCTGTGAAAAGGAATAGGCTACATTTCCCTTGATATCGCCTACTAACCCGACAATGGCCGTTACATCCAATGTTACTTGCGTCCGTTCTTTTTTCTCCATATTGCCGATCTCCACACCGGCAATCCCAAATTGTTCTAAAACCTTGATCAGAGCTTCTAAAAAGGGATTTATATAGGCTGTATTCATTTAGTTGTAGCACCGCCTTCAAAAGCGACATTGATCCGTAACCGGCCATGTTTTGAATAACAATCAATAGATTCCGAATTAATTTTAGGAATACAAACAATCGGTTTCTTTCCTGTAAAAACAATGGGTGGCGCCAGGCGCAAACCAAGGCTGAAACTATTATTTAAAATAGTATTTGCTTTACCGGCGATTACATTATTAACTTCCGATATTGTCGTTAGCACCATGAATTCCTTTGTACTGTCAAATTGCTCATCATTGATATTTCGAGCAATTTCCAGCGCAAGCTCGGGATCCATATCAATAAGCAAACGCCCCTTTATTTTGCCCATAAACGTGATAATACTGGCAACTCCATACGATAGAATGTCGTTATGATCGGGATAAAAATAACCCCCGGGTTCGATTTTGACTGCAGCCATATCCTGCAATACAGTTTGCGCACTATCAAAATAAGGTTGTGTCAGTTGCTGATTAATCAAGTTTCACACGCTCCACTATGATGGTTATTTAATATGAAGATTCTTACAACACTTCCATGAGGTTTTGGGGGATATTTTCCAAAGAAACGACACGTATAGCCGCTCCAAGCGCCACAGCCTCCTTAGGCATTCCATATACGATGCAACTATTTTCATCCTGAGCGATGGTAAAAGCCCCCGCATTTTTCATTTCCAGCAAACCATTCGCTCCATCCCTGCCCATACCGGTTAATAGAATACCTGCCGCATTAGGTCCGGCATATTTAGCAACCGAAGAGAACAAAACTTCCACCGATGGCCTTTGATGGTATACCAAGGGGCCGTCTTTCACTTCAACATAATACCTGGCCCCGCTTCGTTTTAGCACCATATGTTTGTTGCCCGGAGCAATTAGAGCTTTGCCGGGAGTAGCCCACTCACCATCAACAGCTTCTTTGACTTCAAATTTACAAAGCGTGTTCAATCGTTCCGCATAGGATTTGGTGAAATGTTCCGGCATATGCTGTACAATAAGAATCGGAGGGATTTCTGCCGGCAAATTAATTAAAACATCCTTAATGGCCTCGGTTCCTCCTGTAGAAGCGCCAATAGCAATAATCCGCTCCGTTGTTTTAAATTGAGTTAAATTTACCGGCCTAGCCGCCGCAACCGTCAATGATTCCCGCTTAAATTTCTTGACCTGGGCGACAGCTTTAATTTTTTCGATCAATTGCTCACTCATATCCTGTACCGAATAGGCAGCGCCAGGTTTGGCCATTACCTCGATTGCTCCCAATTCCAGCGCCTTTAGGGCAACTTCACAGCCTTCCTTGGCTAGCGAACTCACGATAATAACCGGCATTGGATAATACCTCATCAATTTCTCTAAAAAGGTTAATCCATCCATCCGCGGCATTTCAATATCAAGGATCAAAACATCGGGATGCAGATAAACAATTTTATCTCTTCCAATATAAGGATCAGGAGCAGTACCCACGACTTCTATCTCCGAATCCTTGGCAAGTTGCTCGCTAAATACTTTGCGGACCATGGCGGAATCATCCACAATGAGTACCTTAATCTTCTTTTCCATATTTGTCTGCCTTTTGACTTATTTGGTATAGCCCGCTTTATCGCTTTATAATTGGATTTCGACATTTCAATAATCCATTCCTGCCATTTTAAGCTCTTTATCTGCTGGTATGTATAACCGCCCCTAGTGAACTACATTTCAATGTAATTGCTGTCGGCAAAAAAAGACTTTTGCATTATAAACTATTGATGATGATTTCCGGGATTTTGGAGAGCGGAACCACTTTTACTGCAGCATTTACAGAAATAGCTTCTTTTGCTAAACCAAAAACCGCACTGCTATCTTCATCTTGAGCAATCGTTAAAGCTCCGGCATTTCTCATATCCAGCAACCCTTGAGCCCCATCTTTACCCATTCCGGTTAATATTATCCCCATGGAGTCTTTCCCGGTATACATTGCAACCGAACGGAACAATACTTCGATCGAAGGGCGCTGATGAAATACCAGCGGTCCATCTTTCACGGCAACAATATATCCATCTTTATTCCGTTGTAAAACCATATGCTTGTTTCCAGGAGCAAAAAGAACCTTGCCCGAAGCCAATGGTTCATGATGTTCTGCTTCTTTGACTTCCAAAGCGCATATATCATTGAGCTTTTCAGCAAAAGCTTTCGTAAAATGAGGGGGCATATGTTGGACAATCAATATAGGCGGCATTTCTTTCGGTAATTTTGTTAAAATTGAAGTAATAGCTTCCGGCCCGCCAGTGGCTGCCCCAATGGCAATAATCGGTAATTCGCGCGCCCCTCTTCCATCCGGCAAGGTTAACACTGAACTCGCCGCAACATCCAAAAAATTGGAATATTTTTTAACATGAGTTACAGCTTTAATTTTCTCAATCAACTGCTCACTCATTTCTTTTACCGAATAGGAAGAGCCCGGTTTGGCAATGACATCAGCTGCTCCCAATTCTAATGCCCGTAAGGCTATAGGCCCGCCTTCTTTAGCCAGTGAACTGACGATAATAACCGGCATCGGACAGTTGATCATAATTTGTTCCAGGAAAGTCAGCCCATCCATCTGTGGCATCTCAATATCAAGTAATATTACATCCGGCTTAAGTTCAGTAATTTTTTCCCGGGCTATAAAAGCATCCGCCGCTTCTCCTACGACTTCTAGCTCAGGATCCTTTGCCAGCTGCTGGGCAAAAATTCTTCTAACCATTGCGGCATCATCGACAATTAAAACTTTAATTTTTGTTTCCATGGTTACCATACCAATCTTCTCTTATGACATCATTGATTCTGTATACCAAAACTTCACCACTCCCACTGTTAAAGAATGCTTTTCTCCCAGGTCGAAATGGGAAATCAATCATTTACCTTGTTTCAAATATACGGTTGGTTGTAAATATTGAAAACCGGTTTGTTTATTCAGCAAGCTCTCAGAATGTCCAATGAGTAAAAGTCCTCCCGGGGTTAACACATTATGAAACTTTTGCACCAGTTTTTGTTGAACCTCAGCGTTAAAATAAATCATTACATTGCGGCAGAAAATAATATCAAAAGTATCTTGAAAAGGAAACGGCTCCATCAAATTAAATAACCGGAATGTAATGAATGCCTTGATCTCCGGTTTTATTTCATAATCTTCTTCGATTCGGTTAAAATACTCCATTAAATAATAAGGATCCATATCCTTTTTGATGGCGGCAGGATACAACCCTCTTTGAGCAGCAGCCATCGTTTTTTTACTAATATCGGTCGCTAGAATTTTAATTGCAATTTCCGGGGGCAACCATTCTTTCAACACCATTGCCAAAGTATAAGGTTCCTCACCCGTTGAACAACCTGCACTCCATAACTTAATCTCATTATTTTTCAATATCCGCGGATTCTTTTCGAATATTAGCCGCATTTGACTACGAATAAATTCAAAATGATTATTCTCCCGAAAAAAACTCGACATATGGACGGTGATTTCATCGACAAATTCCGACCAAATATCTTTACTGGCTTCGGTAGTTAAGAGTCGATAATAATCTTCATACGAATCCAAGCTGTTTTTTCGCAGCAATTTATCCAGCTTGCCTTCAATCATTTCTTTTTTGGGTTGAATCCCACAATTTTCATAGATCAAGGTGCGGAATCTTTCAAATTGAAGTTCGTTAAGTGGTATCATCCTTTATTTAGCGCGATTCCGTTCTCTTCCATATCGAATCACATCCTCCTGTGAGATTACTTGCCCTCTATTCATTTTATCGGCTTTTTCAGTCTTTCTTTTAACAGTTGAAAGCTAAATCCCCTAATTTTGTCATAAAAAAATTATAACCATTGGGCTTCCCGGTCCATGGATGCCGGTTTTCAAAAATGATAACAAGAATAGGTTCTGAGCTATTTATTTTCCCTCAAAACCCACTTGGATCTGAATCGATCCTGACGGGGTATAAAAAAATTGCTCTAAGGCCAAAACTTTGGGGGATGTCGAAATCTCCAGGGCATCACCTATAAAAACAGCCGGTGGAGTGAGTCTTAAATTAATTCCTTTATATAACTTATTTAATCGGGTAATTCCGTTACCTGCAACCATATTGGTGAATTCTGCAAGATAAAAACATAAATCTCTTTCATCGAAGGCCATTTCACCATTAACAAGCTGGTAAATTTCATTGATCAATGATTCGTTCATCTTTATATGAACCCTGCCGATATTAAACCCCACCACGCCGACAATCGCTGTATACGTTTTCTCATGAATAACGTTTTCCCCATCCGTAGACATTTCAAGTCCAGGGATAGTTACAGCCACTTTGTAAACAGCTTCAAAAAAACAATCACAAAAAGTTTGAAATTTTTTCGAATCCAAACTATCCTCCTTAGGGTTAACAGCGCGTTAGTTATTCAATCGGCTAAATCGCCAAACTAGTTTAGGTGCAAATGGAATTTCTCTTGACGAGACGGATGCCAATATTTGGATTTCCTTGGTATTATTATAACAAGTAGGATATTGAAGGGAGAATGAAGCGTTTGCAGAAAAACACCTATTGCCAATTGTCCCCAGACACGGCAGGTTTTTTTTGAAAGCAAGCATATAAGAAAGGTCCCAGGACATTCCATCTCATTATTTTGAAAATAGGATGCCCCCAGCCGATGCCTCTCAAGGATTAACCGCTAACATCTTCAATCATTCAAGATAATCCGAAACAATCTGGCGCAAACTTCGATTAGCTTTTTTAAAGTTTCCGTCATAAATAAAGGTATTCACCAAGTCATCCAAAGCATCGGAAAATCCTTGAGGCGCAGCAGAACCATGAACGAGGGATGGAGTCAAGATAAGCTTGACAAAATCATCCATGGACTGCTGCTGATAAGGGTCAAAAAGCTGACGGTTCACATCGATTCGGGCTGGAATGGATCCCTTCACCAAATTAAAAGTATCCTGTCCCTCCACAGAGGAAATGATCGCCAGCCAAGCAAGAGCTCCCTTACGATGAGGCGCCCCTTTGGGCAAGCCAAAAGAATCGGTTATGACCATAAAGTTATTCCCCAGGGGCACCCATCCAAAACTCTTTCCCGGCACTCCTCCCAGTGTTTTAAAATATCCTTCCGCCCAATCACCCATGATGTTGAAGGCAGCTTTTCCACTGGCAACCAATCTGGTTGCATCTTGCCAGGTTAAAGTCGAATGATCCTTATTCACATACCGAATCAACTGGTTTAAATCTCTAAAAGCGCCGTTAATATCGGGATCATTAAATGACGTCTGGTTTCTCCACAAACCGTTATATTTTAACGGACCCATTCTGGCAACTAAGATCGTTTCAAAAAGGTGGGTGGCCTCCCACTTATTTTTGTCTCCGAGCGAAAGTGGAATAATCCCGTATTGGGTCAGCTTTTGACAGGCGCTCAAAAGCTCGGGTATGGTTTTGGGCGGTGCGATTTTGTATTTCCGTAAAATATTTTTGTTATACCACAATACATTACCCCGTTGAACATCCAACGGGATTGAGTATATTTCCCCTTTATAACTGCACATATCCAGTACTTGCCGGTTAAATTTACCGCGAACTCCCCAAGCATCTAAATAACGGGTGACCGGTTCCATCATCCCCGTTTTAACATAAGAATCGATTAATTCGGCTCCTCCGTGAACCTGAAAAGAATCAGGGGGATTCCCCCCAACCATCCGGGTCCGCAATGCCGCTTTCGCATTAATTCCCGCTCCGCCCTCGACTGTCGCATTGATTACTTCAATCTGAGGATATTTTTGCTGAAAAATTTTCAGAAGCGCCTGTAAGCTTTCCTCTTCCCCGCCACCGGTCCACCAACTAAAAATCTCTACTTTATTTTTATTGTTTTGAGCTAAAGTGCTCCCCAATAAAATGAAACCCATCAACAGGATGAAAAGCGAATGGAAAAAATATCTTTTAAGCCTCATTGTTATCACCATTGGTTTGTATTACTTACCATCGAGCTATGCCTCATTGTTTCGTCTTTCACGATAATACGGCGTTTTATTCCACGCTATCTAAGTAAATCCCTCTGTAATTTTTTCTTCACTCACTGGAAGATCGGTTTCTTAATAAAAAAAAGGGTATTTTAAAATCATTTTATATTCCCTATGGTTGTCAAATCAGCAGTAGTATAAAGTTTCAACTTATGAACAAGAACTGATTGAAGATTCGTAGAATCCACGAAATAAACAGGGCATATATAAGCCGGAAGCTTACGATTCCCGAATGTCATCGTTGACCCAAAGCTCTTTTTCTTTTGAATGAAGCGATTTGCTGAGACAATAGCCGTTTTTGCCAGCTCAGGTATATTCCAAGCCACTGTCATCAATTGTTCCCGGCGCAATATTCTTTGACATGCCGTGAATTCGGCACCGGCGCCGGTTATGAATGGAAGGGGGGATTTTTGTTCCCTGTAAAAATTAACGACGGATTCGGCAATCAAATCTTCCGGTATCAAAATTCCCTGTAATTTCTGATGGGCAATAGTAGCCCTGATTTTAGTGACCGCTTCATCCGCCGACCAATGATTAAGGGCATTCACGGATAATATATCAGCGCCGACCTCGTTTTTCTTCTTTAAAATTTCCTGCTGGCCACTATAAAGCATCTCCGAGTGATAACTATTCCCGGGACCTTTGAATACCAAATAATTACCCGGTCCTGCCTTTTCCAATAAAGTTTTGGCCTGAATCCGTCCCATGTCCCGGTAATCGACGCCAAGAAACAAATCACCTGGGCCGGCCGTCATTTCATCATAGAAAATAATTTTAACTCCCTTACTCCGGGCTTCTTCCAAAACATCTTCCAATCCCTTTTGGCTTACGGGATTCAGAATTAAAACCTTAATACCCCGGGCTAATAGGTCGTTAATTTGACTGATTTGCCGTAAGAGGGAATGGTGGGCAACCTTTAAACCGATTGAAAGCCGTTGGCGCCCAGCGGTATCTTCCATAACCGCCCATTCTTTGTTCCACCGGGCTTCCATGAGACTATTGAAACAAACTCCAATATCTAACGGCTGGGTTTGGGAGGAGCCAAAAGAGGCCTTATTTTGGCTGCTCATCATCTTCAACAAATTCCCGAAGTAAAGAAGCGGGATTGACAAAATGATTAACAATAACAATGCTGTTACCAGGACCCAGTTGGTCTTAATAAATTTTAGCATCCACAATCCTCCGCCGAAAATATCTTAGGATAGATAATCAAAAACCTATCCCCTAACAGCTGTGGGGGGTAAATTCGTAACTTTTTTAAATACTTTACTAAAATAATTGGGGTCCCTGTATCCGGTTTGCATTGCGATTTCCTTAATGGAAAAGCTGGATTCCTTCAACAATTTTAAAGCTTTTTCGATGCGGATCCGCTCCAAAAAATCCATTACGGTTTGATTGCGGTACTCTTTGAATAATTTACTCAGATAATTGGGGCTGATTGCAGCGGCTGCAGCCACATCCGCCAGTGTCAACTCCTTATCATAATTTTGCATCATATATTCAATAGCCGCTCTGATCTCAGGGTTGTTCTCAGCACTTTCCTTGTTTTGAATTTCAGCGATGAATCCTTTTACAATATTGTCCATTACCAATTCCAGTTCATTCAAATCACTGGTGTGATTGATTTTTTGAATATATTGGTTGCCATTTAATGATTGTTTCGATTCAGCCGGGGCATTTTCATAAAACACCCGGAACAAAACTGCAACAATGCCATGAAAATAATCTTTTTGCGACTGGAAATCTCCTTGTAATGCCTGTGTCACTAATCGAAACAAATCTTTAAAAATAACTCCGGCCAATTCCTCTTGACCTGACTTGGCCGCATCAAAAAATTCTTGCTCAACGACCCAGGGAATTGAAAAGTCCTGGTGTGAAACACTGGGAACTTCTCCAAGAAAATAGACACCGGCGGGATAGGAATGGAGCTGGGTTGATTGTCGCAATTCCTTAAAAGATTGAATCATTCCTTCAAATCCTTCGTATACCCCTCCTAAAATGATACCCGCGTCCAAACCGATATTGCTTTTTAATTTTTTATTGAGCAGGTTCCAAGTCTCCATTTGAGAACCGGGCATTGAATCGTATCCGATTAAGATTAAAGCCGTTCGGCCAATCAGCGGGCTTAACAAAATATCCCTGACATTATTGGTGTTCTTTAAATGGCTCCGGACAAACTGCTTATAATCTTCGAAGTTCTCCGTCAGTCGTTTACGGTCAATGGCATAAATTTCCACCGCCTGTCCCAACTTAACCTTTAAATCCAGCAATTGAGGATATTCCATCAACGGATGCATTGCAATACTCGGATATAACAACGAAAAAAACAAATCTTCTTCCAAAAAAGGACGCATTCTTGATAATTTATCCCGTAATTCCAATTGTTCCCGCGCCCTTCCTCTTTGTTCCTCCAGTCTGACTATGGCTTTAGCCAAAATCGTCACCAAATCATCCTTGGATACCGGTTTCAGCAAATAATCCACAACCCCCAAGGCTATACTTTGCTGGGCATAATGAAAATTATCATAGGCGGAAATAATCACAAATATCGTCTCAGGCAACGATTTTTTAATTTCCGATATTGCTTCCAAGCCATTCAGCCCGGTTAATTCGATATCCATAAAAACAATATCCGGCTTTTCGCGAAGGGCCAAGGATACCGCATCGATCCCGCTGCCGGTTTTTGCCACCACTTGAATTTCCGGGCAATTGGTTTCAATTACATGAGATATGGCGCGAAGAACAATCGGTTCATCATCCACAATCATTAAACTGTACATGCGGCCTTTCCTCCTCAATTAACGGCAGTTTCAGCTCCACTTGAGTTCCTTCACCCGGCCTGCTGACAATGGTCAATAAATCATCCCGTCCGTAAAAAAGCCGGAGCCTTTTACGAATATTCCCAAGGCCTATTCCGCTGGAATCGGACTGGGACGTATTCCCCTGAGGAACATGCACTTCCATACTATCCTGCGCCAACACGCGTTTCATTTTATCCGGCGGAATACCGACACCATTATCGCCTATGATTACATGAAGCCGTTCTCCTTCATCCCGGATGGCCACATGAATCTGGCCTTTCCGTTCTTTCAAACCGGCCACGCCATGAAGATACGCGTTTTCAATCAAAGGCTGAAAAACCAGGCATGGGATGAGGTATTTTGTCAAATTACCCGCTATGGAAAGCTCACAATGAATTGACTCGCCATAACGCACTCCCATAATATAAATATATTCTTTGATGTTATCAACCTCATCCTGGACTGTTACCGGTCTATCGAGCGAACGGAGATTGTACCGCAACAAACGGGCGACTGCTTTGATTAAATCTCCGGTTTCATTGGCGTCTTCCAAAATAGCTACTTGAGATATGGCATTTAAAGTATTGTATAAGAAATGGGGATTCATTTGCGCCTGCAACATTTGAATTTCCGACTCCCGAAGCAGGTTGGTAACCTCCAGATTTCTCATTTTCTCCTCTTTCAACTGCCGCTCTAATTTGGCCTTTTCCTGAATTTCATGAAACAGCTCATTGATGTTGCGGGACATCCGGTTAAACGCGCGGGTAATAATTTGCAATTCATCATTGGATTCAGAAAACACCGCGCCGACCTTAAAATTACCTTTACTGATTTCGGCGGCGTTTTTAGCAATCTGTTCCAAAGGCTGGGTAATGCCCATTGAAAAATCAATACAAAAAGTAATGCTGAGCAGCCCAATAACTATCGCCAACAAGTAGGCGGTATATTCGATTTTCTTAGTCTGCCGGCTGATGATTTTATATCGTTCCCGGCCCCAGGTTGTGTTTTGACTTATCAGACTGCGGATATATTTGCTGGTTAAATCAACCGCTTCACTCATTTTATAATCCGTTTCGTAGGCCCGTTCCATCCGGTTATCCCTGCGGGCCGTCACGGTCATTTGAGAAAATTGATTGATGCTGGCCAAATATTTTGAAAGATCCAAATAACGGTAATACTTCTCTTCATTGTCAATTCCGCCAAGGTGTTCCGAAAGATTGTCCACTGCTTCCTGGAGTTCGGTATTGGCAGCCAGGCATTTATCCAGACTTAAGTAATTGCCGTCGGCTAAATAGTTATCCGTATAATACTTGACCGCGTATATTTTCCGGCTTATGGTTTCCAGATTTTTCGAATCATCCAGGAGGGCCGCAAAAAAACGGGCGGACATTTTCAGGGCCAAATTCAAATAAATCGCAATAAAAATAATTAAAACCATAAACACCAGAAAATGAATAATCATCTTCCAGCGAATCGAAAAAGGCTTCCCCAATTGTAAATTAATATTGGATTCCATGGTGCGATTCCTCGATATTTTGGAAGTTTCCCAAGTTCGTTTGGTCCAGCATAATAACATCAATATTATTTGAAATATTGACTTTATTTTCCCTTAAATAACCAAGCATCCCGGTAACCGCGTTATACCCAATCTGGTATGGATATTCAACCACCGAAGCATCAATAACCCCGGATGTTATATACCTTCTGATTTCCGGCAAGTCCCCATGACCAATGATGTGTATCTTGTGAGTCAGATTTTTTTCCATCATCACCCTTGCCGCCGCCAGCGTCCCTTCGGCATATGTGGCATAAATACCATCCAAATCGGGATGTTTATCCATTAGATTGCGAACAACTTTGATGGAGTCAACCAAAGTGGGCTCACACTTTTCCCAAACAGGAATATTGGTTCCTTTGGAACTGATTGCTTCCCGGAAACCGAATATTTTCAGTGATTCGGCCACGGAAGTTTGCATATCACCGCCAAGCAAGGGGGTAATCACTGCAAAACGGCGGTTGCCACGGCTGTGAATTTTCCGCATTAAAGTTTTGCCCACCACATAACCGGCGCGGTAATTATTGGTTCCCACATAACCAATGCGCCCTGAATCAGGCAAATCGGAGGCCACCACAATCGTTGGAATATGGGAAAGCCAGGCCTCCTGGATTAGAGGGGCAATCCGTTCATCCTCGGCATGAATAATGATTCCGTCATATTTCGCCAAGGTAGCCAAGCGTAAATAGTCGGCCAACTGAAATTCTTGCCCGTGGACGGATTCAAAAAAACTAAGATGGACTTTTTGGCCTTTACTGGCTTTGGCGGCGCCCCGGGTGACTTCTTGCCAAAAGGATCCGTTATTGTTTTGGAAGATAAAGGCTATACGGGAATTTTTTTCTGAGGGAAAATGCGTCCTTAGGACAAAGCCCTGCGCAACATTTTGGAGGAGGCCGTTCAGTAATAAGATTAAATATACCGTGATCACACCAAACAACAAAAAGAGTAAAACTGTGATTTTCTTTCCCAATTTACCCTCACTAACTTTTGTTTATCAATCAAACCGGTGATCTATATAAAAATTCTTTTCTAAACCTCAATTTCCTTTAGAAATTATTATAAAAATTTCTGATTATAAAGGTAACTCAGGAAGAAGATATAAAGAAAAGAAGAACGATAGGGTGAGAGAATTGCCGGTTTGGTTGGGTGCGACGTGAAAAGCTGCGCATTACGTCGTTACTCAATCACTCCGATCCTCAGTGTACATCTCGCCTTCGAAGAAGGCGCGTACACCTCCGGTTCTCGTTCAATCGCTCCTAGTACTGCTTGCTTTTGACGCCGCAAGTTTATTCAAG
>JAEZCE010000024.1 GCA_023429995.1 Bacillota bacterium | reverse complement strand
GAGGATACTTAATGTCCATCATATCGTACAGCTGGCTGAAATAACTGCCCAGAAGGTGATCCCCGGAATAACCTTCTTCGAAATATCCCCGGACACACATAAATTCATTGGCCACCGAAAAAATCGATTCCAATATCTTTATTAAGTGCTTCACTTTTGCCTTTTAAGGCCTAGCTAATATTGCCTCGAGTCCGGCCGTTCCCATGAAAACATTGATATATTTGCTATTGTTATCGATTGCGTCAATTCTGATTACGTTTGCAGAATGATTCAAAAAAATAGTGTAGAAATTTAAATTATACCGGCTGTTTCATAGAATAATTAAGAGGAATTTAATATGTGATATACCCAATTGGAAGACTCATCCTAGTAATATTATAATTCTGGGAATATCCTCGTTCTATAGACTTAAATCCAATTTATAGCACTGAATATCGATATGCTAAAAAAAATACCCGTATTAACGGGTAACGGGTATGGTATAAGAAATTAGTTGTATGAAACTGCAATTTAATATTCTTTCAGCGCTGTTTCCTATATTGTAACGGACTGATTCCGACCACTTTCTTAAAAAGCCTGCTAAAGTAGTTCTGGTCGGTAAAACCAATCTCGGAGCAAATTTGCTTAACAGACCTATTTGTCTCCTGTAAAAATTTTTCAGCCTCGCGAATACGGATTTCATTATAATAATCAGTTATCGTCTTTCCGGTCTCTTTTTTAAAAATATAACATAAATAAGATTTGCTTACTTCTACTAAATCGGCTAAGTCTTTTACACTTACCGTCTTCTGGTAATTCATTTCAATATAAGTTTTAATTTTTTCTACCGTATCAACACCTTTGACAAAAATTATTTTGGTATTTGATATATAATTGGCGATTATATCCAGCAGCTTGGCGGAAGATTCAATAGTCTTCCGTCCGTCGGCAACTCCGGTATTAAAATATAAATCCCTAGCGATTTCAATATCCTTCTCCTTAAAGCCGCAGGCAACAAGTTCCCGTTCTATCGTTTCCAGTTTTCATCGATATACGCATCATCTTTGATATGACCGAAAATAAAATACCCTGAGATAACATTATTTGAAAAAGCGGAACAATCGCCTCCCAAAAACCTAAGTGGCACTGATATATATGAATTCCTTTTTTCTTTTCAACGATATCCAAGGCCGATTTGTCACATGCTCTGCATCTTTGATCAATAACAGGATTTTTTCGTATATGATGACAAAAAATACACTCGATTTTACTACTATAAATAAGTTCTTCCTGGTTATTTACGCAAAATTCTCCAATAATACCGGTAATATCGCCGAAACAATCTAAAATGCTATTAAGTATGTCTGTGTTGACCGTCGTTTTTTGAAAAAGTTCCATTTTTACAACCCCACTTACGTAAATACACTTTTTACATTCTACGTTAGCCTTTTTTCTCCTCTATGCATTTTCAAAGGCAAACCATAGTAACAGGGGCACCAAAAGAATCAGCAACTTAATACTCCGACCCCGTATGCGGGTAAATTTAAATAGGATTTAACCAATTGATTTGTAATTAAATTTGTATATTCACCGTTCAAATTAATTATAACTTCCCGGGAATTATGATTTAAAACCATTAAGAACTGACGGCCTTGATTTTCTTTTTTAATTATTTCCACTCCCGAGATGGGGTAGGGTAATACCGGAGCAACCCCGGAGTTGTTGTTAATATATTGTACTAAATTTCTCAACGCTGGTTGATCCAGATCGCAACCAATATAGTACACTTTGCCTTTTCCTAAACAGTTAACAGTTATGGCGGGGCTTCCATTATAGAATTCAGATATGTACTTACCAATAACCTCCGCGCCAGAAGATTTAACAATATCGCACCATATTGAAGCAACTCCGTCTCCAATAATCGTCGTAACTGAAACCTGGCGGCCCTTATTTAAAGAATCGAATTCCTCCACTTCAATTCCCGCCATTTCACTGAATAAGCCAGGAATTGTCGATTCACTCATTGTATTATCCCAATTTCTGCTCCCGGAACGAAAAGTCAACACAAGCGTACCGCCTGATTTAACGTAAGCATCAAGTTTGTGGTAAATTTCCTGATTCATTAGGTTAAACGCAGGCATCCAGAGTAATTTATACTTAGAAAAATCATTTTCAACATTGATAATGTCAACAGAAGAGTTGTTTTCCGTATTAGCCTGATAAATTTTCAGCAGCAATTCGTTATAATCAAAGTTTACATTATGCGGTTGGATCATGTGACTCCAAAGATTATCATATGATTTAACAATAGCTGCATCTATGATCGGTTTTGATCCAACGATTAAATTTGTTAACTCTTTCAACTCCTTTCCAATCTGCTGAATTTCCTTATACCGCCGCCGAGGCACCGAATCATGATCAAGCACCCCATACCAATACTGTTCTGTTCCGAAACGACAGGCCCGGAAACGAAAATAGAGAATTGCCTCCGCCCCATGGGCGATAGCCTGATAAGTCCAAAGCCGCAGCTGCCCAGGTTTCGGAGTATCCGCTAAATGATTCCAACCGCACGGACCGCTTTGTTGCTCCATCACCCAAAAATTCTTTTCCTTGGTTCCCCTCATCAAATCATGCGCCATCGAAGTTTTGATATACGAAGAGTTTTCCCAGGGATAATCGGGATAATTATCCCAAGAAACGAAGTCTAAATCTTTGGCAAACTTGAAATAATCAATCTCCGGAAAATGACCCAATAAATTATGGGTTATTGGTTTTTGGGGAAACTTCCGGATAATCTCAATCTGGAGCTTTTGGTAAGCGATTATTGAGTCCGACGCAAATCTTTTATAATCGAGGACTAGGGATGGGTTATGTCCGTGATATTTGGGGTCAGCCCCATCGCAAACGCTGTATGCCGGAAGAATAACTTCATCCCAGTCCCGATAGGTTTGACTCCAGAAAACTGTGCCCCAAGCTTGATTCAAAGCTTCAATATTTTGATACTTGTTTTTTAACCATAGACGAAATGCTTTTAAACAATTTTCACAATAACAGTATGTTGTATCCTGGCACCCGAACTCGTTATCCACTTGCCAGGCAATAATATTAGGATTTTCGGAATAATGTCTCACGACTTCGGTAACAATTTTCCGGGTAATCTCGTGAAAGTCTGGGTTATTGACACAATAATGGCGTCTGCTCCCGAAACCCCTTATTTGTCCGTAACGATTGACCGGATAAATGTCGGGATGCTCATCCATCAACCATTTGGGCGGAGTAGCGGTTGGTGTCCCTAAAACAACTTTAATATCATGCTGTTCAAATATCTTGATGGCATCATCAAGCCATGAAAAGTCATAGCGCCCTTTCTCGGGTTCTATTTTTGCCCAGCCGAATTCTGCAAGTCGTACCACATTTATATTTGCATCTCTCATGAGTACTGCATCATTCTCCCACATTTCTCTTGGCCAATGCTCAGGATAATAAGCCGCTCCAAAGTACATCAAATCAACTCCCAACTATATATTTGTCCTCTTCATCCAAGGATGTCGGTATTTTATCAATATACTGCTTGTAAACAAAAATTTGCATGATATCCGCCCCGATGTATATTATAATGGGGGTATATAAGGGGTATATAAAGTATTATAAAGATGCAAGTCTCTGATGATTTTAAAACGGGCGACTTCAATGGTATAAAAAGGAATAAGCATTGCTACTAAAAATATACCCATTACCAGTTTATTTAATTTAAAATCGAATCTGGCGATAACATAAGAAGCCATAGTCCCGATTAAAACATTAATAATTACAGTGGCTTTTTTAGCTTCGGATCTCGCCAGTTTCATTACCGGAGCTTATATCCCCGTATGTGGCGGAAATGTAATACCTGGGATATAACAATAAATTTCTTTATTTTCGCTTGATAGTTACCCCTTCTGCTGTAATATTTACCGGTTTCCCATAAACATTAAGCAAAACGGCATCTCCTTCAAGAACTTTAAAAATGGCTTCCTCTTTGGTAACGAATACTTCCAGCAATGATCCGCCATAGGTAATTTTAAACCGGAAAGATTGCCATTGTTGCGGCAATGTCGGATTGAGAATCAACGTCTCACTATCAGTACGAAGTCCCCCAAAACCGGATACCATACTTGCCCAAACCCCGGCCGCAGATGACGAATGGATTCCCTGTTCGGTATTGCGGTTATAATTATCTAAATCCAACCGGGCGGCATAAGCTAAAAAGTTATAAGCTTCATCCAATTTCCCTAATTCCGCCGCTAAGATCGCATGTAATGAAGGGGATAAAGACGATTCATGGGAAGTCCTGGCCTCATAAAATTCGTAATTAACTTTTTTCTCCTCCATGGTAAAGTCTTGACTAAAGAAGTACGGTAGGTTAAGAAAATCCGGCTGTTTGACCATATTGTAACGGAAAATCTTAATATAGGCCCAATGCTTATAGATTGGAACCTCCGACATGGGAATATTTTTAACATCAACATGGGGCAAATCAAAATAACCATCATGTTGTTCATAAATATCCGTTTCCTCATCTTTTAAAATCCGCATTTTATCGGCCATCCGCTTCCAGTCAGCGGTTTCCCCCGGGGACAATTGCACTTTTTTTACGGCCAATTCATATAAATCGGGCGCGTTTTGTTTCATCTCTGTGAGTACTTCCAGGGTATAATTGAACATCTTCTTCCCCAGATAATTGGTGTAACAGTTATGATTGACCATCATATGGAACTCATCCGGACCCATAACCCCGTAAAATCCGAAATCGCCCTTTTTCGGACTCCATCCGCCCCAACTGGCCATGCAACGGCACATTTGCAGCAACATCTCTATTCCTTCATGGTAAAGGAATTTTTTATCCTTACAGACTTTGTCGTAATGCCAGATTGCATAATAAATAGCCTCATTCTGGTGAATTTCCAGTTCCACATGCTGCCAGGTACCCATCTCCTCAACACCGGTTATTGTAGCGAACGGATAGCGGGCACCCTTCAGATCGACCCGTTTGGCGTTTTCCAAAGCCTTGGAAAGATAATGATAGCGGTACATTAAAAGTTTCCGGGCAATCTCAGGGTTTAAGAACATATACATCCGATGACAATAGATCTCAGTATCCCAGAAATTAACTCCGTTGTATACTTCACCGCCGAGCTTGCAGATAACATTGCGCCGGTCGCTCTCTCCATGGTAGTTGATATACATCGCATACAAGGAATAGCGCACCCCTTGTTGCAATTCGGGATCGCCCTCAATTTCAACATCCATCCGCCGCCAAAAATCAGACCAGCAATTGTTATGTCCCGCAAGTTCCTGTTCATATGTTGTCCGGCTATATTTTCGGGCTAAGTCAAGACCGCTCATCCAGACTTGCTCAGGTATACTCGTCTGTTCCCAATAATTTACCGCAATCTTATCAAAGGAAGCAGCTTGATTTGGGGTGAGTTTCAGGGTAAACTCGGCCCCGATGAATTTTTCCCGTTCCACGGTTTGGGGTTGGATAGTCTGATTGGAATCCAGTCTAAAGCTGGAAAATAATTTGATCCCACTACGCCGGGTGTGTGCTTGAATTGCAAAAACATCTCCGATCTTCTCTTTTCTTTCACAGGTCCAAAAATTCAAATCGGCGTTTTTTTCTGTACTGGAACCCGTCCCTTGGGTTTGATCCCATCCCGCTGCCAGTTCATAAATCGTATCAAAGTCCAAACCAGAACAGACTTTGATCTCGCCGGAAAAATTCAGCGGTTCAAAAATGACCCGTTGGCATCCCATGGCCGTATTCACGATATCAGTAAACCGTAAGAAAGTAATCCGTAGTTGTTTGTTTTTTGAAGTCGTCCAAACGAATTCCCGGGTTAAAGTAGCGTTTCGTAAATCGAGTGTTCTTTTAAAGTCTGAAAACTTCACCTTGGCCAAATCCAGCTCTTCACCATCGATGTTAATCCGGGTGTATAGCCAATCCACGGCATTAATCATAGTGGCGCCTTCGGTGATAAAGCCTTTGAATACTTGAGGATACTTAATATCCATCATGTCGTACAGCTGACTGAAATAACTACCTTGAAGATGATCGCCGGAGTAACTTTCCTCGAAAGATCCCCGAACACACATAAACTCGTTGGCTACGGAGAAGATTGATTCCGCCAGTCGTTGTTTGGCCGGGTCAAAGCCTTCTTCAACAACCAGCCAGGGATCGACTTTGAAATATTTTTCCGATGTTTTGAATAAATGCATGATTAAAATATCCTCCTCGTTAGAATATCGTTTGTTAGGCTGAATGGTCCAAAATCACCCGTTCGATAACATCTTGAAGCGTCCCTTGAAATGGACCCGGGGTTTCCATCTTGATGGAGACTAGCGCTGCGGCAAATTTAAGGGATTCGGCAACACCATGGTCCATCCGCCAAGCGAGGTATGCGGCAAATGTGGTGTCGCCGCGTCCGGTCCGCCCAACCACGCTGCGGTTGGAGAACTTTTCATAATAAGTCTTTCCCTCGACTCGGGCTAAGACCCCCTCCGCTTGAGTAATCACGACTTCCGGGCAACCCCATGCTTCGATCATCTTGGCGGCTTCCTCCAGATTATCGGTACCGGTGAGAACTTTGGCCTCGACGATGTCCAACTTCACTTTGCTCAGCTGTTTGACAATTTCTATTTTCTGATGGACATCTTTAAAAGCGATTTCTCGGGTGACCGGGTCGACTTGACGCACGAAACTCTGCATATCGGCGGACAGGTTATACCCTTTGGCTTTTAAGCCCAAAATCAGGTTCATATTGAATTCCTGATCGGATATTCCGGCTAAATGCAGATATTTGGTTTCCAAAGCCGGAATCTCGTTCTGTTGAAACAATCCGGCGCTTTTTTGCAATATTAAACGTCTCTCGTCGACATTGGCTGTGGGATGTATGACCACCGAAAAGGTCGTCTCAGCCGCCGGGATGACGAATGTATCGATGCCTAATTCTTGCATGGGTTTGAGTATTTCATTATCTTTCTCAGCCATCTTGGTAACGACTGCGACTTTTTTGCCGACCCGGGCCGCTACCATCGCCCCACACAAAACCGCACTACCGGGAGAAACTTTTGTTTCTCCTTGATAAGGGGTTATTTCATCAAAACACATATGTCCTAAAAATGTAATATCGTAAGTATTCATGGTTGCATTCTCCATTTCAATAAACTTTACCCTTTATGCCGGAGGTTGTTAATCTCAATTTCTTTCATTGCAAACCCCGGACAACTCCAGCTTACTTTTAACATTCCCTTGTGTCTGAAGCTTGTATACAATACCTTAATGGGATAATAACCCGATTTCAATTCGATTTTTTTCTCGATGGCTTTTGCTTCATGGGGTTCATCATTATCAACAACTAATTTTTCTCCCAGATACAATACACTGCCATTGGCACTCTCAAGCCTGAATGTGTAAATACCGTCAGATGAAACTTGAATATACCCTTTATAAGAAATTGAATATCCAATAGCTTCCTCGGCGGGTTGAATGTCGAATGCCTCGATTATACCTGTCTTTACGGGTTTAACAGAAGGTATGGATTCAATTAAGGCTGCCGATTGAATCCCTCCCGAATAATAGGTATAAAACAATCCAGGCGACAATTCCCCGGGGTCTACATCAGAGGGTTCGGGCCCTTTTTGCACTATATTATTTACTTCAGCCACTTCTTCAGGAACATTTGAAAAGTATAATCCAAAGTTAGAGATCATAGGATTGTCCCAGCTTCTGAGGATATTCAGTCGGACCCTATCGGTCGTACAAGTTTGAAAACGCTTTATATTCTTATAACCGATGGTCTTATGATGGACCAATTCCTGCCACGAATCCTGGGTCCAGGCATCAAAACTCCATTCAGCCACTCTTTGCCCTTCTCTGATATATTCCTGTACCAGTACATTATTAAATGTCCTGGCCTGTCCCAGATCGAATATAATGGAAGCACAGCTATTGTTGATACTCCACTCGCCGTCCGTAGTCCAATATGTCATTTTGTTATGATCCAGGATAGAACCTGCCTTGTGGTTGGGTGTTTCCGAAGTTGCATGTATTGTTGCCCCAAGCGCCAGGTTGGTATTGAAAGTACGATCCATAAACTCCTTGAATTCCATCAAACGTTGTATTTGATCCTCCGGGATCAACCCATTACTATCAGGACTGACATTAAGAAGCAAAACTCCGTTATTGCCGATGGAATTGTAAAATATCTCCACTAATTCGGATAACCTTTTAGTAGATGATGTCCCGGCATTCCAGAACCATTGGTTCAGTATGGTGGTGTTGACTTCCAAAGGATACCATACAGCTCCTACTGCATTTTGATAATATTTTTCCTGGCCTAGATCGCGAAAGGTGGCATTTTCAGCTATCGCCCTATCAAAAACAGCCTGAACACTCCATTCGTCCGTCCGGCTCTTTCCTTCTTCATTCCCGACCCAGCGCACAGCCTTTCCGCGCCATTCCAGCTTGGTCTTACCGGCTATAATTTCTGCCCATTTCTCCTCGGTTGCAAAAAAATATGGATCATACATTCTGAATACAGCATGGGGTTGAACCGCCTCGATATAGTCATACCAAGTATCAGGCCTGTAAGAAGGTACATCCTTCCATATTTCATAATCACCGCAAGCGCCGTCAAACCAAACTTCATCTACACGGCCATAACGCGTTAATAATTCATTCAACTGCGCCAGAAAGTATCGGTTATATGCTACTGTATTCCATAACCCTCTGTCTCTCTGATTCATATCCCAGGGCGAAAGATAAACACCAAGCCCAATTTGATAGTTATCACAGCCTTTTTGCAATAAATCAACAATATCTTTTTTTACAGGTGAATTTACGATTGAAAAGTCGGTGGTATCGGTAAACCACTGACAAAAACCATCATGATGCTTCATCGTGAATAATGCCATTTTCATACCTGCATCCGCACATACCTTTACCCATTGTAATGGGTCCAGGGCTACCGGTGCATAAATTGACGGGTCCTCACATCCGGTGCCCCACTGTCTTTTACTGAAAGTATTGGGGCTGAAATGTATAAAAGCGATATATTCTTTTTCCATCCAATCAAGCTGCGCCTCGCTCGGTTTTACATGGGCCGCCTTCCGTAGTCTATCTTCCAAGGTATCTTCCGGAGAAAACGTTACGACCCATGGGCTATCGTTAAGATTATTTTTCGGACTCATCCGTAATGCCTCCAATGATTTGAACTCAATATCGAGTCCTCAAATTATTATGGTTACCCTTTAACCGAACCGGCAGTCATACCGGATACAATATATTTTTGGCCAATTAAATAGATGATACAAACGGGTACACAAGTTAATATGATATCGGCGCAAACCAGATTCCAACTCTGTTGATAGCGCCCGAAAAAAGTATAGACAGCAATGGTGATTGGCCATTTTGAAGTGGAATTTAAATAATATAACGGTAATACAAATTCATTCCACGAATTTAGGAAATTTAAGATCATCAGTGTAACTGTGACCGGTTTCAATAATGGAAATATGATTTTAAAAAATAACTTGCCGGTATTACATCCATCAATAATTCCGGCTTCATCAAGTTCCCGGGGTACGGTTGCAATAAAACCATAAATTAGAAATACGCTAAAAGGGATTTGCTGGGCGGTAAATATCAAGCTCATCCCAATCCGGGTATTCAATAGATGGGTTATTTGCATAATTTTCATCAATGCAATATGGTTTAGATTCAAGGTTAGTCCCAAAATAATAAAAAAATACAAAAACCGGTTCAAACGGGTGCGATTGCGGGCCAGAACATAAGCAGCCATTGATGATAATAGTATCCCTAATGTGACAGTGACCGTAGCATAAAACAGACTGTTGCCAAACTGTAGCAACCACTCATTTTTGTTAATGACGTCAAGATAATTAATGAATTCCCACGATTTGGGAAGCGCCATTGTTAATGAATTGGCCTCCGCTTGAGTCTTTAATGAATTGATCAAAATAAACAGCATTGGGATAATCATGATTAGACTAACGATGCAAGCCGTTAGATTATTGAGGATATTTACAAACCATTTCCTAACCTGCATTAAAGCTCAACCTCCTTGGGGTTAAGAACTTTCACCATAAAGAAACCAACTGTGGCGGTGAAAATTAACATAACCGTCGATAAAGTGGTACCAACCGCGTAGTCCCCCCAACCAAACTTATCGAAAACCTCAGTGAAAACAACAGCAGTCGCATTACCAGGCCCGCCTTTGGTTAATACATAAATAATGTCAAACACTCTCAATCCGTATAATACATTTAAGACGGTCGTAACCATAATGGTCGGCATTAATAAAGGGAAGGTAATGTGCCTAAATCTTCTCCAAGAAGAGGCGCCATCAATTTCGGAGGACTCGTAATATTCTTTCGGTATGAGTTGCAAACCGGCTAACAAGATAGTCATAATATATCCCATACCTTTCCATATATCTACAGCCATGACCGAAGGAAAGACCCATTTCAAATCTCCCAGCCAAGTTTGGGCCAAAGATCCCAATCCAATCCCCCGTAAGAAATTGTTTAAGATTCCGTATTGTGGATTTAAAATTGAGCGAAAGGTGAGTCCAATCACTATCATTGAGATGATTGACGGAAAAAAGGCCAGTGCCCGGTGCCAATTACGTTTCTTAATCTGACTATCCAGCAATAACGCCAAGCCTAAACCAAATATGGTTTTAAAAATTGTGGTTATAATCGTGAACACAAAAGTATTATTGATAAATTTAAGATAATTTTCAGTTGGTGAAAATATCGTCCGGTAATTCTTAAGACCGACAAAAGTCAGAGTCGAGATGTCCCGATATTGGTTCCAGTCGGTAAATGAAAAGACAACTCCGATCAAACTGGGAATTACATATAAGAGAAGATAAAGCGCTAATGCCCCGAAGGCAAAATAGGTCGGATAGATTTTACTTTTTAAGCTCTTTTGGATCACAGTCTTTTCCCCCAAACTCTAAAAACAAGTATTTTTAGTTGATAGTAGTATTTGTTTTTACGGGCAGCCTTAAGGCTGCCCGTAAATTTTCATACCGTTTTATTTTGCCCACGCCGGATCTTTTTGGGCTAAGGCTTGTTCGGCCCTTCTCTTATCGACATTTTGAAGAACTTGTTTCGGAGTCAGTTGGCCCAGAAACATATCCTGCATATCCTTACCAATTTGCATCCATTGGGGATCGATATAACTTACACTAGCTTGCATTACCGGGCCTGCTTTTTTAACGGAAGCGTTTAATTCCTTCACAAGGTTGGATTCCTTGGGCTTAACTCCGTTGATAGGCAGCCAAACAAAACGGGGTTCATTATTGAGATAAAATTGAGCATTCTCCACAGTCGCCAGGAATTTGAAGTACGCTTTAGCTTCTTTAATATGTTTGCTTCCGCTGTAGATAAAGTGAGTAGGTCCTTGAGGGTTCATATTTTTAAGTTGATTATCCAAAAACGGCATGACAAAAATTCCAAAATCATCGGCTTTTAATTTACTATTCGGCATATCTTTGGCGAATTCCACCGGAAAAGTTTGTTGTCTCACAGTCATGGCAAATTGACCTGAATCCAGATTTCTGGAAGTATCGGCATAAGTATCGGCAAAAGAGTTTTTGCCAAAATATTTAAAAGTTTCCAAGATCTGTTCCAATAGTTTTTGAGCATCGGGTACATCTGCCAGTTTGATTTTGTTTTTATTTAATTGATCAACAAGTCCTGGATGCAACTCGTTAAGTCTGGCTCCCATCTCCGGAAACATCAGCACATGGTGCCAACCGTCGGAAATCGGCTCATATATAGGCGTAATCCCGGCTGCTTTGATTTTTTCACAAGCCGCTTTAAATTCGGCATAGGTCTTCGGAGGAGCAATTCCTAATTTATTAAAAATCTGTTTATTATAAACAAACGACCAAACATTGCTCAAATCCCATAATTCAAACCCGTAAACTTTTTTATTTAAGGTGACCGCACTCAGGACAGTCGGATCAAACTTCTTAACCCACGGTTCAGCTGTTAAATCCACACAGTTTTTGACGACATTATAGCGGGGTCCGATATTTAAAGCACCGGATTGGCCCATAAAAATGTCGGAACACTCGCCGGAGTTTAAGCGGGTTGCTATTAAGTTATCAAATTGATCTGCAGGAATAATCTGAAAGTCAATCTTGATACCGGTTTTTTGAGTAAATTTCTCCGCCAATTTTACCTCGGCATCACGGATCTGATCCTGACCTGAAAGGACTGTAAGAGTTACATTTTTACCAGCAGCAAAACCGGATACTAAAAATAAAGTAAACAGTAGCAACACTATAAAACTTACGGCAACAAATTTTTTCACTTGATTCCCTCCTCATATTATTCGGATGAAAGCAATTCCTTTTCTTATTTCCTGGATTTGACACCTCCCTGAAATTTAGATTACAATGTAACTATCCGTTAATCACATTTTCATAATACTTTAAGTCAATTCAATTAACCATGCACAAAGAAAGAATTCTTGTTTATCTTTTTTTTCCTAGGGCAATTTAAAACTCAAATTGATTCTTGAGGTTAAAATGAAAACAAAACCGACTACCATCCAATGGAACCTCTTTTTTACCTACTCCCTAATCATTATTGTGGTTAGCGCCATTTTCGTTACTTTTTTTTATTTCTATACAGCGGATCTTTTAAGAAAAAACAATTTTGCGGCCGTTGAGGATCTTTGCTTATCGTTATCGAAAAAACTTGATTTAGAAATTCAAAAAATGGATGATATTTCTTTGAACGTTGTATATTCCAACCTGATAAAAGACCATTTTCATGACTATTTAACCAATGGCCCATTTAATAAATTCAATGCCAAAAAAATAACCAATGCCGGAAAAATTGTTGATATCATGGTAGCCGTTTCAGGTCCATCCCTGCCTCCCCTCCAACTAAATTTGTATGATTTCAACGGGTTAGTGATTGGCACCCATACCAACCTCCAAAAGGATGATGTCCGGAAAAAATTTTGGTTTGCCGCTGTTGTCGCAAAGAATGGCAAAAAATATACATCGAAGCCATATGTAGATAAAAATTTAGTCAATAGGAATAAATATTTTATCTCATTGTGCCGGGTATATTTTGATAATTTCTTTACCCCGCGGGGGATTATCGAAATAAAACAAGATTGTGATTATATTTTCAGCAGCTTTCACGAATTGTTGGACAAAGATCCTAAAAATAAAAGTTTTTATATCTGTAATGACTCCGGTGAGCTTTTATATCCTAATACCGGAGTTTCCTTATCAAATTTTCAATATTACTATCGATTGATAAAAAAGAATCATTCCAAAAACTCTTTTCGAATCAAAAATCCCATTTCCAAGGAGAAAGAATTATTAAGCTACTCAAGTTCCGATTATACCGGTTGGACAGTGATCATCATAACCCCTGAAGCGAAACTGTTGGCTCCACTCTTTGTTTTCAGCGAAATAACCATTTGGGGAGTGGTAATCATTTTGTTCTTTGCATTATTGCTATCTTTTGGAGCAGCTAGAAAAATAACCACTCCCATTGCTAAACTGCGTAACGCCATCAAGTCCTTTAATTGGGAAAAAAATCCCTCAAACCCCAAAGAGCTGAATAGTGGGTTAAATGAGTTGGAAGAACTAAATTTAGCTTTTCAAAAAATGAATTACCAATTAAAAAAATCGATTGAAGAACGGATATCATCGGAACAACACGAAATGCGCGCCCAGATGCTGGCGCTCCAATCCCAGATGAACCCCCATTTTTTATATAACACCCTTGCCACCATCAGCGCCATGGCCGAAGAGAATATGCCGGAGTTGGTCGTAAAGATGTGTAAGAATGTTTCTTATCTGCTTCGCTATATCTCATCTCACAAATCCTCATTGGTAAAAATGAAATTGGAATTGGATTATACTGAAAAATATTTAGAATGTATGAAGTACCGCCATGGAGACAATCTTCTGTATACTATTGAAACGAATCCCGAAATTGACAATGTGGAAATTCCTAAACTAATCATCCAACCTTTGGTTGAAAATGCCATTAAATATGGCACTCATATTGAACCTCCTTGGAATATTAAGGTGAAATCTTTGAAGGGAGAAAACCACAGTTGGCAAGTAACAGTCGCCGATAATGGTCCGGGGTTTACCTGTGAAGAAATATCAGCGTTATTTCAAAAAATGAATGAAATAAACAAAACTTTTCGTCCCGGCCTTGATTTGGATGGAATGGGGTTGTTAAACATCTATATCCGGTTGAAAATGACCTATGGAGATCAAATGGTATTTAAAATTGAGAATCATCCGAAGGGCGGCGCGATGATTACTGTTGGCGGCGGCTTAAAAATAAAAACGGAGGAACATACTGAAGAATGAATATTTTTAAAGTTATTGTAGCCGAGGATGAGAAATTCATCTTAAATAATACCGTAAACAAAATTAATCAGACTGGTATGGGGTTTGAAATAGCTGCCGCCACCCAAAACGGCAAATTAGCATTGGAAAAAATTGAAGAATCCTCCCCGGATCTATTAATTACCGATATCCGAATGCCGGTTATGGATGGACTTGAACTGATAAAAAATGTGGCTTTAAATTTCCCATACATAAAAATAATCATTATTAGCGGTTATAGTGATTTTGAATATGCCAAACAGGCTATGAAATATGGCGTCAAAGATTATTTATTGAAACCTTTGGATTTGGAAGAATTGAAAGCGGCCCTTCAGCGTATTCAAATCAGCCTTGAGGGGGATGCCGATTTTTTACAGCGCCAGATCCAAAAAGATGAAAAATTTGATTCTTCATACGAAGAAATCGTCAGCTTCATTGAGTTGTTTATTAAAGATAATTTTTCACAGGAAATCAACTTAAATTCCTTAGCCAAAAGATTCAATTTCCAAGCGCCATACCTAAGTAAAATTTATAAAAAATATCGCAATGAAACCCCGGTGAAATATCTACAAAATTTACGTGTTAATAAAGCAAAATACCTTCTATTAAATAATCCGGAATTAGAGGTCAAGAAAATAGGCGAATTAGTCGGCTATCCCGATCAATACTATTTTAGTCGTATATTCAAGCACTTAACCGGGAAAAGTCCCTCAGAGTTCCGCGAAGGGAAATGAGCCCCTATTTAGAAAATACTTCGAAGCCCAAAAGATTAATTCTCCCGCTAAGGCGCGGAGACGCAGAGAATAGACGACCCAATGAACCAGGTCCAGAATATTAAGGCCCATGAGCCGAGCCGAAAAGCCCTTTGCCGCAGCTCCAGCGATTTCTGATTTCATTTCTCCCTTCCTTTTTTCCATTTCTCCCTTGGGTGATTGCGTTTCTTCAATCCTTTTTTCCATTTCTCCCTTGGGTGATTGCGTTTCTTCAAACCTTTTTTCCATTTCTCCCTTGGGTCATTGCATTTCTCCAATCCTTTTTTCCATTTCTCCCTTGGGTGATTGCGTTTCTCCCTTCCGTTTTTCCGTTTCTGCCTTGGGTGATTGCGTTTCATCGTTATCTGTAAAAACCATCCTTTTCATTTTTATTGTTGACTATTGCCTTTACTCAGGATAAAAAAATTTGTTTATTATTACTTTATTGGGCAATTTATCCTGAAATGTAATTGTGTCAAC
>JAEZCE010000021.1 GCA_023429995.1 Bacillota bacterium | reverse complement strand
TGGCTGTAATAAGCCGTTTTGCAAATGTGGCCATCTTCTTTTCACCTCCTTTCAAGGCAATAAAAAAGAGCGAACTATAAAAAGTCGCTCTTTGAAATGTTTCATGGCTTGATTCTTCCATCAAGCCGCGAGTAAAGCAGGCGCGCGCGTGAGCTCACCGGAAAAGCCCATCAAAAAACGCCCCGGTCTCTAACCGCAGCGTTTGGTTTCCCTTACCTTCGGAACTCCATCGGGATTTCGAAGAAATCCCGCATTGACCCATTACCATATTATCACATTTTTTCGAAAAAAGTGTGTCGATTTTGTCCCGATAACCATAGAGGCTGATATGTAGATGGTTTAAAGATTTTTTGAATGATTATTCCTGATAAATGCCCGGTTAATAACTCCATAACATCAAGGAGCCCGGAAAATCCGGGCTTTGGAACGCTTTTTATTACTTAGCCTCGGGTTTTAACCCGCGGTGGACAAAACCGCCGGTGAACCGGGGGTGCAACACAATTCATTGTTCTGTCTGGCGGCGGCCTCTTTGAAAACCACGGACAATGGCGCCGGCGGTTTGGGATGGCCAATGAAATGGTTCGGTAATGATTATGGGGGATTGATCAATTTTGGATGGCCGCATTTGGGGGCGTAGGGGCGTATTGCAATACGCCCCTACCCCATGACCTATGATCTTTTTCTTTCACAATTGATCCTTTTTTTACGGAAATGATCCTTTCTTTTCGAAAAAAACCCTTTTTCCCGTTCATTCAATCGTTTGAATGACGGAAAGGATCCATTTTGTCGTCCGGAGGACCGATCGTCTCACCCAAAGGATCATTTCCGTAACTAAATCGATCCGTTCTTCCCATAAAAAGTCCTTTCGGTCGTCCAAAAGATCGATCCGGCTCCAAAAAAGTCCTTTTTCCCTCTCCGATCGGTCCCTTTTTCTCTAAAAATGATCCTTTCCGTGACAAAAGTGATCCTTTCTCCCGTTGAAAGCATCCTTTCCGTCGTAAAAATGATCATTTCCGCAACGGAAAGGATCACTTGACTCATTCAAAGGATGCTTCCCTCCCCTCAAAGGATTCTTACCGCGGTAAAAATGATTCTTTCCGTAATTCAGAGGACCGATCCGGTCACCCAAATAATTCCTCCGCTTTATCCCGGAAATTTTTCAAGGGTCGCAATTTCATCCCCGGTCAGTTCTCTGTATTGCCCCAGGGCCAGGGTTGGATCCAGTTCCAAATCGCCCATGGCGATTCGCTTCAGATAAACCACTTTCTTATCCAGGGCTTCAAACATCCTCTTGATCTGGTGAAATTTCCCCTCATGGATGATTACTTTCACCTGATTGGGTTCTCCGGGCCGGACCAATTCCAGTTCCGCCGGCAAAGTCCGGTAACCGTCATCCAGCGCTATCCCGCTTCGAAAAGCTTCAAAATCCCTGGCGCCGATTTCTCCGGTAACCTGGGCCAAGTAGCATTTAGGAACATGCTTTTTGGGGGAAAGCAGCTTGTGTCCCAGTTCCCCGTGGTTGGTCAAGATCAACAACCCCTCGGTATCCTTATCCAGCCGCCCGACGGGAAAAATTCCTTTATTACGGTATTTGGGGTCAATAATGTCCAGTACCGTCCGCTCCCGGGGATCATCGGTGGCCGAGATGACCCCGGCGGGTTTGTTCAGCATCAGATAGAAATATTGACGGTAACCGACCTTTTCCCCATTACAGGCAACAACATCCTCCAGCTCATTCAAATGAAGACTCTCATCGCGAATGACGGCATCGTTAACCCGAACCTGGCCGGCGCGGATGAGTTGCCTAACCTCACTGCGGCTGCCGCAACCCATATTGGCTAAAAACCTGTCTAACCGCAAAAGAACACCCCTCATTTTTCAAACTTCGAACATCGAGCAACTTCAACATCCTCTAAAAATAATAATTTCAATTCGTAATTTAAATTTAAACCCCTGAGCAGGATAGTTGTATTACAATGAAATAAGTATTACCGACAAATTTTCAAGCCTAGAAAGGAACCCTATCATGCCGATCGGAGTCATTGTAAATTCCCTGGCAGTCTTTTTTGGAGGTTTAGCAGGAGCGCTTCTTGGAAATAAGATCCCCGGCCCTATCAGCAACGCCCTGACTCTCACATTCAGCGTCGCCTCGATGGCGATTGGGATCCCTTATATCACCAAAATCCACACCTTGCCGGCGGTAATTTTGGCATTAATCCTGGGAACGGTCCTTGGGGAGCTTCTTCACTTGGAGCAGGGCATTCAGTGGTGCGGCAACCGGATTCGGAAACCAATCGAACGCCTGGCCAACAAGGGTAAAAGCGCTGAAGGTCCGGCGGATTTTAGCGAAAGACTGGTTGGAATCGTCGTGCTGTTTTGCGCCAGCGGCACCGGCATCAGCGGGGCGCTCGCCGAAGGAATGAGCGGTGATCATTCCTTGCTGTTGGCCAAATCGATTTTGGACTTTTTTTCAGCCGGAATTTTCGGGGCCACCCTGGGTTACATGGTGATGACCATTTGTGTACCGCAGTTTTTAATTTCCATCACTTTATTTGCCACGGCGGCATGGATCGTTCCCCTGACCAACGCCGCGCTCATTTCCGATTTTACTGCCTGCGGAGGGATGATTATGTTGGCGACCGGATTTAGAATTTGCGGCTTAAAATCCTTTCCCATCGCCAGCATGCTCCCGGCACTGATTATCGTCATGCCCATCTCTCATCTGTGGGCGTTGCTGATTGGATAGTCAACGCCGGACTCCAGCCCAATGGCGCGTGGTTACCCCTTTCAGTCGCCTAGTTCATCCAGAGGCGCTTGATCTTTATTTTCCGGCTGGGATATAGCCCCTGGCGCTTTCGGATCATCCGGAACATTGGTATTCTCCTGGCCGCCTTGTGAACTGGGGGCTCCGTTTTCGTCTGCCTTCCCCGGGAAAAACCAGTGCCAAAGCCTGTAAGCCGTGCTTTGCGGCACCGTATTTTCCTTAAACACTTCCTTATAAGTGTTATTTCCTGCCCATCCCGGCACAGCCTGGCCGCTTTCGGGATTGACATCAGCCCAAACAATTCCCTCCGGTTGTTGAAAATCCAGTACGGGCCTGCGGGCCGTGACTCGCCGCATATAGACGCCCCACACCTCAGTCGCGCTTGAGCTGCCGATATTGCCGCCTTTATACGTCATCGGGCGGTCCTGGCGATCATTACCAATCCAGACAGCGGTGAGTAAATCAGGCGTATATCCAACGAACCAGGCATTGGTATAATCACTGGAGGTTCCGGTTTTTCCGGCAACCGGGCGATCCCCCAGCCTGGCCCGGATACCCGTCCCGCTGCTTATCACGCTTTCCATTAAGGAAGTCATAATATAAGCGCTCTGCGGTGAAAGCACCTGCTGGGCGGAGGGTTGAATCGAAAATTGTTTCACCGTCTCCCCTTGACGACTCATTATTTTACGAAATGCCACCGGCTCATTATAATGACCGCCGTTGGCGAAGGGCGCATAAGACGCCGCCAATTGCAACGGGGTAACACCCTTGGTCAATCCTCCCAAGGCCAACGGGGCTAAATTCAAATCGTTGGTCGGACCGCTTTTTACCAAAGTCGTAATACCCTGCTTTTCGATTTGGTCGGCGACGGCATCCACTCCAACTTCCTGAAGCAACTGGACGGCCACACTGTTGATCGATTGTTTAAGAGCATCCCGGAGAGTCATTTTACCCCGGAATTTACGGTCATAGTTTACCGGCGACCACACGCTGCCATCCGGCATTTCAATGGCTAAGGGTTTATCGTCAAATATGGTAGCCGCCGTAAACCCTTTCTCTAAGGCCGCAGCATAAACGAACGGTTTGATGGCCGATCCCGGCTGACGGTAAGCCCGGATACTACGGTTATACTGGCTTTGGCCATAATTTTTCCCGCCCATCATCGCCAATATTTCGCCCGTTCGCGGATCCAAGGTGATCAGCGCCGCTTCCGGCTGAACTTTCGATGCCACTTTGGGGACGGAAAGCATGGCCGCTTCCGCCTGGCGCTGGCAATTCAAATCGAGCGTGGTGTAAATCTTGTACCCGCCGTAACGTAATTGTTCTTCGGTAAAATTTTCTTTACTGATTAAATACTGGCGGACATAATCAAGAAAATAAGCGCCCACCGAAGCGACCTCGGCGCGGTTGACAACGCGCGCCCCCCGGGCTGAAGATGCTTTGTATTGAGCAGCGGTTATATATTTGAGTTCCGACATTCTTCTCAGTACAACATCCCGGCGTACCTTGCACTCTTTGGGATGCCGGAGAGGGGATAAGTTTTCGGGGCTCTGAATCATGCCGGCGATCATGGCCGACTCTTCCAAATTGAGAGCGCTGACCGACTTGCCGAAATAATAGCGGGCGGCCGCTTCAACCCCGACATTGCCATGGGCCAGATACACGCTATTCAAATAAAGTTCCAAAATCTCTTTTTTCGAATAAACCTTTTCCATCTCCAGGGCATAAGAAATATCCTCGATTTTCCGGGAGAGGGTACGCTCCTGGCTTAGCAATGCGATTTTGGCCAACTGTTGGGTAATCGTGCTACCGCCTTCAACCCCGCCCCCCGGGATAATATCGCGTACAAGAGCCCTGGCCATTCCGCGCAAATCAATCCCATTGTGCTGATAAAATCTGGAATCTTCAATGGCCACCACTGCATTTTGGAGATTAACCGGAATTTTACCGATCGGTGTCCAAATCCGATTGTAATAATACAGATTCCCGATTAATTGATTATTGCGGTCATAAACCGCCGATGCCATACTGATATTTTCGAGCTTTTGACGCATATCTTTGGTAAGGACCGCGCCATAGACCACGACCGAACAAAATACGAAAAGAAGACAACCGTATATGAATTTTCGTTTCATCATTTTCATCTCCATTACAACCATTCACGTTGTTTAATGCTTCAATCTTAAACTATCACAGAAATCTTGAATATCCTACCACCAATACCTGGTAAATTGGGATTCTCTGGCGACTGTAACGCACCAAATGCCAGGAAGGTTACCTCTGTCATTATCGCCAGCAACTTTTTATTTTATTCGCGATTGAATTCAGTCTAGCATAGATCGGGCATGGTGAATTTTAAAATACAGTTACATTTCAACGCAAACCCGGCCAAGAAGTTCCGGACCCGGCTTCCATAGAGTTGTAACGATAAAAGGCGCGTCTGTTTCGCCATTTGTGCGATATTTTTGCTAATTGCAATGAAAGAAATACAATTTTTACATTTCATTGTTTCACGATAAACAAAATGGACAAGCCGCCGCCGTTATGGTATTTATTATAAAATAAACCGGAAATAATTTAAAGGCCTGCAGCTAAAAGTGAATGTTGCCGCGTGATGGGTAACATATGGCGCTTTGATTTGCACTCCGGCGGTTCGCCCTTGAAAGGCGGCGCAAAAATGTCATAATGAATAACCCCCACCCATAGTATCGTACTATGGAGGAACTTATCAATGAAAACCCGCCCCAATTTGAGGAACTTCTTTTATTTAGTCGGTTCCGGACTGGTTGTCCAGTTTGCCGGTTCTATTTATCGCATCTGGCTGGCTAGAAAAATCGGCCCGGAAGGACTGGGAATTCTGCAAATGATTTACCCGGTATACCGGCTTCTCAGCGGAATCGCCACCATTGGACTGCCTTTGGCTTTAACCAAATGGGTGGCGGAATATTTGGCCTATCAGCAATACACCAAAATTTTTCTTTTAAAAAATTGGGCTCTCCGCATCGTCTTCCTCTCATCGGTGATCATTGCGGGCTTCCTTTACCTTGGAACTCCCTTTCTTAGCCGGAATGTCTTTACGGACCCGCGGATTCAGGAATCTTTATTCATCGTGGCCCTGGCAATCCCTTTTTCCGCGATATCGGCGATTTTTCGCGGTTATTACCAGGGATATTCCTTGATGGCGCCTACGGCGGCATCCGAAATTGCCGAGCAAATCATCGAAATTACAACCACTTGCTTGGCCGTGGAATTCTTTCTGCAAATCCTGCCTTTCTCCATCTTCGGGGCTCCGGTTTTAGGCTTAACCATGGGGGAAGTTACCTGTCTAACAACCCTGCTGCTGTTTTATAAATACTCCCACAAGCCCCGTGTTTCACAGTTTCTATCTGAAAGCCCCAATAATCCCGAGCTCCCGCAGCGCCAGATTTTTCGGTATTCCTGGCCCATTTTACTCAACCAAATTGTCGTGTCGATCAGTTTGGCCAGCGAAGGGATTATCATCCCCCATCTTTTGATGAGTAATGGCCTCAATGCCGCCCTTAGCACGGGACTTTTTGGAAAGCTAACGGGAATGGCCGAGCCGGTCGCCTATTTTCCCCTGCTCTTTTCGGCGCCGCTGGGTTCGGTGCTCTCGCCCCAAGTTAGCTCGGCTTTTAAAACCAAATCCTGTCAAAAAATTCTCCGCAAAATCTCTCTGTTTTATCTGGCGACTACTTTTTTTTGTTTGGGGGCTTTTTGTTTCATTCTCTTTACAGCCGTCCCCATCGCCAAATTCCTTTATCAAGACGCCTCTCCGAGCCTGTTCATTAAAATTCTGGTTGTCGGCTTGCCTTTTACAGGGATCGGAATTCTCAATATTTCCATACTGGCTTCGGTGGGGGCCACCAAAACAGTAATGGCCCTTAGCATATGGGCCGTCGGCTTAAAGACTTTTGCGTTAATCGGTTTAATCCCCTTATGGGGCGTGGTCGGCGCCGCATGGGCCATTAATATCACGCAGATTTTCACTTGCCTGGCGAGTATGCATGAAGTGAGGCGCCTTTTGACGCCACTTTCCGCATCAATTCTCCCCAGATGGCTGAAGCCATTCCGCTTCCCATGGCCGCGCCCCCGGCGATAAGCGGTTTATTTTGCTCATCATTGCCAATCCATACTCCGGCCAATAAATCTCCGGTATATCCGATAAACCAGCCGTTGGTATTTTGATTGGTGGTTCCGGTTTTTCCGGCGGCCGGGATGCCGATGCCGGCTCTGATACCGGTACCGCGAGTAATGACTCCTTCCATCATCGAAGTTAAAGAGTCTGCTGTCTGGGCCTGAATCACTTGATCTTGGGCCATTCTGCCGCTGTAAATCAGGCGGCCTGCCCGGTCATACACCCGGGTGATTCCATAAGGAACGGATAATACCCCCCCATTGGCAAAAGAGCTGTAGGTTCCGGTTAACTCCAGCAAAGTCACGCCTTTTGTTAAACCGCCCAAAGCCAATGGAGCCAAGCCTTGATCATTTAAGTCTCCGGACGACACCAAACTGGTCAGCCCCATTCTACGGGCCACTTGAAAAACAGCAGCCGGTCCCAAACGTTGAACCAATTGCACCGCAACGGTATTGACCGACTCTTCCAACGCAGTTCTCAATGTAATCGCGCCCCGGTATTTATTATCATAATTCTGAGGCCGCCAAGTCTCGCCGTTAACGGAAATGGTTAACGGTTGATCAACCATTTCCTGATCGGGTTTATACCCCGACTCAATGGCCGTTGCGTAAACAAACGGCTTGATGGCCGAGCCGGGTTGCCGGAAAATTTGATAGGCCCTATTGGGTTCGGCCGTAGAAAAATGCCTGCCTCCCACGATGCCTAAAATTTGACCGGTGGTAGGATCAAGGACCACGATAGCCCCTTGCGGTTGAGTCACCTTCCAGCGATCCGGCCCCTCCACCGGCAATATATTCACGGCTTTTTCGGCTTGAGCCTGAATATTGCGGTCCATGGTGGTATAGATTTTCAGACCTGAACTGCGTAAATAATTTTCGCTATAATGAGTTTGCCGTTTTAATTCATGGATTACATAATCGCTAAAATAAGCGCCGACATAAGTCGTTCCCGGTTCCTTGAGAGTGCGGATCGGTTCCCGAGATAAACGGCGGATTGCATCCCCCTTTAAATACCCCCGTAGCCCCATTAATTTAAGGACTAAATTCCGACGCGTCTCAGCCCCTTTCGGGTTGCGGTAAGGGGAATAATACTCGGGTCCTTTCGCCAAACCCGCGATTAGCGCAGCTTCGGAAGTATTCAATCGCTGGACCTGCTTACCGAAATATACTTGGGATGCAGCCTGAACCCCCCAAGAACCATGGCCTAGGTATATGCTATTCAAATAGAATTCCAGGATTTGGACTTTGGTGTACTGTTGTTCGATCCGGATTGCATAGGCCATCTCCCAAACTTTCCGGAAAATATTTTTCTCTTGCGAGAGAAAGAGATTTTTCACCAACTGCTGGGTAATCGTGCTCCCGCCCTGCAGTTTGTGGCCTTCCATGATATCCCTGACCAACGCCCGCCCAATTCCTCTTACATCGATCCCTTTATGTTGGTAAAAACGGTAATCTTCCGTCGCAATAAAGGCATCCGTCAAACTCCGGGGAATTTCACCCAGGGGGGCCCAAAGCCGGGTTTTGGAATATAGGGTAACAATTTCCGCGCCGCCCCGATCATAAATTGTCGAAGCCAACCGGCTCCGGTTAAGTTCTGCCCTGAGGTCGAGCCTCCAAACGAACGGATTAAAAAAAATGGCGGTAATAAACGCCAGACAGACCAGTAATAAAAGCCCTACCAACAACCGCAATAATTTATGCTTCTTTTTGGGCGCTATACGGCCTTTTTTCTTCGATTTCCTCCCCATTCGTTCACCCTATGCTAGTTTTTTACTTCCCTGTCAAGAAGATACTTCAAAGCGCAAGGAAAAATATGGATCACTCCTCTCGTACTAGGAAAGCCACTCGAAAGGCCGGAAACCCGATCTTGGTAAATATTTTTTGTTAATGGAACCTCTCGCCAAAATTCAGAGCTCTATTCGCATCAAACAAGATAGAACCCTATTTTCCATAGGTTTTGCACATTGATTTCTATTCATTTCTGTATTATTATACATACAATAACATTCCACAAATTTACCATTGAGTTTACAATTTTATATTATCCGAATGGTTCTGCGAATATATTAACGGAGGGCACCATTGATGAATGTTTCAGGAATAGACCCTCGGGCGCAAGATTCTTCCCTATCGAATAGAGGTCCGGAAACTCTTCTTAAAATTGAAGACTTGCGCACATTTTTTGAAACTGGGGAAGGAACCGTAAAAGCCGTCGACGGCATTTCATTGGAGATTAAAAAACAATCCGCCTTGGGTTTGGTTGGTGAAAGCGGTTGTGGAAAAAGCATCACCGCTCTCTCGATTATGCAATTGCTGCCCCGCCCCAAAGGAAGAATTCATAGCGGCCGAATCCTTTTCCAGCGCGCAAATAAAGGCATCGTCGATATTGGCGCATTGGATCCGATGGGCGCCGAAATACAAAGTATCCGCGGCAATGAAATCGCCATGATTTTTCAGGAACCGATGACTTCTTTAAATCCGGTATTTACCATCGGCGAACAGATCGTGGAAGCGATTCAAAAGCACCGAAAGATACCGAAGAAAGAGGCTTGGATTGCAGCCGCCGATATGATTGGGAAAGTCGGCATCCCCAGCCCCGCCGAAAACGTCAAAAGTTTTCCCCATTGCTTCAGCGGCGGCATGCGTCAACGGGCAATGATTGCCATGGCCCTGTCCTGCAACCCGCGCCTACTGATTGCCGATGAGCCCACAACGGCCCTGGATGTCACCATTCAAGCCCAAATTATTGATCTCATGAAACGGCTGCAACAGGAATATCATATGTCCATCATCATGATCACCCACAATCTGGGAGTTGTCGCCAAATTATGCGACGAAGTCGCCGTGATGTATATGGGGGCAATCGTTGAACAAGGTTCGGTCCGTCAAATCATGAAAGAAACCCTTCACCCCTATACTTCCGGTTTGATAAAATCCATTCCGACCCTTGGAATCCGCGCCGAAAAATCCCTAACTCCCATTCCCGGTTCAGTTCCCAGTCCGTTTAACCTGCCGGAAGGCTGTTCATTTCAACCCCGTTGCGGACGCAGTTTTGAAAAATGCGCGACAAAGCCGCCGCTTTTTAAGAAAGATAACGATCATCGGGTGAGGTGCTGGCTCTATGAATAATTCCACAGATACTCGTCAAGCTTCCGGAAATTCTTTCGCGAATGATCCTTTACTTAACGTAAAGAATCTCCAAAAGTACTTTCCAATCCAAAAAGGATTTCTTCGTAAAACAGTGGGCTGGGTGAAAGCCGTCGACCAAATCAGTTTTGATATTAAAAAAGGCGAAACCTTGGGCCTGGTCGGTGAAAGCGGTTGCGGCAAAACAACCACCGGCCGTTGCATTCTCCAACTGGAAAGCCCAACCGGAGGAGAAGTCGATTTTTATCTCGATGGGGTCAAGACGCCGGTGAATAAGAAATCCATCCAAACGCTTAAAAAAGACATGCAGATCATTTTTCAGGATCCTTATTCTTCACTCAATCCCCGCCTGACGATTGAAAAAATCATCGCCGAACCCCTGATCACGCATGGAATCAAGAGCAAGGCGGAGATTGGCGATCGGGTGGCTAAATTGTTAGACTCGGTTGGCCTCTCCAGCGAACACATGAAAAGATTCCCCCATGAATTCAGCGGCGGTCAGCGACAGAGAGTCGGCATCGCCAGGGCCTTGGCGCTTCATCCCAAATTGATTGTCTGCGATGAACCCGTTTCCGCCCTTGATGTTTCCATTCAAGCTCAAGTCATTAATTTGCTGGAGGATTTACAGGCTGAATTCGGTTTAACCTACCTTTTTATATCCCACGATCTCAGTGTGGTCAATCATATTTGCGACCGTGTCGCGGTAATGTATTTGGGAAATATCGTCGAACTGGCCGAAGTCGATGAGTTGTTCGCCAGCCCCGGACATCCTTATACGGAAGCCCTCTTTTCGGCGATCCCCGTCCCAGACCCCGACTTTCAATTGGAACCCATCATTTTGGAAGGCGATGTCCCCAGCCCTTCCAATCCTCCCACGGGTTGCCATTTTCATCCCCGCTGCCGGTACGCCCGGGAGATTTGCAAGAGTGAGCCTGTACTCTTAAAACCGGTTAAGGGGAATTCGAATCATTACACTTCATGCCATTTGGCCGAAGAGCTGGCCTTAAAAGGCGTCAGGGTTTCCGCCTGAGCGATCGAGAAACATGAAATGACTGAATGATTTTGTGGGGAGGTGAAAGCGTATACGCTTACCGCCGGGCGAGTGGCGGATATTGGCTTGAAAATAAAATTTAAGGAGGTATTTTTATGAAAAGGTATTTTCGGATATTTTTAATGGCCATTGCAATGGTATTGATTTGTTCCTCAGTTTTAGCGGCAAATTTTGATGCCGGCACTTTTACTTTCCTGGGAAACGGCGACGCCGAGACCCTGGACCCGGCCAAAGCCTATGACGTGGCCAGTGGCGGAATTATCTTTCAATGCTATGATAATCTGGTCCAATATAAGACGGGCAGCATTACCGAATTCGAACCGCTACTCGCCTCTAAAATACCCTCTGTTGCCAACGGTCTTATTTCCAAAGACGGCAAGACCTATACCTTCCCGATCCGGAAGGGGGTCAAATTCCATAACGGAGCCGTTTTAACGCCCCAGGATGTTCAATATTCTTTTCTCAGGGGCATGTTGGCCGATCCCAACGGTGGGGCCAACTGGATGCTGTTGGAACCGCTGCTGGGTGTCAGCACCATCGCCGAATACGCCTGCAAACTCGGAAAAGTAGACGACTTTTCAAAAGTAGGCAAAGAAGCTCTTTTGGCAACCGCCAAAGCGGCTATGGCCTCCGTTGAAGTACAGGGAAATAACGTTATCTTTCATTTAGACAAACCCTATCCGCCTTTTTTGGCGATTCTGGCCAAGGATTCCAATTGGTCGGCAATTCTGAATAAAAAATGGATGATTGAACACGGGGACTGGGACGGCAATCCTGAAAACTGGGTGAAATGGCACGATCTCCCCACCGAAAAAATGACCCTCTTCGACCAAGAGATGGGAACCGGACCTTTTATCCATGTCAAATGGGACCGCAGCACCGCTACCCATACTTTTACGGCCTTTAAAGATTACTTCCGTGGCCCGGCCAAGCTGAAAACGGTCATTGAAAATAACGGCGTGACCGAATTCAACACCAAAAAACTGATGCTCCAGCAAGGCGCGGCCGACGCCATTTGGATCCCCACCGAAAACGTCAGCCAAATGCAGTCCGTTCCCAATGTAGTCATCTTGACGAAATTACCGTGGGTGTCCAATACCGTGGCCATATTCAATCAAGGAATTAAAACCGAGGGAAACGAGTTGGTCGGCAGCGGTAAACTGGACGGCAAAGGAATCCCTTCCGACTTCTTTTCCGATATCAATGTCCGTAAAGGCTTTTGCTATGCCTTCGATTATGCATCGTATATCAAAGACGTGGCCAAGGGCCAAGGTTCCACCCCTTACGGCCCGATTCCCATCGCTTTCAAGTCTTTTTTTGATACCAAAATGGAAAAATACAATTACAACACCAAAAAGGCTGAAGAATATTTAAAAAAAGCCTTTAACGGCGAAGTATGGAAAAACGGCTTTAAATTTACCCTTGTTTATAATATCCCCAATAACTCCCGGAAAACCGCGGCCGAGATCTTAAAGTTCGGGCTGGAGAGCATTAATCCCAAGTTTAAAGTGGATGTTCTGGGAATGGAATGGCCAACCATGCTGCCCAGGCGACGTGAAGGGCAGCTTCCTCTGGTTTTCGTTGGTTGGCAGGCCGATTATGCCGACCCGCATAACTTCGCCTTCGCTTATCTCAATAGTGCCGGCGATTATATGAAGTATACCGGATCTCATGGAATTGAATTAGCCCAAAAAGTTTTCGACCCGTTGGTTGATGCCGGTATCGGAACGACCGATCTGAAACAGCGCGCCAAAATATATACGAAAATCCAAAAGAAGGCCTTCGAGTACGCTCCCTATCTTTGTTATGTCGATGAACTCAACTGGAGAGTCATGGGTTCCTGGGTCAAGGGTTTTGTGAATGATCCTATCCGCCCCTGCTACTATGATTACTATTCCCTCTATAAAGTAAAAAAATAATCATTGGTCACCAGCCTGAAGAGGGGAGAGATTTCCCCCTCTTCAGGCCGGCGCTCAAGCCGATTGAATGCGGAGGCTACAACCCATGTTAAGTTATATTTTACGGCGGCTCATGTTATTGCCGGTGGTTTTAATCGGAATTTCCATTGTCATTTTTCTGATGATTCATTCGATGGGGCCATGGGCCAGATTGGCGACTTACCTGCCTTCCCCCGATGCTGAAAAGCGGGTCGATCTGGAAGCGATGGTTCAGAAATATCATCTCAACGATCCCTTCTATAAAATGTATTTCCGTTGGCTTGGTAATCTGGCCCAGGGCAATCTGGGATGGTCGCAGTCCAATCACATGCCGGTGGCGGAAGCCATTCGGATCAGGTTCGCCGCTACCTTGGAGTTGGCCTTATTTGCGGTTATTCCGGTCATTATAGGCGGAGTGATGTTGGGAGTCCTCTCGGCCAGATACCACAACCAGCCGATTGACCACGCCACCCGGATTTTCGCGATTGTCGGTTGGTCCCTGCCCGATTTTGTATTCGGTTTAATCGTGTTAATGATTGGTTATGGCATACTGGGATGGTTTCCGCCGGGCCGTTTAAGCTCCTGGGTGGATTTGGAGATCGTCAAAGGGAGCTTCAGGCAATTTACCGGGCTTAATATTTTGGACTCCATTCTCAACGGGCGTTTGGATATTCTTTGGGATGCCCTGCGGCATCTGGTCGGACCGGTGATCACGCTGACTTATCTTTGGTGGGCCTTTATCCTGCGGGTTACCCGGTCCACCATGCTTGAGGTGATGAATCAGGATTATATCCGGACCGCCCGCGCCAAAGGATTGCCCGAAAACACCGTTATCAATAAGCATGCCCTGAGAAATACCTTAATCCCGGTCTCTACTTTAAGCGGAATCATGTTGCTGGGGTTATTGGGCGGCGTGGTCATCGTGGAAACCGTATTTAATTTTCCCGGACTGGGGCTTTTGATTGCTACGGCTGCCACCCGCCTTGATGTTCCAACGGTTGTGGGGGTACTCATCTTTTATGCCACCCTTTTGGTTTTAATCAATCTGGCAGTCGACATTCTGTACTCAGTCATCGACCCCAGGGTACGATTGGAGTAAAAAAATGAAAATCATCCACCGTTTATTAAAAAATCCGGTCTCTTTGGCGGGAATCGTCTTATTATTGATATTCATCCTGATGGCTCTGGCAGCGCCGTTTCTTGCGCCGCCCCGCGACCCATCCAATCCTTATCAAATTCCGCGGCGCGGCTGGACCCTGGAACCCTCCCCGCCTTCCGCGGAATACATCTTTGGTTTAACCCAAGGTTCTTACGATATATTTTACGGTATTATCTGGGGAACCCGGACCGCCTTGAAAGTCGGCCTGATCGTGGTGTTTTTCAGTACCCTGATCGGCATCACGCTGGGCTCAATTTCGGCTTATTACGGCGGTAAACTGGATGAATTCCTGATGCGTTTTACCGATATCTTTATGAGCTTCCCGACCATCGTCTTTGCGGTCATCTTTACCGTAATTTTCGGAATCGGCCTCAATAGTGTGATGATGGCCCTGATTTTATTTGGCTGGATGAGCTACGCCCGCCTCATCCGGGGAAATATATTGGCTGTCAAGCAAGAGGAATATATCATGGCGGCAAAGGCTATCGGCGTCAGCGATTTCAAGATCATTACCCGGCATATTTTACCCAACACCATCTTTCCGGTTATTATTCAAGCTTCGATGTCCCTGGGTTCAGTGGTTATTATCGCTTCCTCGATGAGTTTTTTAGGACTGGGCGCCCCCGAGGGCTATGCAGACTGGGGTCAGATGATAAACTTTGCCCGTAACTGGATGCTGGGAGAACAAGCGAACGTGCTCAAATATTGGTTTACGGTCATTTATCCCGGGATGGCCATCGTCCTGTTCGTATTGTCCTGGAATCTAGTGGGCGATGCCTTGAGAGACATTATGGATCCCAAACTTCAGGCATAACTTGTTGTATGAATGCCTAACTACCGTTTCTATAAAAAATAGATTTCACCCCTGAATGTCGAATATAGTGGTGTCAACCCAAATACCCACAAAAAGAGGAGAAATCTACACCATGTATATTCGCTACCAACCCATGTTTCCCTTTGAGGAAACGCTTCAATTTGAACCGGAAACAAAGTTAGTAAAGATACTATCTCAAATTGATTTGTCGGAAATTTGTTCAAAACTACCGAAGCCTTCAAACTTCGGCCCCAAAGTTCGTAACCGGGAAGCTATGCTGTATAGCCTCATAGCAATGAAAATTTAGAATATCAAAACTGTCAAAGCTTTGGTAATAAGACTTAAGTCCGATCCTGTATTTCGGTACAATTGTGGATTCAGTTTTAGTGATCCAATTCCTAGCGAGTCTAGGTTTTCCAGATTTACAGACCAAATTGTTGAAAGTGCTATTTTACAAGTGCTTTTCAATAACCTGGTTGAACAAGCAATAAAACTTGGGATGATAGAAGGTTCGTCTGTAGCCATGACTCAAGTGAATATGAGTCTTATGATGCGGCAAAACCTTCATCCAAAATTGAAAAGAACGGTCAGAATCCAGACTGGGGTTCAAAACGCGACTCCGACGGTAATCAAATCCGTTGGTTCGGATGGAAACTACATATCGCGGTAGACTGTAAATCCGGGTTACCGCTAGCACTAATTGTAACTCCAGCCAGTATAGCCGATTGTGTTATGGCTATACCATTAATCGAACAATAGGAGCACATAAACTGAATTTGAAGACAATATAACCGATTTGTAACAATACAAAGAGCTATTGACATCTTTTTACACATGAGGTATTATTAATTCAATAAAATAATACTAAACAGATAGATTTACTTAATTATTTTCAATTTAATAAACGAAGCTGACCAGAAAACTGGAGGCTAAGCCATTTCTCTTTACTTTTAGTTGAGTGAGTTAAGGATGGCTTAGCTTCTATTTTTTTAAAGAAAAAATGGAATAAGAGAGCAGCCAACATGAGCTTTGATTTTGATACGTTGAAGGTACAGGCGGGATACCTTGCCGACCAACATAACAATGCGGTCTCGGTGCCGGTTTATCAAACAACCGCCTTCGCCTTGGGTGATAGCTTCCGCGCCGATCGGTTGTCTTCCTTTTCGGAGAATGACTCCATTTACACGGCTTTCCAATCCTACGGTGGATGTTTTGGAAAGAAAACTGGCTACCCTTCACGGCGCAACCGGGGCAATCGCATTAGCCTCGGGCATGGTGGCGGTTTCCTAAGCTTTGCTGAATGTTGCGGGGAAAGGCGGAAGAATTCTTACAACGGCCAAGCTCTATGACGGTACGGTTGACAGTTTTTCTTCGGTATTCCCCGATTTGGGATTAGAGATTGATCTGGTCGAAAATCCAGATGAGCCCGCCGAATTCCGAAAGAAACCGACAGCGGAGACCAAAGCGGTTTTCATTGAAGCCTGACCAATCCGGATCTAGAGTATGGCTAAAAGAGGGGGGGTGAGTGAGTGGCATAGAAAATAGATCTATCCAAGGGCTTGCGCAATAAATGCATATTTTCCTAAATTCATTGTACATGAACATATGTTTACAATCAACAATCTTCTTAGACAAGCCGCCAAAATAGCAATAGCGTCTTGTAATATCTTCAATTCCACTCAAATTATGATGTTAATAATTTGTAATGTTCCAAGAAATTATTTTAGAAACTATTGGCAAGCTTAACAACCAATGTTAATTTTAGACTAGTGTTTACAAAAAAACGGTATTCACCGAAAAATCAAAAAACTTAAGGAGGAAAAAAATGAAAAAACTGCTCGTCTCTTTACTTACTTTGGTTCTCGTTTTTGCAGTTGTAGCCAGCGTTTCCGCTGATGCGCCTACAATTTCCGGTACTCTCTATTATGAAGTATATGGAGACAAAACTGTCAAGGGAGACACCAACAAAGGCGACCGCGAATTCGCTGATGTTCGACTCAAAATAGCCGGTAGCATCGACGAAAAAATTGATTATACCGTTATTACGCGGTATACAAGTAAAGCAACCGGTCTTCCTGGCTCACAATATGTGATTGATCAAAAGACTGGCACTGTCGTTGAAAAGGAAAATCAAGGTACTGCCGGTACCGGAGAATTCCAACTTCGTGAAGCTTATGTGACATACAAAAGTGGTCTCGGCAATGTCTCTTTTGGTAAAATCCGTGTGAATCCTTCCATCATTGATCTGTTGGACGGCGCGTTTAATTCCGGTAGTACTATGGTTGCTCCTGTTGTTTTAAGATACAGCAACAATATTAGCGACAATACGAGTGTTGCCTTATCCGTTATCCCCGCCGACGCTAGCGACGGTAGTAATGACTATGAGGCCGGTTCATCCGACGCCGAATTCAGCACCAAAGTAGCTAACGTCAATCTGGGTGCATATGTCCATTTCCTTGGTAAAGGTGATGTCGGTTACGGAGCGAATGCCAGCATATCTTTCTTTGATGCCTTGAACCTCTATACTGAATATGGAAAATATGCCAATGTCGATGCCGGTACAACTGCCGACACAGACTCCGAACAACTTACCACCCTTTATGGCGGTACTTCTCTTACCCTAGGGAAATTCACCTTTGAAGTTGAAAAACAATTCCATGAAGACACCAACAAACAATGGGGCGCTAAAATCAATTACGCCGCGACCAAGAGCATCAGTCTTACAGCTTACCACAGCTCAAATTATGTAATCGGTAACATCGACGCTGCCAACTACATCAAAGCTACCGTTACCTTCTAATCAATCAACCCTTTTATCATGATCGCCCGTAAAACGGGCGGTTTGCACCAGCCCTGTAAGGGCGTGTATTGGCCAGCGCCTAAATGGCGCCGGCTTTTCACTTTGTGCAAAACTTTGGGCCATAGAACCTCACCTTTCATTTGTTTTGTTGATAACTTGACACCATCATTTATCTCTATCAACAAATTTTCTTTTGCGGCAGCCCCTTTTGTATGAGTCAACGCCTGAAAAACGCAGGAATTTCTTTGGTAAGAATAGAAGTACATCTAAGAATTAGGCTCTGTTATAGATTATTGTTGAAAAATCCGGGCCTATTTTGACCTAACCCGCGCGTCCTTTCGGACGCGACCCTTCCCCCTTTGAAGCGGCTAAAATAGCGGACTCATGTGGAAGGGTAACCTTGGCCGTTGCTGCCAAAAAGCATTTAGACCCCAAAGGCATCGGTTACTCTCCCACTTTAGGGGGAGAGCAAGAGAGGGGTTTTGACCAACAAATGCCTTAAACAGAGCCAAGAATTATAATACCGAGGTGTCTGTATGAAAGCCGAGATCACATACATATTTCATAATTGCTTTGTCCTAAAGACTCCAGAAAAGACTTTTCTTTTTGACTATCCCGCAGACGAATTTTTAAGTAATGAAATGCGCGAGCTTATTCAAACCAAAATCAGCGGCAGCGACTTATATGTGGTTTCATCCCACAATCACCAGGATCATTTTAACCGCGATGTCGCCCGGTTAAGTCCAATTGTTAAAAATATCCGCTACATTTTATCTAAAGATATTTTGAAACGAAACCGATTCTACAAAGAGTTGACGGAAAGTTACAGCATCGCCCCGGATCAGACCAACTTCATCGACGGCATGGAAATTCATAGTTTCAGGAGCAACGATGAAGGGGTGGCTTTTTTAATATCCCTGAATGGACTCCATATTTACTTTGGGGGAGATCTTGCCTGTTGGGACTGGGACGAACTAACCGAACACGAACACCGCTTTTTGGTGGACTATTTTGGAGAGGTCTTAGCCGACTTGAAACGCCGGCCGATTCATATCGCCTTTTCCAATATGGATCCCCGGCTGCCGAATTGGTCCGGGGCTGCCCAGTTCATTCAGACGGTGAACCCGGATTTCTTCGTACCGATGCACACTTTCGGAGATACCCAGTCGATTGCCAGGTTTTTAACGGAAAATTCCCAGCCCCTTCAAAAATTCTTCCATTATCAAAAGACTGGAGATTCAATCGTTTTGGAATTGCCGCTTTAGCTATCGCTTTAAGGAGGAACCTTTATGACTTGGAAAGAAAATTTGGGTGAAGCCCCCCAGTTAACCATCTTTCAAAGAATCACCAGGATTATATGGCGAAGTATTCTTGTTGGAGTCGCATATACCTTGACGATTTTCTGGCTGGGAACCGTATTAACTCATCAAGGTGTGCCTTTCCCCGATTTGGACAAGCTTGGTATGAACCGATTATGGTTTTTGGGCGCCTCTATCTTCATGGGATTCGTAATTGGCGCTATTTCTCAAATAGTCCATACATCAAAACCCAATCACATTTTGACCTGGACGATATTTCTTTTTTTGAACCCCTTTTCAATAAGCTTGGAAAGCGCCCTCCTCGCTCCCGATTTATTTGCGGCTTCGACGCTTCCTTCGTTGATGCTGGTACAATTTTTGGCCGCATTGGTAGCCGGATTGCTGATAACTTTTTTATTCGCCTCTTCATCCAAACAAGTCTTCGGGTCCTACATCCACCGTGCCTGGTCGGCCTGGGTTAAGCGTATTACCGTTTCCATCATGATCACTTTTTTATTTTTCTTCCTGTTTAGCGTGACCAACTATCATTTAGTCCAAAAACTCTATTTTGATAATTATCAAGTCCGTTTCGACATTCCGACGCTCCCGGTGAGCCTGACGATTCAGTTTATGAAGGCCGTTTTGATCGTTTTTTCTTTACTACCGATGATTACAACCATCGGAGCGACCAAACGCTTTATCGCCGTAATGAGCGGCATCTCCCTGGTTGTTCTCGGCGCTTTGGGCCCTTTCCTACAAGTCTCCAACTTATCGATGTTTTTATTGCTGGCAAGTTCGGGGAATTTGTTCATCCAGAACTTTTTGATCGGAATTTTTGTCGGCTTTATTTTGGGGTGCCCTTCGAAGCTGGAAGAAACGGGAACTACCGTAGTGGATTATGTACGCCCCAAACTTAGAACGGGTCTTACCCATACCGCCGGATTTTTCACCAAGCCTTTTCAAGTTTCTGAGAAAGCTGTTACCAATCCTGAACCGACCCAAACTCCAAAAGAAGAGTCTGCCAAGGATTTGAATGAAACTCCTCTGGAAAGCCCCGGCGCTCCCGAAGAATCTTCTCCGGATAGCACTGACCAATCCGCAGAGCCGAGCCCAAATGATGCTGCAGTTGCTGCTGAAAGCGCAAATGAAGCGTCCCTGGCCGAAGGGGAAGCCAATCAAACCAAAGATACCCCGGACACTTCTTCATAAAATTGAATGATGGACGCCTTATTTCTTTTTCCGGACATCCAGACTAATGTCCAAAGCCTTTACCGAATGCGTAATCGCTCCGACAGAGATAATATCGACTCCCGTCGCGGCGATCTCCTTGATAGTATGCTCATCGACATTTCCCGAGGCCTCAACCAAAGCCCTTTGGTGAATCAATTCCACCATCGCCCGCATCTCCGGCGCCGGCATATTATCCAGCATAATAATATCGGCCCCTGCGGCTAAAGCCTCCTCAACTTGAGCCTTGGTTTCCACTTCCACTTCGATGGTCATCGTATGGGGAATATAATCCTTGGCCCGCCTCACAGCCTCGCTAATGGACCCGCAGGCTTCAATATGATTGTCTTTAATGAGTACCGCATCGGCCAAATTGAAACGGTGGTTGCAGCCACCGCCCATCCTGACAGCGTATTTTTCCAGCATCCGAAGACCGGGAGTAGTCTTCCGGGTATCCACGACTTTGGCCGGCAAGTCCCCCTTCAAATGGACAAGTCTGGCCGTTTGCGTGGCAATCCCCGATAATCTCTGCAGAAAATTGAGGGCGACTCTTTCGCCGGCAAGGATTGACCGTATGGGGCCCTGCCAGATTGCAATTTCAGTTCCGGGGCTTACTTCCGCTCCATCGGATAACGCCTTCAAACAAATCATATCGCGGTTCAGCTGATGGAAAACTTCGCTTACAACCGGCAAACCGGCCAGTATTCCCCCGGCCTTTGCCATAAAAACGGCTTCCGCCATGAAATCTTTATCAAAAATAGCCTCCGATGTAATATCACCCTGTTGTAAATCTTCCAACAAAGCCCCTTTAACGATATTCTCCAGGATAAACCGGTTCATAATGCCACCTCGTCAGTCTGACTTTGAAATTGAATATGTTTTTGCCAGGATGGATCCGGGTCCGGATAATCGGCCCGAAAATGAGCGCCCCGGCTTTCAGTGCGAATCCTGGCAGCCCGGGCAATCAATCCGGCAAGCTCCAACATATTTTGGAGTTCAAAATAGGCCGGATTCAGTTCGAAGCCATTTTTAGAAAGCGGCACGGTTTCCGGCGACAAAAGCCTCTCTGCTTCCTGCAAGCCTGCTCCATCCCGGACAATGCCTAAATGTTCCGTAGTAATTTTTCGCAATGGAACCAATCCACTGGTCCACTGTTCATAGGGAATCCTGATTTCAGGGTAATGGATTTCCAATTCGTTTTCATTCACTTTCGGAAGGTCCCGGAGTTGATTTTTTAATAAATCAGCAATTCTGCCTCCGAAAACTAACCCTTCCAATAATGAGTTGCTCGCCAAACGATTGGCGCCATGAACTCCGGTCGCCGCCACCTCTCCGGCTGCATACAGTCCCTGAACGGAAGTTCTTCCCCATAGATCGGTCACGATTCCGCCCATCATATAATGAGCGGCCGGGGCTACCGGGATCATCTCCGATAGGATATCGAGGCCATATTGCAAACAAGTATCATAAATGTTGGGGAAGCGCTCTTTAACCGCCTCCGGTCTTATTTTACTCAAATCCAGAAAAACGCAGGAACTATGGGTTCTTTGCATTTCAGTATAAATTGAACGAGCCACCACATCACGCGGCGCTAACTCGGCCAGCTTGTGATAACGCGGCATAAACCGTTCACCCGCAGTGTTGATTAGCAACCCTCCCTCGCCCCGGACGCTTTCGGATATGAGAAAAGGAGGCGCCGATGGCAAGCAAAGCGCGGTCGGATGAAATTGAATAAATTCCAAATCCGTCAAAACCGCCCCCGCCCGGTATGCCAGGATCATACCATCACCGGTGGCAACCGAAGGATTGGTTGTCTTATCATAAATTTGACCCAAACCGCCGGTGCAGAGAATGACGGCCGAGGCCAAAAACAAATTCAATGTCCCTTGATGAACCGTGACCACCCCGCGGCAAAATCCCGCTTCCCTGACCAATGTCAAGGCGAAGTGCTGCTCATAAACAACGATATTATGATTTTCCAATCGACCGATTAAAGTTTCCGAAACAGCCCGCCCTGTGGCATCTCCATGAGCATGTAGAATCCGGCTGCGACTATGGGCGGCTTCTCGGGTGAAAGTGATTTCACCCTGTTTTCGATCAAAAGGCACCCCAACATCAATCAGTTGGCGAACCCGGCCCACTCCTTCACCAACCAATACTTTCACCGCTTCAGACTCACATAGACCGGCGCCTGCCGCCATCGTATCTTGATAATGAAGCTCGGGCGAATCCTCCGCTCCCAACGCCGAGGCAATTCCCCCCTGGGCATAATAAGTGTTGCTTTCCTGAATCAAAGATTTGGTCAGCAAAATAACTCGGGCGGTTTTACTTAATTCTAAGGCAGTATATAGTCCGGCGATGCCGCCTCCAACAACCAGGAATTGGGCCTGATCGACCAGAGGAGGCGGAGCGTCGGGAAAGTAATGGTACATTATAACCTCCACTTGCCTTTATACATATTCTAACATCCGTTCAAGAGATGCTCTTGCCCGTACCTGAATCTCAGGCGGCACCGTAATAATCTTGCTTTGGTTTTGCAAGGCAGCCAAAACTTTGGGAATTGTGATGCGTTTCATATTGGGACAGACTAATCCGAGAGATAATAAATAAAAAGTCTTCTGAGGATTCTCCTTTTGCAGACCGTGAATGATTCCCATTTCGGTGCCGATGATAAAATTTCGACCGGAAGATTCTCTGACATATTTCATGATTTGCGAGGTGCTTCCGATAAAATCGGCTGCCTGAGCCACATCCTCACGGCATTCCGGATGTACCAAAACGAAAGCATCCGGATGATGCTGTTTGGCTACGATTACATCTTCCGGCGTAATCCGCTGATGCGTTAGGCAATAACCGGGCCAGATGTGAAATTTCTTCCGGGGCACTTTGCCGGCAACATAACGCCCCAAATTTTGATCGGGCAAAAATATGATTTCTTGCTCCGGTATGTTTTGGACCAATTTTACCGCATTGGCGGATGTACAACAATAATCACTGACTGCTTTGACTGCCGCCGTAGAATTCACATAGGAGACTACCGCTGCCCGGGGATATTGCTCACGCCATTTCAGAACTTCATCAACTTCAGCCATTTCCGCCATGGGGCAGCCAGCCGTCTCATCCGGCAAAATAACTTTTTTTTCGGGGGATAGGATAGCCGCGCTTTCCGCCATAAAATGGACTCCGCAAAACACGACGACTTCGGCCTTAGTGCTTGCCGCTATTTGACTAAGAGCCAATGAATCCCCAACATAATCCGCTAAATCCTGGATTTCATCATTTTGATAATTATGGGCCAAAATGATTGCATGCTGTTGTGCGCGTAAACGATCTATTTCAACCATTTGCACAGTATATTCCGATTGAGACATTCCCGATTCTCCTGTTTTCAGCGCAATTTATCCTCATTTTACTTTTGGAGTTTCCTTTTGTCAACAGTTTATTGGACAATCGGAAGATGTCAAAAGTATATAAAAAAAACAGGCGCTCGCCTGAATCTTCTTAAACCAATTCAATGGGGCCGACGGACAATTAACCTTGAAGCGGAAGAGTCCGAAAAGGACAGCCAATTTTATTTCCCTTTTTTATAACGGATAAACTCTTCTGTCGTTAAAAACGTTTCTTTATACCCAAGTTTCCGGCACAGTTGAGTTACATGAGGCGGTTCCAAATGAGCGTTATATAAAATATCCGTTTCGCCGAAAACCACCCGGGTATCCCCATCGACCAAGACCTGTCCCTTTTGGAAAACAATAGTCCTTTCAAAAGTCTCCGCTACAAAGTCCATGTCATGAATAATAGTCAAAACAAGCCGCCCTTCTGACGATAAATCCTTGATAATCTTCTTGATTTTTTCTTTTCCCCCGTAATCCTGAGCAATAGTCGGTTCGTCCAAAATAATGATTTCGGTTTGCATTGCCACCACCGAAGCAATACTGACAAGTTTTCTCTCTGACAAACTTAAATCATAGGGATGAGATGCAAGGCAATGGGATAAGCCTACCATTTCTAAGGCCTGTAACGAATTCTCCTTCGCCAGGGACTCGGATTGGCCAATGTTTAATGGGCCAAACATAACCTCGTCCATAACCGTACTTTTAAAAATCTGGTCATTGGGGTTTTGAAATACCAGGCCGATTTCCCTCGAAAGTCTCGCCACAGTGAGGTCGGAAATATCTTTTCCCGACACCAGGATCCGTCCGGAGCTGGGCCGGAGCAATCCTTTTAATAACTTCACAAAAGTGGTTTTTCCGGAACCGTTTTGACCGATGATCGCGGTGGATGTGTTATCAAATTGAAGATTAATCCCCTTTAATATCTCCTTGCCGACCGTATACGAAAAATGCAGATTTTCTACAGTGATGTTAACCATTTTGTTCTGCCACCACCTGATACGTATCATCCAAAGTAACCGGATAATAGCCGTTCTTGGGATCTTTGATATTCAGTCCCTTGCATATGTTTGTAAAAACCGGAGCCGTAACTCCGAAATTCTCCAAATCCGATCGTGAGAATACTTTTTGAGGCAAATCAAAATCAATCACTTGTCCTTGATGCAATAACAACACTTTGTCGGCATACTTGGCGATTTTTTCGATTTTATGCTCCACCATCATAATGGTCAACCCTTGTTTACTTAAGCCCTGAACCGCTTTAAATACTTCCTCCGAACCTTGCGGGTCCAGTTGAGACGTGGGCTCATCAAAAATAATAATCTCGGGCCGCATTGCGATAATACCGGCAATTGCCATTCGCTGCATCTGCCCTCCCGACAATCCAAAAGGATTTTGCGACCGGTAGTCATAAATATCGAGCATTTCTAAAGCTTCATCGATGCGTTCTATCATTTCACCCCGGGGTAACCCCATATTTTCTAAACCAAAAGCAATCTCCTCATAAACAGTCATTTTGGCGCCAGTAACCTGCGTAAAAGGGTTTTGAAAAACAATTCCCGCTTTCAAACATAATCGGGAAAGTTCAGTATGGGCGGCATCCATTCCATCGATAAGCACCCGACCGCCATAAGCGCCATGATAAAATTGGGGGACCAGACCCACCATCGCTTGGCACAGAGTGGATTTTCCAGCGGTATTGGGGCCAACGATTCCAATAAATTCTCCCGTTTTGACTTCGAAGGATACTCCCTTGAGCGCTAATTCCTCCGTCAAAGGATACCGGTATTTTAAATTCTCAACCATGATCTTTACATTGGCCATCCGGCTATCCTCCAAGCAATTGCTGTCAATATGACGACAATCATACCCCAGCGGATGATTTTGCTGTAAGAAGCCTTCAATTCCTCATTTAAAAAAGTCTTTGGAACCGAAGATGTAAAACCTCTTACTTCAAGAGCCATCGCCCGTTCTCTGGTATTGATCAAAGAATTCATTACCACCGGTCCAATTAACGGAAGAAATGCCTTGAGCCGGACTGTTAATTGGCCCTCGGTTTCCATCCCCCGGGATCGTTGAGCATCCATAATGGTTCCCATGGTAGCCAACATCTGTGGAATGATTTGCAGGACCGAACTTAGAACATATCCTATCTTGGGAGATAACCCCTTCCGAACCAGACTTTCAATTAGATCCGATGGTTTGGTGGTAAGAACCAAAATCGCAAAAGCGCTTACTATATTTAAAACCCGCAAAGCCAGCCCAAAAGCAAAGCCCAAGCCTTCTTTATAAAAAGTCATCCGGCCGAGGGAAAATAGCGGGATTTTATTCTCTGCCATGAATAAGCCTTGAATAATGATAATCGATAAAAGAATAACAATACTGAAACCCATTAAAGGAATAACCTTTTGAAATACTTTACCCATCAACAGTAAGACAACGCTCCATAATAAACAGGACCACGCCGTCCAAATCGTCGGAATAATTAAAGGAACCGCGATAGCGGCACAAATATACAACATTTTACTTATGGGATCGATCTGATGAATGAAGGATTGCCTGGGCTGGTAAAGACTTACGATATTCAAATGCTACCACCACCCTTTGTTTCATAAAAAGGCTGTCTGAAAAGTAATTTTTAATGAGAGAGGTATACAAAACATCCCTTGGATTGTATCCCCAACATGGATAGTTCCTTTTGAGACAGCCACTTACTATCGAGGTTTAAAGAGTCTCGGTTTTGTTATCGTTGTTATAAAGCACGGTTAATTTCTTCGGCAACCCTTTAAAAATCCAATAACCGATCATGACTGTGGCGATTTTGTCCGGTAAATCGACAACAAACTCATCCAAAAACGATGACAGCCAAACCGGATTTTTATGGGCAATTAGCAATGCATACAAGGCATCTCCCCAGATGTTTCCGGTTTGGCCCCTCCAAAACCAAATATTAATCGGAGTTGAAACCACCGCCGATACTACAGCCACGACAACACCGATCATAAAGGCCTTCCAAAAACTGGTCACCCAACCCTGATAGGCCATAATACCGACAACCAAGCCAATAGCCATACTGGTAATGGCGTAAATAAAAGAAACCGGATCCATCGTTAAGCCATAAATAATATTGTTTATTGCGCCACAAAGCGCCCCAACGATTGGGCCAGCCAGCATACTGGCCAAAATTGTTCCGATAGCGTCCAGCCATAACGGTAATTTGAGTACACCGGCAAAGGATTTACCGATGTAATTGATGGCTACCGCCGCCGGAATCAATACCAATGATGCCGTCGATAATTTTAAAGACCACATTCCTCTTTTACTCATCGTCTGCTCCCCCTTATTAATTTCGTTTAATGAGACAATCGCTTCCAAAGCCAAAATGATTTCCCGTTCCTCGCCCGCTGCCGCCGAGTTTTTACCCTCAATGGTCAATTACAGCTTCGGGCGTCCGTATAAAAACTGTCATGACTTCGGATAACTCCACAAACAGATTCTCCTTATGGGTTATCATCCCATTTGATTTCTTTATCAAGTAACAGATAAGGATTCACACAATTTTCCCCAATACGAACCGTTAAATGAAGATGGGGACCGGTAGCCAATCCTGTCATACCAACGTTTCCAATGATTTGGCCATTTTTGACCATGGCCCCTTCTTGGACAGCGATTTTGGAAAGATGGCAATAGGAGGTGTAAAGTCCGATCCCATGATTGACAATAATTGTTAAGCCGGTCACATTCATCATTCCGGCAAAGGCCACTTGTCCATCGTTACAAGCCAAGACAGGCGTCCCGGCGGGAGCGGAAATATCCAGCCCCGAATGCCTTCCTTCCTCAATATCATTTACATAGCGAATTAAGCCATACTCCGTTGTAATCTTGCCTTGGACCGGCCAGATAAATTTCCCCGTCCAAAGCGGATTAAGTTGCTCCGTCCGTCCCTTTTGACGGACATCGGCGCTTTTTTGGGCATCGGCGTTAACATTTTGCGGTGTCAATATCTGCTTGCGGGTGGTCTCGGCAATAATCACCCGGTCTTCGGGAAAATCACGCCGAACCACTTCGATGGGATATTCTTTGGTTTGACTCTGTGATTCTTTGGAAATCGTAACCTTCAAAGGATAAGTGCCGGGTTTGACAAAGTAGGAGGCGGAAATCAAACCGATGAATTGGCCGTTGTTCCATTGCAATTTCGTTTTATTATTGATAAAATTAACTTCAATTACAGATTGAAGCTCCGCCTGGACTCTGATTGCAATAAAATCTCCAGGTCGCAATGATTCCGCCGAAAGATTAATTGGCTCATCCGCGGCCATTACGAAACATCCGTAAAGCAATACAATGATTATAAAAAAAAGCCAACCATAGCCTGTACGTTTTGGCATTCGTTCTCCACTCCAATCCATCAATTTGATGCAGCTTTCTACGCAAATCCAAAGATTCCTGCTGATTCCAATAACTTCTAACAAAAAACGCCTAAAAATTTGCAGCTTGCTGCGGCTCATGATAAAATGAGGCTATAGTTTAATCCAAACATTCGAAACGTTCGTCCCAGGAGGAAAACATTGCCTCAACAAGTCCTGAAAATCGCTGTAAAAGACCTATTGGAATTATTGTATCACCCCAAAGATCTGGGAACCGGTTTTTATCCGGCCACCCGCGCCCAAGAGGGAACCATGGGTCATCATTTATTGACTTCCCAGAGACCTCCAGGCTATCAAAAAGAAGTTCCGCTTGAATACACTTATGATACACCGGATTACCTTTTGATTGTCCAAGGCCGGATGGACGGGATTATTGAAACATCAACCGAAATCATCGTGGAAGAAATCAAAACGACTTACAGCAATCTTTCCGACTTGACACCGGATCGTTACCCCTCTCATAAAGCGCAATTACAACTCTATGTCTATTTTCTGACGGCCAAAAATCCCGACCGCAAAATTACCGGACGCTTAACCTATCTTAATTTGGATGATTTGTCCGAACGCAGTTTTGAATTGGAAATCTCTCCGGCTGGCGCCCAAAAATTATTCATATCCTTAGCCGAACAATTCCTTCATGATCGCAAAGATCGGGATGCTTGGCTTAAAATACGCAATCAGTCTATCGACGGATTGCCGTTTCCCTTTGCAGACCGGCGTAACGGCCAAGATCAATTAATTGATTTGGTTTCCGAAGCCATTCAGCAAGAGCGGGATCTTTTAGTGGAGGCTGCCACCGGTATCGGTAAAACCATTGGCGTATTATTTCCCGCTTTAAAAAATTTGGCCTGTAGCGAAAGGTATAGCCAAATCTTTTTCCTTACCGCCAAAACGGCCGGCAAGGAAATCCTCAAAAAAACCATCCTGGCCAGCAAAAATTCAGGGTTGCATTTGCGGACGGTATTTATTGAAGCCAAAGAACGGGTATGCCTCTCCCCAGGTTGCCAATGTCATCCCAATTATTGTCCCTACGCCCGCGATTATTACGCCAAGGTAAGTCAAATTGAAGCCGGCATCCTTGAAAACGAACTCATAGTTCCGGAAATGGTCATGGACTATGCCAAACAATACGAAGTCTGCCCCTTTGAACTCTCCCTCGATTTGTCGATCAGCGCCGATCTCATCGTCTGTGATTACAACTATGTGTTTGATCCCGGCGTCTACTTAAAACGCTTCTTTCTCCAGACGGGCCGTAAGGATTTTCTCTTCCTGGTCGATGAGGCTCACAATTTAGCTGCGCGGGGCCGCGATATGTATTCGGCCACTTTGGAACTTCAGGACCTGGTTTCCTTTCGTACCCTAGTCATGGTGGAAAGGCCCAAGGTGGCCGCCTGCTGCCGATCCGTGGAAAATTTTTTCCAGGACTGGCTGCGGGAAATGGCCAATGAAGAGCGTCCGGGGATCAGGTTATCTCATTTGCCTGACTTTTTAGAGCCTGCACTGGAACGTTTATCTGCCTCCGTTGAGTTGATGCTGCGGGAGCATCTTCCGCCGGAGTTACGACAGAAAATCCAGGAATTCTATTTTAACTTGACCGCTTTTGCGCGAATCGCCGCATTAACCGGAAAAGAATATGCCATTTATGTAAAAAAGGAGCAGGACCGTACCTTCTTACGGCTTTTTTGCCTGAATCCCGGGCCTCTGCTCCGACGCCGGCTTGATCAGGGCCGCCTAGCGGTTTTCTTTTCGGCGACCCTCTCGCCAATCACCTATTTTCGGGAACTATTGGGCGCTCACACGGATTCATTGACTCTGCAGCTGACTTCGCCATTTCCGCAAGAGACCCGATTATATCTGCACGTGCCGGGAATTGATACCCGCTATAAAAGCCGCGAGACTTCGGCTCCGGCTCTTATTCGCTGCATCTATGACTTCGTTACCAGCAGGGTTGGCAATTATTTGGTCTTTTTCCCCTCCTATAATTACCTCAAAGCAATTTGGCCTCAGCTAAACCAAGCCTTGGCTGGAAAGGCCAATATTTATGCCCAAAGTGTAGCCATGAAAGAGGGCCAAAGACATGAATTCTTGAAACGGATCACTGCCGTGGGGACCGGCCGTTCCAACATCGGCCTGGCCGTCCTCGGTGGCCTTTTCGGGGAAGGCATTGACCTGCCGGGTGAACAACTTATCGGCGCGGCGATTATCGGCCCGGGACTACCGGTTATCAGCGACGAGCAAGAATTAATCCGGATGTATTTTGACGAACGTAATAATGAAGGATTTCTGTTTGCCTATTTGATCCCTGGTTTAATCAGAGTCGTTCAATCAGCAGGAAGGGTTTTCCGTACCCCAGAGGATAAAGGGGCCGTTTTATTCGTGGACGACCGTTTTTTAGATGAACGGTACCAGGAGCTGTTGCCTCCCGATTGGTTTAAAGCCGGCCGGCCGTTCTCAAATCCCAATTATAAACTGTTATTACAAGATTTTTGGAAGGAATAACTTCTTGACCCCTGATTCATTCCAATCGCCGCGATAATCGCCTTCCCGTGGCGTTCCCATTGTTGGTCATGATCCAACAGTTCCCAAGTAATGACGGGAATATCCCGTTCCACTCCGAAGTAAGTGCCTAACGAACCTGGTGTGGGATAGCCCAGATCTTGGCGGACCGGTAAGCCATTTTCCAATGAAATAACCTTAGCAATAGAGTCTCCGGGTCCGTCATAATTGACACATCCCAATTCCGCGTGAAAAACCAGAATTAATTTAGGCTTAAAAACTTCGGCGGTATGTAAAATCCCTCTTGTTTCCGGTTCAGAACCAGCTTGTTTCCCGGGATTGCAGCTTTGTGTAAAATGACCCTGCCTGAAATCCCGGGTCGGAAAATTCCGGTTAATATCAATTCCCCTGGCATTGACCCGGGTACCGGCAATGAGGCCGTCGGGATTTGCCCTGGGAATCACCACAATTCTACCAACCAAATTTTTAATGGAGTTTGATTGCAGCCGGTGGATGAACTCTTCAGCTAAAGCCACCCCGCCGGGCTCATCACCATGAATACCGCCGATAACTAAGGTTATTGGACCGTCATTTCCGTAAATAAAAACAGGAATCTCCCGGCCCATTACTGAACGAAAATTCAAAAGGTTCAAAGTTGAAAAATTCTCCTTTTGATAAAATCACTTATCCATCATGCATTCATCGGCTTCATACGTCATTGCCAGGCTCGGTGCTCCTTATAGTTCACAGTACCGCCGATTACTAAAATTAATATTCCGGCTCGGATAGAGCGGTGACCAATTTAAAGCCCATCTTGAAAATCTCTCGCTTTTCTGCCCCAATCCTAAAAAAGATCGCTTGGTGCATGAATTTCCCCTGAATACCGGATACACCAAAACTAATTTATTGCCTCTCAAAACAGGACAATTTAACATCCCATGGAATTATTAAGTATGCTTTACCAAGAAAGGGTTAATCGCACATGAAAAAATTCTCTTTTTTCCTCCTCGTGATGGTCATGTCTGTGATGTCTATTGGGGCAACCAAATTACCATACCCCATTCAAGGTGAATACGTTGGTAAACTCGTGAATACGCGTGAAGACGATTTCTTCAAACCGGACTTCCTGATTCAAAAAGCAAACGATGCAGTCCTTACCGATACCAAGCCGGAAGATCTTAAGATTAATTCGGAAATCAAATTAACCGACCCCATATATGGAAGCGTTCTACTGGGCGAGGGTGAAAAACCGACTTATTTTGCAATGGCAAAGGATGATGATGGTTATTGGATGGACTTTTATCTGGACCAAAACCACGATCATCAAATTACAGCCGCCGAAAAAATAAACAGCCTTGAAAAATGGAATCCTCAAAAAGTCAACAAAAAATGGGATCTAAAGGAAAGTTCCCTGACCAATTCCTCTCTTCCCATTCAGGTGTCCTATAAAAGTTCCGCCGGCGAACTTAAGAAAAAGCTAAGCTTTTACCTCTGGATTAAACGTTTTGCTCAGGAGAACGATGAACAAACTTTCGTTACCTTCGCGACAGCCAGTGTTTTTGAAGGCTTTATCAAAGTTTATTTCAAAAAAGACGAAAAACTGGTGAAGTTTCGCGTCACGGATGGTAATTGCAACGGTTGTTTTAATGACTACGGCAAGGATTTCTTGTACTTGGATTTAAATTTTGACGGTAATTTCTCTAAAAAAGAATCACTGCCGCTCTATGAATTCTTCGATTTCAAAGCAGGGAAAACCACTACCCAAATGAGATTTTTAATTCCCGCCTGTCCTGCAGGAATCGCAGTAATCCCGGCTACTCAGAACTACGATACGGTCAAATTGGAAGCACCTGCCGATACACTCTAATCTCAAAGTCAAAGGTTCGCTTTCGGCATATTGAGCTCTATCAATACCGGATGCGACTTTAAATGTTTATCAATCATCTTTTGAACCCTCGAATTGATATTCGAGCCCAATTTCATCTTAATTTTCAGGGCATTCAACCGGGCCCACCAACTTTGATCGACGGGATTCACATAAAAATCCAATAAAGCTTCCAACGCGCCTGCATTCGGTATCTCTGATTTGCCTGTGAACTCCGTATCGATCGCCACTGCTATTGTGGAGTCAATTTGGGCCTGGCCGGCGTTGGTATCAAAAGAACGGCAAGTAAGATTATTGAATTCAACCTGAAGTGTGCCCCCAAGTACCTTTTGGGTGAATTTAGAGAACTGCCCGTCAAGCGCGCCATTGCTGGCCATGACTTGATTGATGATTGAAGCTAAATTAGCGTTTTTGAAAACCTGATATTGGGAATGATTTTGTTTATCCGGCCAAAATTCTTTCCCCGCCAAGTTTTTATTGAAATGATTGGATGTAAAGATGAGCATGATATTGGCAAACGGGTTGTCCGAATGCAGTTTTCCTTCCAAACCCAAGCAATAACCGCCAATTTGTTCCCGCCCCTCATCGCTGGCTCTCACCTCAAACCCAAGCTTGCCGGAAATATTTTTTTTCCGGTATTGCACTGTAAATTGAAGGGTTAATTTGCCGGTCTCAATATCAAAAAACGCATCCTGTAATTGAAAATCGGTAATATCTTCGTTATTCATGACAGCAGCTTTGATCTCCGGTTCTCTGCTTTTAATCAAATCAGAAACGTATCCATTAAAGATAGCATTATTCAAATGAATACCCGGATCATCCCCGGTTTTTGTATCCCCAGCCAAGGCATAAACAGAGAGTCCTGTTATCCAAAGGATTAGGAATAGGCCATAAAGAAAATACCGATAATGGCGCATATGGAATCCTCCCTTTCCGGTCAATCCGGATATAAAAAAACCGGCCTTTCAGCCGGATATAATTTACCATTTTGTATTACATACTCGGAGCCCGACCGCCACCGCGTCCGCCACGTTTAGCATCCGTATTTTTTCTTAAGTCGGATTGACGTTCATCGGAATCTTTCATAAATTTGGCTAATTTATCTTCAAAAGTCTGTTTATTCTGAGGTGCTGCTTGGCGGCGTTGTTCCGAACGCGGCTGCGCCTGTCTGATCGAAAGACCGATTTTGCCTTTGTCGAGGTTCAAAACCTTCACTTTAACCAGATCATTCTGTTTCAAAAAATGATTAACATCTTTAACATATTCATCGGCTACTTCAGAAATATGAACCAAACCAGTTTGCCCAGTTGAGAGCTCAATGAATGCTCCAAAATTTGTAATGCCTGTAACCTTACCTTCAATGATCTGGCCAACCTCTAACGCCATACTAACACAATTCCTCCTCTGTACGCTCGTGCGCGCCTTGGCATAATAGCCATTGACATATTATATTATAACGTATTCTAAAAAGTGTTGTCAAGACAAGCCTACAGAGATTCGCTTTTTTAAACGCAATCGATGGAAACCGGGGTCGACTTCCAATACAGCTTGTTCAAAGTGAGAAGCAGCATCTACGTATACGGGATAAAAATCAGAAGATATATAAAAACGGATTTTTTTGGGTCTCATCCGGTAATTTGGCCAAAAATCGATTTGTATCAAATCGCCAATACTCTGGCAATTGCAATTGATTTCTCCAAAGAAAGTGTTTAGTCCTTTAAGCCGCAATGTTGTTAAATTCCAAAATTTACCGACTAAAAAACCCGGTAATAATTCCAATATCTGATGTTCTTCCAGTACAAAAAGATTGCGGATTAGCAACAATAATTGATAGACCACATCCGGATGATGTCCGTTATCTCCTATACCGTTTAAAGTACGGGGATCAACACGTTCGGGTAAACTTCCCGTACCGCCTGCGGCTGCCAATAATAATTTTAAAACTTCAGTACAGTCGTAGCCTTCACGAATTAATACCTGCCCAAACCTGGCACTCTGCGCCAAGTCAATCCCTCCGAAATCAAATGGCGAATAAATCCCTCCCCGATAGTAGAAATTTTTGAAAATAAAGTGGATTGTCTCTTGAATCAAGCTGTCTCCGGCTTCCCAGATTTGCAGTGGATAGGCTGCAGCTAAATTTCTTATTATCCCGGCACCATATCCGCTCTGGCACCGGAGAGGGATAACCCTTTGCTCCGTGGATCTTATGCAGTTTGAAAGCAATCGGTTTAGCCGGACTAACAATAACTGATTTTGTTCTTTATAAGCGAGTGCTTCTTGAAAATCCCCTACAAGATAGGATAATTCCTCCAAAGTGGAAAGAGCCCCGGTAAGCCAAAAAAGCTTCTCGTAAAACCCCTCTTGATCGAAAAGAATATTCGTATGGTTGATTGCCCATAACATGGGCCGCAGTTTCTGGTGCCAAATCGCGTAACCCATCCGTTTAAGAAGGGGCCAATGTTTTTCGATAAAGGCAGGATCCTTCATCAACTTAAAGTAATCACCAACACCCCATATCAACTGTTCCTGACTCATGTTTCCAACTTGCAAAGAGCCGTCCCAAGCAACTTTCTTCAGACATTGTTTCAGATATGTACGGCTTTGGAAACCATCCGAAAAACGGTTTAAGGCAAGAATTTGATAGATGTTAAAAAAACAATTCATCTCTTTTAGATATCGTAAATTAGCTGCTAGAAGTCCATCAAGTGCGGTATTACTGGTGAGCTGATTCCAGGAGTCGGATACATCCGGAGCTTTTATTGGCTGAGCCCGATGGTTATACTTACCCAAGGCCTTTTTATTCATCAGAAAAAAAAGGTTAACCTCGGATAATTCGGCTGGGAGACCGGAAAACCCGATCATCCCGGTTCCTAAACCTTCTGAAGTTACCATTTTCGTATTGCCGGAAGCTACCCGCAAATACTTGGTAACATCGCCACTAAGCCCGTTTGTGAAATAACAGCGACTCGGTTCCTCCTCAAAAAAAAGGAGCCGTCTATGATTGACCCATAAATAGTTGTTCCGATATTCCAGATGGTAAATTCCAGAAAGACCATTATAATCAAAAGGACGGATTACGCAATACAAAGCCCTATATTTTAAAACATCTTCCGGGGGACTGATGAGCGAGATCTTGCAGGGAATTTGCCCACCGTTTTCGGGGGATGGAGAAATAGCGATGGAGATCCGGCCTTGGTCATAGTAATAAGCTGTCCGGACACCGCCTTCATCCGCCAAACGTTGAGAAATCCTTTTAAAATTAGCCGGTGTATATAATTGCTGGTCGCTATAGACCCAAAATTCAAATGACACTCCCATCTCAGGAAAATAAACGACTCCAAAGCGGTCGATGTTCAACACCGTTTCGGAGTTCGCCCCTGGAATCGACGTCCAATTTCGGAAAGCAAAATTGCGAAAATCCGCCCTCCCGATGGTATATGCGGCATGGAACGGATCATTCTGCCTTTGGTACCAATATGGCAAAATCCAATCTCTTAACTGGATTTTAGGGACTGAACCCACTCCCAGCCATCTTCGAAAACTAACCCCCAAAAAAAATCCCCCTAACGGAATTATTGTGTGCGTTTTGAGGGATTTTCATAATGAAAAAATACAATGATTCTTTATAATGGTTCATTATTGTGGAAAAACATAAACATGGATGATCCGGTAAATGACTTTCAGAACCCCATCCATTAAGAACTTTCCGGATCAAGGTTGGATTATCGCTTCATTCCCCGGACTAAAACCCAGATCCCGGCGATAATCAAAATTCCCGGAAAGAAATATTCTTTATACCTGGAGAAATAACCCAGAGTTTCTAAAAGCATAACAACGCCAATACCAATAATCAGCCACCCCCAAATAAGATTGACTTTTGAAGGCGTCTTCTCCAATAGTCTCTCATCTACCTCCCCTTCCGCCACGGTTCCTGCTTCCTGAGATTGCTGCAAAGGTTTTTTGTCTTCAGTAAGGGAGACGATAATAAGTCCAATAAAGTAAATAATCACGGAAGTAAACCCGACCCAAAAAGTCGCCAAAACCCAGACTAACCTGATTATTGTGGGATCAATATTAAAATAATCTCCAAGTCCGCCGCATAATCCGCCGATGATTTTATTACTGGTTGATCGCCGAAGCCTTTTGTCACTCATTCCCATACTCCTAACGCACAAATTTGTTCCGATAAATCAAATGATTCGGAGGAATTAACTTTTCCGGGTGAGCTTCCAGAAAAAGAAACTTCCCACTACTAGTGTACTAAAAAAAGTATACATTTTCCATAGCAAAACAAAAGTTCCAACCCGGGAGGGACCAATAATATTTTTGAAAATATAAACCAAGATCAATTCCGAGCCGCCGCTCCCCCCCGGAGTTGGTATAAACACTTGCGCAAAATTAAAAAGCAATTGCCAGCCGATCAGTTGAAAGAACGAAATCATACGGCCCATGGCCCAAAAAATCAATGGAGCCAGAAGCAAATAAAAAAACCAATAAAAAATGGTAGCCGTCACTGCGATGAAAAGACTTTTCGGATTTTGACCCATCAAAGTCAGCCAGCCTTCTTTAAACCGTTCCCATTCATGACGAAAATGCTCAATCCATCCTTTTCTTCGAATAAATTTCATCAATCTCCCTACCAAAGAACTCTGTGTCACCTTCACCCAAAAACGAGTAAAATACAGTACAAACCAAACGGCCGCTATTACCGCTAAAACAATCATAATCCGGGGCAACAGTTGATAAAATTGTAAGTAATGATTTCGATTGAGTGAATGGAAGCCAATCCATAGGGCAATCGGGATCAAAGTAAAGAACACCAACGTATTTAAGCCCAGATCAACCACTGTCAACGCGGTAGCCCGGCCAATCGAGACGCCTTTTTTATGGAGTAAATAAATTTGGAGTGGAGTACCTCCCGAATTAAAAGGAGTTACGTGGGAAATAAAACAGGTCGCCAAATAAAGCTGTAAATAGAAACCAAACTTAATTTGGATTCCCATGCCCCGGCCGGTGCTGTACATACGTAATGCCTTGGCTACCCACATCAAAAACAACGAAACAAAACCCAGACCAATATAAAACCAATTGATGCCAGCAAAACTTTGCTTAAAAGATATCTTGGCAACAACTTGAAAAATAAAGTAAAAGCTAACGATACTAAAACCTAATGTATACCATAAACCTTTACGAACCTTGCGTCCTTCCTGCATAGAGCCATCCCCTCCGTCCTCCCTTTTCCCACGAAAGCATTTTCATAGCCTGAAGCATCAATTCGTCCGTTGTGATAGCTTGCATACAATATGCTTTGGTACAACGGGGAACATATTGCCAAATACCCCCGCCAAAACGGTAACACGGACTGCAAGAAAGTCCTTTATAAATTTTAGTATGTCCCGGGGAATGATAAGGGTAAAATTGGCAGGGAGAGGTTGGCCCGAAAAGACCTATGGTCCGTACACGAACAGCAGCAGCCAAATGTAAAGGACCCGAATCATTACCGATAAATAAATCCGCTTTTTTTAAAAGCGCGGCTGTTTCCCCAAGCCTCAATAAACCAACCGCAGATATGACTTGCGGAACAACCGACTTAATCACGAACGCATCTTCAACATCTTCCTGTCCACCGACTAAGACGACCTGAAATCCCAACGTATTGATTAAATGCTGGATAATATCGATAAAATTGGGCAAAGGCCAACGTTTCCGCGCAAAATAATGACCCCCCGCATGGATAGCGATTAGCCTTTTCCCATTTTGATAGGAAGTTCCCCTCAAAAAGAGTTCAATGACTTGTTCGGCGTGAGGATCATAAAAAAATTCTGTTTGCTGTTCATCGCAGGAAATATTGATTTTTCTTAAAACATCCTGGCACATTTGTACCACTGACCGGTCCTGCTGCAAAGAAGTAAGCCCATGGGCACGGACAAAATCGCTCCAAACCGGGGTCCCGCAGAACCTGGTAAAAAATCCCCCCAGTTGGGATAAACTAAGGGCTATATCGAATTTTTCCTTCCGGATCTGAGCCAATCGTTTGATTAATTCCCATTTGTCCATCACAACCCGGATTTCCAATTGCCAGGGATTGTGTTTTAAAACCTGGGCAGCTGCTGCACTTGCTAAAACAACAATTCGAGCCCCGGGAAATTTTTCCCGTAAAGCTCGAATTGCCGGCGTTGCAAAAATTGTGTCCCCGAGAGGACTTAAACAAAGGATAACCAGTTGTTGAGCATTTTTCAAGAGCGTAGGCTCTCCTTCGAATCGGTGTTTATTGGAAGAAATACGTACGCAAGGCGCCCCCGGGGAGAAACCACAGTCGTACGTCTATCGTCATTTCGTTCCCTCTCTCAGTATTTTAAATTCACCTTAATTTTATTCCTGTCATTTTCCGTTTATCACAAAAAGCCATGGTATATTCCTGTTTTATGAATATTTCCAGCCCAGCCCACATAGGCTAATAATAAGTTGCATTTGACAAGGCATTAAGGAGGAGGCATTTATCCATGTGGAGAACGACACCCAAGGCAGAATCAATTTGTCCCAGTCTAGGAATTAACAGCCGTGTTCATATCGATCATCCTACGGCCGGAATGGTATTTCAACACAACCTGAACTCTTTTTTATCCCGGTTATACGACCGGCTGGCTCCTTTTGTAATATTATGTATTGGAACCGATCGCTCTACCGGTGATTGTTTAGGGCCTTTAATCGGTTCTAAGCTTGAAAATGCCACCCTGCCATGCGGAGTGTATGGAACCCTTGATCGACCGGTACATGCAGTCAATCTTCAAGAAACCATTGAAGAAATTCACAATAGATACCGAAATCCTTTTATTTTGGCTATTGATGCCTGCCTCGGACGAACCGAAAGCGTTGGCTTTATCAGCATTAAAGAAGGCTCTTTGCAACCGGGAACAGGAGTCAATAAAACGCTGCCGGCCGTCGGGAACCTCCAAGTGATTGGAATCGTCAATGTGGGGGGGTTTATGGAATACATGGTGCTTCAAAACACCCGGCTCAGTCTGGTTATGAAAATGGCTAATATCATCAGCGAGGGCATCATTAAATCTCTGGAAAAAGTTGTTTCCTCAGATTCATCCATCATCGAAGCGGCTCCCATCAATGAATATCAAACCTAACAAGCGCTGCCCCATGCTCTTTCCCAAGACTTAAGCATGCCTGCTTTTTCCATAAAAAAAGCTCCCTTGCGGGAGCTTTCGCGCGTATGCGCAGCTTTTTAGGAAATAGCTTTTTCGGTTTCTTTGTCGAACAGATGAATCTTGTTGCCATCGAAGACCACTTGGTGTTTCTCGCCGTCATTCGCTCTGGTATGAGAATCAACATTGGCCACAAAAGAAATTTCACCGATTGACATAAATAAGTTGGTTTCAGAACCAATAAGCTCTGAAATATCAACTGTACCGGTAACAACTTCACTTTCCGGAACATTCGGAACGGTTTCCCGATCATGAATATCTTGGGGACGAATTCCAAGTACCACGGATTTACCGATATATTGACGGATATATTTAAATTTACTCTCGGGAATTTTTATCTTGAAAGCTTTTACATCTACAACCAGTTTGCCGTCTTCCTCTTTTAAAACTGCATCCATAAAGTTCATTGGAGGAGAACCGATGAAACCGGCAACAAAGATGTTGGTCGGGTTGTCATAAACATCGAGCGGAGTACCGACTTGTTGAATTACGCCGTCCTTCATAACGACCATTCTGTCGCCCATGGTCATTGCTTCGGTTTGGTCATGGGTAACATAAATGATGGTGGTTTGTAAACGGTTGTGCAACTTGCTGATTTCTGCGCGGGTTTGAACGCGCAACTTGGCATCCAAGTTGGACAACGGCTCATCCATCAAGAATACTTTCGGTTCACGGACGATAGCACGGCCGAGAGCCACCCGCTGTCTCTGACCACCGGAGAGCGCTTTCGGTTTCCGGTCTAATAAGTTCTCAATTCCCAGGATTTTGGCAGCTTCTTTAACGCGGCGATCAATCTCAGCCTTGGGAAATTTGCGGAGTTTGAGTCCAAAAGCCATGTTGTTGTAAACGTCCATATGCGGATACAAAGCATAGTTTTGGAAAACCATTGCGATATCGCGGTCTTTTGGAGCTACATTATTGACCAAAGTGTCCCCGATATAAATATTTCCTTCCGAAATTTCTTCAAGTCCGGCGACCATCCGTAATGATGTGGTTTTACCACAACCGGACGGACCGACGAAGACAACGAATTCTTTGTCTTTGATCTCCAAGGTTACATCTTTAACAGCTGTAACCCCGCCGGCATACTTCTTGTAGACATGCTCAAAGATAACTTTTGCCACTTAAAAAACCTCCTAAATTTAATCATTCATCGCATTTGCTCATTTCCCGGCAGTCAAATTTACCGGGAAACCATCCCTGGCGCCAAAATCGCTATTTGTCGCCTTGGAAGGCAAATTTGGATTAAATTTTGGTCTGCAGACCGCGCTGGCCCCATGGACCAGCAAGATTCCCGAACGTCTTCGGAAATTTAATAATATATATTCGACATTTTATTTTATTTTCCTGCATTATTTTCATCTTGCCTCGACTCTTTGATTTCTAATAAAGCGGCGAGGGCTCCGGCGATCCATCCTTTTCCTGTTTTTGTTTTGGTATGAATTGGCTCTATGGTTGAAATACTAGCAACGTAAACCGGCAAACCCGAATATGGAGGATTTCCTGCCTGCAAAAAATGCCCGGGCGCAATCCCATCGGCTTGATAAAGGAGGTGAATATGGGTGCCGAATCTAACCCAGATGGAGTTGAACACAATCAAGGAATTGGTGGCTGCGGAAGACGTCAATGCCAAAAAATTTCAACTCTACGCTCAAAACTGCAACGACTCTCAATTACAAAGCATATTTAATCAACAGGCTCAGCAAGCATTCAGCAATTCTAAAACCTTGATGAATTTCTTATCTTAATGAATGGAGGAGATATTAAGTGTATACTGAACGCGAAATGGTTTTAGATGCTCTACAGATTTCAAAGGCGGGGGCCGTTGAATTGACCCAGGCCGCCACGGAGGCCAGTAATCCGGCTTTACGACAAACATTGCTTCAAATGCGCAACAATTGCGAACAGTCCCAACAACAAATCGGCCAATTTGCGCAATCCAAGCGGTTTTACATACCGGCTCCGCCCGCAGGCCAGCAAGATGTGGCGCAGATAACTCAGTTTTTGCAGCAATCCGTCAATCAAGCAACCTTAGTATAAAATTTAATAAATCAGGCTGTCTTTAATCCTTTTAAGACAGCCTTTTTAATTTTAACCGAGATCCGTTTTCCCAACTTTTTTGCAAATTTTCTCCTTCAGCGATAGAACCAGGCGTCACTAAACCCTTATCCTATGGTCCGTGAAAAAAACGCTATATCCCCTTATTATCCCTTATTTCAATAATCGTCCCTTCCGGGGCTGCTATCTTAAAAAGCCTCCCTCCTTCAACTTCATAAATATCTTCTCCATTCTTACTCAAAAAGCTGGTACATCCCAGTTCTTTCATTCTCTGATATTCGCTTTGAATATCATCGAGATAAATACAAAAATGCGCGATTCCTTCTGCATTGCGATTAAATTCGTTAAAGCGCGCATCAATATCCCTCTTGGGAGTTTGCATTTCAATCAAAAAAGAATCCAATTTCAACCAAGTGTTATACCGTCTACCATGAAAATTGCTTGTTTCTTTTACAATTTCAAACCCTAAGATTTTCGTGTAAAAATTGATTGACAACCCATAGTGGTTGGTCTGGATACAAATATGATGTAAAGTTTTCATTTTCCTATGGCCCCAATTTGTTTATTCATCATCATACAACAATACATCTCCCAATCTGCTATTAAATTACTCAACTTTCCCACATTAAAAATAGGGATAAATAAATGAATTAACTAGGGGCAAGGGAACAGCAAAAGAATTTTTCAGCTTGTAAATTGGGTCCGCCCTCATTCTATCTTTCTCCCCCCAGGGAGAAACGAACTGTTTATCTTTGCAAGTTTTTAGCTTGGTGCCGGTTGTTTTTTATTGTTTTCTTGATATGACCTTCGTTTCTCCCGATGCCGGGAGAAAACTTGGCTCCCTGGAGCCGTCGAATGAGGGCTAGAACCCTATAATATTGCTTACATCAAGCGTGTTTTTTAGCTGGAAAAGTTGAGTAAATTATTTTATTACTGCCTTTGAGCTTTCAATTTCTTTAAATCCTTCACCTGTCTTCGATGGAAATAGAGATGGATACCTAGACCCACCAATGCAATGAGCGTAGTAATCCAAAATACAACATCCGACTCACTATGGATGAACCCGAAAAAGAAATAAGCAGAGCCGATGTCTCCCCCGTCCTGGAAAAACAAATTGAATCCGGTAAATCCTAAACTTGATAAAAACAATCTATGAAAATCATCTTTTGGAAGATGTTTCAAATAGCTACAGTTAACAAAAATCAGCCTGACCAAATAAGAGATAAAGACTGGCAAAAAGATTGCCCGATACCACCCGAAATTCAAAAAATAAGCAAGAAGAATGATCAAAAAATAAACGATTAAATAAACTGCTGCAAGCTTTTTGAACTTACCCATCTTCTCTCCTTTATAAATATCAACTCCTAACCCCTCTTTAAGCATGGCGCCTCGTTAACACCAGCAAGATTTTTCCGGATGCCCGCCGGCTTTAATTCTAGAGTTATTCAGAGACGTTCATATTTTCTGCAATTTAAAACGAAACCTCTTTGCTATTTTCCAAGAAGTCCCGCTCGATATCTTTATAATGCCGATCCTGACTTTGGTACACCATCAAAACCTGTTGCACGCCATTTCCATATTCATCATTGGGCAGATAAAAAACTTTGGCGAAAACATCCTGGTTCATTTGGAAGATATAATCGTAATCCCCGGTTTCACGTATCCCAGTGATTTCATTAAAAGCCGGTCCATTATAATCCCTGGCGTTTTCATAACCCGGCGCCTGATCATTTTCGATGAGCCTAAAACTGCCGCCGCCCTCAAAATAGAGTATCCGGTTTGATTCGGAGTCACGAAAGTAGAGCTCTAAAGTCCCGTTTTGGGTGTTGCGGTATTTGATTGCATCAAATTTAAATTGCTTCATGAATTACCTCCCTAATTTTAAACAACTTTCAATGAAAAAATCATTTGATACCAACTACAATTCCATTCCGTAATATATGTGATGATGCAACTTTATTTCGTTTGCAGTTTCTGGATTATCCCGGCTTATTTCTTTGAATCCAACCGATTGATACATTTTCTGAGCAGGAATAAAGAAATCCATGACGCCCGTAGATACTTTGGCTTTCGTAAATCCTTTGGGTTTTAACTGTTCAAGGGTCCTTCTCATCTGAAAGGATCCAAGTCCTTGGCCTCTGAATCGTGGCAGAATACAATTATGGCCTATAATGACGACAGGCTTTTCCCGCGGATCCCAACAACACATCCCGGCGATAACCCCTTGGTGTTCAGAAACAAAGCTGCAGTCTTCACCGATTCGGGGATTTTCATAAAAAAAGCTATCACATTCATGAAACTTTTTTAGGTTTTCTGCGCCGTATTCCGGAAAGCATTCATGGAAAGAAGCGTAGGCTTGGACAAGAATCCCTTCCAGTGTACCTTGGGGATAATTTAACAACGATCGAAACTCCAGCATGATGGTCCTCCAAATCACCATTTTTTAACCGGAATCATCATAAGCCTCCCGGTTCCGCAATTTACGATCCCAGATATTCTTTTAACAGAATAAAGGTATTTTCGATTCCTTCATAATGGGCTCTTTCATACCCGTGGGAGGATGAGATACCCGGCCCAATCAAGCCATGTTTTAGATCATACCCCGCGGCAAGCGCCGCATCTACGTCCGAGCCATAAAAAGGATATACGTCAACCGCATAATTTAATTTCTGCTCCTTGGCGATTTTGATGAATCGGTTGGTTACCTCGTAATCATAGGGCCCCTTTGAGTCCTTGGCGCATATGGATACCTTAAACTCATCGGTTTCCAGGTCATCTCCCACCGCTCCCATGTCGACCGAAACCATTTCGCTCACTCCATCCGGTATCCCGGCAGATGCGCCATGGCCGACTTCTTCATAGGTCGTAAACATCAGATATACTTTTCGCTTCAATGGGATGCCCTGTTCCTTAATATATTTTGCCAAAGCGATTAAAACACCGGAACTTGCTTTGTCGTCAAGATGGCGGCTCTTAATGAAACCACTCCGGGTATATAGGGTCCGCGAATCAAAAGACACAAAATCCCCGGCGCTGATTTCCAACTTTTTCACATCCTCTTTGGAGTTGACTTTTTCATCAATGACCAATTCAATATTGGCATCATCCCTTTTCAGTTCGGATATGGTTTTGCAGGAGGCGACATGAACCGATGATTTTTCAATCTGAATGGTGCCGGAATACTCTTTTCCGGTGCGGGTATGGATGGTGCAGTTCTCCGTTTCAATATAATTTTCGGGAAAAGAACCGATCTTGGAAAGTCTAAGCCTTCCGTTAGGCTTGATTCCCCTGACCATAGCTCCCAAAGTATCAATATGGGCGGCCAGGAGCAACCCTTCTCCTTCCCCGCCCAAGTCGACCACAACCGCTCCTTTATGGGTCAATACCGGTTGATATCCCAACCGGGCCAACTCACTCAGCAGGTACTGACCGGCTTTTCCGGTAAAACCGGAGGGACTGGGGATATTGCAAAGATGAATCATTTGTTCGACTGCGTAATCAACATAGTTTTTCATGAGCATACCATCTCCTGTAACCATTCAATCCATTTATCCTGCCTGTCGCTTTGCTTCTACCTGCCGAACTCCACCCATTAAAATAACCTTTGGCTCTGTTTTAAGTTTTGAAATATATACGATTTCCAGTGATATTCCCGCAAACTTGGGTCCAAATAGCCTTCTTTGAACAAAACCAATCCATTTTTCGCGGCATCATCCATGATTTGTTTTTGGGTATATTGGTAAACCGTCCGGCGCAATCTCCTTCCATCAACGGTCAAGTCGCTCGTTTTCTCATCAATGCCTTCCCCATCCCGTATGATCGCAAGTAAAAAACCCTTGTCATTCAATATACCCGATACCCTCTTGAAGACATCCTCGATCGTATCGGGAGGAATATGGATCAAAGAAGCGCTTGCAAATACTCCGTCAAAAAGGCCGAACCTAGTATCAAGGGTAGTAAAATCCATCACCTCAAATCGGCAGCTTTCACAGCGTTCCTTGGCAATTCTGATATTCTCTTCGCTAAAGTCGATTCCCAACACTTCCGCGCCTTCCTGATTTAACCGCATACTTTCATAACCGGGGCCGCAGCCTAAATCCAATATTCGAGGTTTTGAGGGCATCAGCGAAAGAAATTCCCGGATCGACGGCAGCAGAAGGTTATTGGAATACCATTCATCGGCTGTCCTTTCGGCCACCAAATCATAAAATGTTTTGATATCTTCCTCCAATTTTGCAACTCCAATCTTAGCTTTTTCGACTGATAATAAGCTTCTTATCTAAAAAATACTTTTTTGCTTCAATTCTTTCTCCGTGTCTCTGTGGCCAAAAAGCATTTAGGCCACAGAGACACAGAGATAAAACCTATTTTTATCCTTTCACGTGCCCCGGCTGGCCGGGGTGGGTGAAAGGTTTCTCATATGATTTCCTAAATATTCATCCTCGCTCCATATCCCGAAAAACCGGTGTTCTTCTCATAAAATGAGTCCCCTCCGGAGCTCTCCTAAAACTAAATTTTTCATAAAACGGATCCAGCGGATCTTGACAGCATAGTTCTACGCGCTCAATGTTTTTTACGTATTTATGCTCAAGTAAAGTCTCCAACAAAATCCTGCCGTACCCCAAAGCCCTATAGTTTTCGGGTATCATTACGTCATAAATTGTCACTCGATAAATGCGATCCGATAAAAGTCTGGCAAAACCGAGCATTTTATCGCGTTATTTCTATATGGGTCAGTGACATGACTCTAAGTTTGTCCGATATCGTCATTCCAATCCTTTTAACCAAGGGATAATTTTTTTTGTGGTTTGCAAACATGGGCATATTGTGAAGCACTTTAATATGGGTATCCCATTTTTCCAGGTCATAAATGTTATCAACTCCCCAGACGAGACCGGCCTTTTGATTCATTCCCCCACTTTCAATTACTTTTTTATTGGCAATTTTCACCCCTCTTTTGGAACTATAATCAAATACTACTTCAACTTGACCAAATTCTTGGGCCAATTGCGAAAAAAGCTTTTGGACGTCCTTTCCATCAAAATAATATATCACACCGGCCATGAGCAGAAGCAGATGTTGTTTATTCTTTATTTTGGAATACCATCCATTCTCCAGAACCGATTCTGCTATGAACTGCCTGCGTTCTGTTTCCTTGATGTATCTTCTCCGCAAATCAATGACATCCGGCAAGTCAAGGTCGTACCAATGAACTTTTCCATTATCGACTCTGTCATAAGTGGTATCTAATCCACAACCTATATTCACAATGGAGCCATCCGGATATTGTTCAAGAAAACTTTTGATTTCCCGATCGAAATAAATACTCCTGGCAACCCATGACAAGCAACTTAATTGACTGATATTTTTTTCAACCTTCGAAAAATCATAATCAATATCTTGGATGATTGAGACCGCAACGTTATCAATTAGCAATGGTTTATTCTTTTGCATTTCTACCGCCCGTCCCCATAAGGGAAGCAATAGCGTCTCCTGAACGGCTCCCAAACGAATCTCTTGGTTCTCGCTCATTTTAACCTAATCCCCCCTGATAAAATATAATCTAATTATAAAGTTAATTCAGCAGTTATTTGGATGTATTGTGCTATATGAGATTATGGTTTCCTTGCCAGCTGTAAATCTATTGTGTCATAAACATTTATTTTACCGCCAAAACTGTTGATCACATCTTTTATCGCTTCAAAAAACAATATCCGCTGATCCGCTCTCAGCGCTCTGTGATCGGAGTATGTGTTAAGAAGCGAAACATACCCTTCGGCATCAAACGTCCTTGTCCGATAATACAATTTGAGACTTACATCAATAAATCCGTATTTCTTGATGGTATCAACAATTTCCATGCATTTTTCCTCATTATATTCTGTCTTCCCAACACTATACGCCATGTATTCAGCATATACTTTCTGAATAGCAGCATCAAGCGGCTCGTTTTCTTTGTCTTTATAGGGGTGGTTCGCGAAGCGCGCAAATACGCCTCCTCTTTTTAAAAGCCTAAAAACTTTCGGATAACCTATATTTTCCGGTATCCAATGAAAAGCCGTCGCGGAATAGATCATATCAAATTCATTATCGGGGCATTCATAAACTTCAAAAGCCATGGTTTTAATTTCAAGGTTCCGATAGTCCACAAATTTTCTTCTCGAATACTCTGCCAATTCCCCGCCCAATTCAACAGCCGTGAGATGACAATTGGTTTGAAGTATCGGTAAAGTGGCTTGACCTGTTCCAATACCTATCTCAAGCACACGACTGGATTGATTCAAATTAGAAAAATCCACAAGATCCGTAAATAACTGCGGAACATAAGTTGGCCGCCATCGATCATACTCGGCTGCAACTTCATTAAATGTAAGCCTCAAATCCATGAGAATTGCTCCTCCAATATAAATAATCTATATAGTTCGCGCTTTACATTGGTTATCTTAAAACAATTTCCTTCTCGAATTGCTTGCGTTACATTTTCTAGGACATCATATCCAGGAGGTCCATTTTTCACTCATTACTAAACAATCTTGCAAATCCGGAATAGGGTTCTAAAGCAATCATTTCAAAAGCAATTAATCTTTCTTTTACTAAAGGTAATGTATTCAAAACCTGTTCGGCTTCATTGAGATCCTTACATTCAAGAATTATTATTGCGTTATGAGTGTTTTTATCAAAATATATCTCACGAAATATTTCGGATTGATAAAGTTCCCACACACATAAAGCCTCTGCTTTTAAATGGGGTTTAAAATCATCATCGGATATATTTGGCATTTCTTTTTCAATCGCTAATATTTTCATCCTCAATACCTCTGTGATTATTTTCTCTACGCACACTTGATTCACCCAGCGGCTTTATACGGACACCATACCCACTGCAAATACGTATAATGCCTTATATTCTGGATAGGAGAACCATCGTTTCAACTCCCCACAAGGTTGCCAGCACCAAAACCATTCGTATGCGCCATGCTCTCCAAACAAACTCACGAAATTCTCCCAATTCTCGAGTGTCAAAGGACGAGTCTCAACCTTTTTCCCTTGCAATGGGTACATTTGATATCATCGTTCCTTTCCATCCAATTTCACATAACCTCCACCCGGTCCTGACGTTTTCAAAACCGCGCGGCGAAGCCGACTTGATTTTGAAACTGTGAGTGTGACTGCTTCGTGAAATAAATTTCATTGAAAATGCATCATGACTTGACAGAATACTTTCAAAGTGCAGCTGTGACTCATCTTTTATCCAACCAAGGATCCAAGAGGCTCTGTTTCAAACCGATATCCTGCTTATTTACAAGTCTTTTTCTCCGGATGCCGGCTTCTGCCATTGATTTTTTTTAACCCTTTCAAGCCGTTCCGGAGCAGAGCAAAACCAATCAATATTTATTTACCGGCGGTTTTTTTCGCCGATAATCTTCTCCATAGCCAACCATCAATTATTGCAATAATATTCTCTATATTATTTAAAATAACCTTCATTCTTTAGTTGTCGAAAAACATATAAATATAAATCAGAGCTTTGTTGCTCGATGTGGCTACCCTGGTTTCTGCTACTTTCAAAAGCCAATAAAAAAAGAACGTCCGAGAGAAAGGGCGCTCTTTTAACGACGATAATGTGATATTCCTGATCATGACGGACGGACTCTACGGCCTTCTTCTCATTAATTTTTCCGGTTCTCTGGTAAAACCAAATTTTTCGTATAATCCATGGGCATCCCGGGTCCCCAAGATCCCGGCCAAATTCCGTAAAGGTTCCGATTCCACAATGCATTGGACCAGCCTTTTCCCCAGTCCCCGGCCCCGGTAGGCTTCATCGATATAAACATCGGCCAGATAATACATGGTGGCCATGTCGGTCACTGCCCGGGCAAAGCCGATTTGCAATCCCTGGTGATACATTCCAAAACAAAGTGAGTTTTGGATGGTCAATTCAATCGTATCCTTCCTGCGCTCATTAGCCCAATAACTTTTGGCCAGAAATTCCTGGATCCGTTCGATCGATAACAAAGTTTTGTCATCGCTTACCCGATATTCCCCATCGGTCCAATTCATTTATAATTCCCCCTATGCTATTGCCGCTAATCCTTTGCACTGGTGTGATTTTATCATGATTTTTTATCAATCTAATAGTTCCTTCAAAAACTTCCCGGTATTATTCAAGAATTGTTTCGTTAAGATATAATGTTCCGTCTGCTCGTAGGGTGTTAAGGTAATCGCATTTTCACCGAGCACAAAAATGCTTGCGCCCGGAAAGGCCAGCAAGATCGGCGAATGGGTTGCAATAATAAACTGCGAATTTTCACAAACCAAGTCATTCATTCTTGCCAGTAGGGACAGCTGCCGTGATGGCGATAAGGCCGCTTCCGGTTCATCGAGGATGTATAAACCGTTACCAAAAAAGCGGTTGCATATCAGCGCTAAAAAACTCTCCCCATGAGACTGCGCGTGTAAGGAGCCGGCTCCGTATCCGGGAACATCCAGCTTTTCGACTTCGGTCGCTAAATTATAGAAGCTTTCCGCTCTTAGAAAATACCCGTCTCTAGGACGCTTGCTTCCTTTGACCAAAGTCAAGTATTGGTATAAATCGGAATGGGAATCATAGGTTGAAAACCGGAAATTTTTGGAACCTCCTTCGGCGTTAAAACCGTAATTTACAGCGATCGCCTCCAGTAAGGTCGATTTACCGGTTCCGTTTTCACCAACCAAAAAGGCAACCTTGCTTCGGAATTCCAAACTTTCCAGCTGTTGAAAAAGGGGCAGGTTAAAAGGATATTCATTGGACTTTGGCTTTTTTATGGATAGGCTCCGAATATATAAATCCGAATTCACACGACACCCCTTCACAAAACATATCTTTCACTAAAACATCTCTTATGCGGAATCTACCGCGCCCCGCCTTGCTTTATCATCCATCAACAACGGAACCTCTGCTTGTAATCATCTCTTTAAGATTACTCCAGTCTCCCTTCCAAAGCAAGAAAGCGCCCCATACGGTTATCACCAAATTAGCCCATAATCCACCCACAGAACTAATACCCACAGTTATCCCCAGCGAATCGCGCATACCGTCATAAACCGCATGATATACCGTTGCCACCGCCAGACTACGACTTTTCGACCAAAAATACGCAAAAATAACACCATGCATTATAATAGGAACCGCTCCCAAGATGATGAGCGAAAGTACGGATATAACAATCATATATGTCTTTTCTGCCCCTGCGATATTCGTTTTTAAAATTGTCCCCGCCAAAATCGGTAGATGCCAAATCCACCAAATAACGGCATGTAGTATTACAGATTTCCGAGCGCTTAAACGACTCGCCAGATGCGGCAATAAATAGCCGCGCCAACCGAATTCCTCTCCAAAACCGGGAATAAGAGTAACAAATAAAAGTATAAATACCCAAATAATAGTCCGGCTGGTCAAGCCGGTAGGTAGATTTTGTATTTTTAGCGCGTACCCAACCAGTGTTGGGGCAACCCAGAGCATTGATGCAAAACCGATGACTGTAAAATAATGCTTCGCTTTACCCCAGCGCCAACCCGCATGGATGAATTTATCCTCAAAAACGTACCTCCCTGCGAAAAATGTACCTATAGTCACCATAATCATCGAAGCGCTGTTTAAAACATATCGTAATAAAAGATTAGTACCCCAGATGTTGCTTATAATTTGAAAAGGCCACGAAAGAGCAAATACAATCAATAAGTATAACCCTAAAGAAAACGAAGCTGTTTTATTTTTTTCACCGATAATTTTCGGCATCACAATAACATCGCTCCAAACTTTAAAAATCTGCAATAACATCGATTTCGTCGATTGGACCATAGATTGCGCTATTGTTCTTTAGACAATATGCCCAATATTTATCCCCGTAAGACCAATGCCACCACTTAAGTGAAATAGTTAACCAAACCGACCCTTGCCAAGGCGTTTTGAAGAACTGCTCTATTATTTTTAGCTTCCGCGCTGATATTTGCCGCATCAAAGTAGGTTGCATAGTTGGTTGCCGCAGGTTCCGCGTTAAATTCGGTACCCATCTCCAATTCATTACCGTCATCATCGATCAATGTCAGATCCACCGCTCCGCCGGTCGGATGCGGCGCCGATTCAACAGGGGCGACATATTTACATACCTCTTCATAGAGCAACTCTTCCGGTAAGTCCCTCATTTTGTCTCGAAAAACCGGATAGTAATATTCAAAAAAACTTTCTGAAGCTTTGGTGAACGGTAGCCTTCTTTAATAATAAATGAAATATGTTCAGGTAAATAGTTTTTTGCTTCAATGAGTTTTCGATGAATACCTTTTCGAACATACGAGTAATAGTGATTTTCATTGTAAATCTGTTTCTTTGATGTATCGACAATGATTCGATTGTCTTGTGTTAAGTCGATGAGTGGTTCATGGTTTTCTGCTACTTTTATATCTCTTATGCGTCTATCTCCGATGTTTACTTATTCACTATGTTTTTCCATTCATTATCTCCCGTAGCAAACCTCAACTTTAAAGTCACATCCGAATTGAGTATATAATTGAATATATTTCTATTATACCAGTTTAAAAGATCCATTGAAAAACTTTTACGATATAAAAAACATTTTAAAACCCGGCCGTCTCCCGCCTTTCCGCCGCAGACGGCCCATTCCGCTTTCCCCCCTTCTCATGAACCTTCTTAGGCTTTCTGGTTACTTTGGGCAACAACTTTTTTGGCAGCATACTCGCCCTTCCTGAACCCAAACTCGGGCCAGGTCTCCTCAGGAAGCTCCATGCGGACGATTTTCTTGCCATCGCTGCACAGGCTCTCCAATTCACTCATGGTTTGTTCGACTTGGGCGGTAGCTTCCTAGCTACGGGCCTTGAAGGCGTTGCTTTTATCATCCAGTCTGATTGCCCGGTCATAGAACTGGTCCATTTGATCGAGAACCGCCTGGGTGATTAAGTTTGGAGGCGTGGGCGGTCAATCCCGCCACCATATTTTTGACAACAATCAGCCGGTCGGCAAATGAGGCCATCTTATTTCACCTCCTTTCAAAAAAGGCAATAAAAAAAGAGCGACTGTTTCTCAGGCACTCTTTTATAAGGGAAGTTATCGATTTAAAAATAAACCTCAGTTTTCCTTTTTAAGCCTCTCTCCGTTTCCGCGAAAAAGAAAAGTTTGAAGATTAGCAATAAAATTATTTTCCAAATAGATAAAATTTAAAAATTATCCTCAGTTTTTCTTCCAAAAGAAGGAAGCCAACCAAAAATAAAGAATTACCATTAAAACATAATAAATTGCCATTTCTTAAAATCAGGAGGACAACCAATGAAAAAATTAATAAAATTCTTATGTTCAATTTCAATTGGCGTTATTCTTTTTTCCGCAATAGGCTTTGGAATGGGTTCCCCAATGTCTTTAAACAAGGCATATCATGATTTGAATAAAGATAAAGGAAAAGATTGCTATATTATCGGCAAGTTCGCCATGACCCACCAACTCAATCCGGATGCCGCCCTGACCGATACTGCAGCGAAGGCGAGAGACATCAATGGCGAGTCTTCTTTTGCAATCAGAATTGAACTGGTCAATACCGATACAAACAAAACCTATCCGATTCTTTTGAAGCCCGTGACCGGCTCAGCCTCAATATATTACCGAAGCAAAAAAAAACTAACCGAGAACAGCAACGATCCTTATTGGATTTTAAAAGTCCCCTCCGGAACTTATCAAATAAGGAACTTCATATGCAGTCTTATCTTAAGAATGTCGGGATATCATGATTTTAGGGCGGCAGTCCTTGAAGTCCCCGTTGCCAAGGTGGCCAAAAAATCCGTTCATTTTACCGCACAGCCAAAACAACTCATTTATATCGGTGATTATGATACAACATTTAAAACCCATATTTGTTTAGCCGGTGAAACAGTCTATACATTTCCGGACTTAAAAATCGACCTGATCGATAACTTTGAATCCTTCAAGTCTACCTTTATCAATGGCGCCAACGATACGCTAAAAGAAAAGCTGAATGATTATCAATTGATTTCAGCTTTAATTGAGATGCAGCCCTGATCGATAAATTCTTAGTAAGGAAAGAAAAGGAACCCATCATGCCTAAGATCTATACTTCTATCATTTCCGTTTTATTTTGCCTGATTTTCACGATGTCACTGATTTCCGGACCTCCACTTTGTTTTGCGGAAGAACTTTCAGGCGGCCAGATATCCAACGGTTCCACGGGTTCAGCCGAAGCGGATTCAAACGATATTGTGGTGGATTTTTCGAAGGGAACTGCAGGGTTTCAAGTCAATAATATTTGGAAAATCCAAGACAATGAGCTTCAATTGGTCCCCAATGAAACGACCTCATCCCGTTTTTGTTGGAATTTATTTCCCCGGCATTACGTAACCGATTATCAAATATCAGTCAATGTTCGCTGGATCAATGGCTCGTGTTACTCCCCATATGGATTGTTTTTTGGGGAGCGTACCGGTAATTTTTATGCATTTTTGATCACGCTGAATAACCGGATACTGTTATTAAAAAGTGTCAACGATCGGTGGAAAACGATAAAGACCGCCAAAAACAATACCACCGGCGGAACCTATGATAACCTCAAGGTTATCTGCCGGGGCCCTTTGGTTCAATGCTTTGTCAATGAAGCAAAAATGTTTGAAACGAAAGATAAATCACTGATCGATGGCTGTTCCATCGGCGTTTGTTCTGATGGGAATGTTCAATGCGGTTTCAGCGAATTCCGGCTAAAAAAATTCTAATCACCGGGAAACAAATCATTTCTTTGATATAAAAAAACAATGATCCGGCCCGTTCTTTAGCCTCACCCTGGGTCAAGCACCATCTGCTCGATGGCTTCGGCGACCCCGTCATGATCATGGTCCGCCACCACCAGCTTGGCCACTTTTTTCAGCTCCGGGACGGCGTTCCCGATAGCCACTCCGGCGCCGGCCCATTCCACCATCGAAATATCGTTGGGCGCATCGCCGATGGCCATCACTTCCTCGGGCTTCAGGCCCCAGATTTTGGTTACTTCTTGGAGGGCATTGCCCTTGGAAACACCGGGCGCTAAAATTTCAAGATACGAGGGTTTCGAGCAGACGAAGATCAATTGCCCGCCGAATTGCTGCTGCAAAAATCGCTGGATCTCCGCGATCTCATCGGCCTCGGCCAGGCCCAGCATCTTATGGGGAGCGGACTTCTGCAACAATGGAATCATATCATCAACCGGATAGGGGGTTACCCCGGCATTGGCCGCGTATTTCCGGCCCCACTGGGTTAACTGTTCCATGTAAAGGCGGTCATCCAGATAGGCATTGAGATGAATCTTTCTGGACCGGAACAGCGGCACCAGCTTCGCCGCCAACGGACTTGGAACGGGATTGTGATAAATCGTTTCCCCGGAAACGGATTCCTGGATGATCGCGCCGTTATAGGCGATCAGGGGTACATCGAGCTCTAAAGCCGTCGCATAGGGTTTCATCGACTGGACCATCCGCCCCGAAGCCAGCATCACTTTGACCCCCATAGCCACCGCCTTGCGGATGGCCGCCTGATTCCTCTCCGAGATCGTCAAATCCGTTCCCAACAAAGTATCGTCCAAATCCATGGCAATACAGCGAATCATGATAACCCTCCCAAAATGAATCCAGTAATAAAGCTCTATTTTCGATAATAGGTGATCTTAAAGTCTATTTTTTATTCTCCCGCAGGCGTCAGCACCTTTTGGTGCTGCGGACGCAGAAAAAAACATTAACTTAAATATATTGATTTTGTCGTTGGCAATGTTTTAGTATTCAAAAGCAAATGAAGAATGCCCCGTGAGCAAGTGGAGGTTAGCCCAAATTTGAAACTAAAAAGGTATGATAAATCAACCTTTCCTTAAAACATAACTAAACATAATTTCCTAATAACTTTGTTTTTAAACTCTGCGCCTCCGCGCCTCTGCGGGAGATATTGTTTTTCAATCGACCCCGTACTTGAGAACCTCACTTTAATCAGATCTGTTCCAATTGTTCCTTGATGCTCTCGGCGATTTTGATACTCATTCCGGGGGCCTGGGCCAACTCTTGCAAAGTGGCCTCGCGGATCCGCTTCATGGAACCGAAATGCTTCAAAAGTAATTGTTTTCGCTTGGGACCGATTCCGATCACCTGATCCAAGTCGGAGTGCACGGTCTTTTTATCGCGCAGGCTTTTATGATAGGTAATGGCAAAACGGTGGGCCTCATCCCGCACCCGCTGTAACAGACGCAAAGCGTCGGATCGCCGGGGCAACCGGATCGATTCCTCCCGGTCCGGCATGAAGATTTCTTCCTCCTGCTTGGCTAGGCCAATAGTGGGAATATGGGTCAGCCCCAATTCCGTCAGCACCTCCATGACCGAGGAAAGTTGCCCCTTGCCGCCGTCGATCAGCAACAAATCAGGAAACTTGGCAAACCGGGCGTTTTCGGTCTGGACATTTTGCCTTTCTTCCAATCCCTTTAGAAACCTCCGCCGTACCGCTTCCTGCATCATGGCGAAATCATTGGGCCCTTCAATGGTCCGGATTTTAAAACGCCGGTAATCGCTGCCCTTGGGAACCCCATTCTCAAATACCACCATCGAAGCCACGGCTAGCTGGCCTTGGGTATTGGAGATATCGAAGCCCTCGATCCGGTAAGGGGTTTTTTCCATCCCCAGGTGCCCCTGGAGTTCGTTTAAGGTTTCAATGATTTTGTTTTGATCCTGCTTTTCCCGGTTGCGCTCCTGTTCCAGGAGGATTTGGGCGTTATCGTTGGCCATTTTAACCAATTGAACTTTTTCGCCCCGTTGCGGCACTTTGACCTCCACATTGGAGCCCCGCAATCCCGACAGCCACTGAGCCACCGCCTCGGTATTGGTTAGAGCCAGCGGCAGCAAAACTTCTTTGGGAACAAACCCCGAGCCGTCGTAGTATTGGGCCAAAAAGGCCTCCAGCACCTCGACAGGGTCGGTTTCCAGCCCTTCGGTCAGTTGAAAATATTCCCGGCCCACCATTTTCCCTTCCCGCACTTGAAAGGTTTGAATCAAGGTACCCTGGTTATCCTGAAAAATACCGAAAATATCGCTATCGTCATGATCGGTGGAGACGACTTTTTGTTTTTCCAACACCCGCTCAATCGCTTGAATCTGGTCTCTAATCTGCGCCGCCCGCTCATATTCCATGGCTTTGGCGGCCTCATTCATTTCCTGCCGCAATTTGTCGGCAAGTTCAGCCTGGCGGCCTTCGAGAAATAAAGACAATTGGCCGATCATGTCCCGGTAAGCCTCTTTGGTGATACCGCCGTGACAAGGCGCCAAACAACGCTTAATGTGATAATTCAAGCAGGGGCGCTCCGGCTTCTCTTTTTCCAAGTCCAGCCTGCAGCCGCGCAGCGGGAAAATCCGCCGTAAAAGCCGCAAAGTTTCCCGGATGGCAGTCACTTCGGTGTAAGGGCCGTAATACCGGCTGCCATCCCGTTTCACCTTCCGGGTAATATAGACCTGGGGAAAATCTTCCTTCCAGGTTATTTTAACCCATGGGTATTGTTTGTCGTCCCGCAGCCGGATATTGTACTTGGGCCGTTCCTCCTTGATGAAGTTACACTCCAGGGCCAGGGCTTCCACTTCCGTATTAACGGTAATATACTCCAGCCGGTCCACTTGTTTCACCATGGATTGCGTTTTCGGGCTCAGATTGCGGGAAGACTGGAAATAAGAACGGACCCGGTTTTTAAGAGAAACGGCTTTCCCCACATAAATGATTTTGCCGTTGATATCTTTCATCAGATATACGCCCGGCCTATCGGGCAATATCTTTAAATCTTCCGCTGTTACCACAATTGTTCCCCCATGTTCTTATAACCTATCCAGGGTGTCGATGATTTCCTTTAATGTTTGATCTGCCATGGAACCGATTCGGATATCGTAACTTCCCGGCCCGAAATGCAACTGGGAAGTAATCTCATTGGGCACCGCCACACAATACAAACCGGCCCCCCTGGCCGCCGTTAGCCCATTGGGTGAATCTTCAAAAGCGACGGCCTCATCACCGGGGATACCGAAATGATCGATGGCCTTTTGATACAATTCCGGGTTCGGTTTCACCTCCCGGACATCTTCACGGGTAAAAAGAACGTCAAAAAGGGGTAAAAGTTTAAAACGTTTCAAATATTTCTCAACCCATTCCCTGCCGGAGCTGGAGGCCAGAGCAACTTTCATCCCCATTTCATGGGCTTGCCGTAAATAGTCGGCAACTCCGGGCAACAGCTTTCTCCCTTCCATGATTTGAGTATGCCTTTCCGAAGAGAGGTTTTGAATGGCCGCCCGGTCAATTGAACACTGCAACAGGGATTCCAAATATCCGCAGGGGTCAAAATCTTTATCACTGGCCCCGATACTGCGCGCCCATTCTTGCAAGGGAAGCTCCGTTCCATGTTCCCGGTAGATTTGGGAATAGACTTCAAACCAGGGGGTTTCGGTGTCAACAATCAAACCGTCAAAATCAAAGATAACCGCCTTAATCATGATGCTCTCCTTTAAATATCAATGTTGTCAGCTCTCTTTTTTCCGGTATACCATACTTTGAATACCGGCAATCAGTTCGCCCGCTTCATTGGTAACTTTCACCGCATAGGTCCCCAATTTGGCTCCATCTGATTCCTGGCAGGCTTCCGCATAAAGGGTTCCTTTGGAAACCGCTTTGATATAGGAAATATGGGAATTAACCACCAGGGCTATCGGTCCATGGGAATTGGCCGCAGCAGCAACGGCTAAATCCGCCAAAGTAAATATGGCTCCGCCCTGGACCACACCCGCGCCGTTCAAATGGTTAGCGGTGATTTCCAGCTTGGCCCGGGCCCATCCCTGGCCGATGTCCACCATCTCAACTCCGATAAAATTACAAAAGCGGTCTGCAGCAATTAATTCTTGAACAGAAACAGAAGACATGGAATGCTCCTTGTTTAAAAGTTAAACACCGGATGGAAATCGATCACCAGCCCCGGCAAGACCGTAACCTCGATTTTATCTTCCTCGGTATAATTCTCCGGTCTCCCGTATTTCCTGTCTTCCTGCAGGCAAAACCGGGTCACGATTTTGGTTTCCGGTTCAACAAGCCAATATTCCCGGCCTCGGCTTGTTCATATTTGAAAATACATGGGTGGTATCTTGATCTTCTTCCCCCTGATAGGGAATCCGCACATCAAAGGGGGCGGTGAAAACCTGGCAGGTTTTCCCCTGAAGAAAAGCAGTAAACTGAAAGCTCAATTGGCGCACTATGGCTTGATGCTGCCAGCCCGGGGCCGGTGTCATCTGCACCAGAATTCCGTCGTTCAATTCATACCGCCCAAGGGTGGTCCATTTTTAAATATCTGATTCGGATCGGGAATGGACAAAAAAGTTCACCGCCATGAAAGATCCTCCTTGCTTCATTATACCCGAACCCTTGAAGAATTCAAACTGCCAGTTTTTCAGCGGGAACCGGGCTCCCGTTGATAGACCCGTTTTCCGTTGATAAAGGTCTGTTCACAGACTGTATAGGTGAAAAAGGGATGCCCGGAAAAGATTGCAAAATCGGCATCCTTTCCCGCTTCCAGGCTGCCAAGCCGATCGGCGACGCCGAGGATTTCCGCGGGGTTTAACGTTACCGCCCGGAAAGCTTCCGTCTCGTCCATTCCTTCCCTTACCGCCAGTCCGGCATGGATCGGCAACCACTTGGTGTCGGAGGAACCATCCGCCTGAATGGCGACTTTCACTCCGGCCCTGGCCAGAATCCCCGGGTTTTTCAAAGTGACCCCGCTGACTTCCATTTTCTCACGGCCCATCAGCAAAGGGCCGACTGTAGCCCGGACCCCTTTGCCTCCCAAGACATCGGCGATTTTATAACCTTCCGTACAATGTTCGATCACATAATCCAAATTGAACTCTTCGGCGATCCGGATGGCCGTCAGGATATCGTCCTTACGATGGCAATGAATCCGTGCTTTGATTTCCCTCCGCAATACCCGCCCCAGCGCCTCCAGCTTCAAATCGCGCTCGGGCATTTTCGGGGATTTGTCTTCTTTCCCCGCTTCCGCCTCGGCCTCGGCAATTTTCCGCAAATAACTTTCAGCCGCCACCATCGCCTCGCGAAGCACTGCGGCATTGCCCATCCGGGTGGAAGGAAAATGTTTTTTATGTTCGCCATAAACCCGCTTGGGATTTTCACCCAGGGCAAACTTCATTCCCTCGGCGCCGGGAAGGAGCATTTCTTCCGGGGTTCTGCCCGTTGTTTTAATGGTTATCCCCATGCCGCCGATGATATTGGCGCTGCCGGGGCCGGTATAGACGGCGGTGATGCCGGCGGCCCGCAAATCTTCGAAAGCCGGATCGTCGGGGTTCAGAGCGTCAATGGCCCGGAGTTGAGCCGTATTGGGATTGGTAATTTCATTAATGTCCAGATTGGCCCAAACCGCAGGTTCGCCATAGATGCCCACATGGCTGTGGGCATCGATCATCCCCGGCATAATCCATTTTCCGGCGGCGTCGATGATCTCGGCTTTTTTAGGAATTCCAATATTGCGACCGGCGGCAATGATTTTTGAACCCTCAATCAGCAGGGCGCCGTTTTCGATCAGCCCCCCGGTAACCGTTACCAAATTGCCATTTTGAATGGCAAGCATTTCCCATCGTCTCCTTTTGAATTTATCTTTTACTCGTTGTCGGTAATTATCAAAATTTAAAGGATCTATTAAAAAATCATGGAATATCCATATTGCTCAATTACTGAATCAAAAGGGGATTCCTATGAAAAAACTCAATGTAACGCTTATTTTGATATTATTGATTTTATTATCGGCAGGCGCCGCCCAGGGCGCCGCTGATACAACAACTACCGTAAAGGCCGGTCCCGGCGTAGGTATTCCTTATGGAGCCTTCGGTGGTAATATTGAAATCATGCCTTCTGATTACTTTTCCCTATTGGCCGGAACTGGAGTTACCGAGGCCGGGTTTACCTGGGTCGTAGGAGCCCGGATTTATTTTACGGACAGGGACCAAAAAATAAGGCCTCACCTTGGTTATTACAGAGGGACCGTCGCCGTTGAAACCATTCGAGGTTATTATGTTGATGATTATGAGAATATTGACGGTACCGCTGCCGGTTTCGGCATTGCTTTTAATATCAACAAGCACCTGAGTCTTGACGGAGAAATCATCTACATACTTTCGAACGAACCGAATCTGACACTGGATTCTCCCTTTAAAATTGCGTTTGGGGTACATTTTTAAGATACAACACTTTAAGATAATCCGCAATAAATAATAAACATACATAATATTTTTAGATGCTAGATTATGAACGCAAACAGGATTAATAGGATTTTATGGATTCACAGGATTTTTTAAGACCAGTTTTTATCCTGTGAATCCTGTCCATTTTTGAAACTCAAAAACCAGAGGGTCAAAAAACTTATGAAAAAGCGCCCTGATGCTCAGAGCGCGAAGAGTGCCAAAGCACTTTTGGAAAAATATGTATCCCCACCGATTCGGAATTACTGCTGATGTTCTCAAGCAGTTCAATGAATCCCATTCTCCATTACTATATTATCACATTTTTTCTAAAAAAAGGTGTCGATTTTATCCCGATAACTCGGGATGCCGATATGAATGCGTCTAGGAAATTTTTGAAGCATTGTTCCTGATAAACGCCATGTTGATACTCTCTAAAATCTCCACGATTTGTCTACATCTTCTCCATGATTGCTCAATAAATAAACGGTATGATATCCCTATAAAATCAAAATATTTTCGAAAAGGAGCTGTTTCCAATGACCAAAGCAATCGCCTGTGTAATCCTAGCCCTATTTTTAGTCGGGACCCTCACAATGACTGCCGCCGCCTTCGGCCCGGGCCCTCAGGAAGGAATACCAAACCGTTTAGCCGGGGTTCTCAATCTAACCGACGACCAGCAACAAAAACTCTTAGTCATTCATCAGAATTTCCAAAAAGACACTTTAGGGGTCAAGCAAAAACTGGAACTCACCCGATTTGAACTTAAAAAATTATGGAAGGCCCAACCCTTAGACTCAAGTAAAATCAACGCTCAAGTCAAGGTTGAGACTGACCTACGAATCCAACTGGTGCAAAAGCGCAGGGAAATGTCTGAAAAAGCGAAAGCGGTATTAACACCCGAACAACTAAAAACCCTCGAAAACTATCGAAATCGCAAAGATGAAATGCGCTTTAAGCGCGGCAGGCATCCCTACGGGGCCTTCAACCGGATGGGGCAAGCAGCAAACAATACCATCCCGGCTCCAGTCCAATAAGTACCGGATTTCAAAGACTTCTTTAAAAAACATCAGTGAATCGAAAAAACAAGGCTAACTTCAAGTCAGCCTTGTTTTCTCGATCTTTCGATTTTATCTCTCTAATTCTCTAATTTACCGTAAATTAATTTACCCGTAAATTAATTCGCTGCCAGTCTCTTATACTTCTCATTTCTGGCCTTGGCGTCTTCTTCCGCCCGGGTGTAAAGGGCTTCAGCAGTATCCGGGAACTGCTTCTTCAAAGTGGCGTAACGGACTTCGCCCATGATGAAGTCGCGGAAATTACCGGTCGGCTCTTTGGACTCAAGGGCAAACGGATTCTTGTTCTCCAGCGCCAAATCAGGGTTGTAACGGTATAATGGCCAGTAACCAGCTTCCACAGCGGCCTTGGCTTCATTTTGGCTATGGCTCATATTAATACCATGGTTGATGCAAGGAGCATAAGCAATAATCAAGGACGGCCCTTTGTAGCGTTCCGCTTCCAGCACCGCTTTTAAAAGCTGGTTCTTATTGGCGCCCATGCTAACGGATGCTACATAAACATATCCGTAAGCCATTGCCATCATGCCGAGATCTTTCTTTTTCACATTCTTACCGGCTGCTGCGAATTTGGCAATAGCGCCGGTCGGAGTGGATTTGGAGGACTGACCGCCGGTATTGGAATAAACCTCGGTATCCATCACCAACACGTTGACATCCTCACCGGAGGCCAATACATGGTCCAACCCGCCGTAACCGATATCATAAGCCCAACCGTCACCACCGAAGATCCAGATGGACTTCTTGGTATAGAGGTCTTTCATACCGGCAATCTCAGCTAGAACCGCTTTGGCATCCCCGCTGGCCTTGGCGGCTTCCTTGTCGATAAGGGCTTTGATTTTATCGCCGGCTTTCTGAGAAAGCACTGCGTCATCTTTACCTTCCAGCCATTCACCGAAAGCGGTGGCCATATCTCCCGATACACTGGCTTTGGCTTGTTCAACCAATTCAGCCAATTTCTTGCGGCGCTGGGTCATTGCCAAATTCATACCATAACCGAATTCAGCGTTATCCTCAAAGAGGGAGTTCGCCCAAGCCGGACCATGGCCTTTTTCATTGGTGGTATAAGGATTGGTCGGCGCGCTTCCCCCATAAATGGAGGAACATCCCGTAGCATTGGCGATCATCATCCGATCTCCAAAGAGCTGGGTGATTAATTTGACATAAGGGGTTTCACCGCAACCAGCGCAGGCGCCGGAGAATTCAAACAACGGTCTCTTAAACTGGCTGCCTTTTACGGTTTCCGCATTAATGTCGATATCCGGAATGGGTTGAGCCATTGAGAAGGTGTAGTATTCGGACTCTTTCTCAGCCACTTCTTCCAGTTTTATCATTTGTAACGGTTTTTCCTTGGCCGGGCAAATGTCGGCGCAGTTGCCGCAACCTGAACAATCCAGCGGCGATACCTGCATTCTAAATTCATATCCGGCAAATTCTTTACCCGTGGCGGTTTTGGTCTTAAATCCCGCCGGAGCCTTGCCCATCGCATCCGATTTGATCAGATACGGTTGGATAGCGGCATGGGGGCAGACAAAGGAACATTGATTACATTGGATACAGGTTTCCGGATTCCATACCGGGACATTAATGGCGATACCGCGTTTTTCAAACTTGGTGGTCCCAACCGGCACGGTTCCATCCGGAGATAATGCGCTGACCGGGAGTTTGTCGCCTTCCTGACGAAGGATGGGCTTAATGACATTCTTCACATACTCGGGAACGTCTTCTTCCGGAATCACGGCGCCGGTGGTTGCGGTAGCCCATGATGCCGGGTATTTGATTTCTTCCAAAGCTTCAGCAGCCCGGTCCACAGCGGCGATGTTCATGTTAACGATCTTATCGCCTTTCTTACCGTAGGTTTTCTTGATGGCATATTTGATATATTCGAATGCTTTCTCAACCGGAATAATATCGGCGATTTTAAAGAAAGCAGCCTGCATCACCGCATTGATTCTGCCGCCCAAACCAACCTCGGAAGCGATTTTAACTGCATCAATATTATAAAAACGGACTTTCTTTTTGGCGATGGTTTGTTTCATGCTGGCCGGTAGTTTCTCTTCCATCTCTGCAATTGACCAAGGGGAATTGAGGAGGAAAATACCGCCTTCTTTAATACCGTCCAGTACATCGTAACGGGTGACGTAAGAAGGATTATGGCAGGCGATTAATTCGGCCTGGTCAATCAAATAGGTCGATTGAATCGGAGCTTTGCCGAAACGCAAGTGGGAAATGGTGATTCCGCCTGATTTCTTGGAGTCGTATACGAAATAACCTTGGGCGTACATATCGGTGTTATCGCCAATGATTTTAATGGAATTCTTGTTGGCGCCGACAGTGCCATCGGAACCCAGGCCGAAGAATTTGCAACGGTGAACCCCTTCCGGAGCAGCGTCGATCGATTCTTTAACCTCCAGGGAAGTATGGGTTACATCGTCATTGATACCGACCGTAAAGTGGTTCTTGGGCTGGCCCAAAGCCAGGTTGTCATAGATCGCTTTCACCATCGAAGGATTGAATTCTTTGGAACCCAGTCCATAACGGCCGCCTACGATAACCGGGATTTCTTTTTTCTCCATAAACATGGTACAGACATCTTCATATAAAGGTTCGCCGAGGGAGCCGGGCTCTTTGGTCCGATCCAGCACGGCGATCTTCTTGACGGACTTCGGCAACACTTTGAGTAGGTATTCCGGAACAAAAGGACGATAGAGGTGAACTTTAATTAAGCCGACCTTTTCACCCTTCTTGTTTAAATAGTTAACCGCCTCTTCAATGGCTTCACAACCGGAACCCATTGCGATGATAACCCGTTCCGCATCGGGAGCGCCCACATAGTTGAAGGGTTTGTATTCCCGGCCGGTCAACGCGCTGACCTTCTTCATGACTTCTTCAACAATGGCGGGAACTGCATCATAATATTTATTGGCAGCCTCACGGCCTTGGAAGTAAATATCGGGATTTTGAGCGGTACCGCGTTGGTTGGGATGTTCGGGGTTCATACCGCGTTCACGGAACTCCTTGACTTTCTCCCAATTGACCAGCTTGGCCATATCTTCATATTCGATTTGATCAATCTTTTGGACTTCGTGAGAGGTCCGGAAACCATCGAAGAAATGTAAAAACGGCACTCTGCTCTCTAAAGTAGCCAAATGAGCAACCAATGCCATATCCATAACTTCCTGGACCGAGTTGGAGGCAAGTAAGGCGAAACCGGTTTGACGGCAGGCATTGACATCCGAGTGATCACCGAAAATTGATAAAGCATGAGCTGCTAAAGCCCTGGCAGAAACATGGAATACACTGGGGATTAATTCACCCGCGATTTTATACATATTGGGGATCATCAGCAACAATCCCTGAGAAGCTGTAAAGGTACTGGTGAGAGCGCCGGCAGCGAGCGATCCGTGAACGGCGCCTGCAGCACCTGCTTCTGATTGCATTTCAGCAATCCTCACTGTTTGTCCGAACAAATTTTTCCGCCCTGCTGCAGCCCAGTCATCACAGGACTCAGCCATGGGGGACGACGGAGTGATCGGGTAAATTGCCGTGACATCGCTAAATGCATAAGCGACATGAGCAGCAGCCGTATTACCGTCAATCGTGACTTTCTTTGCCATAAACGTTCCTCCTCAAATTTATTTTAAACTAAATCATGATTAGAAAATTATGGTAATTGATACACAGGAATAGATCTTATTCCTATATTTAAAATATTACCTCCACTATAATACCTTATTTTATATTGTTCTAAAAGATCTTTTACAAAAAATTAAACACCTCCGGAAAAACTCACCTTAGGCGCAGAAAAACTCCGGAGATGTTTAACCTCGATCCGGCAAGTAAGTGACAATTTTTCTGCGATGACGCAGAAAAATTGGCCAGATCGGGTTCATTGTTTGAATCCGGCAAGTTTAAATGCGACTGAGGTTTTGGGGTTACTTGCCGGATTCAAGTTTAAAAAATTTTATCGTTATCCGAGGGAATGGGAAAAAAATTTCACTTTAACTAAAAAAACGTCGAATCTTGCCTGTCACATCTTGAGCGAAATTTTGAATGTGACCCATGACGAACTCCACCACGTCAAGCTGATCGTTTTGAATGAGCGGCGTTAAATCCATGGCATATCCCAGCGCTTCCGCGGTATCCACTGCGTGGGAAGCTGAAAAAGTAGCATGCGCCCTGCGGCGTCCCATAATGGCCAAATCATACCGTTTTCCTCCGCAAATTTGGGAATCGAAGACTCCCGCCAGGGAAGACCCTAAATTTTGATGCTCGGTAAGATCAAACACTACTTTCTTCTCGTCATCCAGCCAATCCAGATCGCGCCACACTTCACAACCGTATAATTTTTGCGGGCGCATTTCCAGAGGAAGTTCCCGGATGGCGCGCAATACTTTTAACCCGGTAGCAACGTGAGTCTCATGTTTATCCGCCAGATTATGGGTATAAACCGCTTTCGGCCGGCCAGCCTGGAGCAGTTCTTTTAAATCCTCCATAGCATGGCGTTCTTCAACATTTTTCACCTCGGAACTGCTGTAATCGAGTAGCACCTGGGCAGCATACTCGCCGACAAAAGCGGCTTTTTTCTGCTCCAGTTTTCTGACTTTTTGCATGGCCTCATCGGTGTAATCGGCGTAAATACCGCTGCGCGCGCTCCCAGCCCCATTGGTAACCACTACACCGGTAAACCATTCTTTTTCCCTGCCGAAACATTTTAAGATACCATCCAGTGCCATAAATTCGATATCGTCCTGATGAGCGGAAATCCCCATCACGGTTGTGCGTTTTATGGCATCCTCAACGGATTTCCCATCCGGAACGAAGATTTCGGCTCCTGTTTTATATAACTTCATCGCGAAGACCCCTTTTCTAAGCGTAATACCGGTAAACTGGCGGCAGCGATTGCCTGGCCGACCCGGCGGTCGTTTTCATCCGGCAAGTGAAGCTCAATACCGTTTGCCAGCTCCGGAAACTCATTTTTAAGGACTTCACGGGCCACGTTCAAAATAATCTCTCCCCCTGCCCCTGAAGTGACTCTTCCCAAGATCAACACGTGTTTGAGGGAATAAAAACGCGCGTAATAGGCAAGGGAATAGCCTAAATAACAGCCCAGACTTTCATAAATCTTTTTTGCCCGTGGATCCGAGTTTTTCATCAATTCTTGAACGGCTTTCAGCTTTTCGGCGGGAGTCAGGTTTGGATCGAGTTCAATCCTTGCCTTAGGCGCCAGACGAATCACGCCGTCCTGGGAAAAATACTTGACCCCGCAGCCATAATCTCCGGACCACTCATCAACTGCCGCCCCGGTGTTCAAGTCAACCGGGACAAAAGCCAACTCGTTGAGCCAACCGGTAATATTTCCGGCGCCATCAATATATCCCGCAGCCTCGCTGGTGCCCATGGCGATTCCTAAAATCTTATTGTCTTCCAGGGACATGGCGCCCGCAAGGGCTGTAACGTCACCATCGTTGCGGACTTGGATTGGGATATTTCCCAAGTCCGAAGCGATTCTCCCATAAATATCTTTGATCTTTTCATCAAATAAGTCCTTTGGCACCTTATTAAAAAGAGAGGCCACCATGGTCCGGTTGTTGACATAAATTCCGGCGGAACTGACCCCGATCCCATCGACCCTCGGCAGGAAACCGGCGGCCTTTTCGATAGCCGCCCTGATTTCCCGGTAATGATAATCGGGATCGCTTTGAGTCTTGGGATGCCAAACCACTTCTTCACTAAAAACGACTTTGCCATTATCCAAGGCTGCCACTTTCCGGTCGCTGCCGCCGGCATCAAAGCCGATCCTGTAACCATCCAAGGCTCCGCCGAGAGTCTCGGCCTTTTCAAATGCTTTTGGGAATTGGGATTCTTCGCCGATCCATTCGACTACGAACTCTTTCTCATAGACGCGGCTCATAAACTCAGCGTCGAACTCCCTGCCGCCGCCCTGGGAATAGGCTTGCTTGATTTGCTGATACAGCTTCCGGGGGCCGAAAAAACTTATCTTCCAACCGCCATGAATCCATAAAAGCGTCTTGATTAGCCGTTCGATGTGGAAAAAATTACACTCATCCCTATCTTGGCCTTCGGAAAATACTTCCGTATTCAAAACCCTTACCTGATGTTGATCCCTTTCCAAGCCAATCATCACCGGGGTCCCTTGGCCACTTTTTTCCACGGCATCGGAAAATGCTTTATTTTCTAAAACCGCCGGAATAAAATCAGGATCCAGCACCGGAATCATTTTGGGTCGAATTTCACCTACCGTAACACTCATCATCCATTCTCCTTTTGCCTATAGAGTCTTTGTTACTTTTCGAAGCCCACGGGGAGCATCGGGATCCAGTCCCTTGGCCAAAGCTAAATAATAGGCAAACAGCTGTCCGAATACAACCGAAATATAGGGGGTAACCTCCTCCGGATAATCTTCGGGGACGTAAAAATTCTCCGCGCAAACCGGCAATAAACTCTTTTCATTGGTAATCAATAAAGTATGGGTGCCGATTTCTTTCAGATAGGTCAACAAATCCAAAGCGCCGGCCATTGCCGGGCCTTTGAAAGCATAAACAATCACCGGAAATCCCTCATGCAACATCGCAATCGGGCCGTGTTGAAAATCGGCGCTTGAAAAGCCCCGGGCATTCACGTAACAAGTCTCCTGGATTTTTAAAGCGCTTTCCAGCGCTGAAGCATAATTAAATCCGCGGGCCAAAACGACACAGCTTTCGGAATCCCTAAAAGGCCCAACTTTAGCAGCTATCTCATCCGACCGCGAGATCACCTCACTGATTAACTGCGGTATCAATTCAAGATGCCCATCGATGCCCGACCATTTTTGGATCAGCGCAGCTAAAAGCATCATCGAAGTCGTACAAGTCTTGGTGGCGGCCACACTTTTTTCCTCTCCGGCCCGACACTCCAAAAGATAAGTGGCTTCCTTGGCCAGGTTCGAATTGGGGTAATTGGTAACGGCTATCGATAAGCCTTGTTGCCGGTTGCTTTCCTTCACCACGCCGATCACATCCGGTCCTTCCCCCGACTGTGAAATCGCTAAGGTCAAAGCGGTGGTCAGATCCAGCTTCCGTTGATATAAATTTACAATGGAAGAGGCTGCCAAACATACGGGTAATCCTAAAAAATATTCCCCCAAATATTTGGCATAAATCCCGATATGATCAGAGGTTCCTCGGGCCACTAAGAAAGATGAATGGATGGATTTTTGCCGAATCGAATTGACGATTTTATCAATCATAGCCTCGTTGGCGGCTGCGGTTTCCCGCACCAAACGCGGTTGTTCCTGAATCTCGCTATACATATGATGGGTCATAATTTTGTTAACCTTCCTTATCGATAATATTTGTAAATAACCGGCTTACGATGCCTAGTAGAGCGTATCGTAAATAAATGGCAATCCGCAATGGGGAAGATACGTCTACTTAATCAATCGGCATCCAGCCTTTAGCCTCGAGGTTCCCGTTTAAAACTTCCGCCAGAGCCTTTAGTACCGACACCTCCGTACTGTATGTAAAAATCTTGGGGTATTCCGGTCCAAATGTTGCAAGTTCACGCGGATTTCTGGTACTAATCAGCAACACTTGCTTCAGGGCGGCCAATTTTTCAATACAGCGGATTTGTCCGGGTGAATTGAAAACATTACTGACCACGAAAACAACTTTTCCGGCTTCAACGGCCCTTACCTTACCCAGTAGCCGCTCAATCTGATCATCGGATGGATCCTCATCACAACGAAAATGCGTGCAAGGAACCGGAATCGCTCTTAATTCTTCGGCCAAACGGTCAATCCCGTTACAATCTTCCGCCAAAGTTGCCCGGCCCATTTCCGGAGTCATCAGGATTAACGGACTGTTGTCAAATTTCCAGTTTTGATGATAGTCCCCCAATGTAATAACATGCTCGGCTAATGTTTGGGACGACCAGGATGAATGGAACGAAGTTGGGGCTTGTCGGCCAATGTTCTTTTTCCATTTGACAATTCGCCGATAGGATTCTTCCAGCCGCGATGTTTTAATTCTACCACTTTTCACCCCATCGCGCACAGCCTGATAGCTTGCATGTTGATGCCGGGGAGTATGGCTGATGACGACGATATCCGCCCCGGCTTCAATGGCTCGCAGCGCATCTTCGGGATAAGGGACCAGTTTCTGAACGGCGTCCATTTCCAGACAATCGGTCAAAACCACTCCCTGATAGCCGAGCTGCTCCCGTAACAATCCCTGGAGGATCCCTGGGGATAAGGACGCCGGATTTTCAGAGTCAAAATTTTGATATTTGACATGGGCCACCATGATTGAAGCGGCTTGCAATTTCATTAATTCCCGAAACGGAACCAAGTCGCGTTGTCTCAGCGTTTCCACAGTTTCACGGCAGACCGGAATCGAGATATGGGAATCTTCTTTGCAACTGCCGTGCCCGGGAAAATGCTTTCCTGCAAACAGCATGCCGCTATCGAACAAACCCTTGGCGTATTCCCGGCCCATAGCGGCCACCAATTCAGGCTTATCGCTAAAAGCACGCGTGCCGACAACCGGATTGGACTGTAAAGCCAAATCCAGTACGGGTGTTAAATTGAGATTGATACCGAGTGTTTGTAAATCATTTCCGATGGTCCGGCCGGCGAAATAAGCGGCCGATAATTCACGGGTAGCGGCAATCCCCATATTTCCCGGCAATGAGGTAACAATTCCTCTTAAGGGCGAAAGACTACCGCCTTCTTGATCAACAGCGATTACCGATGGAATACCGGGACGGACCGCAGCGTTCATTTCTTGCAAATCTCCGGTCAATTTTTGAACTTGAGAAATACTTTCGATATTCCGGCGGAATAAGATAAAACCGCCGACTGGAAAAGTCCGATAGTCCTCTCTCATCTCCTCTGTTAGCTCCCGGCTTTGAAATCCAAATAGAAACATCTCTCCTAATAATAAATCCAACTCGTCGTAACTCATCGAGGAATAACTCCTTTTATCGTCGCATTCGACTTACATACATTCACTTACTTGACGGCTCCGGCGGAAACGCCTTCGGTAAGTTGCTTTCGGAAACCCAAATAGAAAATCAACATCGGAATTAGTCCAATCATTAAAGCTGCAAATTGTTTACCATAGTCGGAAGCCAGAGCCCCGGAAAATCTAAAAATTCCTACCGGCAGGGAGCGCAAGGTATCTTTGGATACCAGCATATTAATCAGCATAAACTCATTCCAAACGCAGGCGATATTCAATATTGCCAGTGTGATAACAGCCGGCCGGGCCATCGGTATAATAATGGATGAGAAAACCTTCAAATAACCCGCGCCTTCCATCCGGGCCGATTCAATCACCGCATCCGGGATACTTTTGATATATTCCGTACACAAGTAAATTCCCAACGGCAAACCCATCCCGATGTAAGGAATGATTACTCCCAAGCGGGTGTCCGTTAAATGCAACAAACTGGCCACCAAAAAAAGAGGAATCATTAAAGACTGAATGGTCAATAAAATACCGATCACAAAACTGCCGTGCAAAAAAGAGGTCGCCTTGAACTTAATCTTGGCAAAGGCGAATCCGGCGGATAGTGATAATAAAACAACCGCCAAAGTCGACCCGATCGTATAAAATAAGCTATTGATAAACAACATTCCAAAATTCCCGATTCTCCATGCTATCGGGTAATTGATAATCGTCCAGTGAATCGGCAGGCCTAATTTATTCAACTGAAACTCTTGGGTCGTTTTCAATGAACTCAGCAGCAGCCAGAAAAGAGGATAAATTGTCAGGACCGTGAATATTACCAGGACGAAATATATCAAACCATGGGCGATGCCACTCAGATCATTATCAACCTTATGATTGCCACCGGGTTTCTTTTTCATCAATCTTTCCCTCCAAACCGTTTCTCCAGCGCCTTGGTAAGTATGACCAAAGCAAAACTAACCACCACCATGAAGATGGATATCGCATTGGCCAAACCATAATCGGGAGCGCCCCGAAATGCGTTATCATACATATAGAGCGACAATACGGAGGTCCGGCGGGCCGGATTGCCCTGGGTCATGGCGAAAATGAGTCCAAAGCTATTCAAGGACCCTGAAATGGCTAAAATAATACAGGTAACCACAACACCCGAAAGGGCGGGCAATATGATATACCGTAATATCTTCCCTTCCGATGCGCCGTCGATCTTGGATGCTTCTAAGACTTCCGGATCAATCTTCTGGAGTTGGGCCAGGAAAATAATTAAATAATTCCCGGTATACATCCACAAAATAGCCAGAAGAACCGGGACCATTGCAGTTTGAGGATCAATGGACAGATTGTTTTCCCATCCCGGAATCAGCTGTTGAATGATTTCGGTGAAGCTACCGTAAGGAGAGAAAAAAGATTGCCAGAGGATTCCAACGACAATCGTTGAAATAATGGTCGGTAAATAAATCATCGACTGAAAGAAACCGGCCATTTTCACGTGTTTCCGGTGTAAAATATAGGCCAAAATGAAACCGATCGGTATTTGGCCAAATACCGAAATGATAATGATATAAAAATTATTCTTCAGTGAAATCCAAAAATAAGGATCCGCAAACATTTCCAAATAATGCTTGAATCCGATAAAGTGGATATTTCCGGCTGTTAATTCTCCCGAAGTATAGTTGGTCAAACTAAGCGCCAAGGAATATAAAAACGGGAAAGCCATTACCGCATAATAGATCAGCACAGCCGGCAAAACCAGAATAAGGTAAGCGCGCAGTTCCTCGGTCCACCATTTTTTCCGGGGACGATTCCTGAGATTTCCCTGAACAAGAAGCATTTCTTCCTTCGCCATGATTACCTCCGCTTTTAAAACCCATTCGCATGACAGCCCGTTTGAAGGGCTGTCATGTGTGACTAGGGTTTTAAATTACTGTTTTCCCCCGGAAAGCACTTTCAAATCCGTCGAAATCACTTTTGAGACGTCTTCCAAGCGTCATAGGCCTTTTGAGTCACTGCAGCCACTTGTTCCGGAGTGGAAATACCCAGCCCAATCTCTTGGAGGCCATTGTTTAGCGGAGTTACGATACTGGCATCCAGTTTATCATCCAACACCCAAGTCGCATTATACGAGCTGGAGGAAAAACGCGCTCTTTCTTTGGCAAAAGGCTCCAATTTATCACTGGTAACACCTTTGCGATCCGGGAAAGCCATCCCGGTTTCCAAACGGATTTTTTCCACGCCCGGGCTGACCAGATAAGAGATGAGTTTCCAGGCCGCTTTCTCCTTGGCGGAACCGGCAGGAATCTTCGCGCTCATTCCAAATCCGGTGCCTGCCGCCACAGATGTGGAGCGATGGACAATTTCACCGGGAATACTGGGGAACAAAGTCATAACATAGTTGGATTGTTCTTTAACAGGAATGAGCGCCTGTTTCGTGCTGGGATCGGTCAGGAAATTCCCGACTTTCCAGTCGCCATCAATCATAAAGGGCGCTTTGCCGGAGACCCATAAACCGTTAACGTCCCCGTATGAAGTTTGGAGATTTTTCTTATCGAGAACCCCATCTTTAAAGAGTTGATCAAAGAATTTCAATGACTTTACGAATGGGGCATCGGTAAACTTGGCATCCCCTTGAATGATTTTAGCCATATACTCATTGCCGCAAAGCCGGCCGGCAATCATACTGAAAATGCAGGATTGAGGCACCCAGGAATCTTGAGAACCCATTAAAATTGTACTTTTGCCTGCGGCTTTCATTTTCTTAGCAATGTTTTTCAGATCGCCATAAGTCTTGGGGATGGACAATCCCATATCCGACAACATTTTTTTATTGACATAAAGGACGTTGGTTGCGGTTACGCAGATCGGAATCTCTCCCAAATATCCTCCAGCCTGAGGCGCAAGCGCCGCCGGGTTAAATTCATTGGCTGTTTTTCCTAAAAACGGCCGTAAATCTTTGACCAAATGCTGGGTATGGATGGATGTCGATCTGCCGCCCGGCCACATATAAATAACATCCGGCAATTGCCCGGCAGCAATATATCCTTGAAGTTTTTGATGAAACGGTTCGTTGAATTGGTTTTCCAAATCAATTTTAATATTGGGATTGGCTTTCTGGAAAGCCCCCCAGATTTGGTCCAATTCAATCTGCGCGGCAGCGCTTGACATGTCTAAATAATTGTAAACTCTAAGGTTTACAACATCTTCGGCAAAAATGTTACTTCCGCTGAAAACCATCGCCAGTAATAAAACAGCCCCGAGGTACAATCTCTTTCTCACCAATCATTCCTCCTTTAAATCTCTTTGTTTTGCTACCAGGAGTCCAATTCGCGGCGATTTCCACCCCCTTGATCCGTTATTTCGGGAATACGTTCCATAGATTTTTTCAATATGAAATTAAGTAGAAATCTCAAAACTTTCAAATCGGCGGGGTAAACCACTCGTTGGTGACAAGGCCCACCGCTCCTAATAAATCAGAGTCTTCGCCCAGTTCAGAACCTTTAATGATTACGGATTTAGTGATTCCACCCCGTTCCAACACCCCATGCAGCCTGGACTTGATTTGGCCCAAATAAAAGTCGTCGATGCCCCCCCAAACCCCCCCGATGATAACCATCTCCAAATCCAAGATGACCTCTGCCCAGGAAATGGATACCGACAAAGCTTCAATCGCTTCGGCAATCATTAATTGGGCAACCATGTCTCCGTTTGAGGCCGCTTTAAATATGGTGCTGCCGTTCTCAAGCACAGTACCGGTTCTTTCCGTATAACGGCGCATTACGTCGGGGAGATAAAGATAAGTTTCCAGGCATCCCCGCTGTCCGCACCGGCACAATTGTCCATTGGCAAACAGGGGGATATGCCCGATTTCCCCCGCCATCCCCCGGCTGCCCGTAAGCAAGCGGCGATCATAGATTATCCCGGAGCCAACCCCGGAAGTTGTCTGAATATACATCATACTAGAGATTTCCCTGGCTCCTCCAAACCACATTTCGGCAAGGGCGGCAGCGTTGGCGTCATTTTCCACGAAAACCGGAATATTCAGCAACTTTTCCAATTTCGCGGCGACTTCTACCTCACGCCACCCCAGGTTGACCGATCGCAGCAGAATACCGTTTTCACTGTCCACTATCCCGGCAATGGCAATGCCCACTCCCAATAGGTATTCCTTATCAATCCGGGCGTTTTTCAAAAGCGATTCCAGCTCTACGGAAATTTCATTGAACAATGAGTCCGGTTCCAGAGAATATTGCTGGAATACCTTCTTAACTATCATTTTTCCTTTAATATCGGAAATTGCCAGAGCCACCCGGTCTCTGAGGATCTGGACTCCCACCACGAAGAGTTGATCATAATTCAAACGCAGAATGATGGGCCGCCTACCGCCGTTGGACTCACCAATCCGTTCTTCAATGATCACCCGCTGTTCAATAAGTTCTGCGATAATCCGGGTTATGGTCGCCGGACTCATTTTCGTCACTTCCGTCAAGTGCGCCCGGGATACACTTCCCTCCCGGTATAAAGTCTGTAGGACAGAAACCGCATTAAACGAACGAATTAAATGGGTGCTATTCAGACCCATTTTTTGAGTACGCATTAAAATCTCTCCTACTTTATTTCTGTGTGAAAATTACTGATTTCATTGTAACATTGATGTCATCCATTCGTCAATAACATCAAAAGTTACTCTCCATCATTTAAACAGAGCCGGAGTTTAATTTACGTCCTTTAATAGCTCAATTCCTAAAACATAAAACAAAAGGGCTGTTGCAAAATAATTAAAAAAAGATGAGATATACAATATATTGATCCAAATCATGACCCCTTGCCAATATATTGTATATCTCTATCCATTAAATATCTTTTGCAACAGCCCATTTAGCGATACAACGGTTGCTCTATCCTTTACACATCTCCATAAAATACTGATGAATCCGCAGATCTTTTGTCAGTTCCGGATGAAACGCCGCAGCCAGAAGATTTCTCTCTCGGGCGAACAATATTTTCTCGTCCAAGCGGGCCAAGATTTGTACGCCCTGCCCCACTTTGGTAATATAAGGCGCCCGGATAAAAACGGCATGAAAGGGCTCCTGCCCCAACTCCGGTATGGGAATATCTCCTTCGAAACTGGAGATTTGCCTCCCAAAAGCATTCCGTTCCACCTCAATATCCATCAGGGCGAGTCTTGGCTGAGCACTGCCGATAATCTCCTTGGCCAGCAAAATCAAGCCGGTACATGTCCCAAATATCGGCAATCCCTTCCGTCCAAGTTCGGCAAGGGGTTCCAACATTTCATACTTTATCAGTAATTTCCCGACCGTCGTGCTTTCGCCGCCCGGTATGATGAGGCCCTGAATTTCGGAGAGTTGCTGCGGATAAAGGACTAAAACCGGCTCAACTCCGCAGCTTCGCAGTGAATTGGCATGTTCCCTCACCGCTCCTTGCAGTGCTAATACTCCTATTTTCATGCTGACACCTTCTCTGAGATTTTACCAGCCCCGTCCGGCGATCTTATCTTCTTCCTTCATCGCTCCAACATGAATACCTCTCATGGCGGTGCCGATACCCTTGGATACTTCGGCGATCAGCTTGGCATCCTGATAATGGGCCGCTGCTTCAACAATTGCTTTGGCTCTCTTGGCGGGATTGTCGGATTTAAAAATACCCGAACCCACAAAGATGCCGTCACAACCGAGTTGCATCATCAGAGCCGCATCGGCCGGACTGGCGATTCCGCCGGCTGCAAAGTTAACTACCGGCAACCTGCCCAACTTTTTCACTTCGGCGACTAATTCATAAGGCGCGCCCAAATCTTTGGCGATAGTCATTAATTCTTCATTTGAAGCGCTAACGACCCTTTTAATATCGTCATTCACCGTACGGATATGGCGCACAGCCTCAACCACATCGCCGGTTCCGGCTTCCCCTTTGGTCCGAATCATCGCCGCCCCTTCGCCAATCCGCCGCAAGGCTTCGCCCAGATTACGGGCGCCACAAACGAAAGGCACCTTAAATTGATGCTTATCGATATGGTAAAGATCATCCGCCGGCGTCAACACTTCACTCTCATCGATGTAATCGATTTCCAAAGCCTCAAGGACCTGAGCTTCCACGAAATGCCCAATTCTGGCTTTGGCCATAACCGGAATGGTGACCACGTTCATGATATTGATTATAATTTCAGGGTCCGACATCCTGGCCACGCCACCCTCGGCCCGGATATCCGCCGGTACTCTTTCGAGCGCCATAACCGCCACCGCACCGGCCTCTTCAGCAATCTTCGCTTGCTCCGGAGTCGTCACATCCATAATGACTCCACCCTTAAGCATCTCGGCCAAACCGCGCTTAACACTTATCGTTCCCGTTTCCATCGCCAAAACCTCCATTAATTAACAGTAAACATCGCTATGATTCACTATTTACCATTCAACCTGAATTTATTGGATCTTATTTTACAACAATTAACTCCGGGGCGCAATAGCTATCGGAATACTAACCTTAACATCATATTAAAAGTTGATGGGAAAATGTCCTGGAGGCTGGCAGAAAACGGATAATTCTTCGGGAATTAAAGTAAGCCGGACGAACGCCGGGAACGCAAGACGCTATCTGAAATATAACACACGAAATTACTCGTTACCGGACGGACAAAAACCATTTACGTGGTTGAGTTTATGGGCCTATGGTATAATAGAGGAAAGCATCATAAGGGGTATTAACCAATGAGTATTTTAAAAGATGAAGCTAGAAAGATTTGCCCGAAAATGCGACTTGGGATGATTTGAAGTACCAATTGTATGTTAAATCTAGGGAATTCCAGTGCTTCGGACCCAAATCGCCCGCGTCAAGTCCTGAAAGGTTCGCCGGGAGGCAATTTGAAGATGATTCCAACTTAGGCGCGAACGACTTCTGCACGTTATGGACATTAAGTGCCATTGCCTAATTTGGGCCAATAGGGGCTTCCATGCCGCTCTGAGTTGAAAGGCGGGCCTATAATTGATAAAAAACAACTTCATTTCTTTTTTAGTATTTATTTTTGTATGGATTTTTACTGCTTGCTTTTACCCATTTGATATATCTACTTCATATGGATTTTTTGTTGATACTTTAATGTTCTTTACCGGACTAAGTTTATATTTTATTATTGGTTATTTATTATTAGGAAAATTTATCAAGGATTTAAATTCACCTTTGAAAAATTTATTATCGGTTTCATTAATTGCTGTGATAAGTCTATGTCTATATGTTTTCTGTCAAATCTATGTAAATATTAATTCATTTCCTGCAAGCTTGAAGTGGTTGATTTATTATTGTTTTAATTTTTATACAAGGCCGCTCTATGTGCTAGTTAGTAGTGATGTGAGCATTTGGGGTTGGATTTTAGATTTTCAAATAATGTTTTCATTGATTCCTGCGCTTCTAATCTGGCTCGGTATGGAGCTTAAAATACTTGTACGCCGGTCATCTATGACCGAAAACCTATAAATCAAAAGGAATCAAAGTATGTTAATCTCCGATCTTGACCCAAACAACTTATCCCATGCGGAAATCCAGCAATTACTTTTTGAAAATATTAAAGACGATGGCCATCATGGCGATTGTATTTTCGTGTTTGGAAGTTTAACGGCGGCAAAATACCGGGTCCCGAAGTCTGTGGAATTATACCAAGGGAAAAGAGCCCCCAAGGTACTTTTGTCCGGAGGCACAATTGTAAAGGACCAAAATATTTCAGAAGCGCTCATGATGAAAAAACGCGCTATCGAATTAGGAGTAGCTCCCAAAGATATTTTACTGGAGCAATTTTCTTTAAACACCATTGAAAATGTGCTTGCTTCCCTGCTTATACTGAACCGGGAATTCAAATTACATCAAATAAAGCGGATACTGGTGGTGTCAACCTATTACCATCTTCGGCGCTGTTCTCTGGCTTTGAAAACCTATATGCCCAAATGGATTCAGTATTCCTTATGTCCGGCCATCGATCCCCTTACCCATCCCGATCAATGGTTTATGAATGAAATCGGAATCCGAAAAGTATCCAACGAAGCTCAAACATTAATTGGATATGTCAAAGAGGGTTATATAGAAGATTGTGAGTTTTGATGCCTTCTTTGACAACTTTATCATAACGGTTTGACGATTCCCCAAGCTGACAGAGTGCGCAATATACTTGCAATACTTTGTTTTAACTCGGTTCAGGATAAAATTCCCTATGATAAAACTCGGAAATCCAATTACACTTGAGTTGTTATTGAAATGAAAAATCCGATGCCCTCCGTGGCTGTTGCTTTGGTTTACCCTGGGACTCCTCACATTAACGATGATGGTTCCACACCGGATTACTACCCCCAAGACAAGAACCTTTTTTGTCTGGATTTTGTCATTATTTTTTATTTTTAGAAATAAATGATACAATAACAATCATGAAGTTTTTGGTAATATAAAATCAAATCATTAAACGACTTGGGCTCTGCGCGCCTCCAAATTGGACAGTGTTACACTAAAGAAAAGGGGATATAAATCATTTTAAAGATGAATGAAGCAAATTTCGGTGATGACAAAAAAATCGTTTTAGGTGGAAAAATTTGATTCACCTGCTGATGGCGGTATTCTTTAGTGTTTCTTCTCTAAGTTTAGCTAACGCTATCCTAGCCTACTTAGTTTATAAACGGTGGAGTGAGAAGCTTTATAAATACCAGTTTCTGTTTTTGACGACAGCCTTTTTCTATTCCATAAGCCAGTTCGTTGCTGCGTATAGCTTTTATGTGAGGCTGATTCCGGGTTATTTCCTCATGCCCTTATTCGGTAATTTATTAATGTCGCCGTTGTTATATTTGGCGTTTTCGTTTACTTACCGGTTGGTTGGGGTTGAACCGTTAAAGATTTATAACCTGCTGATGATTGTTTGGGCGTTATTTTACCCACTGGTATTTATAATGTGGATTTGGCAACATGTATTAATTTTCTATACGCTTGCTTACGCTTATTCACCATTTTTAATATTTTTGGTTATTTTTATTCTTTTACTTCGCCATTATCGGGAGGTTATCCATCCCGAAACCAAAAAATTCATCCGCAACATCCTTGTGCTCATCGTATTATCTGTCCCCTTGATTGTTCTGGAGATGTTCATTCATCGCTATATAGAAACAGCATTGTATTATAAATTTCCCGTAACCCTACTCTTTTTCCTAGGATTTAACCTCGCTAATCTGTCCTTTCTTATCCGGACCTTTTTACAATCGCCGGATCATATCGCCAATTCCACCCGGGAAATGCCTGCGTGGTTTTATGAAAAGTATCATCTTACCAAACGGGAACAGGAAGTGCTTTCGTTATTGCAGCAACGATACGGCAATCGGGAAATTGCCGAACAATTATTTATTTCCATTCCTACCGTTAAGTTTCATATTCAAAACATTTACCTTAAAATCGGGGTGAACAACCGGGTCAAGCTGTTAAGATATTTGGAAGAAGTTTTAATTGCAAATCCTCCGGAAGACTATCATCCGTTTCATTAGACTTTTGAGCCGGCTCCTTTTTGGCGCTGGTTTTTTTACCCTTTCCAGTGCCCAGTTAAAAACTATACCAAAGGGATAGTATCTTATTGGCGCTTTTGTAGTAGATTTATCTATAATCAAATTAATTAAAAAAGGAGTTAAAAATGAATCACCAAATTATTGGCTTCCTTTTTTTAGTTTCCGTAGCTATTTCAAGTTTAGGCTTGAATACGGCTTGTCAGGCCGGGCCGCCTGATCTTGCTCAATTACTTTCTTATCAAGCTAATGTGCCTTTCAATCAAAAGGTGGTTGGTACCCAAGAAAAACAGGATGTTATCATCCGGGATATCGTATTTGACAGTATAGCGGGACGAAAACCGACCCAGGCCTATTGGGTTCTCCCTAAAACAGCAGCCGCGCCTTATGCAGGAATTCTTTTCGTGCATTGGTATGCACCAGGATCATCGCATTCAAATCGTACCGAGTTTTTAAAAGAGGCCCAAGAGTTGGCAGGCCAAGGTGCTGTTTCGCTGTTAGTATCTACAATGTGGTCGGACTCCCAATGGTTTTATGAGCGAAAAAGCGCCGAAGATTACCAAAATTCAATCAAGCAAACGATTGAATTACGAAGAGCGCTTGATGTTCTTCTTGCCCAGCCAAATGTCGATCCCAAGCGCATCGGTTATGTTGGCCATGATTTTGGGGCGATGTTCGGGGCGACGCTGGCGGGAGCGGACGTTAGGCCAAAGGCCTATGTGTTGATCGCCGGTACGGGACGCTATTTTGATTGGTATGGGTTTGGTGCGGCCGATGAAATACCTCAAGGCGAGGCGTTAAACAAATATCGGAACAATCTTAGCAGCATCGATCCGGTAAATGCGCTTAAAACCGCCAAAGCCAGTTTTTTCTTTCAATTTGGTGAAAAAGACAGTTACACGCCGCGTGATAATTTTACGGAGTTTTATAACGCTGCGCCTGATCCTAAACGAATCGCGACATATCCATCGGGTCATGAAATGGCTGCCGGGAACATTAAACAGGACCGTGACGTCTGGCTGGCTGATCAGCTTGGATTAGCGACGGGTAAATAAAACCGCTTTTGATGTGTCAAGGTGACAAACCCACACTGTTTTGGTAGAATGTAGAATAGTTTTGCGTTCGAGTTTAAAACTTATTCAATATAAAGTGCGATCTTTGAGGGGTTTTCTTCATCGCCAAGCTGAGAGAGCCCGTTAACAGAAAAACGAAATCAAAAGTTAGTTCACGGATACTTTAAAAGGATGAGACCTGGAATGAATCTTCAACTATTGCTAAAATCCTTCATTGGATTTGTATTGGTCTTTGTGATTCAATTATTTACCAAGAGTAAATATTATGTAATATCGGCCCTGGTTCCCCTCTTCCCTTCACTGGCGATATTCTCCTATTACTTTGTGGGCTCCCAGGGCGATATTGATAAATTGTCAAAGACGATTATTTTTGGGATGCTCTCTCTGATTACCTATTTCTCTTTTCTGCTGGCCTTGCTGATTTTGTCGAAGAAGATGGCGATTGTCCCGGCGCTAATTTGTTCTTCGCTGGTTTGGTTCGGGGTTGCCGCCATTCAAATCTTGCTGTGGCAAAAATTCATGAACTGAAGAACGGATTATGATTGGAGCACCCGATCACCATATACTCTGATAATGAACTTTGTTCTCATCGAAGCGATTGGAGGGTTCCAATGTTTGAGCCGGATATCCAATTGAAACTAAAGAAAAAGGTTTGATATATTCAGGGATGTTTAATATCTCTGTCTTCAATTACGATAAAATGCCATGGTTGTTTGTTCATTACATGCGGATGGCGTGCTCATCGCTGCTTGTAGAAGTTTTTGAAGCAAACTTTTCGGTACTTGACAATCCCGATATTTTCTGATACTTCTTCTATATGGGATGAAATAAATTTTTGAATGCTATATGAGTTGAAATAAATAATTTGACCAAAATCCAAAAGAAACGGAAAAATTTGGGTTACGCCTAGGCCAACAGTTGGTCGAGACCTCACTCTCGCTCTCCCCCTGAAGTGGGAGAGTAACCGATGCCTTTGGGGTCTAAAGAATTTTAGGGGACATCGGCTAGGGTTACCCTTCCACTTGAATTAACAGCTTGTTTACTTCACAAGGGGAAAGGGCTCGCGTCCTTTAGGACGCGCGGGTTAGGTCAAATAGGCGTTCATTTTCTAACAGGGATTTTTGACAACAACAAAATTTAATTCACCATATATAGACGATGAACGCAAACCCAAGTGAAAAGAACTAAAACGGGATTAACATGATTTTATGGATTTACAGGATTTTTTTAAAACCCCTATGAATTATCTATCTTCTAGCAACTCCGTTTTACCAGGTTCTAATCCTGTGAATCCTGTCTCCGTTAACTTTTTTTAGGCCGACTTTTTCTAAAAAATTTAACCCAATATATATAGCAAGGATACCATTCAATAAATATCCATCATTCCGCCTCTTTTCTAATGGAATCATCATAGACTAATGGACTTTTTAATGCAAGAACGCACTTTTTTGTTATTGAGTACCCGGAAGGGTACTTAAGAATAAGAAATAATTATGGAGAGGTCTGCGATATGATCGAAAGCATCAGCCATATCACCCTGATCGTAAAAGATTTGGAACGGACAGCGGCATTATTGAAGGGGATCTTTGATGCCGAAGAAATTTATTCCAGTGGGAAAAAGGGGTTTTCATTGAGCCAAGAGAAATTTTTCCTAATCGGCGGTCTTTGGATGGTGATTATGAAAGGCAATCCGCTACCGGAACGTACTTACCATCATATTGCCTTCAAAATCGGCGAGGCTGATTTTGACCTTTATGAATCAAAAATCCGTTCTTTGGGCCTGGAATTACGGCCAGCCCGTTCTAGAGTTCAAGGAGAAGGGCGGTCTCTATACTTCTATGACTTTGATAACCATCTTTTTGAACTTCATACCGGGACGCTCTCTGAAAGATTAGCCTGTTATCAACAGCTTGACGACAGAAGCGAAGAATAAGAGGAATCCAATGAAACTCAACAAAATACACCATGTGGCCATTATTTGCGCAGATTATCAAACATCCAAGGATTTTTACGTAAACCTGCTCGGTTTCAAAATTATCAACGAATTTTACCGGCGGGAAAGGGACTCCTATAAGCTGGACCTGGAAGTAGATGAAAACACCGCCCTTGAGCTGTTTTCCTTTCCGGACCCGCCGCCACGGGTCAACCGGCCTGAGGCCGCCGGACTACGGCATCTGGCCTTTGAAGTCGACAACATCGAGGATACGGTTAGGGAATTAACAACCCGTCAAATCGTCGTGGAACCGGTTCGCATCGACGAGATCACCGGTAAGAAGTATACTTTTTTTAAAGACCCGGATGGTTTACCCCTCGAATTATATGAGAAATCAAGGGAAGAGACACCATGACTTCGAAAAATATCTTGGAATACTTAAAGGAAAATCCAATCGGGAATGCCAATATCATCAATTTCATCGAAAGTTATCCGGTCCGCTCTCTCGAAAAAATCGGCAATTCTGTGGTTGCCAAAGGAACCAGTGATCGGGATTGGGTTTATATCAGCTCGAAATCACCCCATGAACTTAAAATGATTCAAAACCATTTAACGGCCCGGGATTGCAATTTTGCCGTTATTGAGGACTGGATGGTTCCCATCCTCTGCGGAAACCGGAATATCCGATGGAAGTTGTCGACCCTGCGCCTGTTTTTACCGGAGACGGTCCCGCTCCCGGCGCCGCTTCTTCATCCATCCCCGCTTACGGTTAACGATGCCGAAGTTATCTATCATAATTCCGCCTATCAGCAATATCTTTCGCTTAAATACATTAGGGAGCGGATACGGAATGGAATAGGTTCTTGTCTCCGGGAAGGGGATAATAAGCCCCCTGTTGCCTGGGCGCTTACCCAGGATGATGGAGCCATAGGGTTTTTAAATGTACTTCCTGAGCGCAGGAATCATGGATATGCCCGCGCCGTAACCATTGATATCATCCAAAAAGTCCGGGCTCAAAACAGACTCCCTTTCGTCCTCATTGAAGCCGATCATTTTCCATCCATGAGACTGGCCTTGAGTCTGGGATTTGTTCAAGACCGAATGGTTAGTTGGTTCGAGTTAGAGGTTTGAGGGTTGAGAATGTGATCCTTTCGATGAAAATCACATTCGCGGTATCGATTCTTAGCCGAAATTGACAGCTTTATCTTCCTATCGTATACTGGAAACATAAAACGGCTGCTACGGCAACTTTGTAAAAATCGGAGGAAATCCATCATGATCTTCACCAAAAAAAAGATTGATACTTTCATCGCTATTGGCCTATTCTTAATGAGTATATCAATTACAATTGCCGCTCCGGATGAATCCAATTTTTTACCCTATGAAAACTCGGATTACGGTATCGCCATCCATTACCCCAAAGACTGGTCCCTGCAGGAAAACCTGATGGGTACGACTGCTTTGTTTTTTTCTCCGCTAACCGATGAGACTGACCCATTCCGCGATAACGTCAATATCATCATTCAAAATCTGTCGGCCCAACCACTCACTCTGGAACAGTATACGGCTTTATCCCTCGATCAAATTCATCAATATTTTACAGACGTTAATGTCCTGGCTTCCGGAAAAACCCGCATAGCCGGTGGTGATGCCTATATGGTCGTCTATACGGGTAAACAAGGCCAATTTCAGTTAAAATGGAAACAAGTTTGGCTCATTCAAAACAATATGGCTTATATAATATCCTATACGGCCCAAGAGCGGGAATACGACCGATATTTGGAATCCGCCGACTCTATGATGAACTCCTTTGAAATCACAGACTAGTCAAGAACCCTGGGTTTTATTTATCCTATTGATAAACCGGCTTGGATACGAAAGCGGAGAGACCCTTGAGGAGAAACCATCCTACCGGCGGTGTCTCTCCACAAACCTTCCCATCCTGACCAATGCTTCCTGCAAATTCTCCATCGACGAAGCATACGAACACCTTACATAGCCCTCCCCGAAACTTCCGAAAGCATCACCGGGGACCACGGCTACTTTCTCTTCTTTCAACAGCAGCTCGCTAAATTCCAGCGAAGTCATTCCGGTTATGGCAATGGAAGGGAAAGCATAAAAGGCGCCCTTGGGTTCAAAGCAAGTCAGCCCGATATCGTTCAACCCTTTAACAAACAAACGGCGGCGGCGGTTATATTCCGCGCACATTTTGCCCCGTTCATTTTCACCATGCCGTAAAGCCTCGACGGCAGCCTTTTGAGCGGTTATCGGCGCGCACAGCATCGTAAATTGGTGGATTTTCATCATCGCCTGGATGATCTCGGCCGGAGCGGTTGCATATCCCAACCTCCATCCGGTCATCGCATAGGCTTTTGAGAAACCGTTGAAAAGAATAGTCCTTTCCTTCATCCCCGGAAGCGCCGCAAAACAAATATGTTCCCCTTCATAGGTTAAATGGGCGTATACTTCATCACTTAAAATCAACAAATCATATTTCCGGGCCAGCTCCGCAATTTCCATGGCCACTTCGCGAGTCATGACGCCGCCGGTGGGGTTATTGGGGTAACAGAGCAGTATCGCCTTGGTCTTGGGAGTGATGGACGGTTCCATATCCTTGGCTCGGACCCGAAACCCCTCTGCGGCTTTGGTAGTGACATTGACCGGTTTACCCCCGGCCATCATCACGCAAGGATTGTATGAAACATAACAGGGCTCGGGAATAATGACTTCATCGCCCGGCTCAATGATCGCCCTGAACGCCAAGTCCAGGGCTTCGCTCACTCCCACGGTTACCAGGATTTCATGTTTGGGATCATAGGTTACACCGTAATTTTTTTGTAAGTCGCCGGCTATCGCTTCACGGAGTTCCAATAAACCGTAGTTGGAAGTATACATGGTATACCCTTTTTCCAATGAATAAAAACAGGCCTCCCGAATATGCCAGGGGGTTACAAAGTCCGGTTCCCCGACCCCCAGGGAGATTACGCCTTTCATTTCGGCAACCAAATCGAAAAAACGGCGGATCCCCGAAGGCGGAATGGCGGCAATGGTCTTGTTCACCCAAGTCCGTCCTTTAACCATGCCCTCATTCACGGGGTAACCACCAGCCTCTCCACATCCTCCTTGCCGTCCATAATGACCCCTTCCAGCTTATATTTCTTGAGCACAAAGTGCGTGGCTGTGCTTTGGACGTTATAAATGGTCGCCAATTTCTGAGAGACAAATAAAGCGACTTCTTTCATGGTTGTCCCTTCAACCAGCACCATCAGATCATAAGCTCCGGACATCAGAAAGACCGATTTGACTTCCGGGAAGCTGTATATCCGTTCGGCAATCTCATCAAAACCTACATCCCGTTGGGGAATGACTTTCACTTCGATCAGCGCGTTTACTTTTTCGACTCCGGCCCTCTCCCAATTGACCATGGCCCGGTAGTTAATGATAACCTTATCCGCCTCCAGTTCGGCGATTTTCGCCTTGACTTCTTCTTCACTCATTCCAAGCATGATCGCGATTTCCGCCGGAGTTAGCCGATCGTTTCGTTCCAACAATTCCAGGATTTCCTGCAATTTATGTCCTCCCTCCTGTTCGCCGAAGCTAGAAAAGCCTCCGGACTTTCCTCTCCATGAACGCAAACCTTTCAATTAAAATATCATTTATGGGAAAAACTTTCAATCGTTTTTTCTCCCGCGACCCGTAATCGGTTTTTTGGTTATCCCGAAACAATTTCCGCAGTTCCAGCGATTTCTGATTTCATTTCTCCAATCCTTTTTTCCGTTTCTTCCTTGGGCGATTGCGTTTCTCCCTTCCGTTTTTTCATTTCTCCCTTGGGTGATTGCATTTCTCCCTTCCGTTTTTCCGTATCTCCCTTGGGTGATTGCATTTCTCCCTTCCGTTTTTCCGTTTCTCCCTTGGGTGATTGCATTTCTTCAAACCTTTTTTCCATTTCTCCCTTGGGTGATTGCATTTCTTCAAACCTTTTTTCCGTTTCTCCCTTGGGTGATTTCATTTCTCCAAACATTTTTTCCGTTTCTCCCTTGGGTGATTGCGTTTCTCTAATCATTTTTTTCATTTCGCCCTTGGGTGATTGCATTTCATCGTTATCTGTAAAAACCATCCTTTTCATTTTTATTGTTGACTATTGCCTTTACTCAGGATAAAAAAATTTGTTTATTATTACTTTATTGGGCAATTTATCCTGAAATGTAATTGTGTCAAC
>JAEZCE010000066.1 GCA_023429995.1 Bacillota bacterium | reverse complement strand
GTTATCGACCAGGTACGGGCCGTGGCTGACTTCCACAAACAGGTCGGCGTCGTTGTTGTAAAACAGGTTGTTATACACGCGAACGCCCTGGGCCTGCCAGTCGAGCCAGGTGCCCAGCGTGCAGTGGTGAATGCGGTTGTGATGGATTTTAACGTCGAGGGCGGCGTGCAGCTTTATGCCGCCGATCTCATAGCCAAAATACTCGTGTTTGACGGCAATGTTGTAAATGTGGTTGTTGTAGATATCGCAGAAAGCGCCGCCCATATGGCCAACAATGCCGTTCTGTCCGCAGTCATAAATGACATTGTTGCGGATGACGTGGGAACCAATCTTTTCCTTGCTCCAGCCGATCTGGAGCGCGCGGAAAACCGCTTCCATCTGGTACTGGTAACCGGGCTTCTGGTGCCTTCTAGAACACAGGTTGTGCCCCGTCGAGGCTTCTTTGCCGATGCTGATGCCGCTGCACTTAGCATCGTGGATGATGTTGTTTTCAATAATCCAGCCCTTGCTCCAGTTCACGCCCAGCAGGCCAGGCTGATCGGCGGTTGGAGGCGTCCATGGGGTGGCCGCCTGGGCCATTTCAAAGCCGCGCACGGTGATGTAGTTCAGGCCCGATTTTTCCGGGTAGAAACAGCACTTGCGTACGTTGATTTCCACCAGCTCCTGGTTCGGGTCCGCGCCCTGGAAGTTGGCATAAATGGTGGTGTTTTCCTCATCGGTCTCGCAGAACCACTGGTAAACCGTCTGCTCCGGATGGAGAATTAGCTCGTCAGACTTGAACCACTTGAGGCCCTGTACGCCAGTGCGCTTCACCGGATTTTTTACATCTTCCAGGGAATCGGCCTCGTAAAAAGAAACGCCATTCAGATACACATCACCCGGGTGGCGGTAAATGCCGGGGGTGTACATAAACCAATCACCGGTGAGGATTTCTTTATACGGATTGTAGTCACCGAAAAAGGTATTAGGGAGGACAACTTTCCACACCGTACCCTCGACGTTCTCCCAACTCTGAATTCGTTCAGAGCCTTTGATAACAACCTTTTCACCCTCGGCCGCTTCGTAGGTGATCCTGCTGATATTGCTGTAGCCGCTGTGCTCTGGCTTTACCCATTCCCGGTATTCTCCCGCGTGTACAATAACCTTGTCGCCCGTCTCCGCGACCTGTGCTGCCTTTGAAATTGTTCGAAATGGGTGCTCTTTGGTACCGTCAGCGAGATCGCTACCGGTAACCGCGACATGATACGCTTTATTCATTTGTGTTCCTCCGAGGATAAATAATGGTGCTGCCATTGTTCCATTGAATTCTAGCACATGAACATAAAGGAGCCTACTAAAAAGCGGTAACGTTTCCGCCGTGTTACATACCGAAAAGAAAAATCCCCCTACTCTTCAAGGGGGATCTCGTGAATACTTTTAAGCGTTCAGCCAGAGAATAAGGTGAGCAGTGGCTGGAAGAACTGTGACAGGTCTGGCAGCCATTCGGGCGGGGCCAAAACGTACAAGCACAGGACCGTGCTGCCGCAAAGCATGATCACGACCAGGATCAGAAATAAACGGCTGGTTTTTAAAACCTTGCCACGGCGTTTCTGCCGGTGCTTTGAGTCAGTAACGTTCTGGGCCGTCTTGAGCAGGTCATCGCGCATGCGGCGGGTGAGCTCTTTGCGCGCCTGCTCTTTCTCTGCCGGACTCAGGTCTGGCTTGTGCAGCAGGGCCTCTAACTGCGTGTTACTATATTCAGAAAATGGCGGGGAAGCAGGTTTCGGTTCCATTACCACACCTTCTATTCACGGCTCTCGGGCAGGTATCCAGGGGTATCTTCGCTCCCCAGGTAGAACAGGCGGCGCACCCGGTCGGGGGTCAGCGAGGCCAGCTGCAGTTTTTCCAAGCCCTTCATGGCATCTTCCAGGGCGAGGATGTTGCGCTTGAGGATGCCCACTGCCGCAGCGGCTTCAAATACCCGGATCTGCATCCCAGCCAGATCGCGCAAGACTTTCAGATCGTGCAGGCGTTTTGCGATCGGCCCAACACGCGACTGCATTTCTTTGACTTCATCGGTGTAGCTCTCCCACTCCTGGCGGATAACGTTGACCGAGTCTTCCAGGGCATCGATGCTGGCCAGGGTGGTATCGCGGAAATCTGGGGTAGAGGAGGCTCGTGCCCGCTTGCGCAGATCGTTCTGATGCTTTTGCAGTTCCGTGAGCTTCCGCAGCTCCGAATGCTGGATCTGAATGATCTCTTCGACGCCTTGCAGCTGGAAGTGATCGACGTACTGGATCACGTAATTGGTCAGCTCGTACACCAGAATGGCATTGGCCAGAACCAGGTTGCGCTCAGAAGTCCGGTCACCCGAGCGCTCGCTGGCAGCGATCCGGCGCAGAATCATATCGTTCATGTGGGTCAGCACATCAACGGTCGTCTTGAGCGAACCATAGGAGGTCTGAAGCCGTTTCTCAGCGCCAATCAGCGCGGAGACTCGGGTACGCTCATTGACCGAGAGATGCATATCGGTTACTTCGCCTTCAACAGTGTGATATTTCCGAGCCTCGATGTTAGCCGCTACCTGCTCGATGATGACCCGGATCCTCTCGTGCAAACTCGCCATCCGGTCGCGCACGTTCTCGGGGATATCCTTAATAGCTGTGACGTTTGTGGTAAGCAGATCCATATCGTCGACCGAGTAGCGCTCGCGGATGACAAGGATCTGGTTCAGATGGTCTTCCGCGACGCGCTCGATGGCTTGAATGCCAGCATCGCGCTGGATTTCTTCAAAAAGCTGGTCGTTTTTCCGGTTGTTCTGCTTAGGGTCCTGG
>JAEZCE010000092.1 GCA_023429995.1 Bacillota bacterium | reverse complement strand
TGTTGCCACCGGGTTATACATTGACGGCATGGGATCGACGGCTAATGGTTCCAACGCGTGCCAATGGGGAAACAGCAACAGTACCAACCAGCAATGGACGCTCATCAACTCAGGCAGTTATGTAATGATCCAAAACCGGGCCACCGGATTGTATTTAGATGGCATGGGCCGGACCTCCAATGGCTCGGTTTGTGGCCAATGGGGCTATAGCGGGAGTACCAATCAGCAATGGATCCAAGAAACAACGGGAAGTTACGTCAGGTTTAAAAACGGCGCTACCGGACTGTATTTGGATGGTATGGGTTCAACTGGCAATGGATCCAATCTTTGTCAATGGAGCAACAGCGGCAGTGCCAACCAGCAGTGGCAGATACAATAAAACCATTAACATGGAAAGAGCCCCTCATCGATTTTATTACATTAAAACATAAATCCGGAGGGAAGCGCCTTCAAACGGTTCCTTCCGGGCTTAGTTATCATTTAAAATCTGGCTGTTTTTATCGGAGAGCTGAATAAGATTATTTTCCCAAGAAATTTGGGATGTAAAAAGTGAAGGGAGGAATAAATAATGTCAAAAATCAACAAACCGATTACCTTATTTTTCTTGTGCTTGCTGATATTGTCTATAACGTTAAGCTTCCCGGCACTTACCGGAATAACTGCTGCCAGTGATGAACCATTGCAACCATTTGATATGGAACAGGTTAATATTACAGATCCCTATTACGTAAATGCTTTTAACAAAGAGGTTGCCTATCTGCAAGCGATTGATTACAACCGTTTGCTGGCCGGTTTTAAACAAACGGCGGGTATATCAACCAGCTATAGCCGATATGGCGGTTGGGAGAACTCCTTGATTCAAGGCCATACATTGGGACATTATATGGTAGCTCTTGCGCAGGCCTATAAAAACACCATGTCTAATCAGACTATAAACGCAGATTTAAAAAACCGGATCGATAGCATTATTTCCCAATTGCAAGCATGTCAGAATAAAAATGGTAATGGCTATTTATTTGCGACACCAGTAACCCAATTTGATGTTGTTGAAGGAAAAGTTTCCGGTTCAAGCTGGGTGCCGTGGTATACCATGCACAAGATTTTGTCCGGTCTTATCGCAGTTTATAAGCTGGAAGGAAATGCAACGGCATTAGCAATCGCAAATAATTTGGGAAATTGGATTTATAACAGGGTTAGCGCCTGGAATTCCTCAACCCAGAGCCGGGTATTGGGTGTCGAGTATGGTGGAATGAATGATTGTCTTTATGAGTTGTATAAATTAACCGGCAATAGCAACCATTTAGCTGCGGCCCATAAATTTGATGAAACTTCGCTTTTTAATACGATCGCTTCCGGGACAAATTGTTTGCCGGGATTACATGCCAACTGTACGATTCCAAAATTCATCGGTGCTTTAAATCGTTACCGCACGCTCGGCTCAAGTGAGAGTTCTTACTTGACAGCAGCTCAGCAGTTCTGGACGATTGTTCTCAGAGACCATACATATGTGACGGGCGGCAACAGCCAAGACGAGCATTTTAGAGCTGTAGGACAACTTAACGCATATCGCGACAACCTCAATAATGAAACCTGTAATGCCTATAATATGTTAAAACTTACCCGGGATTTATTTTGTGTGACTGGGGATGTCAAATATGCGGATTATTATGAAAGAGCATATATTAATGAAATTTTGTCTTCTCAAAATCCGGTTACCGGAATGACTACATATTTCAAACCTATGGGAACAGGATACTTTAAAGTATTTAGTACCCAATTTGATAATTTTTGGTGTTGTACCGGTACCGGAATGGAGAACTTCTCCAAACTGAATGATAGTTTATATTTTAACAACGGAACCGATTTATATGTAAATATGTACATAAGTTCAACCTTAAACTGGAGCGCAAAGGGTCTTTCGTTGACGGAGCAAGCTAATATTCCTTTTTCGAATACGGTCACTTTTACCATTAATAACGCCCCTGCCTCCACTGTTAAGATTAAATTCCGCTCCCCCTACTGGGTTGCATCAGGGCAAAGTGTAACTGTTAAAGTCAATGATGACACGTTTAGTGCAGCAAATGACAACGGTTACCTGGATGTAAACCGAGTATGGACGGTTGGAGACAAGATCGTATTGACGATACCGATGGAAGTCCAAGTCTCAAGATGTACTGATAATAAAAATGTGGTCGCTTTCACCTATGGCCCGGATGTTTTAAGCGCAGGACTTGGAACAGCCAGTATGAACACGGCCTCTCATGGAGTTGGTGTAACAATCGCCACAAAAAATGTTACGGTAAAAGATACTATCAATATTTATAACTCAATCAGTTCCACCATTGATAACTGGCTTAGCAATATTAAGACCAACTTGGTTCAAACACCGGGGAAAGTAGAGTTCACATTAAGAAATACCGATGCCGACAATAGTCTGGTATTCACACCTCATTATCAAAGATATACGGATCGCTATGGTATTTACTTTACGTTAGCTTTGATTTCTGGCGGTCCGACTCCCACTCCCACCCCGACTCCGGTCGGTTCATACGTCAGATTCAGCAATGCCGCCACGGGTTTATATATTGACGGTATGGGCTCGACCGCCAATGGTTCCAATGCTTGTCAATGGGGTAACAGCAACAGTACCAACCAGAAATGGACGATCATCAATTCAGGAAGTTATGTAATGATCCAAAACCGGGCCACCGGATTGTATCTTGATGGTATGGGCCGGACTTCCAACGGATCGGTTTGCGGCCAATGGAGCTACAGCGGGAGCGCCAATCAGCAATGGACTCAAGAAGCCATGGGAAATAATGTTCGGTTTAAAAATCGCGCCACCGGACTCTATCTGGATGGTATGGGTTTCACCGGTAATGGTTCCAACCTGTGCCAATGGAGCAACAGCAGCAGCAGTAACCAGCTGTGGCAGATACAGTAAGCGTATAAAGGAGGGTAATTATGTTAAAAAGAATGACCTTTAAAAAGCAGATAATAGGGTTGCCAATTTTATTGTTCATGGTGTCCGTTTTTGTAACCTGTTTGGTATTGACAACTACAGTATCGGCGGCGACTCAGGCGACCTACTATGTATCACCCACAGGCAGCGACACCAATCCGGGGACCATCAGCGCGCCTTTTCAGACCCTCACCAAAGCCCGGGATGTGGTGCGGACCATCAACAGTAACATGACCGGAGATATCTACGTATATTTGAGAGGCGGCAATTATAACATTACCAGTACCATTACTTTTGGGCCCCAAGATTCAGGGACCAACGGGTACCGCATATATTATCAGGCATATCCGGGTGAAATATCCGTTTTGAATGGCGCCACCCAAGTTACAGGATGGACACAATATAGCGGTAACATATATTGGGCTCCCTTGAGCCGCTCGACCAAACTGAGGAACCTCTATGTGAATGACCAGAGGGCTTCGATGACTAAAAAAACCGTTACCGCTCAAGGAGGGTATGGGACTTATTCCGTAACTGCAGGACAGGCTAATTGGGCCTGGACAAGTGGCAGTAAGAGTGACGGCGTCCAGTATAACACAACCGATGTACCCAACATTGCCGGCAACAAAGATGACTTGGAGATAGTTAACGGTACTACCTGGAATGAAAATATTGTTTGCGTCAGAGATGTGATTACATCCGGCAATTATCGGGTGTTGCTTTTGCAGCAGCCTTATGGGGCGATAGCGCAGACGCCGGGTTGGGGTGCTGCTTTTACCGCTTCCGGCACCCATACCCTATATAATGCTTTCGAATTCTTAAATTCTCCCGGACAGTTCTATTTTGACAAGTCGACCCAAAGGCTCTATTACTATATCCGTTCAGGTGAGAATATGGCCACTGCCGATGTTGAGGCCCCCGTTGTCGAGGAATTGATCAACATTGCCGGAACCTCAACCACCAGTAGGGTCAAGAATATAACCTTCCAAGGCATTACCTTTGCAAATACCGATTATGGCCTGGTTCATGTTGGGAGTTCACACGGTAAATCGACATGCCAGGGTGCCAACGCGTTTGTTGCTTTTTATAACGACAATTGGCACAATACCAAATATGATCTGGTTGATACATTACCGGGAATGATTAACGTCACGAGCAGCGATTCAATTAGTTTTATCGGTAATGTAGTGAAGCATAGCGGTAGTGACGGAATTACCATGGTCAACGATGTTATTAATTCCAATCTCACCGGAAACTATATAACGGACATCACTTCAAGTGGTATAACTGTGGGCCATCCTCAACATGTTTATATCGGAGACGGGGGATCCCATGCCAAATACGCTCCCGGCGTAGAAGGTGTTTGTAAGAATAATACCATCACCAATAATATGTTGTACAACATAAGCACTGCTCCGGGATTTGGGGGATGTGCCGCTATCACAGCGTATTTTGTGGATACTCTCAATATAACCTATAATCAAGTCCAATTGACAGCTTATAATGGTATCAATTTAGGATGGGGATGGCGTAATTTCACCGACTCAACGACCTGTAAGAACAATACGGTGAGTTATAACCGGCTTATCAATACATTAAACAGGCTGCATGACAGCGGAGCAATCTATACAATAGGCCAGATGCCGGGCACGAACATTAATCAGAATTATGTCAAGGGAATTCCTCCGGCAACTTCCGGGCCTACTTACGGTTTGCATAACGACGAAGGAAGCGCCTATATCACTGAAAATGATAATGTACTTGATATTGATCCGGGGGTAACCTATACGATTAATTGTGAGGATTATGGAAATAAACACAATTTAACAATCTTACGGACCTATGCGACGGTAAATAAAATGGGCGCCAACCCTCCAAACAGTACGATTGACCCCCCAGTTGCAGTTTCGGATAATGTATGGCCTTTGACCCAGTACAATACCTGTTTGAATTCAGGAATTCAAGAAAACTATAGGAGCATTATACCAGGCAATTTGTTTGCAACCTCAGATTATGTATTTCCGGCCAGTTGTTCGGTTTCAGCCGGGACTACCGTAAATGTCAGGAGTAGCGGCGATTCTGCAAATACGGTATGGTTTGCTCCTGCCGGAACTACCAGTTTTGCCCAAGGGCCTGCTATGACGGCGGCGGCAGGAACTGCGACCTCTATCACCGCTCCGGCTACTTCCGGAACATACAAGTTGTATTTGGTGAATTCACAAGGTACCAAGATAGGTGAATCAGCTGCATTATTGAGAGTAAGCGGATCTGGCGGAGGAGGTTCATATGTAAGATTCCGTAATGTTGCCACCGGTTTATATATTGACGGCATGGGCTCCACCGCCAATGGTTCCAATGCTTGTCAATGGAGTAACAGCAGCAGTGCCAATCAGCAATGGGCAATCGTCAATTCAGGCAGTTATGTGATGATCCAAAACCGGGCCACCGGATTGTACCTGGACGGCATGGGCCGGACCTCCAACGGGTCGGTCTGCGGCCAATGGGGCTATAGCGGAAGTACCAACCAGCAATGGACTCAAGAAACCATGGGAAGTTATGTCCGGTTTAAAAACCGGGCCACCGGATTGTATTTGGACGGTATGGGCTCGACCGGTAATGGATCAAATCTTTGTCAATGGAGTAATAGCGGCAGCACAAACCAGCAGTGGCAGATACAGTAGTCATAGTAATATCAATATGTAGGGAGGTTCAATCCATGGGAATCAATTTTAAAAATTGCAGATCCAAAAAAACCTTCAGTTTTCTATTGGTAATCGGGATATTGTTGGCACTCAATGTTTCCATATTTGCCTGGCAATCTGACAATGGAAACGGCACATTCACCAACCCGCCATTATTCGCCGACTATCCTGATCCTAGCATTATCAGGGTTGGCAATGATTTTTATTTCGCCAGCACCACGTTCGTCAATGTACCGGGCTGTGTGATTTTACATTCCCAGGATTTGGTCAACTGGGAAATTATCAGCCATTGTATATCCTCACTTCCCAGTGGCGGTAAATACGACATGAATGGCGCATTAGCCTATGCCGGCGGTTGTTTTGCTCCAGGTCTGGCCTACTATAACGGTACGTTTTATGTGGCGCTTAATCTTAACGGGGATGGGGGCACCTATATTTATTACGCCACCAATCCTGCCGGTCCATGGAATCACTATCAATTGAGCGGCAGTTATTTTGATCCTTGTCTATTTTTTGATAACGGTATTCCTTATCTGGTCTGGGGTGGCGCCTGGGAAAACAGCATCAAAATGATCCAGTTGAATTCGAATTTAAGTGGGACTACCGGGTCACAGACGACCATTCTCTCTTATAACGGTGTTGAAGGTTCGCATTTGGTTAAAGCAAACGGTTATTATTATTTGTTTAACGCTGTACCTGGGTCCCTAAGTATGGTGTGCTCCCGTTCAACCACTCTTAAGGGGCCTTATAGCGGAACGAATACTGTATTATCGGACGGAAACAGTGGCGCCCATCAGGGCGGGATTGTTGATATGCCCGATGGCAGTTACTGGGGTTATGCGATGAAGGATAGCGGTTCAATTGGCCGTGTGACTTATATTTCCCCCGTTAGCTGGTCAAATAATTGGCCGGTGTTCGGGAACTCAGGGAAAATTGCAGCAAGCTACACCAAACCGATTGCCAATAAACCGGTTAGAGTACCGGCAACATCGGATGAATTTAATGGCAGCACTTTAGGATTACAGTGGATGTGGAATCATAATCCGGATAATACCAAGTGGTCCCTGACAGGATCCGCCTTAAGGCTACACGCGACAATGGCTTCCGATTTTTGGCATGCCAGAAATTCGTTAACCCAGAAAGGCCAAGGCCAGACGAGTTCCGGCAGTATCCGAATCGACTGCAGTGCCATGCAGTCCGGAGATATCATGGGATTAGGAATGTTAGGCAATCCGAAAGGTTATATTGCCGTGACCAAGGACTCTATGGGCAAGAAGATTATAATGACGCAGGATGATAGCATAAAAGCGACTGTCAGTAATATAACCGATAACATTTTGTACTTTCGGATCGAGATGAATTTCAGCACCAATCAAGCCAGGTTTTTCTGGAAAAATGACACCATGAGCAGCTGGTCGGGACAAATTGGACCAACAATAACGATGGGTTATGATTGGCAGCATGGTACCTTCCAAGGTGAACAGTATGCCACTTTATGTTTCAATACGGGCTCCAGCTCCGGTTATATGGATGTTGACTGGTTCCGGTTTAATGATCAAACAGGTCCGGATGTAAGCCCGACGCCCACCCCAACCCTAACGCCTACTCCCACTCCGGTCGGTTCGTACGTTAGATTCAGTAATGCCGCCACCGGTATGTACATTGACGGCATGGGGTCGACCGCCAATGGTTCCAACGCCTGCCAATGGGGTAACAGCAACAGTACCAATCAGCAATGGACGCTCATCAACTCAGGCAGTTATGTAATGATCCAAAACCGGGCCACCGGATTGTATCTGGATGGCATGGGCCGGACTTCCAACGGGTCGGTTTGCGGCCAATGGGGTTACAGCGGGAGTGCCAATCAGCAATGGATTCAAGAAACAATGGGAAGTTATGTCCGGTTTAAAAACGGTGCTACCGGATTGTATTTGGATAGTATGGGTTCGACCGGCAATGGCTCTAACCTTTGCCAATGGAGCAACAGCGGCAGTACCAACCAGCAGTGGCAAATTCAGTAATGCTGGTGTTTCGATGCAATAATCACCGGGTATAAGCGGAAAGGAGGTGGCAAAAATGCAAAATAGTCAGAAACGACTTTATGCTTATCTAAAAATTGCAGGAGGATAGCAGGGATGGCTAAATGATGAATTCGTGCTCGCGGGACTTAAGCACTGAAAGTGAAACCTGATCCGAAAATGGAAGGAGAGAGGGCTTATGGGAACAAACAGTTTCAAAATTAGTAAAAGAGTATGTAGACCATTATTATTGGCGTTTTGTGCCTTGTTGGCGGCGGTTGTAATTCATTCGATGCTTATCAGCGCTGCTACGCCGAGAACAACTGTGACTGTGATGTCGGGCGCCGGAAATTATGAAGTTGTTTATACGATTCAGAACGATTGGGGTAGTGGGGCCACGGTTAATGTGACAATCACTAATAATACCACTGCGGCGGTGAATGGCTGGATCCTGGCCTGGACCTTCCCCGGCAATCAGACCATCACCAATCTCTGGAACGGGACCTTTACCCAAAGTGGAACCTCGGTATCGGTGAAAAACGCCAGCTATAACACAACCATTCCGGCCAATGGCGGCAGCTTGAACTTCGGTTTTAACTTAAACTACAGTGGCGCCAATGCCAAACCAGCCAGTTTTACCTTGAACGGGATTGCTTGCTATGCGGGTGATGTAACCCCAACGCCAACCCCAAGCCTGACCCTAACCCCAACGCCAACCCCGACTCATGGTAATAAATTTCACTGTTTTTTGTTGCTGGGTCAATCCAATATGGCAGGATATGCTTTGGCTCAAGCCGCTGATAAAGTGGAAGACTCCCGTGTGCTGGTATTGGGGTACGATAATAACTCGGCGCTCGGCCGGGTAACTGATCAGTGGGATGTGGCCTGTCCACCTCTTCATGCTGCCTGGCTTGACGCTATCGGCCCTGGAGACTGGTTTGGCAAGACCATGATCCAGAAAGTCCCGGCTGGGGATACTATCGGGTTAATACCCTGCGCTATCAGCGGTGAAAAGATCGAGACATTTCTGAAGGTCGGCGGTAGCAAATATAGTTGGATTATCCACCGGGCCCAACTTGCACAGCAAGCGGGAGGAGTCATTGAAGGCATCCTTTTCCACCAGGGCGAATCGAATAGTGGTGACACGAGTTGGCCCGGCAAGGTAAAAACACTGGTGGCAGATCTTCGAAACGATCTGAACCTGGGTAACGTTCCTTTTCTCCCTGGTGAACTGCTTTATAGCGGTCCTTGCGCCGGTCACAATACGTTGGTAAATCAGTTACCTTCTTTAATTACGAATTGTTCTGTGATTTCCGCCAGTGGACTCGTTCAGGATCCCGGCGATACAACCTATCATCTCCATTTTAGTCATGATTCATCGGTTGAATTGGGCAAGCGATATGCTGCAAAAATGATCCAAGTCCTCGGCTGGTGATATGGCTTTAGAAAACCATGATTTTTTCAGCTGTGGAAGCGGATACTGATTCAATATTAAATGGTTCCAATATAATGAAAAGGAGAGAGTATTATGGAAAGAAATAGTTTCAAATGTAATAAAAGAGCTAGTAAATCAGTATGGATGGTGTTTTTTGCCCTGTTGATGGCGTTGGCGATTCATTCGATACTCATCAGCGCCGCCACTCCAACGGGGACACGGTTAAAAAATATTCAAAGCCAAGTTTTAATCGGCACCGAATTCCCCAGTGGCTTCACCACGATGTCGGATTCCGCCACGTTTACCAGCATGGCTACAGCCGAGTTCAATTTGGTAACCCCGGAAAATGCGATGAAATGGGATGCGACCGAACCTTCTCAAAACAGTTTTAATTACACCGAAGCGGATAAGCTTGTTTCCTGGGCCCAATCGAACGGCTTCAAAGTCCACGGACATACAATGGTATGGCATTCCCAGACTCCAAGCTGGGTCCAGGGTCTTGGCGCCAGCGCCATGCAGTCGGCCATGTACAATCATATCGATAAGGTAATGGGTCATTTCAAAGGGAAGATCCTGGTTTGGGACGTCGTCAATGAAGCTTTTAATGAAGATGGGAGTTACCGGGGTTCTTTCTGGTATAACACTCTCGGCAAAAGTTTTATTGAGAATGCCTTCATCCGGGCCCGGGCTGCTGATCCCAGCGCCAAACTGATTTACAACGATTACAATCTTGAGGCCACCGGTAGTAAATCCAATGGGGCCTATAACATGCTCAAAGACTTTAAAAGCCGGGGGATACCGGTGGACGGGATCGGCTTCCAGATGCACCTGGATATTCAATATGGTTTTAATTACAACGACTTTGCCAGTAATATGCAGCGTTTTGCCGATTTGGGCCTGGAGATCTATATTACCGAGATGGATGTCCGGGTGTCGAGCAACCCTTCGGCGGCGGAGTTGCAAACCCAAGCCGACTACTATAAGGGCGTCATCCAAAAATGTATGGCCCAACCCGCGGTGAAAGCCATTCAACTCTGGGGCTTCACCGATAAATACTCCTGGGTGTCGGGGACGTTCCCGGGTAGAGGGGCGGCCTTGATATTCGATTCCAACTATAATCCGAAACCATCGTACTATGCTGTACAAAGCGCTTTAGGTTCATCGACTACTCCCACCCCGACTCCTACTGTAACATCGACGCCGACCCCGACTCCTACTGTAACATTGACCCCGACTCCTACTGGCACCGCTAACTATGTAGCCGTTTATACGATTCAAAATGACTGGGGCAGCGGCGCTACGGTTAATGTGACCATTACCAATAGAACCACTACGGCGGTGAATGGCTGGACCATGGCCTGGACCTTCCCGGGCAATCAGGCTATCACCAATCTCTGGAACGGGACCTATACCCAGAGTGGAGCTTCGGTAACGGTGAAAAACGCTGCATATAACGCTACCATTCCGGCGAATGGCGGCAGCGTTACTTTTGGTTTTAACCTGAACTATAGTGGGACGGATGCCAAACCTACCGGCTTTACCTTGAACGGGACAGCTTGTCAACTTGAATAACAAGGTACAGATTAGTCAAGGATGAACGTCGGTGATAAGAAAGGAGGATGGGAGAACTCAAGAAATACGAATACGGTGTGCTTCTTATTCCCTATCAAAAAAAATAAGGAGGATAAAATGATGGCGGAATAATGGATGAAATTTAAGCTGTAATTTCCATTAAACAACATAAACGTAAAACAATGGAATGAAAGAAAGGGGAAACAAAAAATGAAACTCAACACCTTAATAACCAAAATAAGTAGGAAAACGGGATTGACTTTTTTCGCTCTCGCGGCATTTTTCGCACTAACACCTTTATTTTTGTTCGCGGAAACATTCCCAACCACGCCGCCGACAGGATATGACCAAGTCCAAAGCAACATTTCCCATGGTCAGGTAAGCTATATTTATTATCAGTCTGCGGCGACAAACAGCCAGCGGAGGGCGAGAATTTACCTGCCGCCAGGATATTCAACCGGCAGTAAATACAGCGTCCTGTATTTATTACACGGCATCGGCGGAAATGAAGACGAGTGGTATAATAACGGCGCGCCCCATGTCATCCTCGATAATCTCATTGCCACGGGTAAAATCAAACCCTTTGTTATGGTATTGCCGAATGGTAATGCAACAGGAACGGGGATATCGGACGGGTGGGAAAATTTCACCAATGATTTGCTGGGTAGCCTTATGCCTTATATCGAAAAAACCTATTCCGTTTATAACGACTCCAAGCACCGGGCGATTGCTGGCCTTTCAATGGGCGGCGGACAATCGTTGAATATCGGTTTGCCCAATGTGGACAAATTCTCCTATATTGGCGGCTTTTCTTCAGCCCCGAACACCAAACAAGTTAGCCAGTTGTTTACCAATACAAATATCAAGCAGCTATTGAAACTGTTGTTTCTTTCCTGCGGAACCGCGGATAGCCTCATATCCAATAACAATAGGGTAAGGGATTACTGCATAGCCAATAATATTCCCTATAAAGAATGGCTGATCCAGGGAGCGGGACACGATTGGAGTGTATGGAAGCCGAGCCTATGGAATTTTGCGCAAATGGCGGAAGCGGCGGGATTTACGGATTCGACTACCCCGACTCCTACTGTAACGCCTACTATAACACCTACTATAACACCGACTATAACGCCAACACCAACGCCGGGTGGAAATTATGAAGTTGTTTATACGATTCAGAATGACTGGGGTAGCGGCGCTACGGTTGATGTGAAAATCATCAATAATACCACCACGGCGGTGAATGGATGGACCCTGGCCTGGGCCTTCCCGGGTAATCAGACCATCACTAATCTTTGGAACGGTACCCACACCCAAAATGGAACTTCCATAACGGTGAAAAACGCCGCATATAATGCCAACATTCCGGCGAATGGCGGCAGCCTGAACTTTGGTTTTAACCTGAACTATAGTGGACAGAATGTTAAACCCGCCAGCTTCACCTTGAACGGGGCCGCTTGCGTGGTTCGGTAGCCGTTTGGATGACCCGGAGAATGATTAAGAATCGGATTGCTCGGATTATTCAAAGGACCCGCCAGTGAAATGAATTGGATGTTGATGATTTCAGTTGCGACACTGGACTGAAAAAATGAAACGAAATGAATCGGAAAAGCGAGCCTTCTGTTAAGTTTTACTCTGGCAGGAGGCTCCAAAAATCCAACAACGGCGAAAACATCTTAAAAAACAGAAAGGAGAGATGATGAATGCGCGGTCAATTTTTGAAAATGCGTAAACCCTTAATATTAATAGCTATCGCACTGTTCGCGGTATTAGTTTTGGCGATGGCCACGCAAACCAATGCCGGACTCGCCAAGACCAAATTTTTGGGCAATATCGTTAGTAGCAGTGTTCCATCGAACTTTTCCACTTATTGGGATCAGGTAGTCCCGGAAAATGGCGGCAAATGGGGTACGGTTGAGGGTAGCCGGGGAAATATGAATTGGAGCCAATGTGATACTGCTTATAATTATGCTCGCAGCCATGGCTTTCCCTTTAAGTTTCATTGCCTGGTATGGGGAAACCAACAACCAAGCTGGATTGGCGGACTTTCAGCTGCTGATCAGAAGGCGGAAGTCACGGATTGGATCAAACAAGCCGGTACGCGATATGGCGGTGCTCAAATGGTCGATGTTGTAAATGAGGCGCTGCATACCACGCCTCCCTATGCAAATGCCATCGGTGGCAGCGGTTCTACCGGATGGGATTGGATTGTCTGGTCATTCCAGCAAGCCAGAGCCGCTTTCCCCAATTCCAAACTATTAATCAACGAATATGGAATCATCAGTGATCCCAATGCCGCATCCAGGTATTTAAGTATTATTAACATTCTTAAGAGTAGAGGCTTGGTGGACGGAATCGGCATTCAATGCCATTATTTCAATATGGACACCGTATCGACAAGCACGATGAGAAATGTTCTGAGTAGTCTGGCAGCGACTGGACTGCCAATCTATGTATCGGAACTTGATATGACCGGGGATGACGCAACTCAAAAGACGAGATATCAGGAGAAGTTTCCGGTTTTATGGGAAAATTCGGCTGTCGCAGGTATCACCCTGTGGGGCTATATTGAAGGACAGACTTGGGCATCCGGAACTCATTTAATTACCAGTTCAGGAGTTGAGCGTCCGGCTTTGCAATGGTTGCGCCAGTATTTGTCAATCAACCCCACCCTGACGCCAACAGCGACACCGACTATAACACCAACTATAACACCAACGGTAACCCCTACCACTCCTCCTACGGGCTGTTCGGTTAGTTACAGCCAAAACGACTGGGGTAACGGGGCTACAGTAAGCGTTACGGTTAAAAACAACGGTTCCTCCCAGATTAACGGCTGGACTCTGGCATGGAATTTCCCGGGCAATCAAACCATCACCAACATGTGGAACGGGACCTACACGCAAAGCGGCACATCGGTAACTGTAAAAAACCTTTCCTATAATAACATTATCCCGGCGAAGGGCTCCATTTCTTTCGGATTTAATATCACTTATAGCGGTAATAATGTCAAACCGACCGCTTTTACCCTGAACGGGACAGCTTGTCAACTTGAATAAGTGACCGGGTATGTCCGGGGCGTTGGCCCGGGGTACAGAGCCATGATGATGGAATGAAGAGTCTATGTGTACTGGTACGTAATAGTATTAAGTTAAGAGTGAGGCCAAGTTGCGTTTCCAAAAAGAGTTATCCGTCAAAACGCAACTTGGTATGGAAGCATAAAGGAGTTCCAATGAAAAAAACATTGCCGGTTGGAGTTCTTTGTTTGTCCATCCTTATCGCCTGCATTATCTTTTGGAAAACTTCGCTCCGGATTCCCAAGATGAACATTTCCGGAAATTATTGGAGTTTCGGCACGGTTGAAAATACAAAGAGCATCAAACATGCTTTCGTCATCAAAAACTTGGGTAATGCCGACTTGACTCTCGCTGCCTGGCCCAGTTGTCATAAGTGTATAAACCCCGTTTTGGACGTAACGAGAATCCCGCCGAACGGCAAGACTGAACTGACAGTGGAGCTGTATATCGTGAAAGAAGGACTCAACGAAGCATATGTAATGATGGAAACCAATGACCCCAAAAACCGTACTGAAAAGGTTACCGTAAAGGCGATAGCGGCGCGCGCGCCCGAAAAACAAAGGCCATGAGCTGTATTTGCCTGAAGAAATTATAGAAAGTTCCATCCCAGATGAAAAAACTTGTTTGGGAGCAACGGAAGAAAATCGGCGGAATGGGGGCATATCACCGCGAAATGATAAAAATCATCGATCAGGTTTTTATAAGACGACACATTCTCCGTGTTTGCTGCCTGGTTTTCTTGTGGACGAATATTTCTTGGGTCAATGCGGATAACGGCAAAGTAAAGATTTTGTTCTTTTATACCAGGACTTGTCCGGAGTGCCGGTTTATCAAGAATAAGTTCTTACCGAAAATCAGCGAAAAATATCAAAACCGGCTTGAGATGAAAATCTTTGAAATTACTTCTCTTGAAAATTTTAAGCTTTTGATTAACCTCGAAAAGAGTTTTGGACGGAAAATCAATAAGACTCCCCCCCTAATGATTGCAGGGGATGATGTTTTAGAAGGGGAAACGGCTATCCGGGATAAGCTGGTGCAGACAATCAATAAATATCTGAAAACGGGCGGGACAAAATGGCCTATATACGCTTTAAAATTCAATCAAGACGGTAACCTTCCGATAATCGAGAAATTCCGCGGCTTGACTCCGCTGGTGATAATCGGCAGCGGCTTGCTTGATGGGCTGAATCCCTGCGCTTTTGCTACCTTGATCTTTTTTATTTCGTATTTAACCATGTTAGGCAGAAAAGGAAAAGAAATATTGCTTCCGGGGATGAATTTTGCGATAGGAGCGTTTTTGGCTTACTTTTTGGTTGGATATGGACTCCTGGAGTTATTGAACCGCTTATCTACATTTCGTGTACTCGGCCATTGCATTCCTTATATCATGGCCGGAATTTTAGGATTGTTTAGCATTTTAAGTTTTTATGATTGTATCTTGGTGAAACAGGGTAAGCCCAACAAAATCAAATTGCAATTAAATGAACATTTTAAACGCAAAATTCACGCAGCGATCAGAAAACGAGCTCGTTCAAGTTTTTTTCTCATTACGGGTTTTGTTTTAGGATTTATCGTGGCATTCTATGAATTTCCTTGTACCGGACAGATTTACCTCCCCATAATTGTTGTATTAAAAGGGATCAGCGCCTTAAAATTCACCGCCATTTTGTATTTAGCGCTTTATAACTTGATGTTTATTTTGCCTTTAATCTTTGTCTTTGGGGTTGTCTATTGGGGAACGACTTCAAATCAGATTGCCCAAATGATGCAGAAACATTTGGGAAAAATTAAGCTGTTATCCGCTTTGTTATTCGGGCTATTGGCTGTGTTGCTTCTATTGCTACACGAGTAAAACGTTCTCTCGATAACGTGGCGTTTTACTTAAGTAGAGCGGCATACAGCTACCATATTGATTACGAGGAGGTGATTGTTTCAAGCGCAATTTGGGAAATATCATTTAGAATAAGAATTCGGAGGTTAAAGACCATGAGAAGTAAGATTTTAATCATGTTCTCATTTATGTTGATTACTCTTGTTTCCATTACAGTATGTTTTGCCGACAATCCGATCGTGAAAACCCTATATACCGCTGACCCGGCTCCGATGGTATATAATGGAAGAGTCTACTTGTATACAGGGCATGATGAGAATTCAGCCGCAACAAGCTATTTAATGAAGGATTATCGTTGTTTTTCTTCTGCTGACATGGTAAATTGGACGGATCATGGGGCGGTGTTGTCAGTCACTGCCTTCAAATGGGCATCGCAGGCTGACAATGCCAACGCAGCACAGGTTATTTACAGAAATGGCAAGTTTTATTATTACGTATCAGTTTTAGATGTGGGAGGTGGCGGAATCGCCATCGGAGTTGCTGTTGCAACCAGCCCGACCGGTCCTTTTACAGATGCGCTCGGGAAACCTCTTATTACTTACAATATGACCAATTTTTTCGGTTATGCAACCCATACGTGGAGAAATCTTGATCCGACAGTATTTATTGATGATGACGGGCAGGCGTATTTGTACTGGGGTAACAATGCTTGTTACTGGGTAAAGCTTAATAGTGACATGATTTCTTTAAAAGGTTCTATAAATTATATTCCATTAACAACCCAGGCATTTGGACAGGACTATGAAGAAGCACCCTGGATTTACAAACGTAGCGGATTGTATTATTTGGTATTTGCAGCCGGTTTCCCGGAATGGATTGCCTATTCCACAAGCTCAAGCCTTGCCGGACCCTGGACCTATCGAGGAGTCATTATGCCCAAACAAGGAACCTGCTCGACAAATCACCCAGGGGTAATTGATTTTAACGGTCATTCTTTCTTTTTTTATCACAATGCCGCTTTGCCCGGAGGCAATAGTTACCACCGTTCAGTATGCATAGAGGAGTTTAAATATAATTCCGATGGTACATTCCCGACGATGAATATGACAACAGCCGGTGTGGTTAGTCCCATTCCAACCCCCACGCCTACTTTAACACCGACACCGACGTCAACACCAACACCTACGCCAACCGTAACGCCCACTCCTATCCCCACTGGTTGCTCGGTTAATTATAGCCAAAGCGACTGGGGCAGCGGCGCTTCGGTGAGTATTACCATTAACAATAATGGCTCGGCGGCGATTGATGGCTGGACCTTGGCCTGGAACTTTACAGGCAATCAACAAATCACCAATATGTGGAATGGAACCTACACTCAAAGCGGCACAGCCGTAACTGTAAAAAACCTTTCCTATAATAACATGATCCCGGCTAAAGGATCGGTCTCCTTTGGATTTAATCTCAGTTATAGCGGGACCAATACAAAGCCTACCGGTTTTACCTTAAACGGGATCGCCTGCCAGATACAATAATGAACTTCAGTACAGTTTGTCAGAGAATGAAGATTTTGACTTCTTAACGATTTCGATGAAAAATTTGAGGAGGAGTAAACATGTTTAAAAGAATGATAAAATTACTTTTTATCGGTTTGTTTTGCACCATTATGACAATGGTTGCTTTTAATGGTACCGCCCCGATTAAAGCCGCCGGCGATATCACCGTCAATGCAACAGCTACCAAACAGACTATCAAAGGTTTTGGAGGGATGAATCATCCGGCCTGGATTGGCGACTTGACAGAAAGTCAAAGAACGACGGCCTTTGGGAATAATGATGGACAAATCGGCATGTCAATCTTGCGAATGTTTGTTGATGATAATAGTAATAATTGGAGCCGGGAAATTGCCACAGCTCAAAGAGCCATTGCGCTTGGCGCCACCGTTTTTGCGTCTCCCTGGAATCCGCCCAGCAGTATGACTGAAGTGGTAAACGGAAAAAAACGGCTCAGATATAACCAGTACGGCGCATACACCAACCATTTAAATTCTTTTATCAGTTATATGAAACAAAACGGGGTTAATCTCTATGCCATATCGATCCAAAACGAGCCTGATTACGCCTATGATTGGACGTGGTGGACCGCAACGGAAATCGTCAATTATCTGAAACAGAATGCCGCCAGCCTTCAAACCCGGGTAATCGCCCCCGAATCGTTTCAATACGTAAAATCAATGTCTGATCCTATTTTAAACGATTCGGGTGCGCTGGCGAATATGGATATTCTGGGTGCTCATTTGTATGGGACTGCGTTAAGTAATTATCCATACCCTCTATTCAAGCAAAAGGGACAAGGGAAAGAACTTTGGATGACGGAAGTTTATACCGACAGTACCAGTGATGCTGATTCATGGCCCAATGCCCTTGACGTCGCCTACAACATTCACAATTCCATGGTTGAGGCGGAATTTAACGCTTATGTCTGGTGGTACATCCGCCGCTCTTACGGAATGATTAAAGAAAACGGGTTAGTCAGTAAGCGCGGATATTGTATGGCCCAATTCTCCAAGTTTATCCGGCCCGGATATGTGCGCGTCGATGCAACCAAAAACCCAACGATGGATGTCTATGTGTCGGCATATAAAAGTGATCAGAAAATAGTGGTTGTGGCGGTAAACCGAGGCGCCTCTTCAAAAAACCTCAGCCTAACCGTTAATGGTGAAACGATTCAAACATTTACAAAATATACAACCTCAGGAAGCAAAAATGTTCAAAACGACGGTACGGTCATCAATTCCAACGGAAGTTTCCCATTAAGTCTTGATGCGCAAAGTGTCACCACTTTCGTCGGAAGCCTCACCGGGTCAACCCCGACCCCGACTCCAACGCCAACAACGACTATAACTCCAACTCCGACTGCTACTGTAACGCCAACACCAAGTGGTGACTATGGAGTCGTTTATACGGTTCAGAATGACTGGGGTAGTGGCGCCACGGTCGATGTGAAAATCACCAATCATACCACTACGGCGGTGAATGGCTGGACCTTGGCCTGGACTTTCCCGGGCAATCAGACGATTTCTAATATTTGGAACGGTACATACACCCAGAACGGAGCGTCCATCACAGTGAAAAACGCCGCATATAACGCAAACATTCCGGCCAATGGCGGCAGCCTGAACTTTGGTTTTAACCTGAACTATAATGGGCAGAATGCCAAACCCACCGCATTCACCCTGAACGGGACTGTTTGCCGGATTCAGTAGCGGAATGGTTTGGGAAACATCCGAAATAATCATAGCAACTTTGAGGGGAGTCCGGTAAGTAACTGGGCCCCCTTTTTTTATTGATTATAGGGAGCGCGCGCCTTAATCACAGCAACGGTTTTCAACCCGATGACCGGACAAAATGCCTAAAAAAGGTAACGGAGACAGGATTCACGGGATTATGACCTGGTAAAATTGGGCTGCAAGAACAGATAATTTATAGGGGTATTAAAAAATCCAGTAAATCCATAAAATCCTGTTAATCCCGTTTAAGTCCTTTTCGTTAGGCCGTGGTATAGTTTAACCATGCGTGGTCAGGCATTCAAAATATTTATTATTTAGAAGCGCAACTTTCGTATCTCAAAAAGAAGAATAGAAAAGCTAAAAGTAAAGATTTTAAAGTAAGATGAAAGAGATCCTGATGTTAATTTCACCTAACCCGCGCGTTCAAGAACGCGAGGTTTCTTCCCTCCTTCAGTCCGCTGAAATCTGGGACTGGGAAGGGATGACTCAATTCGATATTTTCCTACATGGTCCCAATAATCAAATCAAATTTTTCTTTAGCCTTATTTTGTGAATATTTTGTAAAACTACATATTCCTGATGCAGGCTTATTATCACTCTCAAAGGCTCTCCTTCCCTGTCCCAGATGGTAGCTTCTTGAAGGAGGGAAGGGGATTGAGGGGTTAGGTGAAATAGGCAACTTGATTCGCCTTACATTTTAATTTTTGGCTGTCAACTTTAATTGGTTTTTACGGATAGCGATAATGTTTGGAGAAATGCAATCACCCAAGGGAAAAACGGAAAAAATGTTTGATGAAATGAAACACAGGGGGGAGCAAAAAAATTACCCGCCCTATGATTCATTCCAGGGCGGGTTAATTTTTTCATTTTTTTCCTACAGCATCTTTTAATGCTTTTCCGGCTTTGAATACCGGTACTTTGCGGGCGGCAATGCTGATTTCCTTGCCGGTTTGAGGGTTGCGACCCTTCCGGGCGGCCCGTTTTCTCACATCAAAACTTCCAAAACCAACTAAAGTAACTTTGTCGCCTTTGGCGAGCGCGCCGCTGATGGCTTTGATGATGGCATCAATGGCTTGGTTGGAATCCTTTTTGGTGAGTTTGGTGTCTTTGGCTACCTTTTCGATGAGTTCTGTTTTGGTCAAAATAACGCCTCCTTGTAAATTTTAGATCGATTAACATCTTGGTAGTATTATTCTTGCCCTTACTATGTAATTATTCGGCAAATATTTCTGTAGTCTTTATGGTTTTTTTATTGTGTACCATTTGAATTTAAATAAACCTAAACTTCATTACGGCATAAGAACATCGTCAATTGAAAGAGGATATGCCTGTTTTTGCTTGAAAGATATGGAATAATTCTCACGGATATTCTTTTCGGGAATTCGTTCACCGCAGTTTGCAGTTATCGGTGTAGTTTAGTTTGGAAACATTATGTTGCTTAAAACAAAAGTTTTGATTTTAAAATGGTGAGGCTGAAGAATTTATGTCCAGATCGTTATTTTTTGTTATTGGCGCCGTGTTTTTGCTGGTTACGGGTACTTTTATCTCCGGTACCATCCTTACACCCTATGCTCAGGAAATAGGAGCTACTTGGTTTCAGATTGGAATACTATCCGGAAGCATGTATGGAGTGCGGCTTTTTGTCGGAACACCAGTTGGAAGACTGGCGGATAAAAGGGGGGTATTAACAGTTTTAAAATATAGTTTGATGCTATACCCTATCATCGCAATCGCTTATTGGTTTTCAATCAATATTTATTCCCTGATTTTTGCACGGCTATTGCATGGGTTGGCTTCCGCCATGATGCTGCCGATGGGTATGGCATATATGGGGCAGGCAGCCCCAAAGAGTGAGGAAGGCAGATATGTTGCAATATATAACGCTTGTGTATTACTGGCAAGCGGTATCGGGCCCTTCATTTCCACAATCATAGCAGGATTCTTTCATTACAGAGCAACATTCGTAACACTATTTGTGTTGGCAACAATCGCATTGTTGATTTTACTGTTTTTTGAAAATGAGCAAAAGGATGAGTCCGGGCAATATGATAAGGATGGTGTTGTAAAAAATCAGAATGTCCGTTCAATACAATTACTTCGGAATCCGGAGTTAATGGCATTAAGTATGGCAAACATCGCATTATCAATAATTTCAAGCTTGATAGGGTTTTTCCTGATTCCTTTTTTAAAAGGGAAGGGTATTGATTTAGTGCTGACGGGTTCAATCATAGCAATTTATAATGTACTCTCCGGGATTTTCCAAATTCCTTTCGGAAAGTTAATTGACAGGTATGATAAATTCATCATTACATGGTTATCGGGTATCGTTACAGCGCTTGCTCTGTTGATTTTCCCCTTAACACAAAGCATAGGGATTATTGTTGCCGCTATGTTCATTCTTTCGTTGGGCTCCGCCGCCTTACTGTCCGGAACATCCGCATTATCGGTGATTGTCGGCCGTAAAACAGGAATGGGCGTTACAATGGGCTTTTTGAGCACTGCCAATAGTATTGGAATGATATTCGGATGCATATCCTTAAGTCTATTGCCCGCAACAGGTCGTAGCTACGATGCATTTTTCATTTTTTCATGCATTGCCTTGATTATTTGTACTATATTATTTACCATCTTTTGGAGTATCAAAAAACGGTAAGACTGTTTGGGTTGTTCGCCAAGGGGCAAGAAGTTGCTTAACACAATATGGATGGATCGATATTTCCATTTGTTTTGAAGGATATATCCCCTTGATCACGAATGATTCTTGCAAGAGGTGTCCCATCTTAATGCAACCATTTCATCGTTGTTTAGGTCTGTTTGTATTGATTTTCATGGTGATCAACGTTTTTCTGTGCACGCGCCCTTTAACGGTTGAAGGCGCACCTATTACCGATCCCGGCGCATTAAAACAAATGATTCAAAAGACAAGGCAAGAAATATCTAACCAAAAAAAACGGGAAAAGTCGGTATTAAACAACTTATTGACCCAACAACAAAAGCTGAGCCAATTGGAGGATAATTACCAACAAATCCAACATGCCTTGGGAGTTGCAGAGAACAAAGTAAACGCAACCCGGCAAGAACTTTTTAAACTCCAAAGTAATTTTGAGATCTTAGAGTCCAATCTCCAAGAACAACGGGACTTGCTCAACCGGCGTTTGGTTGCAATTTATAAGAGCGGCCCCCAGACTTATTGGGATTTAATATTTATCTCGAGCAATTTTGCCGATTTTGTAGCAAAATTCGATATGCTCAGTTTTTTTATTCGCGACAACTTGCGCCGAATTGATCATATCAAACAAACCCAGATTATCGTCCGCCAGCAAACGGTGGTGATTCAGAATAAAAAGGCCCAGGTGGAATCGGAGTATAACCAAACCCTGGGATTACAAAACAAACTGGCCAAAGAGCAACAAAAAGTGACGGCCCAAGTCGGAACGACCAAACGGGAATTAAATAATATTCAATCCAACCGACGTAAACTTGAAAAAGCGCTCCAAGAGTTTGAAGAGACTTCACGGCAGATTGAAGCGGAGCTGCGCCGGAAACAAAATTCAAATCCGGTGGCTTTGGGCAATGGTAGGTTTATCTGGCCGGTGCGGGGGCCTATTTCATCACCCTTTGGATGGCGCCTTCACCCGATCCTGAAAAAAAAGATATTTCATAGTGGAATTGATATAGCGGTTCCTTTCGGCGCTTCCGTTCGGGCCGCTGATGCCGGAGTCGTAGCCGTAAGCGGCTGGCAAGGCGGATATGGTAATTTTATTGCGATTGACCATGGAAACGGATTGGCCACTTGTTACGGACATAATTCCCGGTTATTAGTGAAAGAAGGGGACAAAGTTTCTCAAGGACAAGTCATTGCTTTAGCGGGAAGCACCGGTTTGGCCACTGGACCGCATGTCCACTTTGAAGTGCGGCGCAACGGAACGACCGTAAACCCGATGAGTTTTTTGCCATAATATACATAATTTAAAAGTAACGGTTATTTTATAAAAGAATGGATCGAAATTGAACGGAGAACAAGCCGAATTATCCTCACGCCAGTGCAACAACAACCGAAATTGAAGATGATCAGTATTCCTGGATCGCCGGGATGAATTTAAAAATGAATTTCCAACATTTTCTCCAGATAGAAGCCAAACCGGGTATTACATTTTTGGATGGAGAAAGTTATTGGAAGAAATCGGCCATGGAGAATGTTTTTTTGACCAAAAACATTGGAGTCTCCTACCGGTATGATTATCATGAAAATAGCAGCGGGAAAGACAGACTAAGTATTTTTGGAGTCGCAGTTGTGTTTTAGCGCGTGATTGGGTCACTACTTTTTATGAAAATCGGAGAGGCCAAACTGCCGACCTCTCTCCCATCCTCTCCCCGACGAAGTTTCTCAGAGATGAGTATTCAGCCGGGGAAAGGTGAATCGCTGGAAACTCGGGCCAATCTTTTGGGCTACAAGATTCAGCCTTAAAAAGACCCGGTTTTCGGCTCAATCATCCCTCGCCGTTGAACCCGCTTCCTTGAACCGCATTGTCGGAGAGGGACCGAGGGAGAGGTTAAATAGGCATCTTGTATTTTAGGATGAACAACTCATGCTTTACGATACCTATATTTGTGCCTTTGGGTTAAAGCCGCTTCAATATATTTTAATAGAATATAGTATTCAATAGCCTTAAGACAAATTAAGGGAGTGAAAACAATGTCTTTACAGCCGGATCAAGTATATTCGGAACAATATAGAAGATTTAGGCCCTATTACCGTCGCCCCTATGGCTATGGTTATGGCTATGGCGGCTATCCCTATGGTGGTTATCCATACGGCGGCTATCCTTGGGGCGGTTATCCCTATGGTTATAGGGCGGAACAGCAACCGGACGGCGGGTCGTGTTATATGACTCCGCAAGGTCCTGTTTGTCCCGGAGGAGGAGGCGGTGAGTCGTGTTATATGACTCCCCAAGGCCCTGTTTGTCCCGGAGGAGGGGGATCAGGCTTTATGACCCCGCAGGGTCCTTCATGCCCATCACAGGGTGGGTATTAAGCAAGGGCTGAGGGTAATGGATTACTGGACTAATACTTCACCGGTTTAGGGTGTATCCTTCGGCGCGATTTATTTTCATTGATTCTTATGACAGCCCGTTTGAAGGGCTGTCATATTACTTCGAAGCCTAAAACATTTATTCTCCCGCCAAGGCGCGGAGACGCAGAGAAAAGACGAAAAACAACCTCTTCGCCTGCAGCGCCAAAAGGTGCTGACGCCTCTGCGGGAGAATAAATATCTCATTTTCATCCTCAAGTGCCCCGGCATGCTGGGGTGGATGACCTTATGATATTGATATTGATTCCCTTTAGAATAGATGGCGAGTCCAACCGGCTCGCTTTTTTGTTTTTCCAATCGTCCCTTATCAAAGTGGGAGATGGCTTCTAAAGATGGATCAAGAAAATGATTTGTAATTGGAGACATACTGTCTTTAAATGTAGGTTCAGGATCGGGTTAAAACACGGCGTAACCAGAGTATATTGTTTTCATAGTCGGTTTTTACAATTTCATAGATATCGTCCTCATCGAAGAGTGAGGCTCGGTTACTTTTTCTATTTCCTTGGTCCGGCTTTTCGGGAAAATTTCTTTCATTTTAAAACCATCTATGTCCTCGTCAATATAAAATAATTGTGAAAGGCGTACGGACCAAGATGAGGAGTTTTCGAAAGGGTGAATTTTGGAAATTTGTTTGGAACTTATTGACATGCCGTTATAAAGTGGATACTATATCTTATGGGTATTCCAACCCCAAAAAATGATTATCCCGGAATCCAAAATCATTAGAGAAGGTGGACTATTTTGCAAAAAAGGTTTGTCGAAGAAACAGTGCTTTTTATCAGTATTATTAAGTGGGCCGTCCTATCGATACTTACTGGGATCGTTGTAGGACTTTCATGTACCTTGTTTTTAAAAATTCTGGGTTGGAGTACAGTATGGTCCGGGTCTTATGGATATTATTTCCTGTTTTTGCCATTGGCCTTGTTTTTAAGTAGTTTGATGATTCAATATCTGGCTCCGGATGCCGAAGGCCACGGAACGGAAAAAGTGATTGAAGCCATCCACAAACGGTGGGGTAAAATCAAGTTGGCGGTAGTTCCGGTTAAATTAATAGCGACCGTCATTACAATAACCGGAGGCGGTTCGGCCGGTAAGGAAGGACCTAGCGCGCAAATCGGGGCCGGGATGGCTTCTGCGTTGGGGGATGGATTTAAATTGACCAAGGAAGATCGCAAAAAATTGGTTGTTTGTGGTATCAGCGCCGGTTTCGCAACGGTTTTCGGAACGCCGATTGCTGGAGCCTTATTTGCGGTAGAGGTCCTGGTTTTGGGGAAAATATTGCAGGAGATGTTTTTTCCTTCGCTCATGGCGGCTATTGTCAGTTATCAAGTTGCCAAGTTTTTCGGTTTGTCCTATTTTCATCAGTCGATTCATTTGGGAAAGTTTTCCCAGACATTGTTTTTGGAAGTATTATTAAGCGGACTTTACTTTGGTTTGATCGCTATTTTGCTCGTTGAAACACTGAAGTTGTTTGAACGGGCATCCAAAAAACTGAAGATTTGGAAACCTCTTAAAGGGCTTATCGGTGGAACCGCCCTGGTAATATTGGCTTTTCTATTGTCGAAGCGCTATCTGGGTTTGGGAATCGATACCATCCAAGCTGCAATCGGTGGCGCTCAAATTCCACCCCTGGCTTTTATATGGAAGACAATTTTTACTTCAATTACGCTGAGTATGGGTGGTAGCGGCGGCATCCTGACTCCGATATTTTTTATTGGAACCACGGCCGGTAGTACATTTGCCCATATTTTTTATTTAAACCCTTCGGTTTTTGCAGCCATTGGCCTTGTTGCCCTCTTGGCCGGCGCTGCGAACACACCGATTGCCGCTTCAGTCATGGCGATTGAAATGTTTGGCCCTCAAATTGGTTCTTACGCTGCGATTGCCTGTGTAGTCAGTTATATTGCCGCCGGTCACCGCAGCGTATATGCAAGCCAACTTTTGGGGGTTACCAAAAGCTCGTCCATCAGTGCGCCATTAATGAAAGAATTTGAAAGCATTGATGGAGTCGTTGTAGAAAATAAGCCGGGAAAACTTATTTATAGGGTTAAAAAAATTTTTTCCGGCGCATCCCAAAGCAAGCAGGAAAAATGAAAAGCCAATTAACTTATTGACAAAATGTCAAAAAGAGTTATAATTAAATTGAATCATCCAAGCGATATTTGGATTGATTAAAGTTTTCCCAAACCTCCTTTATAGATGTGTGAGACTGAAAATCAGGGGATACCCTGATTTTCCAGTTTCACAAACTTTGGTTCAATCCCCATACTCGTATTGACGGAATGTCAAGCAAGAATCGATAATAGGCTGAAAAGATAAATTGAGTGAATTGAGATAGGGTAACGATGGATATCAAAGATACATTAACGCATATCAGCAAAGAGGGCAAACAAGTCTTCGGTTTATTGCAAAAAACGGGTCCGTTAACGAAAAACGGCTTACTGGAAATATTGAAAATTAATTTTACCGCGCTCAATCGGATCATGGATCCCCTCGAGCGTGAAAAGTTTATCGCTGAAGTCGGCATTGGCGAGTCGTCCGGAGGACGAAAGCCGCTGTTGTATGATTTGGATAAAAAGTGTTTTTATGTGTTGGGAATCGATATTTCCAGGCTTTATACAAAAATCATTATCGCCGACGCCAAAATGAATATTTTATGCAATAAGACTTTTGCGATGGATAATACTTTCACCCCTGAAAAAACCATTCAAACAATTGCGGCCATGTTTCAAGAGGTTTTGAATGAACTTGGAATTGAAAAAGAAAAATTTTTAGGCGCCGGGGTTGGAACCGTGGGACCGCTGGACCGGTTTTCCGGAATCATGCTCCGGCCTAAGTTCTTTGCCTGTGATGGGTGGACCGGGTTTCCCATGAAAAAACAAATGGAAGAAGCATTAAATCTGCCGGTCATCATGGATAACGGCGCCAATACGGCCATTCTGGCTGAGTACAATTTCGGCGCAGGAAAAGGATATCACAATATTGCTTATTTTAATTGCAGTACGGGAATCAGGACCGGAGCAATTTCAGCAGGCGCCATAGTCCGGTCGATTAATGACGCCGAGGATGCATTCGGGCATATGGTCATTAATGTGGATGGAGAAGCTTGCAATTGCGGAAATTACGGTTGTATTGATTGTTATTCCTCCATTTATGCGATTGGGAAAAAGTATAAGGCTGCCTTGAAGCAAGGCCGTTCCACACTCATCGCTAAACCGCTTTCGGAAACTGATTATACCGATATTTGCAGGGCTGCTGAAGATCATGATCTGTTGACCCGGGAAATTATTACCAATGCCGCTGCTATTTTTGGAGTCGGACTTGCCAACTATATTAATCTCCTGGATCCGAACTTGATAATTCTCAGCGGTCCATTAATCAGTTGTTCGGAACTTTTCTATGGTATTGCCAGTGAAACAGCAATCAAAAGATTATATGATCAGGAATCCAACCCTATCGTTTTCAGCAAAGGCGGTTATTTTGGAGAAGATGCCATCGCCTTGGGAGCCGCCGTCATGGTTGTAGAAAAATATCTTCTATAGGTGGGTTCGTGGTTTTCGTTTCATAATGGCCGGCAAAAAAGATCCATAATGCTTTAACCGATTACCATCATGATACTTTTTCGTGGGTCTGCATTCGTTCCGGCTTTATCAGTAAGCGGGTATTTTCCCCATATACGGTATTCCTGCCATTTCCGCATATTCCGGGTCCAGGGCCACCAGATCGCTTTTGTTGATTTCCCGCAAATCATTTTTCCCCAAAGCGCGGGCTGCCTGCTTTATCTCTAGAAAACAGCTTTCATAATAGTTATAGAGATGTTTGGCGCCCAGATCGGGGTTGTATTTTTGGGCTTCTTTGGCGTCATAATAAAGAATCCCGGTGGGCGGTTCCCAAGGGGTGGCTTTGGTAACCTGGGTATGAGCCATGACCAAAGCGGCGATCGTGCCGATATAAACAGCGTCCGCCCCAAGGGCCAGACACTTTACAAAGTCTCCGGGAGTAGCCAACCCTCCACCGGCGAGTAAAGTAATTTGCCCTTTTAATTTGCGGTTTTCCAGGTAGTTCACCGTGCGGCATAGGGCGGGAAGAAGCGGCAGCCCCACATCGTCTTGCAATGTGGAGGGGCAGGCATGGGTTCCGGCCTCTGCGCCATCCAACACGATAGCATCGATTCCACCCTGGGTAATGAAATCCAGCTCTTGTTCAAGGTAGTGGGTTCCGCCCAATTTAGCGGCAATGGGGACCCCTCCGGTTACCTCCTTCAGCCTTGAGATTAAATTTTTCCAATCGTTTAAATCTTCGACTTCCGGAACCCGGGATTCAAGCACAATATCAAGCCCGGGAATGGTTCCCAGGCGCCTGGCAAAACCGCCGATTACTTTCTGGCCGGAGATCCGCACCGGGGCGGAATCATAAGCGCCATGTCCGATTGCGATTTCAATCATATCCGCCTGGCTGAGGAGAGGAGCGGTTTTTGACCAAAACCCTTTGTTAAATTGAATAATATATTGATCCGCCACGGCCCGGGCTTCTTCTACCAGCGGTCCGCCGCCGGTATTATCGGCTGTTCCCGTTAAAACAGAAGCTTTGGCCAGGGCCATTTTTGCCTGATAACTGATGGCGTTTCCATAGGCCATTGCGCTAACCAAAAGCGGCACTTTTAAAATTAACGGTTTTTCGGCTTGGGGGCCGATGGTCACCTGGGTATTAATGGGGGTATCCGAAGATAAAGGTTGCCGGGACAGATAACCCGGGGTCAACTGAATCTGATCCCATTTGAAAAAGTGAGTGTTGGTCCCGAAAGGACGCTGGGTGGCTTTTCCGGTATCGGCCCTCAAATTGCTCTCAAAATAATTACGCCAGGTTACTTTATTGAAAAGAGTGAGAGTTTCCACAGTCGCCGACTTCCGCAGCCAATCGGAAGCGCTTTGGCGGAACTTGACGATGAAAACGGCCAACAAAACGGGGGCGGCCAATCCCGTTCCCAGGAGGATTCCTCCCAATACAATCCAGAAAACAACGTTCATTTCTTGACCGGATATCCTTTCGGAGGATAAAGACAATGATCCACTCCGGCCAAGGAGGCAACTTCAGCCGATGTGGAAGAGAGATCGGCCGATGATACCTCTTTTAAAGAACTCCATCCCATACAGCCAATGGTCAACATGATCTCCTGATTACAGCTTTTTAAAAAATTGGCGATATTCATTGCGGCATCATCAATGGATAACTTTTTCCTGGACTTGCCGTTTTCAAAAACCAGCTCTGTCAAAGGTTCCCAGGGAAGGACTTTTGTTATTTGAGTATGGACCATTGCCACAATGGCGACTGTCCCGATGGCGACCGCATCTGCGCCCAGGGCCAGGGCTTTTAGGAAATGCCCCGGAGTAATCAACCCTCCCGAGATGATTAAGGATATTTGATTCTTTAGACCCTTTTGCTTTAAAAAATTGGCTGCCCGGCACAATGCGGGTAATGTGGGAAGTCCAACATCATCTTCCAGTATTCCCGACCCATAACCAATTCCGGCCTCCCCTCCGGCAATGCTTAAAAAATCGACTCCGGCTTTGGTGAAGATCTCCAATTCCTGTTCCAAATAATGAGTGGCCCCGAATTTAATCCCGATGGGGGCTCCATTGGTCAACTGTCGCAAATAATGAACGAGCTCTGCAAGTTCCGGGCCGTTTTTAGCATTGGGCAAGCTAGCTTCTTCAATTAAATCCTTATCGGAATCGAGTTTCATATAATCCCGGAATTCCGGGCTGAATTCTTTGTTTCTCCAGATGAGCGGTGCCGGGCCGAGGGCTCCATATCCGAGATTAATTTCAATGGCATTGGCCTGCCGCAAAACCGCTTCTTCTTTAGACCAAAAACCCCGGTGATACTGGATGATCAATCTTTGAACATGTTTGCGTTCTTCCGGTAAAAAGGGGCCGGCTCCGGTTCCGGTGGCGGTTTTCACTATATCCGCGCCTTTAGCTAAGGCAATCTTGGCGTTTAAGGATAGTCCTCCGCCATAATTCATTCCGGCAATCATAATCGGCATGTCAATCTCCAGCGGTCTTTTGGCTTTAGGCCCTATGGTAACTTTGGTGTCAATGGCCGCCGATTCAACCGCCGGTTTCCGGGTAAAATAAACCGGGTTGAAGAGTAATTTATCCCAGGGGGAAAAATGTTTCGGGGTTCCAAAGGGACGTTCGAGAGGTTTTCCGTTGGTGGAACGCAAATCGCTTTCAAAAACGTTCTGAAACCCCACCTTGGTGAAGACATTGTACATTTCTCCGATATTTTCCGGATAGGGATCTTTCATTAAGCGTTTGACAAAAGCGTCGGTCCACAAATCAATACCCGGCCGCCAAAGGAATATGGCGGAAAGCAGGATTATGATGACTCCGACACAAACCGCAAGGATAAATTGCAAGCCCATCAGTATGCCTTTCCCCTAGGATTTCCCAAAATACTGCCGCATCCCATGAAAGGTAGTTTTACCCTTATATGACGATAATATGTTTCCCTTTTCGGAAGTGCAAAATAAAAGATGGCCTTTTCAAATAAAATCCAGAATGCTCTTGACAAACCATAAGTTTTCCATTACTATTTAAGTAGTTACTTTAATACTTAATTTCTTTTGCGGAGTGGTCGGAATTGGAAGCGTCGGAAATTTGCAAAGTTTTGTCGGTTGAAACCCGTTTAAAGATTATTAAATTGTTGAAAACCAAAGGACCGCTCGGCGCCAAGGATATGGCGGAATTTTTAGGAGTGACCACGGCTGCCGTTTCACAACATCTAAAAATTATGAGCCAGGTAGGGATCGTCAGCAGCGAAAGAAAAGGGTTCTGTATTCCCTATACCATCAATGAAGACGTGCTCAGACAATGCCGCGAGTTGTTAACCGAAGTTTGTTTGTGCGGATGCAACGGTGAAGGTAAAAAAGGTATGGAAGCCCTAAACTCGGCCAGCCTGGAAACATTAAAAGACTGTGAAAAGGATTTGGAGCAGAAGCTTGAAGCTGTTCGCCGGAGGATTGGAATCCTGGAGGCCAAGGGTAACGGGTAAAATTTTTTAATTCTGAATTTAAGTTATTGCTAAATTACTTAAATAAATATGAGATGAGGTGGATTCAATGGTGAATGTAACAGAAAGTACTTTCCGGGAAGAGGTTTTAAACGCCAAAGGAGTCGTGTTGGTGGATTTTTGGGCGCCCTGGTGCGGACCTTGCCGGATGGTGGGGCCGGTTTTGGAAGAGATTGCCCGCGAAAAGGGGGAGCAGCTTAAAATCGTTAAGATCAATGTGGATGAAAATCCGGGATTAGCCGCCAATTATAACGTAATGTCCATTCCCAACCTGCATATATTCAAAGACGGACGATTGGTGGAACAGTTTGTCGGCGCTTTACCCAAACCGGTCATTGAAAGTAAACTGACCCGGTGGATTGTTTCCTAAAAACAAGCCGCTGCAGAAAATCATCATGAAAGGGAAAATACCATGGCAATTTCCGTTGATTTGAAGCTTTGCCCGCAAAATCATCCCTGTCCCGCTTTAAGGGTCTGTCCTGTGGGCGCTTTAACACAGAATGGTTTTCATGCTCCCATTGTCGATGCGGTCAAATGCATAGACTGTAAAAAATGTGTCCGGTTTTGTCCGATGGGGGCATTTTCCTAAAAAATTAATCTTCGAGGTGGTCAAGATGTCGGGAATTTCAAAAAAGCATTGGCTCGGACTATTTCTGGTAACTTTTTTGGCGATGATGGTTGGAGTTGGCGTCTCAAGTGGAGCCGCAGCGGGAAATGCCAGCCCGCGAATGGGCTATCAAGCGCCTGATTTCACTTTACATAGTCTGACGGAACGGAATGTAAACTTATATCGAATCATCGGCGCGAACAAGGTTACCGTGATTAATTTTTGGGGGATCTGGTGCCCGTATTGCGTCAGGGAAATACCGGAGTTCGTGAAGTTTTACCAACAATATCACCAGCGCCAGGTTGAAGTTTTGGCGGTCAATGTCGGCGACAATCCCAAGGATGTACCGTTGTTTGCCAAAAAAAACGGGATGAACTTTCCGATTCTGATTGACCAAAATAACGCCGTCAGCGAGCTTTACCAGATTACCGGTTTTCCGACAACCCTGATTATTGACCGGCGGGGTGTGATTCAGGACATTATTGTAGGAGCCACCAATCAATCAACCTTGACCGCGAAAGTGAATGCGGTTCTTCGGGAGAAATAGCATGAGTGTGTTCACCGTTTTGCTGGCATTTGCCGGGGGGGTGCTTTCCTTTTTATCCCCCTGCGTTTTACCGCTTGCTCCCGCCTATTTGGGGATAATTTCCGGGATTTCCATCTCAGGTCTCAAAGAAGGTAAGATTGTCCAAAAGAAAATATTCGCGGTCACCGGAGCCTTTATATTGGGATTTAGTTTGGTTTTTATCTCGTTGGGCCTTGCCAGCTCATTGGTTGGCCAATTATTCAGGGGTCATAAAGCGCTTTTTTCCCAAATCGGCGGGGTGATTGTAATCTTGCTTGGACTCCACCAGACCGGGCTGTTCCCGGTGAGCTGGTTGTACCGTGAGCGCCGGGTTCAGGCTGCCTCCGGCGCCGGGGTAGCCGGAGCGTTTGTAACCGGTCTGGCTTTTGCATTCGGTTGGACTCCCTGCGTCGGCCCAATTTTAGGCGGGATATTGGCCATGGCGGGAAATCAAAACACCGTGGGCTCGGGATTCCTTTTACTGACCGTTTATTCATTGGGCCTTGCCATTCCGTTTTTGCTTTTGGCGGCGGGATTTGAAAAGGTTTCCGGAAAATTGGACCGCTTGAAACCCTATCTGAAATACCTGCAATGGGTGGCGGGCGGGTTGCTGATGGTGATGGGACTTTTGCTGGTTACCGATCATCTGACCCTTATCAGCCGCTGGATAATGCGGATGACCGGAGGCTGGAGCCCCGAGGGCCTGCTGGACAAATGACAGGATTGGAAATGAGAATTTTTTTAAATTCTTAAGTTTAACCCATCACCCGATCATATGAATAAAGTCAATGATACGTCGGCCCCAATTGGCAAATCCAATCGCGGCCGTTTTTTTATCTCGCCCCCGGACTTCCTCCGGTATTTCGTTTCATCCGGACCTTGAATCATCATCCACCCGAAACTTCTTAAAATGGATTTGAACTCCGGTTAATCTTGAATTAATGGGACTTCAATCATCCTGGGTTATAGTAAAAAAGCATGCTGAAAATTTAAAGAGGAGTGTGAAAGTGTTGATGGTGAACAAGTTTTTTAAAAACAGACTTTTTCCAGTTTTGACAGCCGTTTTATTGTTTTTGGCATCCAGTTTGGTCACATTTGCCGCAGCGCCACCCAAATATATTTTTCTGTTTATTGGAGACGGCATGGGTGTGGCCCAGCGGCAAGTAGCCGAATTACAATTAAATGCGGGACCGAATGCTCCGGCCAAAGATCAAAACAAACGGTTGGTTATGAACCGGATGAGGGCCTTCGGTGTTAATACCACCTATGATTCCAGCAGTATGGTGCCGGACTCCGCTTCAACCGCAACCGCTATTTCTTCCGGATATAAAACACTCAGTGGGGTGATTGGTTACCGGGAGGATAAGACGACGAAAACTCCCTTTATTTCCGAGGCTTTAAAGGAAAAAGGTTATGCCGTGGGGATTATCTCTTCAGTGAAGATCGTGCATGCCACTCCGGCGGCATTTTATGCCCATATCGACAGCAGAAACAAATATGATGACATTGCCGTCCAGCTTATTAACAGCAATTTCGATTTATTCGTGGGCGGCGGCGGTAGCGGTCACTTTCTGCCGACAGGCCGCAAAGACAAACGGGATCTCTATAAGGAAGCGGCTGGTAAAGGTTTTACCGTCGCCACGACTTCCAAAGACTTTCTGGCCTTACAACCCGGGAAAAGGGTTCTTGCCAATCTGCCCGGTGATGTAAACGACGAGGCTTTGCCCTATGCCGTAGACCGGAAGGCCGATGATCTTCCCTTAGACAAAATCATCGCCAAATCAATCGATCTTTTGTCCGCCAATAAAAAAGGTTTCTTTTTAATGATTGAGGAAGGTAAAGTCGACTGGGCTTGCCACGCCAACGACACCGGTTCCACCATCGGCAATATGTTCGATTTGGATAGGGCTGTGGCAGCCGCGCTGGAATTTCAAAAAACTCACAAGGATACTTTGGTGATCGTAACCGGCGATCATGAATGCGGCGGTCTCGGTTTATCCATGGGTCAGGAATATCGCGTAAGCCCGGAAATCTTTTTGAATCAAAAAATGTCCTTTGAAGTGGCGGATGCTAAAGTAGCGCAAATTCTTAAAAATGAAAACGAGCCCAGGGAGGGTATTTTCAAGTTAGCCGCGGATTTTGGTTTGACCAATCTGAAAGATTCCGAAAAAGCGGCAATCGAAAAAGCCATTGCGGATCAGAAAGCCAATCTCAGCAAGGACCAGTCAATTGCCCTTTATGGCGGCTACAAACCGGTTTCGATGACTTTTTGCCGGTTGATGAATACCCGGGCCAATCTTTTTTGGACCTCTTATGTTCATACCGGGATCCCGGTGATGACCTCTGCCGAAGGAACGGGAGCGGAGAAGTTTGCCGGTTATCAAGATGATACGGATATTTGTAAAGCTTTAAACAGTATTACCAGCGCCGGTTTGAAATGGTAAGCGAATTTACTGGAATGAACTCTAGGTTATTCCGATAAAGAAAATATTTCAGGGCTGTCGCTTCAAACGAAATTTTCCGGGACAGCCCTTCTTTTCATTTTTTTCATGGCCTGAGGTAGAATACTAAAATAAAGTGGTGAATTCCATAATGAAAATCAGCAATGTTAAACAACTCCGGGAGCTTATCTTTTGTGCGGTTATTATTTTAATTTCCATCGCTATCCTATTGATTCCTGTGTCGGACCATTATAAACAGTCTTCAGCCAACCGTGAAGCCCGCGGTATTGTGTTGAAAACCGACAACCATTTTGTTTTCCAGCGGGGAACGGTTCGGCAAGGGGATCAAAAGGTCACAGTGAGGATTTTGGATGGTCCCAACCGTAACCAAGTCATCGAAGTTCTCAATATGCTTCAGGGCGCGGCGGAGCTGGAGTGGTTTTATCAACCCGGCGAGAAAGGAATTATCGGCTATACTGTCGATAACGATAAAATAGTGGGCGCCAGGATGCTGGAGCCATTACGGGAAAGCTATTTGATATGGTTATTCGTTCTCTTTATCGCAGCCTTGCTCGTTCTTGCGGGATGGACAGGAGTTAAGGCCATAATCACTTTTATTTTTACGATTCTGGTGATTTGGAAGGTCCTGTTGCCCTTCAGTTTAGAGGGAAGATTTGATCCGGTGATGCTGGCGATGATAATCGTAGCCGGATTATGTTTTATCACCATTTTCATGATCGCCGGCTTTAATAAAAAAGGTTTAGGGGCGTTTCTCGGCGCTTTCAGCGGATGCGTCATTACCTGGATTATTTTGCTTTTCTTTGGAGATCCCCTGAAAGTCAACGGCGCTACTTCCAGTTTTTCAACCACCTTGCGCTACTCCGGCTACGAACATTTGGACTTGCTCAAATTATTTTACGCCGCGGTAATTCTATCGGCAACCGGGGCCATTATGGACGTGGCCATTGATATCGCAGCCGCCATGGCTGAGATCAAGGAGAAAAGGCCCGATATCGGCAGGTGGGAATTGATCCGTTCCGGAATCAACATCGGCCGCCTGGTCATCGGCACCATGTCGACGACTTTGTTATTGGCATACACGGGCGGGGCATTAACCATGCTGATGTTTTTATTTGCCAGGGGAATATCCGTCTGGCGGATTTTTAATATGAATTATGTGGCGTCGGAACTGTTGAAAACTTTATCCGGAACCATTGGATTGACTTTGGTTGTCCCTTGCACCGCAATATTTGTGGGAATTTTGTTGGTGAAATCGGCGAAAAAAGATAGTTGCCGACCAACGTTGACAGAATAAATATCGATCAAGTCTGCGTGATGATCGAAAAGGGAGGGGCTTTCCTTGATGAGCCGTTCCCTTTTTTAATGGTTATAAAAATGCCGGAAAAAATTCCCTTAAAGACGACTAAAAAAAAGGTATTTTTTTATAAAAAGCTAACTATTAAAATTAGGAAACCATTTTTAATTTTCCGGAAAACTGCTCACCTGGGGCGTAATTTATTTTATGAGTGGAAATATGGAACATGAAGAAAAAAATTCTCGTTAAAATCGCAGCATTGACCTTCATAGTCGTTTTATTGGTTTTAAGCGGCCATTTTTTTATCCATGGTTTGGTAAAAGAACGCGGGCGCTGTTTGTTATGCGAGCTTTTGACGATTGGGTTTCCTTGTGCCGAGCAATATCAATGGGTGTTTTTGTTTCTTTTTACGATTGCTATCCTTCAAATTGAAATTTCCAGGGTTCTTATTCTACCCCATCTACGAATTCAACTCCGGGCTCCGCCGAAAATCTCCATTTTTGCTTTCACCAATGACTGTCTAAAACCGTTCATTCTCGGATAGATAATTTTTCAATTTCTTTCTATCGGTATGTTTTTTTGTTTTGCCCGATTGCCGTTCCCGGGGAGAAAGAGAAGAGTGAAGTCAAAACCTTTATTTCGAGGTAAAGAAAATGGAGCAAAGCTGGGTAAAAAAATTAAAAAAAATCAAAAAAAGACATTTTACTTTGATTGTTATTCCCACTTCCGGGGCTCAGAGCATCCGCAATTTTCGAATTCCATTCGCCTTGATGGCGGTTGGTTTAGTGGTAATCATTTTGAATATCTATGTTTTTTTGACCTATAGCACTCAGGTCTGGCAAATTCAATCTTTCCGTCAAAAAATTGCCGGACAAGATATGATGATCTCCAAGCTAAAGGCGGAGAAACCTCATGTCCGGAATGTTTTAAACCGCAGTAATTTATTGGATAACAGACTTTTGCGGTACCGCCAAGGAAATGAAGCGATGGTTGATACCTGGAACCGATTGCGGCGAAAAGGCGGTTATCGTTTCCCCATAGCCAGTCGGGGCATTTTTAAGCGCCAAAATTACCAATTAAACACTTTGAACTCTTTATCCAAATCGTCCTCTCCCTCCGTAACAACCTCGCTGGAACAATTAGGTCATAATCTGGACCAATTGGATGATATTTTAGGGAAAGAAGAGCAACAACAGGAACTGATTTTTCGTGATTTAAAAGCCTCTGAGCGCCGCCTGGACCACCTGCCGTCCATTCGCCCGGTTGAAGCGCAAATTTGTTCTCCGTTCGGGGTGCGTTTTCATCCGATATATCGAAGATACATCAAGCATGATGGGGTGGATTTGGCGGTTGACTATGGTAATAAAGTCAGGGCCGGCGCGGACGGCGTGGTCAAATTCGCCGGTTGGCAAGCAGGTTACGGCCTTTTGATTATCATTAATCACGAATATGGCTATGAGACCCGTTATGGCCATAATTCCAAGTTACTGGTTTATCCGGGGCAGGTGGTAAAAAAAGGGCAGGTTATTTGTCTTTCCGGAAATACCGGTGAGAGCACGGGTCCCCATGTTCACTATGAAGTCCGCTTTAAAGGTGAACCGATTGATCCGGTGCCTTTTTTGAAGGAATAACTTTAAGAACCTTTGGTATTGCTTGATTTGAAAAACCACCTAAAAATGATAAATAATCGGCAACTTGAAGGGGGAATTTTACGTTTATGCTCGTGAAAGGGATATTTTTTGCCGATATTCCATCATGAGAGTATTCGGGACCGGGTAGGGTAAACTAAAAAGAGGTGGAAAATGAAGATACCAAAAAAGGTTGTCATTGGACTTAATGTGTCATTGTTGATTGTATTCGTAGCGGTCATGACGTATCTTACCGTGAAATTCGCCCCTCATATCACCCATCTTTTAAAAAGGCCGGATCGTTTCAGGGATTTACTTACTTCCTATGGTCCCATCAGCATCCCCGCCTTTATTTTTTTTCAAATCATGCAAGTGGTCATTATGGCGATTCCCGGCGAACTGGTTCAAGTAGCAGGCGGTTATGTATACGGAACTTTTTTTGGCACCGTTTATTCTGTCGTTGGAATTCTTCTGGGCTCCGTCATTGCTTTTTATATTTCCCGGCTCCTCGGATTTTCCCTCGTTAAAGACTTTTTGCCCCAAAAGGAATTGGAGCGGTTCTCTTTTTTGATGAACAACCCCAAATCGGAAACGATGATGTTCGTTTTATTTCTGATCCCGGGAATACCCAAAGACACTTTGGTTTATATTGCCGGAATCGCGCCTATCAAAACGAAGCCTTTTTTGATAATCTCCATGATGGCCAGATTTCCCGGCATTCTGGCTTCCTCATATATCGGGGCCAACATTCAGGAAAGAGATTATTTGCCGGTGATTATTGTTTCGGTAATTGCCTGTATTTTATTTCTGATCGGCCTGTTAAAAAAGGAAGTCATTGTAGGCAAACTCAGCCATCTACTGCATCCCAAACCCTCTCCGCCCAAAGAGTAATTACGTTTTTAAAGGCAAGCATAATTTGATTCATAGGCCCTTAAAGCTACCAGCGCGGATCCGCGCTGGTATGGCAAAAGGATGTTTCCACCGGTTCTTCGCCGGAGAATATCTAAAAACCATGGATGACTTTTCAAACACTGCCCATGACGGTTGGTCTAAGTAACCAGATGGCTTTTTTCTAAAAACCGGAAGGTGGATGCAATTCCCAGGCTATAAATGAGCGCGCCCAAAAGAGTCAGCATGGCGGCAGATGCCGGAATGTGATAAAACATCGGCAGGCGGAATAAGGTTCCTATCGCTTGAATAATAAACCATAACGCCAAACCGTATAAGACCGCCTTAAAATAATAGTAACTGCCGGACGTGTTGGGAATTAAGTATGTAAATAATATTGCCAGCATTGAATTCCATATTAAATGAGCGATGAATGCCAATACCGTTTCCAGAGCCCCTCCATCAATGTTGGACAGAATCACCGCCCTGGCGAAGTCGATAAATCCCCTATCCGTTAAACCAATAACCTTGACCAGAAAGCCATATATATCTTGTAAAATGGCGCCGATTAAACCGGCCAAGGATCCAGCCATGATTTTATCCTGCAATGCGTTCACCTCTTTTGAATAGTTTGCCTCCCAACTGGCATCTCATACCATTTATGGTCTGAAGAAATAAAATTACCTCGCTAAAAGCGGGGTATGGGCCAAACTCCAAAGATTAAATTTCAAGCAGCCAAATCAGAGTGTTTTTATAATCGACTTTTACGACTTTGTATTGATGGTCGTCGTCATAAAGTTCCGGGCCTTCGACCTCATCATCATAACTCTCCCATAAGATAGGAAAGTCGCCGCTCATTTTGAATCCCCTATCATCGGTTTCAAGGTGTTTGAGGGCAATCCCGTCAGTCCATCCCTCAATGGAATCAGGCTCAAGATTTAACTTGAACAGCGACTCCTTGCCATCGTTTAAAAGCACCATCGCCACTTCCTTCCTAGCGGTAATCCAAGGTTATGTTTCATTATACGAATCTTGAATGGATTTTATAACCTGAAAAAGCCAATACTTAAGAGGGAAGATGGATTCATGGAAGATATTTTGAATTTTTTAGGATCGGGCTTTTCCCGGTAATCCGAATCCCGGAAATAACAGGAAATTTGGGCGGATTCGGGAATTTCAAAGAAAAAGAAGGTTAGTTCATGGCGAGTATCAAAAGCGATCACTATACCGTCGGATTTATGGCGGGAACTGTCGCCGGAATGGTTGCGGACTTTAGCAATTTTTTATTGACCCGAGTTTTTCAGTTTGGAAAAGTTGGCTATGAAGATTTCGCCGCGATTTTGGTTTTCGGAAATATCCCTTTTTCTTTTGGGCAGAGTATGATTGCCCATTTGGTGCAGTTGTTTTTTTCTTCCTTGGTAGGCGCTTTATTTGCTTTTTGGATCCAAAAAGTTTCGACCCGATTCATACTTTTCAAAGGAATCACTTTCGGGCTTTTTGTTTGGTTTTTTGCATTCTCCCTCGCGCAAGTTTTTAAATTGCAGTATCTACACCGGTTTGACCTGGGAACGGTAATTACCAACAATGTCGCGGCGATTATTTATGGGGTTGTCTTAGGAGTCGCCCTGCCATGGTTTTATGGAAAACTCGAAGCGAAGTAGGGTGGGTTAAATTGCGAAAAACCCCACTACCTGGTTGGGTAATGGGGTTTTGATTCCATTAATTCGACTTTTTAGCTTTTTTTTCGGCCTCAGCCTTTTCCATTTTACTTAATGAGACTGAACAATAAATGATATAGCCCACAAAGCCAAGGCATAGCAATACCATGAGACCTGCGATATATAACATGATGAACCCTCCTATATTTGAATGGACTGCGTAGATGTCAATCCAAATTTGAATGGACTGCGTAGATGTCAATCCAAATTTGAATGAACTGCGTAGACGTCAATCCAAAATATAGGGAGCTGAATTTTCCGAGCTGGTCCGGGCCAGTTGATAAAAAATCGTAAAAAATAGAAGCGTAATCTGAAAATGAATGGTGGAGACATACCGTAACAACACATCCGGCCTTACGTCCAAATGGGAAAACAGGCTTAATTTAGAAAATAGGAGCCGTATCCATTGGAAAAACGTCGTGAACACCGGATGATTTTTGTTTAGGGAAATCACCGAGTTTGAAATGTCTTTCACCGATAGAGTCCATATATTGGATGAAATCGGGCTGAGCTGTTCTTTAACGGCCAAAGATAAATTGTAAGTCGACAGGATCATACAAAGCACGGTTACCACAATCAGCATCAAGAAAACCAATCTGTTTTTGAATAAAGTTTGCAATGATGATCCCTCCTTACATTTGTTTATTGGACTCATCATTATAACCTAAATTTGAGAATTAATCAATGATCCAGAACGATTACCGATAGGGAGGTACCGGAGTGCATTTCGAACATTTCATGGGGCTAATTACTTTCAGCGGAGCATTCATATTGATGCTGCTCACTGTTCCTTGGCGGGAAGTCAAAAGATGGAGCCTGTTCGGATTGATAAGCGGGCTGGGAGTCGCGATTATTTTGCTTTTGGTGATGCAAAACTGGTTGGGTTTGTGGGTTTTCCGTAAAGTGGATTTTTTCTATCTGGGGCGGATTCCCATAATTCTTTCAGCCGCCTGGACCCCGGCGGAGATCTTTTTTGCTCATTTTTTTATCCGGTATCAAAATTCTTCTCTCCGGTTGCTGATGATTTTTTTTCTCCCTGCGCTGGCTGTGGCGTCCATTTTGTTCAGATTTGGAACCGGATGTTGGTTTATCATCATTGGAATTATGCCGGAACCTTTTTGGTTTCCTTGGCGATTCATTTTGGGTTGGCCCTTTATTTGCGTAGTTTAAATCGATGAAAAACCAGCAAATCAAATTTACCGGAAAGCGTTTAGCCTCTTTAGACGCGTTGCGCGGCTTGAATATGTTTTGGATCATCGGAGGGGAGAAAATCGCCGATGCCCTGGCCCGCCTCAATTTTCCCTTGAGCCGGATCATGGCGGCCCAATTGAATCACACGAAATGGATCGGGTTTACCTTTTATGATTTAATTTATCCGATGTTTATTTTTGTGACCGGAGTTTCCATCGCTTACTCCATTGAGAATCATAGGAAGTGGGGCGAGGGGCGCGCTCAAATCTTACTGCGCATTTTGCGGCGGACTTTTTTGCTTTTTTTATGCGGGTTGTATTTAAGCAATTCCGGTCTGAGTTTGCAGGGTTGGTTGACCAACCTCCGTTTGATGGGGATATTGCAGCGAATTGCTCTGTGCTATTGCGGGGCGGCTATTTTAACTCTTTTTGCGAGTAAACGCCATCAGGTTTTGATTGCGGTGACTATTCTTTTGGGCTATTGGTTGCTCTTAAAGTTCGGGGATGTGCCCGGATATGGGGCTGGGGTATGGTATCCACCGGAAGCTAATTTCGCCAATTATTTTGATAAACTTTTTTTACCGGGAAGGAAATATTACGGCACCTGGGATGTGGAGGGCTTATTAAGCGCCTTTCCGGCCCTTGTCAGTTGCCAGATAGGCGTATTTGCCGGATTTTGGCTGAAAAAAGACTGGGGGAAAATGGGTTTTTCGTCGCAGGGCGCGTCTTTCAAGGCTTTTTTTTTAGGGTTAACCGGCCTATTGATGCTGGGAGCCGGCTTATTGTGGGGATTGGTCCTGCCCATCAGTAAGCTGATTTGGACCAGTTCGTTTACTTTGGTGACCGGCGGGTTGAGCACCATGATCCTGGCCTTGTTTTACTGGCTGATTGATGTGAGGGGCTTTCAAAAGTGGGCCTTTCCATTTACCGTGATTGGGCTGAATTCGATTTTTATTTACCTGGCGGTGAATGCAGTCCCCTGGAATAAGATTTTCGGGAGGTTTTTCGGCTGGAATTCCCGGGCGCTTGGGCAATGGGGAGGATTATTCTCTTCGCTGGCCGCCTTTTTTATCGGATGGGTGCTTTTATACTGGATGTATCGGAAGAAAATCTTTATCCGGTTTTAAGTGTGGAGGCTGGCTCATGAAAGAAACATGGATATATTTTATACAACCCCCATTTGCCCCACCGCCCCACAACCCCGAATGCCGTCTTGGTTTCAAGAGTTGGCTAGCCGGGGGGAAGGTCTTTCATTCCAATGATTTGATTTTTTATCAGTGGACCATAATCGCCGCCTTCTTTGAAAAAACAACTGGGGTTGATCGGAACCGAAGGCCGGGATGTCGATGGAGGGGAAAAATGGACGGCGCGATGAGCGCGACTCAATGTTATCAAGCTGTGTTGTAAAAAGTGGGAAAATTTCATCTCCGCCCCAACGTGAACGATGGGGCTAGGTATATAAAAAAACGTTCTAAAGGCCTTCCAGGCCTCGGTGTCGTGTTTTTATACACGCAGCTTTATCTCCGCAGAACTCCGGGAGATTATAAAACCGACTTTTATTTTTGACACCCTCATGCCCCTCCTACCCCTCATGATTATAAATTGTCTACCAGATGTTTCGTCGGCTCAAAATGATTTTGAAAAAGAGTTTATATATTAAAAAAGTCGGGTCTAAAAAAAGGTAACGGAGACAGGATTAACGGGATTTACAGGATTTACAGGATTTAAACCTGGTAATCAAATTTCTTTATTTTGGGAATGTTTTGTAAAACTACATATTTCCGATGCAGGCTTATTATCACTCTCAAAGGCTCCCCTTCCCTGTCCCAGATGATAGCTTTTTGAAGGAGGGAAGGGGATTGAGGGGTTAGGTGAAATAGGCAACTTG
>JAEZCE010000090.1 GCA_023429995.1 Bacillota bacterium | reverse complement strand
CTCTGTGGCCTACTTTTTTTGCCACAGAGGCACAGAGACACAGAGAAAACCTTTTTTATTTCATTTTTTTAAAATCAATTATTGCTACAATCGATTCGTTACCGACTAAAATCTAAAAACGCCATATTATTTTCTTTCCTCTGTGACCTTGTGTCTCTGTGGCGAATCTCCCTTTTAGACCCCAACGCCGCCTGAATTTCACTGATTCCCGCTATTGCCCGTATTCTGAGGCCTATTTTTTTGCCACAGAGACACAGAGCGCACAGAGAAAACCATTTTTACTTCATTTCTTTATTGAGCATTTCATAGCGCCATTTGTAATGAAGACTAATATTTTTCTAATCTTGATACATTCAATTGCCAATTGCTGGCTATGCCAGCTTAATAATTTTTTTCTTTCTCTGTGTCTCCGTGTCTCCTGTGGCGAATCATTTCTTTTAGGCCACAGAGGCGTCTCACCATCGTTAATTATGATTACCACTGTTCCCGGTGATGGCATTTAATTGATCCATACTGAGCTTGGTTACTTCATCATCATAATAGTCGATATAATTATTGGAGAACCCGCATCCTGTCACTGTGGGTCTGCCCCCTCCATCTTCCTTCATGCCGTACCAGACATTACCGATAAAATTGCAATCCCGGACCAGGGGGTTTGCCCCATAAACATGAATTCCGGCGTAATTGCCCTGGAATGTGCAACGGGTCGCGATGACATCGGCGGAACCGATAACCGCCAGGCCCCGCAAAGCATCCTGGATTACAGCCTCTTCCAAAATAGCCATCCCTGTGACATAGATTCCCTGCCAACCGTTGGCGGCATTTTGATTCACTGAACGGAAAGTCGCCGGCGAGCTTTCGGCCTGAACCACTAAAGTCCCTTTCACAGTCAGCTTATGGTTATAGCCTGAGATCGGATTGCCGTCCACAATGATTTGGGTACCGGGCAATATGGTTAAGGTAATTCCTTCGGGTACCGTTACATCACCGTAAATATGATGAATCCCGTTCCAAACTTCATCCGTATACAAACTTCCGCTGGTGGTGTTGCCAACGCTGACGGTGGTACTCTGAACCGTGGTACCGCCGTCCTTGTCCCGGACCGTCAAAGTAACGGTATAATCTTTCAGGACCGAATAAGTATAAACCGGGGCTATCTCATGGATGATTCCGGTACCGTCGCCGGGATCCCACTGATAGTCCAGGATATCTCCGGCCTCTCCATCCGGATCCGTTACCTTTACTGCCGCGAATTGTAACGGCGCGCCCGGTGTGGTTTGGAAACCGGCCGGGGGTAAGGTAATCTCCGGTAAGGCATTGTAACGGATTTTTTGCTGCCGTTCATCACCGGAGTTGTCCGCCGCGTCAACCGGTTTGGCGATTAAGGCGTATCGTTGCCTTTGGGCCAGTTGAAGGTGAAAACAATTTCTTCCGGCCACTCCAGACTGCTCCGGAATGGAAATCGAAGTACCGTCCAAAGCAAACTGGACTTTGGCAGCTTCGCTCAACGTATAGAAAATATCGACTGTATCTTGATTGGTCACAATAGTGGTGTCGGCTTTTTCAAACGTTAAAACCGGTTTTTGGGTATCGACGGTAATCGGGCCGCTATATCCGATATCCGACCAATCCCCCGCGCCATTTTGGGTTTGAACCGCCAGGTAATAGATCTGGCCCTCCTTGATCAAACTTTCCGGTACCGAAATCTGGCTAACCGCTTCGCTAATGGGATGAATTTGAGTAACCAGCCGCTCGCCGCCTTTTTGGGCTACGATTCCCAGGCTGTATTGAGTAATGCCGCTTTCGGGATCGGCGGAAGTAAAGCGGATCCCACCGATCAGCTTATTGGAGTTCATATAGGCTCCCGATTCCACCGCAGGAAGGGATGGCTTGGTATGATCGATGATGATTCCCTGGCTGACATGGGGTTTAGAGTACAAACCCGCCTGATCTTTGGCCCGGACGGTCAAAAAGAGCTCACTATGATGAGGGATCGTGACGGTTGAAATTTCATATTCCAGCTTTTCCGCTCGCGTGGCAATATCGACCCAGTCCCCGCTATATTGAGTTAGGTTCGTTTTACTGCCTAAGGTGTACTGGTAACCGCCAATCCCCGAAAGATTATCGCTGGCCGTCAGTTGGACGGTTAAGGCGTCGGAAGCATATTTGCCATAACTCAATCCGGTGATTTCCGGAGCCTGCCGGTCCAGTAAAACAACAGGGCTGACTCCCCATTCGTTAACCTCCCCTTCGCGACGGGAATAAGTTCCCGCGTCATTGCAGGCCCGGATCAACAAGCAATAACGTGCGTCAGCCAAATTTGCGGCATCAACCGTATAGCGCCTGCTCAGTCCGACATTGATCCAGGATGAAGGCGCCGGATTGGCATTCACCTCGCTGGCTTTGACCAGGGTCACTTCATAATGCTCCACCGGCGATGTTGAAGGAATCACACTCCAGTTGAAAAGGAGGTAATTCCCGGAGGCAACGCCGGCTACTTCAGTAATTTGCGGCGCTCCGGCGTCTAATACAACTCCCGGGCTGTATCCGGTTTGCGATACCTGGGAGGCTCCATTATAGGCTGAACCTTTAAATAAAGTAATTTCACCTTCATTGATATCCGGATGGACCGGAATCAGCGAACTGGCGGATGCGCTTTCCGAAGCCCCGTCTATTTGAAGCTGACTTCCATATCCATAGAGATAACTGTTAATTCCCGATTCCTGATCGTAAGTGTTGATCCATAACTCAAGATTTTGAGTATTGGTGATATAATAAACCTCTTTTTGTTCCCCTTGGTTGGTAGCCTGCAGCAACTGAACCTCCGGTATCACCGGCGCCGAATTGTCAATCATAATCCCGTCGCTATACCCGGTGCTGGTAAGTCCGGCCTGATTGGTGGCCCGGACGACAAAATAATAGGTTTGAGCCTGGAGCAATTCCCCGGAATTGTCAACAGCCGCTTGGGTTTGGGCACCCACATCATTCCACCGGGCCGTAGAGAGATCGCCACCCTCCTGAACCAAAGCCCATTCATATTTCAGCAGGCCGCTTTCGGGATCCACCGGGGTCCATAACCAGTTGGCCTTCAACGCTTGTTTCAGAGGGTTCATAAATGATCCTTGATCAACAACCAACGGCGCCGGGGGCGCGGTATCGTCAATCGTTACACTGGGAGCGCATTGCTCGGTTACCCATCCCGCTCCGTTATACACCCTTACGGTAAGATAATATCTTTTACCGCTGGTCAATGGCAAAGGCTTACCGTTGGCATCGCAACTGAGGCGGACCGAATTGCCGGATACCGTAATCCAGCCGTTGCTGACGTCGGTCTTTTGATAGCCACTGCCAATCGCCACTACAACTTTGGCAATCTGCGATTCGTTATCCTGCCCGGCCCACTCGAAAGTTAAATTTTGGGACGTTGCATATTCAGAAGTACTCAGTTTGGTAATAACCGCTGAACTGGTATCAACCGTGATCCCGGAACTTATACCCGGTTCCGAAAGTTCGCCGGTGGAAAAACGGGCCCAGGCCTTAAACCGGTATTGATGGCCGGATTCCAGTTTTAAACCGGATACCGTTGCGGTGGTTCCGGTGGCGTCATCCTCGGCCAGCACCCGGTCCCCGGCATCAAGCAATTGATAATGATAACCGCTAACAGCTTTTTGGCCGGTATATTTCCACCAGCCGGTCAAGTGGTCGTCAAACATGGTATAGGGCCCCTGGTCGGTCACGGCCACTTTTTCCTGGGATTGATCCAAAACAAATGCATTGCCCAGGTAAGAACTGGTCAGGCCGGCGCCATTGACAACCTGGATCACCGGATAATATTTGCCATCCGGCCCGGCTGGCATTTCCACTCGAAACACTGCTTGGGAATCGCTGCTATGGATGACCAGCCAGCCGTCTTCATTGCCGGAAACCATCGAGGTAAGTTTCCAGTCCGTTGAGGAATCCGCCGCTACAATCGCCAGGCGGTATTCCTGAATCGGGGAATCATTATCCCGGGCGGTGGCGGTGAAAACCCCTTGCTCGCCAGGGGCCAGACTGGCAGTGGGTCCGCTCAAAGTCAGGTTGTCCGGAGCCGTATTATCATAAATGAATGCCTTACTATAAATCAGAATTGATAAACCGGCCCCGTTAATAACTCTGGCTGCGATCCGGCAGACCGCCCCATTGGTTAAGGGAATTGTTTGCAGACCGGACCAGTCGCCATTCCATCCCCCAATCGGATTGTTGATATCACTGGCAATGATCCCGTATTCAGTTGTAGTCTTGGTCTCGGGATCACTGGCTTTCAAATTGAGTGTTAACCCGGCTAAATCGGAAAGGTAATAACCGCTGCCGCTGTTCTTGAGTCCTTCGATGGTGAATTCCGCTTCCGGAGGGGTCAGGTCGAAATAGAAAGGACCTTGATAACTGATTTCCGAACGGTTCCCAGCCAAGTCTTCAATGGCGGTCGCCAGGTAATATTGTTGATGATGTTCCCCGCCGTTGAGTCCCAAAGTGTAACTGAAACTGTCCATCCTGGAGCTTACAGCAATGAAACTTCCGTCGGTCGTGAGATTACTTTCGCTTTCCAACAGCCAGTAACGGAGCCCATTAACCCCTGAGAAATCGTCATGGGCCGTAAAGTGCACTTTCAATTGCTCCGTTCCCAAAAGATACCGTCCGCCATCCCGGGGTACGTTGAACCGGACCCCGGCGAAAAGCAACATCGTCCGGTCAACCTTCAAATTGTTGACGCTTTGTTGGCAGACATTGCCGGCTTTATCCCGCCCAAAAATCTGCAAATCATAACTCCCTTCATCCAACGGAATGGCGGCCGTTCCGTCGGGTGCGATCACAGCCTGGATTTCCTGGGAATCCCCGGCCTTTTTATAGGTTACTTCCCGGATACCGCTTAGATCATCGCCCGCTTTCACCAATAACTGGGTTTGATTGGTGTATGGCCGGTGAGGCTCGGCTACTGTCAATACGGGAGCGTTTTTATCCACCGTAAAGCTGCAGACGTCGCTGGAAGTAACGCCTTGATGCTGATCATCCGCTATCACATACCAGTAATAGGTGTGGCCGTGAAGTAGATCCAGCTCTTTCAAACTGGCGCCGCTTAATGGATGATATTCACTCCCGGTTGCTTCCCGCCACCATATTTGATAGAGTAAAGGGCTGTCGCCGTCATAATCGGTGGAGGCTTGGTATTTTAGCTCCTCGTCTCCCCTGACATAGTCCACCGTCAATGGCGCCGGTTTGGTGGGAGCGAGATTGGGAACTTGCCAGTCAAAGGGAGTGCCTTCCCGGCGATCGCCGGAAGTATTGATCGCTACCAGCCGGAAATGATAGATCGCATGCGGTGTCAGTTTGGCCTGATCCGCCCCCAGAGAATCCAGGACCAAGAGACCCCCGGCATCCGGACGAATCGAACCCTGGATCACGAATCCTCCGTCCGCGGTATCGCCATATTCCAGAATCTGCTCGGCCGGCGTTCCCTCCATCAGTTGCCATTTCAGGATATGCCGTTCCCGGGTGGTGTCATAGTCCACCCCTATGAATTGCAACCCGCCCAACTCGGCTAAAGTATAGGCGGTATAAGCCGTTTCAACGGAAGCGTTGCCGGTCCGGTCCATCGCCCGGACCGCTAGGGTCAGCGGTTGATTGGAACCCAGTCCGTCGGTGGAAACGGCGAAAGTTCCCTCCCCGCTAGCGGTGGGCAGAACTTCAAAGGGAACCGTTGCGCCATTGGGCAAGGTGCAAACGCCGCTGAACTTCTCCAGATCATCGGCAACAGTCACCCAATGAAAGCGTAGTTCACCCTGATCATAGCCATGCTTCATCCCGGAGGGCGCCTGCGGGGCGACCCGGTCCAACATGACTTCCCGGGTGATGATGGTTTGATTGCCGGCCCGATCTTCGATTTGGATGTTCACTTTGCACAAACCATCCTGGTCCGGCAGTTTCCAGGCGATCCCGTCCGGGGGAATTTCGGAAACTTTTCGATAAGCCGCATCGGGCGGCCCGCTTTGGCCTTCGTTCCAAATCCATAGGCCGCTCACTCCGGAATGGATGGTTCCGGCGTCATCGTTTAAATCTCCCGGGACTAACAGGACATCTTGACGGTTGGTCGCTTCGCTGGCGGATAATTCCTCACTCCCATCCGCGCTTAAAACGGTCAATGTTCCAGCGGGCGGAACCTGGTCAACCATTAATGAAAAAGCTTCGCTGGTTTGGGTTGAGCCGGGCAAGGGAGTTCCGTTTTGATATTCAACGGTTTCCACCCACCACTGCCAGTTCCCGTCGGTCGGAATAACCATCATAGCCGGATCCAGCCCGCTGACAACCGGGATCAGGTCATTGACATTTTGATAGTAAATCCGGTAATGCATTTGGTCGCCCTGGTATAAATACTTCGGTTGCACCTGAATGATTTGAACGGAATGATTGGTAATCAAATCCGGACTAGGGCCGCTGATCTGGAAATTGGGGAACTCGCCCGTTGATTTCCAGGCGCCGGTGTTGCCGGCATTGTCAAGGGCCCGTACCCAAGCATAATAGGTTTTTTGAACGGACAGGCCGCTAAAAGAGGTTGTCCAATTGCCGCCGGCATCCGGAACCGCAATGGAGGTGATTCCGGTAGTTGGCGCAGTATTGGTCGGAGTCAGGGCGATTTCGTATTTTTGAATCCCTGAAAAGTCATTGGTAATCGGGTTCCAGGTAAATGTGGCGGAGCCGTTTTGATAAATGACAGGGTACTGGGACAGGCTTACCGGACTGACCGACTGGTCGGCTTTCACAGTCACTTCATCGGAGAGAGTTTCATTGCCGGCATTGTCCACCGCTTTATATTTAAAAACATAAGTCTTGCCGTCTTGGCCGGCAAAACCATAACCGGTAGTTTGAGCTGTGGAAATCCAATTGGCGATCACCGCGCCGTCCTGGGTAATATAGACCTGGTATTCCCTGAGTCCGCTCTCATGATCCGTAGCTGCACCCCAGCTCCAATTCAAGTTGGCCGCGGTGGTATAGCCATTGACAATGCCGGGGAGCGAAGGGTTGCCGCCAAGGATCGGCGGGCTGCTGTCAATATTCACCGTGACACTGGCAGTACCGCTTAAGTCGACGTTATCATAGATTATTGCCGAAAGGGTATGAACTCCGGCATCACTGGGCGTGGTCCAGGCATAAGCAGCGCTGGCTGTGGTAAAAGTGTTTTTTAAAACGTCGTCGATATAAAGTTCGATTTTTTTAACCCCGGATCCGGTATCGCTGCCGGAGAGGGTGACCGGTATCGATAAACCGGGTTTATACCAGGTATTATTGGTTGGAACGCTTATTCTTACTGTGGGAGCAGTGCTATCCACATAAATGGTATTCGTACTGCTCGTCGTGGTGTTCCCCACTTTATCGTAAGCCTTGGCGTAAATTTTATGACTGCCGGTACTGGAGGCTGTCCAATTATAAGTGCCGCTGGTGGAACTAATCGTGGTTACCTTTTTACTGTCAACATAGATTTCAATACCACTCACTCCCGAACCGGAATCGCTGGCGGCAACACTGATGGGAACTATGGTTCCGCCTTTATACCATCCACCGCTGGAGGGAGATAAAAGACTTACAGATGGGGAGTCATCATCAACATAAACTGTTATAGTATCAGAACGGACCTGCGTTCCACCCCAAAAATTTGCTGTCGCTTTAAATTGATAAGTTTTACTCCCAGTCGGAACTTGCCAAGTAAAATAACAATAAATGTCTCGTACAATAGTCCAGGAAGCACTATATGTTCCATTTATGTATAGATAAACACTATCTACAACACCATCTTCACCTCTTCCATCATCTACATTTATTTTACCAGCAATGGTAGTTCCTCCTTTTATCCACAAACCATCACTCGGCGATAATATTTTTACATAGGAGTTATATGCAAAAACATTTGAAGATGTAATAAGAAAACATAAAAAAGCTGTAAGAAAAAAATGTTTCCATAATCTCATTTTATAAAAGCACCTCCGCGTGAACTCATCTGTCCATGAATCCCCTGTTATTTGACTATAATTAAAAGAGTTTAATTTAATATTTAAAAAAAGAGTCATAATGTAAATGTATGACACAAAATACACATCTATATTCTATATATTTAAAAAAATACCTATTTATGAATTATATAATTTTTAAATAGAATTATCTCCGGTTGAAAATATACATTCAATACAGGTGATTCTGCCTTATAATTTTGACACAAAAATAAAAAAACAGCTAATAGCTGTTCTTTTTAAAATATTGTTATTGTCTTAACGGCCATAATATCCCATATCTGCTTTTAACGAAATTCATTAGGAAAAAGTCACTGGAGGTAAAATCAAAAGAGATTACGAAGATGCAGTTGTTATGTTGCTTCAAACCTACTCCCTCATCGCCACAATTCCTTCCCCGCTCCCGTTCCTCACCGTAATGCACCGTATACCCACTGAAATGATTTTCTCACCCGCCGCCGTATCCCCGGCTTTAACGATCCAGGTATTCTGGTTGGAGGCGGGATCATCCCCCACCACGGCCCAACCGTTATTAATCAGGCCCCAAAGGACCAGCCTCGACTGAAAACCTCCCGCCGTCTGCTTTACCTCCTCACCAAAAAACAGGCTCCCCCCAAATAAATTTTGATAGCGGGCCACCGGTAAAACGCTCTCCTTCGGTTGCGGCAAGGAATGCCGCATGGGCGCCGGAACCGGGACATCGGGCTGATAGTTCCGGGCGGTAATCCAGGTGGACAGGCCCCAGAAAAAGACCGCTAAAGAACATATGAAGGCCAGTTTGAGATATTTTTTAATCAAAATCAATATTTTGTCCATGAAGAAACATCCTTCTCATCATTCTTTTGATATCCGGTGGCCTATTTTTTGCCACAAAGACACAGCGTTCACAGAGAAACTTTTTGAATGCTGGACGATGACTGCAAACCCAAGTGAAAAGAACTTAAACAGGATTAACATGATGATATGGATTTACAGGATTTTTTTAAAACCCTATGAATTATCCATTTTTTGCAGCCCATTTTACCAGGTTTTAATCCTGTTAATCCTGTAAATCCTGTCTCCGTTAACTTTTTTTAGGCCCAACTTTTCTAAAAAATTTAATGCACTATATATCCTCTTCAAATTGCCGGCCATGCCGGCTTAAATAATCTTTCCTCTGTGTCTCCGTGTCTCTGTGGCGGAATGAAAAGGCCCATTTATTTCTTCACCATCAACGTAATAACCGTTACCTGATAACTCAATTGCTTTGACTCGGGCAAACTATGAATCTGCAGCCGGTTTATCCGTAGCCCCAGGGAGTTTTGACTGGTCAGTTGTAAAAAGCGGATCAGGGATTCCGGCCCGGTTTTGCCCTCCAGGGACACGCCGATAGTATTATCCCGAAATATGGCCATATTTTTTTGCTGCACCGCCAGGCCGGTTTGAGCGGCAAGGCCTTCAACGGTCTTCAGCAAAGCGAGGTTGGCCTCTTCCGGACGAACCGAAGAATAAAAGCGGCTGAGATAAGCTTTCAATTCCTTCTTGCCATCCCGGTTGCGGACCAGAATGTTTCGGCGCGAACGCAACAAGCGGTTGGCCTCTTCCAAACGGATCGGCTGATTGCCCTGGAGCGATCCCCCGCTTTGGGCCTGCTCCTGATCCTGGGGCCAAAAACGGTAAACCATCCAACCCGCGATCACTACGACGACGAGGATTATCAAGTGTTGTTCCCTTTTGGTCACGGCAAAGTCCCCTTCCCGGAAAGCGCTCCTTCCAACTGAAAGATTTCCCCCTGGAGACTGGAGGAAATCGTCCCCTTTAGCTTTAGGTTTTCCAGTCCCGGCACATTCTTGATCTTATTGAGCAACAACGATGCCGAAGGGGTCACTCCCGATAAATCCTTAACAAGCCCGTTTTCAATGGTTAAATCGGTGATTTGGGTGCCGTCCGGAAGATTATTCTGCAGGAGCAATAAAAATTCCAACTCCCGGTTTTGCTTGCCGAGCCAACCCCGGAGTTCTTCAATTTGATGGCTATTTTGGGTGGTCTGTCTTTCCATCAGCCGCAGACTATTCAATAACCCCGCTCTACCCTGCAGCCATTTCCCGGTTTGCGCGCCCCGGATGGCGTTTGCCTGTAAACTCATGAAAATACCGCTCAGGAAAAAGCCAATCAGGATAGCGACATAAATGCCGATCTTCAGTTTTTCCCGGTTTGCTTTGGCCGCTTCCTGTTGGGGAGTAAAAATCTTCAAGGTCTTTGACTGTAAAACCCCCGCATTATCCAGGGCCAAACCGATTAAGGGGGCCAGTTTACGGGTATGGATACCGGTGATGACTCCGGTCAATTTGGTCTTTTCCGGCACGTAAAGGCGGAACCCCAATTCCTTGGCCAAAATATCGCAAACCCCCCGAGTGGCTTCGTCGGTGTTAAAAGGGATTAATTTCTTGGGAACCGGTAGCTTCGTTTCAGCCTGGTAAGCGGCAAGCATTAAACGGATATCATCCTGAAAATCAGTCCTTGCCTCCAAATCCTGCTGGTCCTGGAAATCCGCTCCCCCCCAGTCAAGCCCCTGTCGAAAGAGCAACACTTCATCCTGGATGATTCCCAATTCGCTCTGGTGTTCATCAAAGTCTATATAAACGGTGCCGGAATGAGCATCCTCAAAAAAATCCCGGTTAAAATTGATAAAATTGCGCAGCCCCTGAAATCGCAAACCCGTCCAAAGGACTTCCAAACCGGCGTCTTTTAACAACTGAATTTTTTGGGACAGTAATTCGCCGTTTACCAGCGCCGCATTGACCAAAATCATTTTATCCTGGCTTTTCCAGTCAATCACCTTGGCCAACTTTGGCGAATGAGAGTTATTGCTGTTTTCAAGCTCGATTTTCACTCCCTCTTCCAGTTGCGCCAGGGGAAGCATCGGCATGACCAGCGACTTGTACTCAACCATCTCCGGAGATAAGCAATAGATCACCTGCGGCTCCGAAAAATGCTCATGACGCCAAACCGCTTTGAGCCAGGTTGCCTGAAGGCCTTCCGCCGGAAAGGGACGGACCGTGAAACGGACCAATTCGGCCCCATTAGTACGGTTCGCCAATTCGACCACCGTCAGTGAATGCCTGCTCAACTCGATTACAATGGTATTTTTAGAAAAATTTATTTTATGGACTTGGACTCGGTTCTTTATTTTGTTCATCCTCAGTTTCTTCCTCCAGTTGGGGAATTTCCGGGGCTGCCTTGTTCCACAATTCCCGGGACGCTAAGGGAGTAACTTGCCATTCTTTTTTCACCCCCGCCTTTTGCCGTTGCCATACCATGTCCAGGTAGTAACAATCCTGGCTTTTCGCGGAACGGACCCAGATTTGATAGCGGATGATTGTCGAAATTGTCGTAAAGATATCATCGGGTTTCCTTTTCTCTTTCGTGGTGATCCTGGGGTTATAGCCCAGTAGTCCATAAGTACCGGAGACGTTTTCAAAAGGGCCGGTTTTGCGGCGGCTTAATATATTGTTAACCTCTGCATCGCCATAACCGGCGTCTTTCAAAATCACCGACAGGCTAGTTTTGGTCGCCATGTTCACGTTACAGGTTCCGCCGATCCGCAACAATCCTTTGAATTTATCAAATGTAATGGAGGTTATTTTTCCTAAATCCCCGACATTATCGACTTCCTCAAAACGTACCTTGGTTGACCGGTAATCTTCGAATTGCTCTTGGATCGTATCCAGCTCGCCATCGGAAAAAAAATCTCCCGCCGAATGTAATATGTCACAAAAGGTTTCCCCGGAAATGGTATTGGGATTGACTTTCCCAAAAACCGTAAGCTCCGGCGCCAAAAGTTCATAGAGCTGGTCGCCGTTTTTCAGGAGTTTAATTTCTTCCAGGGAAGAAAAGCAGCCGTCCCTGGATTTATAGGATGGATTGAGATCCTGATAATAATTGTTTTCCGCGCCTCCCGGGCGGGGTTCGCTATTCCGGTCCCGCCAATCCAATATCGGATCCAACGAAATTTCCGGTTTGGCGCTCGGCGACCCGCTTGGAGAGGCTTCGGTCGGTGTTGGGCTGGCCGTCGGTGAAGACGAAGGCGAATCAGATGGACCGGCAAGTTCTGTGGTGACAATCTTAAGCAACTGCCCCAAAGCGGCTTCACTCAGGGTATTGATATTGGGTTTGCTTCCTTCGTCTTCAATGATCAGGGTTACCTCATACCCCTCAAACCCCTCATGCTCATCCGGGCTTACGTCAACCCGGCCGCCAGCGTACCAGTCGTCTTGGGGTGAATTGAATTCCTTGTCGTCTTTCACCAGAAGTCCCAAATATTCATGGAGGACTGCCTGGGCAATCCGGGTATAACGCTGTTGCTTCTCAAAGTGAACCACTGACGCCCATTGCGCCTGGCTGCTATAAAACAGAAAGGTGGCCAGGATGCCGGCGATGGCGATAAACCAAACCACAATGATTAAAGTCGAACCCCGCTCGTTATGTTCCATGATCATCACTTTCATTGCGCCAAACCGGGAGAGGCACAACCAACATTTCGGTATGACTGTTGTGAATCTTTGCGGTCACCCGGACTAAAGAGGGTAGATCCGTTTTATTTTGATCCGGCTTCCAATAAAGCTCCCAGTTTTTCATTTTGGGCCGGTAATATTCGAATTTCCATTCTTCCACCCCATCAAAGACCAACTTTTCCTGGGGTTTGCTTCCCCAAAACCCCGCCGAACGAAAAACTTTCTGGGCGGATGGATCGTAACGGTATTGAATCTGGACCAAACCATCAGGTTTTACAGCCCAAAAGGCGAAATGGTAATCATCACCCTGGACGGCCGGTTCGGCGAGAAAAGCGCCGCTGACCATTGAACCCAGGTCGTTATGAAACGTTTGCGACAATACCCGTAATTGATAACCCCGTTCGAAGGCATTGTTATTTTTACCCCATAACCGGACGTCCGTATATAAAAATTGCGACAAAACCCCAAGCAAAATCATTAGCAAACTCAAGGAAGCCAATACTTCCACCAATGTCATGCCGAGATCATTGCGGAAGGCTGTAACCGATAAGGACGGTTTGGTGGGAACGAGCACGGACATCCCTCCATTCTACCGATAAAGTAATCTTGGCATAACCATCCGGTAAATCTTCCGATGAAGCATACCAGTGAAACTTGTTGTAAGGACCCTCAAAGTCGCCGAAAGAACCCGATTCGCTATTATAAACGATTTCCGCAAGTTTGCTGCGGCCGAGAACCAGAGCGATTTGCCGCTCTTGCAACAAATGCTGATTTTGAGTGTTTTGGATCAAGGCGTTGGATAATACCGCCATCACCAGCCCGGTAATGGTAATGGCAATTAACACTTCCAGCAGGGTAAACCCGCCGTTGGATTCACTTTGTTTTTGCACTACGTTGCTGCCGTTGATATTTCCATTCCACGGCTCCGTCAGCCTTGCAAAGAAAGGAGCCTTCAAAATGCCTGGTTTTCCAATTGAATTGGACTTCATTGTCTAATTCTCCACCGCTAAAATGAATTTCACAGGACGGTTCCGGAGGAACTTCGCTGCTATCATCATCATCACTATCACCGTCACCATCGTCAGCATCGTCGCCAGCGTGAAGGGTTCCCGATGGAGCCGTTTTATTTTGCCCACCATTCTCAGGGGCATCGGGAGGAAGCGCTTCATCCTCCGCCTGTTGGGGTAGTTCGAATGCAAATTCATAGCGAAAGTTACGGGTGATGCAATGATCCCCGATAGTGAACGAATACCCGTTTTCAGTGAAGGAAACCACTTTCTCCGTGGCGGGATCCATGACCGATTCGTTCCGCATTTGACGGATGTCGGATTGAATAAGCCGCCCCACAGAACCGACCTCCACCTGTTCCAGGGAGAGAGTGATTCTTGGCAGGGCGAGTATGGATATTACGCCGATTAACGCAATGACCGCCGCCACTTCCAGCAGGGTAAAGCCTGCAGTCCCTTTACCAGTTTCCAAGGTCGGCATTGGCCCCGGTTCCGCCATCGGCATTGTCCTTGCCGTAACTGAACAAATCATAGGTATCGGGATTATGTTCACCCGGCGATTTATAATGCAATTCGTGGCCCCAAGGATCGGCGGGCATTTTATTCTTTTGTAAATACGGCCCGTTCCAGTTTTCCGGTATCGGAGAGGCATTCGGTTTCTCAATCAACGCCTTCAACCCTTGCTCGGTGGTTGGGTAAGCGGAATTATCCAAGTAATAGGAGTTTAAAACATTTTCGGTGGAACTGATCTGGGATTTAGCCGCCTTCACCTGGCCGTTTTGCAGGCTGTTAATAATATTGGGGGCCACCATCGTGATGATAAAAGCCAGTAATGTCAAAACCGCCAGGATTTCAATCAAGGTATAGCCGTCTTCATTCTTACGATTTTTTTGCAACATCAACCTTCACTCCTTTGATTCTCTCGTTTAGGCAAACTTCTTAACCCATTCCATCCATTTGGGAATTCATATTGATCACCGGCAGCAAAATGGCTACCGCCAGAATACCGATGACTCCGACCATTAAAAAGATTAATAAGGGTTCAAATAATGACATGAAGATGCTCAAAGAATGTTTCACATCATTATCGTAGCTTGTGGCGACTTGCTCCAGCATGGTCCCGAGATTGCCGCTTTCTTCCCCGACACCGATCATTTCCACGGCTAACACCGGGAACACGCCCTGGGCCGCCATGCCCTTGGCCAGGGTGTTCCCCTGTTTGACCTCTTCTTCGACCTTTTTAAGGGCCTGGTTTAAACAGGCGTTTCCCATGATTTTGCCGGCAATCGCCAGGCCATTTAAAAGAGATACCCCGCTGCTGTAAAGCAAACTCAAGGAGAAGGCCATTTTGGTGATGGCGATCTTTTCCAGAATCGGGCCGATCCAGGGAATCTTCAATTTGACGGTATCGATCCTCAGCTTGCCGCCGGGGGTGTTCGCTTCCTTCATCCACCACACAACCCCAGCACCGATAACCAGTAATGCCAGCCACCAGTAATTATCCAGACATTCCCCAAAAATCATGACCCCCTTGGTCACCGCAGGCAAATCCGTGTCCATCCCTTGAAAGACCGATTGAAATTTGGGAATCACCACGGCAACATAAAACAAAATCGCCGCCAAACTAGAAACCGCCAGGATCATCGGGTAAAACAGACTGCTAACGATGAACCGCCGGAGGCTAATCTCCTCCTCCAGGTATTTGGCCAACCGCTTTAAGACCTCCGGTAAAATTCCGCCCGCTTCGCCGGCCCTCACCATATTAACATAAAATTCCGGAAAAAAGTCGGGAAAACGCTCCAAAGCCATTGTAAAAGAAAGACCTTCCTGCAGAGAGCGGCGCAGTTGGACCACGGTATTCCCGATATTGGGACTGAATTTCAATTTGCTTAATATTCCCAAAGCCCTTTCCAAAGGGATCCCGGCTTCCAATAAACCCGCCAATTGCTGGGTAAAGGTAAGCCGTTCCTGTCTGGAAAACCTCATCCGTTGTTTTTGGAGGGAAAATATCTCCGGCGCTTCCTTGATTTCCAGCAAAAATTTACCCTGGGCTTTCAGATGGGAAATCAAGAGCTCCTTGGATTCCGCTTCTTCCCTGCCGAATTCAATTTTTCCCGTGGAGTCGGCGGCCTTGTATTGAAATTGCATTCATTCACACCTCAAAGTAAAATCGTAAAAATGCCTCAATTATTCCCGGGTTACCCGTAAAACTTCGCTAAGGGTGGTTGTCCCCTCTTTCACTTTGACAATCCCGTCATCCCGCAGGGTCGCCATTCCCAGTCTGGTGGCGGCTTCTCTAATCCTGCCCGAGTTCGAACGTTCCATCACCAGCCGTTCAATTTCCTCATTGCCGACCAGCATTTCAAAAAGGCCGATCTGGCCGCGGTAACCGATGGAATTGCAATAGTCACAACCTTTTCCTTTAATGAATCGAATCCCCTCATCACCGTTACCTAACATTTCAAGCTCCTGCGGGATCGGTTCATAGGGCGCGCTGCATTTCGGGCAAATTTTCCGTACCAGCCTTTGGGCCAACACTCCGCAAACGGTTGAAGCCACCAGGAACTCCTCAACCCCCATATCAACCAGACGGGTAAAAGCGGAGGAGGCATCGTTGGTGTGAAGGGTGGCAAATACCAAATGGCCGGTGAGGGCCGATTGGATGGCAACCTCCGCGGTTTCACGGTCACGGATTTCTCCAACCAAAATTACATCCGGATCAAGACGCACAATGGTTCTGAGTCCCTGAGCAAAAGTAAAATCCAGCTTGGCATTGACCTGCATCTGGTTAATCCCTTTGAGTTGATACTCAATGGGATCTTCGATGGTGATGATCTTCCGGGTTGATTCGTTCAGCAGTTGCAATGCCGCATATAAAGTGGTGGTTTTGCCGCTGCCGGTCGGCCCGGTGACCAAAATCATCCCGTGGGGTTTACGGATCAAGTTGGAGAACAAAGCCACATTGCGGTTGGATAATCCTAACTGGTTGAGCCCCAGCATGATGCTTTCCCGGTTCAAAATTCTCAGGACCGCCGATTCCCCGTACAGGGTAGGCGCCACCGCCACCCGCAAGTCCAAATCGCGGTTATTGATCCGAACCCGGATTCGGCCGTCCTGGGGAATCCGCCGTTCGGTAATATCCATTCCGGCCATTAATTTAATCCTGGAAATGACGGCCAAAAAAAGATTTTTAGGCGGCGGAATCGCCTCCTGCAAAACCCCGTCAATCCGGTAACGGACTTTGATTTCATCTTCAAAAGGTTCCAAATGAATGTCGCTGGCTCCGGCTTTCACGGCGCCGGTAATGATGGTATTGACCAGCCGGATAATGGGGGCCTCGTTGGCCATATTTTCCGGAACAATGGAACTGGTCTCGATGGTTCCGGAGGAGTTTTGATACTGGCTAAGCTCGGATTCGTTTAAATCCTCCAATACCGCAGCCACCGAATCCAGAGAAGAACCATAATATTTTTCCAGCGCCTCTTTGATACGATCCATCGAAGCCGCCATCAGTTTTATTTTATAGGGAAGGAATTCCCGCAATTGATCCAAGACAGCCAAATCCAGCGGTTCGGAAGTGGCCAAAGTAACCCGGTTTCCCTCAAGTTTTACCGGAATAACCTGATACTTCTCTGCCTGGCGGGAAGTGAGGAGCCCGATGGTTTCGGGCTCAACGCCAAACTCCATCGGATTGCCGTAAGGAATTTGGAGTTGAATGCTTAGGGCTTTCGCCAATTGTTCCCCTTGGATGGTTCCAATCTTGAGCAATGTTTTACCAAGGGGCAAAGCGAATTCCCCTTGCTTTTCCAGCCCTTCCGCCAACTGGTCCTCGGAAATATATCCCTGCTTTATCAGGACTTGTCCCAACAATTCCATAAAACACTCCAAATTAAATGTTTTCAATTTTTATAATTTCGTGGAATATATAAAATCTCCTGCTAAAAATTGTCAATGAAACCCCTTCTTGTTTGGAGATTTGTTTAAAATTATTTTTTTTACCTTTTCAGGACCTTTCTGGGGAAGGTCATCCCATTCAGTTCTCCCGCGGACAAACAAAAATCCGTCAAAAAAACGCCCCGGTCTCTAACCGCAGCGTTGTATATTTCTGTCCTAAATCGGGACTCCGACGGGATTTCGGCGGGATTCCTTTGGAATCCCGCATTTACCCATTACCATATTATCACATTTTTTCGAAAAAAGTGTGTCGATTTTGTCCCGACAACTATAGATATTGATGCGCCAACGGTTTAAAAATTTTTCTGAAGCAATATTCCTGATAAATGCCCCAGTTAAAATAAAAAACTAGGCTTACCGGATGTTCGATATCTTTAAGTCCAATTACCCGGATTGTTATTGATACCTGCCAATCGGGTCATAATTCCTCTCGATTGCGGACAATATGTTCACCGTAACCCCTTTGCCAAACCGGTGAACCGGGCGGGGGGGGCAACGCGTGTGGTAGGGGCGTATTGCAATACGCCCCTACACCCCAAAATACGACCCCAAAAATTGATCACACCCCACGACATTTGATTGTTTTCTTTCATAATTGATCCTTTTTTTACGGAAATGATCCTTATCTTTCGAAAAGAATCAATTTTCTCGCCCAATCGATCCTTTGCGTCGCGGAAAGGACCGATTTCTTCCTCCGGAGGACCGAGGGGGTCACCCAAAGGATCATTTCCGTAACTGAATCGATCAATTTTCGCAATAAAAAGTCCTTTCAGTCCTTCAAAAGGTCGATCCAACTTTAAAAAAGATCCTTTTCTTCTTCCGAGCGGTCCTTTTCCCTCCAAAAAGGATCCTTTCCGTGACCAAAATGATCCTTTCTCCCGTTCAAATGATCATTTTGGTCGTAAAAACGATCATTTCCGTAACAGAAAGTATCCCTTGACTCATTCAAAGGATGCTTTCCGTCCCTCAGAGGATTCTTTCCGCGGTAAAAATGATTCTTTCGGTGACTCAAAGGATCGACGCAAAGGTTTCTCCGTCTCTCCGTGGCGAATTCGATCAGCGGATTTCCAGGCAAGATTGAGTCCTCTTCCGGAAAATCAATTCAACTCCGGTTCATTGTCCTTTTTTTCCGGCGGTGAAGTCTCATTGGGTGTTGGGTGGATTTCTTCCGCCGATGAACTCTCACCCGGCGCAGCCGCCGCATCCTGCGTAGCTCCGGTTGGGGAACCGTCATCCGGCACGGCCTGGAGCTCTTCGGTTTTCCATGTATAATACCAGGACGCTTCGGTTTGATTGCCGAAATTATCACGGACCTTCAAGGTGAATTGATGTTTCCCCTCCGACAGCCCGTTGGTATTCCATTGGATATTGCCAGCTTTTTGATTATAAATATAATCATCCTTCTGGACCTCATCCACATAAAACTTGATCCGTTCCGGATCAATCCCGCTGTCCCCATCAAAAACAGTCACCCGGATGTTGGTATAACCGGTCAAGGTGGCGCCGTCCGCCGGTGTGATATCGTCAATGACCGGAGGAGTAAGGTCATCATTTTTATAGCCGTATAGTAAACGAATATTGTCAATGTAAAGGATTCCGGCGGATTTTTTATGATTGTCGGTTTCGATATAACGCACCGGAGTGTAAATATAAAGCGGTAACATCTTATCCTGGGGGATGGCTGCTTCTACATATTTCCAGCCCGTCCAATCAACGCCCTCGTTTCTCGGTGTAAAATCCACATCAAATTTGGCCCCCGTTCCATCCTGGAGCATTCCCCGGAGCCAATGACTCTTGCCGTCGCCGTAAACCCACATTCCGATGGCTGTTGGGTAACCGTCGATTTGAATCAGGGGATCCGCCTTCAGAAAACAACCGGCGGTTCCGGATAAGCCGGCGGTCATATTGTATTCGAGCTTTAAAGACTTTTTACCGAACATAACATAAGGTTCCGCGGTTTCTTCACTCATTTCAAGATCATCCGGGGTGATTTTGGTCCGAGTGGCTTTCCAGCCGGTAACGCCATCCTCGAAATCTTCAATCACCACCGGCAGTTTTCCCACGGATACCGGGATTTCACAACGTCTCCCTCCATAGGTGGCAATAATGGTTCCCAAAAAGCCCGAACCGGACGCCGCCGTAAAAACTCCGTTTTGATCAATGACGCCGATATTCCCGGTAACACTCCAGGTAAATTGAGTATTCTGGCAAACAACCGGAAATATGCCGGCTGTAGCTTCGATCGTCATGGGATGGATTGAACCCGAATCAGCCGCTAAACTGGAAATATTAAAATGAAAATCAATATCCCCAACCACCTTGATTTGCGCAAATGCGCTTCGCCGGCCGGCCTTTACGATAATCCTGCCCGTAGCCGCTTCCTCCGCCGCGATAAACTTCCCGTTTTGATCCATGGAACCAATCTTTCCTTTCGTGCTCCAAACGGGCGGATCGGGAATAGCAACCGGCATATAGGAATCATCCGTCCCCAGAACATTATAATCCAACGCAGCGCCGGCCAGAATCAATGAATTGGAGGGGTTAATATGCAAGTGAGCTAATTTGCCTTCCCGCACGCGCGCATGCGCGGGCGCGCTTTCCACGGCGGATACCAAAATCCAGGCATTGCCGTCCGGCCGCTCTTTCCCGTCGGAGGGCTGATTTACAATCGTCAATTCCGATTCTCCGGGCTTTCTGACCGCGATCGCCGATGAGCCTCCCCCGTCCAGATTCACTGCGCTCACACATCCCTGCTGACGCAAAAATTCGGCGGTATCAAGCAAATTTAAGCCCATGCTATAACCGGGCCGCCGTCCGTCCAACACCAAAAGAACGACGGTTCCGTCCGGTTTAACACCCAAACAAGTCCGGGGATGGACATTGGTATCCGTGGTAACCACTTTCCCATCCTGAAGGATAACCGATAGGGTGCCGATAGCTTCCTGTACCGCAGGCCAGGTGCTCTTGCCCCCGGCGGCGCCAATTTCATCGCGAATCTCCAAATTCAAAATATCTCCGACGGATAGCCCCTTCAAAGCGGCAATATCATCCCGATTGCCATCGGTTTTGGCCATGGCGATCACCATTTGGTTTTCTCCGATTGGAATATCGCTTTCCGCGCCGGAAGCCCCGTCGCAAATAGCGGATACTTTCAGCGTCATCGTTTGCCCGAGGGCTTGTTTACCGGAAATAATATCGCAAATTACTTGATAGCTCGGATAAATTTTGTTCTTGGTGGAATCGCCGAACTCATGGCTGAAAAGATAGCCGCCCGATTCCCCCATGTCGGCGTTGAAATGGGGAACTCTCAAATCTCCCGAGGGTAACTTGACATAAAAATTGACCCGCAGGTTCCCGGCGACAACCTCCCCACTCCGGGTAAAACCAATGCAAAAGTCTTGATTGGGATAGGCTACCAACCGACCGTCATGAATCATCGGCCCATCGGGAACGCCTGTATTGATATTGAAGCCATCGGCATTGATTCCGCCAAAAACGACATAACCTTCAGCTTCCACATGGCGAATGAATTGGCTGAGCGTGTCCCCTCCGTATAACCCCTCCCCATATGTGGCAATCATTTTCAATTGATGCTCGGAAGGTTTGAACTGAATGGTAAAGCCATGCTCGATTCCTTCAGCTCGATTTTCCGCAACATATTTACGATAGGTTGCATTGGGGGCAAAAGTTACTTCACTTTGCCATTGGATATTCCCTATACCTTCCGGCGGACTGCTCTCCGCGCTGGTGACCCCTGGAAAACAAAACAAAAAACCGACAACGGTGATGATTGAAATAAGTCTTTTTATTTGCCCGTCAAAACCATAGCTCTGCACGATTGATATCCTCTTTGGTTGCTTAATGGATCGGCTATACCATCATCGAGCCATTCCATTCGAAATGATTCGGTTTGGAATGATTTGTACCTGCGTCCATCCGATGATAGTCATCCGGTACTGGTATTTTACCATTCTGTTTCATGACTGAACCGGATGAGCAATCCTTCGATCATTTTTATCCGGTCTTGATTTAGATTTTGAATAAAGCGGCAATATTGCGATTGCCATTCCTTGTCAATTTGCTTTTTATTTCTCGATGATGAAGACAAGTCCAGGTGTTCGTCACGGAGTTCATCAAAAAACACCGCTTTTCCCAAAACAGCGAGTTCGACATCGCCCAAAACGTTAAATAATTGTCCAAATTCATCACCATAGAGGCAATCCGCTTGAAACAAATCCATAAAATCTTCCACGGAGTGAACATTGGAAACGATCTGATCGATTTTTTCCCCAATATCCGACATCGCCATGAGGTGTTGGATTAAAATTTCAAAGCTTAATTCATCCATTTTACTTCCGGTCTGAAAAGCGATGCCGCCGGTTTCGGATTCTTGTTCGCTCTTGGTTACAATCATATGGAGTAAGCTGTCGTTTTTAACGGCATTTAATAAACGCGGATAAAACAATCGCTGATAGCGAGCAAGATAATTTCGCAGCTTGATTCCATTGATTTGGAGGTCCGCCATAATCTTGGCGAAAGCTTCATCAACCTGTGAACTCAGTTCCGCAGGTTTTTCCTTCCCCAACCGGCTCCGTAGCAATTCGGCTTCAGATAAGGAAATATCCAGCCGGCTGCCGTGATTTCCCGCTAGAACGGAAAATACTATATTATTGATGATGACTTCAAAAATATTGAGGGGCGTTTTGTGAAAATCGATGCGATAAAGGCGCCCGTAATTGACAAACAGCTTCAAGATATCTTCCTTATGAAAAAGGCGACAAAACTCAGTCTCGGTTAATAAATTTGCAAGATAATTCCGTATATAATAAACGCCTTGCCGGTTCATATCGTCAAACACCAATGGATAATCCAGGACACATGCTGTATCATGGGCTTCAAAGATGATCCCGTAATCTTTAAAAAAGCCGGGTAAAGCTTCATCGATGGAAGTATTATAAATCTCAAACGGAACATCAAGCTTTTTCCGCTTGACTTCCCGGTAAAGCATTTTAGCATCCGCCATACATAAAGTGAGCAGTCGAATTCCCTTTTCATATATTTTGAGGATACTTTCAGTTTTCAGGCAAGCGAGAGCCTGCTCCGGATCGTTAAAACTTGTCATGTAGGCATCAAGGGTATAAAAAACAGAATTCATCAGTTTTTCCGCGGTTTCGGTCCTGACGGAGCTGCTTTCCCCTTTGGTATAACGCCGGATTAAATCTTTTAAGATGGAAGCAATTTCAATTTGGATGTGCTGGATCATTGGCTCATCCAAAACCCCAATCCGGACTCCTTCCTGAAGTAAAGAAAGTGTATAGCGATATTGATTTAAGTTTTCACGGCGGAGTGACGCTTGGCTTAGCGCGGTTAAATTTCCCAATATCAGACAGCTCCTTTCATTAAATCTTCTTGCATCTTCTTTTGCTTCAAATCTTTCACAAGATTTTCAATTCCCGCTCCTTTAAACATTTTCAATGAACCGCCACAAATATTGAGCAAATAGTTTTTCATTTTTTTGATCAATTCGGCATCTCCAATTTGGTCATCCGTTTCATTTTTCAAATAGTAAAACAATTCCAGAAGATCTCGAAGAGTAAAGGCATAGTCTTCTTGACTAATCAAAGGCGAGCTGCAAAAAGCGGTGATTAATTTGCAAACCGCATCCAAATCAAGTTCCACCCGGCCGTAGTTTTGAAGGGCGAGACTCCGGGCTTCGATAATTTCTTGGGCTTCTTGCGTTGTTAAGGTTAATCCATATTTTTCAGATTCATCGTTCATCTGAAGTATTTGCTGTAACTGGACATGTTCCGGCGCCCTGCCGATATAATCTAAAACAAATGGTAAGGCCATGGTTTCAACTCCTATATTTTTCAATTGACAATCAATGTTAAATATGGTATATTAAAAATTTATTTGTAGTAATATTATATGTTTGATCCCTATCCCTGTCAATCAATATCCTTGAGGGGGATTTTTTTAAACAACACCAAAAAGAGGCTGTCGCAAAAGTGATTGATTAAAATCAATGAGAAATACAATATATCCCATAAATAATTGGCAAAGCTTTAGATATATTGTATTTCTCTATCGATAAATCATATTTTGCAACAGCCCCTCATTTAACTTCCGATCTTCATTTCCGTAAGGGACCTTTACCTCATATTGCAGCTCTTAATCTAGCCGCCAACTGTTGTACCTCGTGTAAATTTCCATCGCCAACCGCTGCTTTTACGATGGCGCTTCCAACAATAACTCCGTCCGCAAGACCGGCGACCATTTGGGCCTGCTCGGGGGTGGCGATCCCGAATCCGACCGCTACCGGTTTATCGGTAAGGGATTTGATTTTCCGAATAAACTGCGGTAACTCCGGAGGCAGAGTGCTGCGGATTCCGGTAACTCCTTTTAAGGAAACGGCATATAAAAAACCGGTGGAAGATTCCGCGGCCAGACGGATCCGCTCCTCATTGCTGGTAGGCGCCACCAGGAAATTCAATCCAATATCGAATTTCGCGGCTAGCCCGGAGATTTCTCCGGCTTCATCCGGGGGTAAATCCGGAACGATTAACCCGGCGCACCCCGCTTGATGGATGGCTTCAAAGAAATTTTGAAATCCCCGCTGAAAGATCATGTTATAATACATCATCAAAATTAAGGGCGTGGGAACTTTGGGTGTTACTTTCCCAATGCTATCCAATATTTTTTCAAACGTACAACCACTTTCTAAGGCTCGAACACCCGCTTGCTGAATCACCGGGCCATCGGCCACCGGATCGGAGAAAGGCACCCCGACTTCGATCAAATCGGCTCCTTTTTCGGACAATCGTTGAATCAATTCCACGGTTTTTTCTAAATTGGGATCCCCGGCCATAATATAAGGAATAAAAGCCTTTTTCTTCCCTTGGCGCAGCTCTGCAAATTTTTGGGCTATCCTGGTCATAATTTCACCCCCATCACATTGGCCACCGTATAAATATCCTTATCCCCGCGGCCGGAAAGGTTAATGATCAAAATCTGATCGCCCTTCAATGTCGGCGCGATCTTCATCCCCTCGGCGACTGCGTGGGAACTCTCCAAAGCCGGAATAATCCCTTCGGTTTTGGTAAGATATTCGAACCCTTTTAAAGCTTCTTCATCGGTAATGGAATGGTAAACCGCGCGGCCGCTGTCTCTGAGAAAACTGTGTTCCGGACCGACACCGGGATAATCCAGCCCCGCCGAGATCGAATAAGCCTCTATTACCTGGCCGTCGGGATCGGAAAGCAAATAGCTTAAAGCGCCATGCAAGACCCCAGGTTTTCCATGTCCCAGACTTGCCGCATGTTCCCCGGTTTCAATTCCTTTGCCGGCGGCTTCGACTCCAATGAGCCGGACCGAAGTCTCGGGAATGAACTCATGAAAAATTCCCATGGAGTTGCTGCCTCCGCCTACACAAGCCACGATACAATCAGGCAATTTCCCTTCGGCCTCCAGGATTTGTTTTTTGGTCTCTCTGCCGATGACCGATTGAAAATCCCGGACCATACCCGGGTATGGATGGGGCCCTCCCACTGTGCCGAGAATATAGAACGTATCGTCGACATTGGCGACCCAATCCCGTAAGGCTTCATTCATGGCGTCCTTTAAAGTACGGTTGCCGGAAGAAACCGGCCTGACCTCGGCCCCCAATAGCTTCATCCGGAAAACATTCAAAGATTGGCGGGCAATATCCACTTCCCCCATAAAGACCACACATTCCATTCCAAACTTCGCCGCCACGGTTGCGGTGGCCACCCCATGCTGCCCGGCGCCGGTTTCAGCGATAATCCTTTTTTTGCCCATGCGCTTGGCCATTAAAATCTGGCCTAACGTGTTGTTGATTTTGTGAGCCCCGGTGTGGTTCAAGTCCTCCCGTTTCATGTACACTTTACCCCCGCCAAGTTCCCGGCTGAAACGAGAGGCATAGTATAACGGAGTCGGCCGTCCCGAATAATGATGGTATAAATCCTCCAATTCAGCGATAAAATCCGGTTCTTGGGCGTATTTTCGATAGGCGGCGTCAAGTTCGTCGAGAGCTGCCATTAATGTTTCCGGTACATACCGGCCGCCATAAGATCCGAAGTACCATTCCTGTCGTTTAGTATTCACTTGATTTCACTCCTGTCTCATATTCTCAATTCATACATCTTCAAAGGGTGGATAATTTTCTCCAAATATAAGAGACTTAATTGCTCCGAGATTTTTTGGACTTTGAAAATCCGGTATCCCAAATTTTGATAAAAACGAATATTTTGAACGCTCTTTTCACCGGTATAAAGCTCAAATCTTGAACAACCGACAAACATAGATTCGATTTTCTTCATTAAGCAAGTCCCGAATCCTTGGTTTTGATAATCGGGGTGAACAATCAACCGGCCGATATAACAAGTCTTTTCTTTGACCAAAGCTTTCACGGATCCGATGATTTTACCGTTTTCCACCATTTTCAAAAAAATGTATTCCTCAAAATCATTGACCATCTCTTCCAACGTTTGTAATAATGGTGGAATATTAAAATTTTGAGAAGTGACGGCTTCACTCACAAAAGCTAATTTTTGTAAGGCAAGGATCTCTCCGGCGTCTTTCCGATGAGCGACGGTTATCGTCATGGGACGCCTCCCCAAGTTTGATTGATTTTCCGGACATTGTTCATCAATTCCCCGATTTTTCGGTGATCTTTAATCCCCGGTTCCAACTCTACGCCGCTTGATAAATCGACGGCATCGGGTTGGGCGGTTTCGATCGCGGTTTGAATATTCCCCGGATGCAAGCCGCCGGCCAGAATCATCGGATAACCCAAACTCCGGAATCCTTCAAACAAATTCCAATCGAAAGTTTTTCCGGTCCCCCCTTCGGAACCGGCGCAAAAGGCGTCAATTAAAATGGCCCGGATGGGCAGACCCCGCCAAGCCGGATCCGGTTGGTCCAAACCCGCCTTAAATGCCTTAATCACACGTCCCGGTAAGATTTCCGTAATCGTCTGCGATTCGGTTCCGTGCAATTGGGCCAAATCAAGCCGGCAATCTTTTAAAATTTCACGAATCGCTGAGGCGTCTTCGTTTACAAAAACCCCCACTTTGGTGATAAACGGCGGTATTTTCCGGGATATCTCATAGGCTTCGGCTACCGTTATCCGACGCTTCGACGGCGCAAATACGAATCCCAGAGCCGATGCGCCCTGATGAACACAGGCCAAGGCATCTTCCAGGCGGGTAATCCCGCATATTTTCACCGGAATCATCCGCCAACCCCCAACAACTCATGAATTTTCCGCTCCGGATTTTCCGCCCTCACCAGCGACTCGCCGATTAAAACGGCATCAACACCTGCTGCGGCAAGTTCTTCGATGTCGCGGCGATTTTTAATGCCGCTTTCCGATACTATCGTGATGGCGTGCCTGCAGGAGCCGGGGATGGCCTCCAGCAGCCGGTAAGTCGTACCCAAAGCAACCTCAAAAGTTGTTAAATCGCGGTTATTGATCCCGATAATCCTTGCCCCCGCTTCCAGAGCGATGTCGAGTTCTTTCTCGTTATGAACTTCCACCAGCGGCGCTAATTCCAATGATACAGCCTCTTGCAACAGAACATGAAACTCCTCTTTGGCAAGGGCCGCCACAATGAGCAGAACCCCATCGGCTCCGGCCAGTCTGGCCTGGGCCAGTTGATAAGGATCCAGGATAAAATCTTTCCGTAGAACCGGAGTGCCCAAAGTGGCTTCTTTCACTTGTTTCAAATATTCCAAAGACCCTTGAAAGAACTTTTCATCGGTGAGGACCGATATCGCCGCGGCTCCTCCCGATTCGTAGCTTTTGGCCAACGCCGCCGGATTAAAGTTGGGACATAGTAATCCCTTTGAGGGAGACGCCTTTTTGACTTCGGCAATTAAACGGATGGCGTCTCCCCGCAAGCTTTTTTCAAAAGGCCGGACCGGCGGACACCGGTAAAGGTCCCGTTCGATCTCACGAAAGGGGCGCTTCTCCTTTTGGAAGGCAATTTCGCTTTTCTTGGATCGTAATATTTCATCTAAAAACATGGTTTACCTCATCAAACCGCTATTCTTCGTAATTGTTGCAACTTTTCAAAGGCGAGTCCTTCATCAATCAACCGGCGGGCTGCGGCAATACCCGCTTTAAAATCAACGGCAACCCCCGCCGCCATCAGCGCCGCGGCGGCATTCAGCAATACAACCGAAAGCCTGGGACCTTGTTCGGCGCCACTTAATATGGCTTCCGTAACCAGAGCATTATCCCTGGGGGTCTCTCCCCTTAATTGCGCGTTGGAGGCGGGCTCCAAACCCGCATCCTCAGCCCGGAATGAAAAAGTTTCAATGATTCCATCTTTTAAGAAACTGACTTGATTGATTCCTTCCAGGGATAATTCATCCAGACCCCCGCCTCCGTGAACCACCATGGCCCTTTTGGCGCCTAACTTTTGCAACACCTCCGCAATGATTCCGGTAAGCGAACAGTCATAGACTCCTAATAATTGGCAATTCGCTCCCGCAGGGTTGGTGAGGGGCCCTAAAACATTAAAAATCGTCCGAAAGCCGAGCTCACGCCGGGGTCCCACCACATGTTTCATGGCGGAGTGAAAGGCCGGCGCAAAAAGAAATCCGATGCCGGCTTCTTGTAAACATTTCTCCACCCTCTCCGGAGGTAAATCCACTTTGACTCCCAGCGCTTCCAACAGATCGGCGCTGCCGCAACGGCTGGACATAGCCCGGTTTCCGTGCTTGGCGACTGGAATACCGGCAGCCGCGACAATAAAAGCGGCAGTTGTTGAAATATTAAAAGTATTGGAACCATCACCGCCGGTCCCGCAGGTATCAATGACAACCGGCGCTTCATATTTGACTTTTAAAGCTTTTTCCCGCATAACCTTAGCCGCCCCGGCAATCTCGGTTACGGTCTCCCCCTTGAGCCGCAAGGCCGTTAGAAAACTACCGATCTGGGCCTGGGAAGCCTGACCTTCCATAATCAAATTGGTAGCCTCAACCATCTCTGCTTCCGTCAAGTCTTCCTTACGGATTAACTTAGCTAAACTGTCCTTCAGCATCTACGCTCATCTCCTCTATATTTTCAAAAAATTCTCCAGCAAGCTCTTTCCAACTACGGTAAAAATCGATTCCGGATGAAACTGAACCCCGTAGGTCGGATCCTTCAAGTGCTGGAGTCCCATTACCAAACCGTCGTCGGTGGTGGCCGTGATTTCGAGTTCGGATGGGAACGACTTTTTTTCGACTACCAGGGAATGATAACGGACCGCCTCAAAGATTTCCGGTATTCCCTGAAAGATACCCCGTCCGGTATGACGGATGACAGAAATCTTTCCGTGCACCGGAGAGGGCGCCCGGATGACTTTTCCTCCGAACACTTCCCCGATACACTGATGGCCCAGGCAAACGCCGAGCAAGGGAACTTTGCCGGAAAAATGCCGGATCACTCCGGGAGAAATCCCGCTTTCTTTGGGAGTGCAGGGGCCGGGGGAAATTACTACCTGATCGGGATGGAGGCTGATTAACTCATCAAGTGTAACCTGATCATTCCGGAAGACTTTGATTTCAGCCCGGAGTTCACCGAAATATTGCACCAAATTATAGGTAAATGAATCATAATTATCGATAATCACTAGCATGCTCCCCCACCTACTTTCGCCAGCGCTGCCAGTAAAGCCCCTGCCTTATTCATGGTTTCCTGATATTCCGTTTCGGGAACCGAATCCGCCACTATTCCCGCTCCTACCTGGCAAACCGCTTTATGGTCCTTAAATAAAACGGTCCGAATGGTAATGCAGGTATCCAGATTGCCGTTAAAGCCCAAATATCCAACGGCGCCGCCATAAAAGCCCCGCTCAATCGGTTCCATTTCTTCGATAATTTCCATGGCCCGGACTTTGGGAGCGCCGGAAAGAGTTCCGGCTGGAAACACGGCCCGCAGCAAATCCACTCCGGAATAAGCGGGCATCAGTTCGCCGTATATTGTGGATACAATATGCATCACATGGGAATAATTTTCGATATTCATCAGGTCGGCGACACTCACAGTCCCGAACTTACAGACTCTGCCCAGATCGTTGCGGCCCAAATCCACCAGCATGGTATGTTCAGCCCGTTCTTTTTCATCCCGGATCAGTTCTTGACGCAGCAGTTCATCTTCGTCCGCGGAGGCACCCCGGGGCCTGCACCCGGCAATCGGTTTTAATGTAACGGTTTGCTCTTCCTTTCGCACCATGACTTCGGGAGAGGAGCCGGCCAGCTGGAATTGGCCAAAATCGAGATAAAATAAATAAGGAGAGGGATTAATCGTCCGGAGCAAACGGTAAAACAACAGCGGATCCCCCTCAAAGGGCTGTTCGATTCGCTGGGATAAAACCACTTGAAAAGCATCTCCGGCATTGATGTACTCTTTTATCCTCTCGACCCTCTCCATATATTGCTCCTTTGTCAACGAACTGCTTTGGGTTGCCCGGCCGGTTTCCTGAAAATCGCTAAGGGGTTGCAAATCGACGGAATTATGAAATTTGGCGATAATTTCCTCCAAATCGGCGACGGCCTTTTGGTATGTTCGCTCCAAGTCGGCTTGATCAACCTTCGCCAATACAATAATGGTTACCTTATGGGATACATGGTCAAAGGTTGTCAGGTATCGGGGTATGATCCAGTAAAGATCCGGCATTTCAATGACGACAGGTTTTAAAAGGGGTATCTTTTCGATTTGCCGGATGTAATCATAACCAATATAGCCGACCGCTCCGCCGAAAAATTTCTCCCGGTGGATGGTGGGCGCAACCTTCAAAGAATCCAATGTCTCTTTGAGGATGGCCAGCGGATCTTGATCGTTGATTTTCTTGACGGATAGTTGGTCTGTAATCTCGGTGTGGCTACCCGTAGCTTTCAAAGTTACCAAGGGATCCCAGCCAATGAACGAATACCGGCCGACTTGTTCCCCCCGTTCAACGCTTTCCAGTAAAAAGCGTCCCGTACCTTCGGCGAGTTTGGCAAAAACCGTCACCGGGGTTTCGGAATCCGTGATAAACTCGGCCTGGACCGGAATGTAATGGTAGTCGTTTTCGGCTATGATTTCGGTGAACTTTTCAAATGAGGGTAAAACCTGAGTCTTAATACGATGGGTGTTTCGTTCTTTGGGTAGTTTTAATTCTTTCATTAGATCCGCGAAACCTTGAAAATCCAATGACTGGTTTCCATCGGAAAGGGCTTTATCGGGATTGGGGTGGACTTCGATAATCAGACCGTTGGCGCCGGCGGAAAGAGCTGCCTTGGCGACCGGAATGACCAGGTCGCTGCGGCCGGTTCCGTGGCTGGGGTCGGCAAAAACCGGCAAGTGCGTTAATTGTTTCAGCAGAGGGATCGCGTTAATATCCAGAGTATTGCGGGTAATGGTTTCAAAAGTACGGATTCCCCGTTCACACAGAATCACCTGAGGGTTTCCTTCATACAAAATATATTCGGCTGCTTGAAGTAACTCCTGAATGGTGGCTGAAAAGCCTCTTTTCAACAAAACCGGCTTTTGAATCCGCCCCACTGCTTTTAACAATTCGAAATTCTGCATATTGCGGGCCCCGATTTGGATTACGTCCACGTAGTCCATTACCTGGCCTATCTGCTCAATGCTGGTTACTTCCACCACGGTAAATAAGCCCGCCTTCTCCCGGGCCTGTGTCAAATACTCCAGCCCCACTTCACCCAAGCCTTGAAAACTATAGGGTGAACTCCGGGGTTTATAGACCCCTCCCCTCAGGCCTTGAGCGCCTTCCTCTTTTACTCTCCGGGCAATTTCAAGAATTTGACCGGCTGATTCCACGGCGCAGGGTCCGGCGATGATCACCGGTTCGTTTCCCCCAACTTCAACGCCGCCTATCAAAAACCGGCTGGCCTTACCGTTTGCCCGGACCAAGGGCAGATTTTCTAAAAAAGCTTCACTCATGCTCATCTCGGCTCCTCCTGGATATAATAAAAGACCAGACTACCAAGAGTCTGGTCTTCATTCACCCTGACTGCTCAGCTCATCTCAACTTGGACACCAATCGTCCCTCTACTGGCGGGCTTTATAGCCCCTATGCTCCGGGATCTCCGTTATGAAAACGGGTTTATCCCAACTTCTACGGGCTTCGCAGCCCCTCAACTATTATAGACTATACTAACTTTAGCGCCTGGCGCTATGATTCCCTGCCGCTTTGGATTTGACCGTGTTTTGTGAAAACTTCGGCTTTACCACGAATTTTCATGGCTGAAGTATGTTCGGTAAACTGAAACAGCATCACTTCACCCCGGTCCAACTTTTCGGTGTGATGAAATTTGGTGTCTTTTCCTCGGGTCAATCCAATAATGGTGACACCATCTTCCAATGCCCGGACAACAACATAATCTCCACTAATCTCTTCTGTATGATCCAAGGGATCCATTGAACTCATCCTAAAATTCAGATTTTTGAAACAAAAAATTTTCCAATAATATATTCATTATAGTTAGCTTTGGGATCTCTGTCAAGTAAATCATTGTACAAAATACCATCGGCATTTTCACTCAAGGTGAATTCAGAATACTCTGGTATGCTCCTAAATCGCCAAACATTACAATGCGGTCACCGGCTTCGAGCCGTTCCAACCCTTTGGGAAAAGGATTTAATTGATGATTTCGTTCAATCGCGAGAATCAGGAGACTTTTTTTTCGCAAGTCCAGTTCAGCCAAGGTTTTCTCCAACAGAAAAGAATCCCGGGGAATTTCCTTATAAATGATTCCCCAATCGGCGGTAAAATGCAGAATCCGGTCATACTTGGTTTTGAAAATCATGGATGCATAAAGATACCAAAAAACATGAATGAAAATCAGGAAGACAATCCCAATATCCATATAAAGATTATCCGTGATAATCCAGGACAAGGAATAGATGATCAACATAAACCACCAGGATTTTCTGAGAATAGGTACCCAGATCATCCGGGTGTAAATCGGGTAATCCGTCTGATCCGGCTTACCCAGGATAAAATCCCAGGCCAACTTCAAACTTCCGGCTAAATGGTTGCCGCTGGTTAATAACTTTACGACCAGGTAAATTAAGGCCGCGAAATTAAGTACCGCTACGATTAAAATCTTGACAGATACCGACATTCTTTATTCACCCCATAAAAAGATATGCCGGTATCCATAGATAAATACCACAAATGAGATTCATCATGTTTTTGTTAGTTATTTTCTTTAAAAATAAGGGTTTGATTGTAATTCAAAAGTAATTTTATATCGCGGCGTTTGTAAAACATCGAAGCCGATCACCTCAATTAATCCATTCTTTTTCAAAGATTCAGTGATGATTTCCAGCGGGATTTCATCTTTGTAAACAGCAACTTTGTTTACTTTCAAAGAATCCAATTTTTGCATGGTTGTTTCTTTGGAAACCCAATTTCCCATGCTTTGTGAAGTGGTATCAAGCCAATGTTTCACTTTGGGAGTAAAATCCATGATGTCCAGAACGGAAGTTTTTTGCGGGTATGCAACCGCGAAAACTCCCGATACCAGATCGCCGAAGTCAGGAATCGTATCATAAAAACGTAACGCGTTGATTTCCGGATGACTGGTGATTTTAGCCATATCATGAACGGTAAGTCTTGACACAACGCGCATGCCAAGGTCAAACATCCTGTCTTCAGGATTTCCCCATAAATATTTTTGCTTTTCCGCCGAAAAAAAACCCATGTCGGTAAACTCTGCCATTTTTCCGCCCGTGCCATCTAAAGTGGCATGTTTTGTATCAGGATAATAGCTGAATGCTCCTTCCTCCGCAACATAATACTTTTTAAAGCTGATCGTAACAAAACCGGCCATCAATTCTTTAGCCTTCGCTTTATCTCCGCGAGAAGCGTCTTTCCATAAATATCGGGTCAGCATGGCTGTGCCTTTTCCCATTATTAATGCCCATTCATGCCACTCATCCAAATCGGTGTCGGCGGGCATGGGTTCGGACATAACCTCAAGAGCCGTTTTAAACATCTCTTTTTTGTATCGCAAAGGAAATAACCGCTGAATGTCATTGCCGTTTCTATCAACGAATACTTTGATAATTGAGGCCGTGTTGTTCAAATCTTTCTTCCATAAATTGGCGCTTATTCGTGATTTGGGGCCCCAAAAACCAGTCCGTGGGTCTTGATTTTCATAGAACCATTGTAATAAAGCCTGTTTCCATTCCGGAGAAAAATCATACAACTTACTCTGCCCGATGACGCCTTCCCCGTTGTAATAACTGAGCAGGCTTCTGGCGAAAACAAAAGTGGTTTGCGGAAAACTAGAGGCAATCCAGCCGACTTTGGATACGTCATCCAAAAAAGCCTTAAGCTTTTTAGGCGTGTTAATCTCATCCAAGTATTTGAGGGGATATTTTAACCGTAAGGGCTTTCCTGTTTCCTTAGCCAAGGCCTCAAGATGGTTTAATACATTTTCAGTAACCTCGTTATAAGTGCAGTAAGGATAGCTATCATCCATAAATGCGCCGGTCCGCGGATTTTGAAGATTCAGATAAAATTCCATTTCCGCTTCTTTGTTCGTAAATCGCGGGACTTTAATTAATCCCGCTTTCGATTTTAATTGTTTGTGCAACTGGTTAAACCGCGACAGTGCCGTGTAATAACATCCTTTATCTAGCCAGTGAGCTATCCCCAACATTTTGAATTCAAATTCGGCCATGTAATAGCCTTCTTCTTGAAGCTCCTTGTTCATCCGGAACAAATCTTTGGTTTCTGTTTTTATCTGAAATACGGTAAAAAATACGGAAATAAACAAAACCAGAAAAATGATTAACACGGCGGACATTGTTTTTTTATGTTTCATAATCTTGTCTCCTGTAAAAAATGATTTTGTACCCAAAAAAAACCCCTCACCTTTATATTAAAGATGAGGGCGATATTGCGCATCTATCCAGGGTTAGAAATTTCTCTTACTTAAGTCATATTTTTCTGGGCCAAGATCGCTAATTGTGTCCTATCTCTAGCGCCAAGCTTGGCAAGTAAATTGCTGACATGATTTTTTACTGTTCCTTCGGTTATAAACAATCCATTGGCTATTTCAATATTTGATAAGCCTCTGCCAATCAAATTCAATACTTCCTTTTCCCTACCGGTCAATTGCTCAAAGTCACCGGATACGTTATCGGCTGTAATTCCTCTCCCTTGAGTTGAAATCATCCCTAGCACTTTTAATGTTACCTCCGGATGAAGGCAAGCCCCTCCGGCATGAACGGTTCTGATGTTTTTGCATAACTCATCGGGTTCTGTATCTTTCAGTAAAAAACCCTTGGCGCCATTCTTCAATCCATCATAAATCAATGTCTCTTCATTAAAAGTCGTCAAAATCAGTACCTTAATCTTGGGAAACAATTGACTGATTTCTTTGGTTGCTTCAATTCCGCTCAATTGCGGCATCCGCGCATCCATTAATATGATATCCGGCTGAATTTGCCTGCAAAAATCCAGCGTCTCTTGTCCATTATAGCAAATACCGACAACTTCAAAATCTTCTTCAAGTTTTAAAATAACGTTTAACCCCTCACAAACAATCGGTTGGTCGTCGGCAATTAAAATCTTTATTTTATTCATTATTTTTCCTTCGTCCAGCAATACGCCCGTCAATTTTAAAGCCCATACCTGTTTGAGACTGAAAATGAATGACGCCGCCCATCTCTAAAATTCTGCGGTTCATGCCCTTTAAACCATTGCCGGCTTCAATCCGATTAGTCCCTTCGCCATTATCTTCATAGGAGAAATCCAGGCATTCCTGGTTGCCGGTAATGACGATTTTAACCCGACTGGCATTGGCGTAACGCAAGGTGTTAGTGAGCGCTTCCTGAAAAATGCGATACATTACAAACTGTTCTTTGCCCGAAAGCCTCATATCCTGAATCCTAATATCAATCTGCAATCCGGTTAATGATTGAACCTCCCGTGCCATTTCCTTTAGGCGGGAAGTCAATTCAAATTCAAATTTCGATTCCTTTTTTACCGTAACCAATTCCCGTACCGAAAGAATAGCAACCCGGGAAAGTTCGAGTGCTTTATCCCAATAATTTTTTGCAGCTTCCTCATCGTGGCTCACCAGCTTTTTTCCAGCTTCAAGAGTCAAAAGCAAACCGGTAAGATGGTATCCCAAACTATCATGAATTTCACCAACAAGTTGTCTTCGTTCCGCCTCGGAAGCCAGACTTTCGTTCAAAGCCATGCTTTTCTGCAGTTGCAGATTAACGTATCGCAATTCCTTCGTCAACTTTTCATAGACTAATCTTTCTTCCCGTTGCCGTCTTTCACTCCAAACCAACACAAACACCAATGCATATAGCAGTAACTCGAAAAATCCGGGTAAATACGGCTGCCCGTATTCCTTAAAGTTATGTAATGCTGTAGCCCCCATACTGGCGGTTGTTGCAAGTACACCATAAACAAAAACAAGTGGCTTGGGCAATATCGCCGTACCTTCGGCCAAATAAATCATAAAAAGTTTATCGTAGTGGCCGCTTTTTGAGAGTAAGGCAAAACAAAAAACCAAAATTAAATCCAGTAACAAAGTAAAAACATTTACTTTTTTTTGGGTATACCGTCCAAAACTGCGCCAAAATCCGCTGATTAATATGATAATCATTACTACCGCCAGTTCAAAACTGACTGAAGTTTTATGAATTGCCAAAATAAAAACCAGGGCATATAAAAAACACTTTATAGCGGTTAGTAGTCTAAACATCAAGCCTTTTTCCTGATTTATCCGAATTTTATCATAACCCTCTTTTTTTCAGTCCCTCAATTAATTCCTGCTCTGTTTTTGGAGTCTTGGCCACCCCGCTGTCCATCGCCGCTTTGGCCACAGCCAGAGCCACCGCGGGCACCACCCGGCGGTCAAAAGGTTTGGGGATAATGTAATCTACCGCCAGTTCATCGGCAGCCACGATACCGGCTATGGCTTTGGCCGCCGCCACCTTCATCGGTTCATTGATCTCTTTGGCGCGCACATCAAGAGTCCCCCGGAAAATACCCGGGAAACCCAAAACATTGTTGATTTGGTTCGGATAGTCCGAACGGCCGGTCCCCACGATAACGGCTCCGGCTCCCAGAGCAATTTCAGGCATGACTTCAGGCGCCGGATTGGCCATGGCAAATATCACCGCCCCGGGAGCCATCGTTTTTACCATTTCCGCACTGACAATATTGGCGGCTGAAACACCAATAAAAGCATCGGCGCCGGTCAAGGCATCGGCGAGAGTCCCCTTGCGGCCCCGGGGATTGGTGAGTGCGGCCATCTTTTCCATATAGGGGTTATCAGGATTGCTCCCGGGGTATAATAATCCGCTCTTATCGCACATACTCAGGTTTTCCGGTGACAAACCGCAAGCGATTAAAAGTTTGGCGATGGAGATACCGGCCGCACCGGCTCCATTCACGACCATTCTTATCTTAGAAATATCTTTGCGGACTACTTTCAGAGCATTCCACAATCCGGCCACGCAAACCACAGCCGTGCCGTGCTGATCGTCATGAAATACCGGAATTGACATCAAGGCTTTCAATCTCTCCTCGATTTCAAAACAGCGCGGGCCCGATATATCTTCCAAATTGACGCCGCCAAAAGTGGGCTCCAGCCACTTCACGGCCTGAATGACTTCCTCAACTTTTTTGGTGCCAAGACAGATTGGAAAAGCGTCAATGTCGGCGAAATTTTTAAAAAGAATGGCTTTTCCTTCCATAACCGGCAAGCCCGCTTCAGGCCCTATGTCACCCAGACCCAATACGGCAGTGCCATCCGATACCACAGCGACCATATTGCCGCGATTGGTATAGTCATAACTCAGAAGCGGGTCCCTAGCGATTTCTTTGCAAGGTTCGGCGACTCCCGGAGAATAGGCTAAGCTTAGCTCCTTACCATCCCTTACTTGGACTTTGCTGGCCACCGCAATTTTTCCATGGTGCTCCTTGTGTAATGCCAAAGCTTCTTCCCGTAAACTCATCGGTTACCTCCAATTCAAAGTCGATTAAAAATGAATTCAAAATGACAACGAACATAAATATTCAGGGATGGCCTTCATTATTTCAGAAAAAAAATTGGCCTTCTAACCAGCGCCAATTTCAAAAAAGGTCTGATGATGACCGGTTTCAGGTTCGGACATTGATATCTGTCTTCATTACCTGCCCGCTTCTCCCGGTCGATTTGCGGGTTATGTATCGGCTATCGCCTCCATTGCGATAACCAGATTCTCCTTCTATCAATCGATAGATGAGATTCTCTCTCTTCAAACCAGCAACATCCCTTGTTAATATTATTATAACTCATAACGACGAAAAACACATTAAAATTTGAACTAAATCCTGATTAAGCACCCGTGAAATCCTCATTCAATCTTTTTAAACTCCTCGTTTACCTCAAATTTGGTCGGTTCAACATCCGATAATATTTTAAAAAGTTGCAATTCAAACACAATACCTTCACCGGATGGACATAATTTCCATGTATGATCAAAAATATAGTCCACCAAAAAGGAGGGTAATATACTTATGAAAAAAATTCTCGCCGTATTTTTTTTGTTATCGTTATTAGGAGTCACCGCAATGTGCATTGCGGAAAACCCACCGGGTCCCCCGCCCGATCCATCCAAAATGGAAGCGGAATTTAAAAATAAACTGGATAAACTGGTTGAAAGAAAAGTAATCACTCAAAGTCAAGAAGATGCCGTTATACAATACTTTCAAGATATACGCAAAAACGGCCCGCCGCCCAAACCAATGGATAACCAGCCACCCCAAGGAAAAGAGGGTCCGCTCGACGCTTTGGTCAAAGATGGCACCATCACTCCGGAGCAGGCCAAAGCGATTGAAGAAATCCTTCCAAAGCCGCCCATGCCAAAACGATAATAAAAACAGGGCTTCTTAAAACCGGAAGCCCTGAATATTTTAGGCAATATCATGTTTTTCGAGATAATTCTTACGTTCTCTTTCCCGTATTTCATATTCTGCTTTGTCATTTATAAAGGCCCAACATGGCCATTGTTTGTTTTTAAACGCCGCGCAAACTCCTTTAACGTTCCGCAAACATTCAAAGCAATGATCTTCCTGTTTCAATCGATTATTTCCCATTCATATTTCCTCATTTTTAATAAATTAAGGCATGATATCCTTATTTGTCTATTATAATGGACGGATAATTCATTTTATAAATTTTTACGCCATTTTAAATAAGTTTTAATGCCTTTTACCCAACTTCCAAACTTTGTGACTGTTACAAAGAGTGCCCAGGAATATTTTCCCATACTTTTACTTATACTAAGTATGTTTATCAATATTTTTGAAGCGGGGATCGGCTTTGGATAATGATCGCATACGAAAACTGGAAAAAAAATTTAAACAGCTCTTCGGTATGGTAGTAGTCGCTTTTTTGATCCTTTTTGCCCGCTTATGGGACCTCCAGATTATGGAGGGCGCCTCAATCATGGTTAAATCCAGGGAAAACCAAACCAGAATGATTAAAAGCGATGCTCCTCGGGGAATGATTTATGATCGGAATAACCAGGTTTTAGTCACCAACCGAATATCCCATAACGTGTTGGTGGTTCCGGATGATATCAATAAAAAAACGAAAACTCAAAAAATGTTATGTCGTATCATCGGAATGAATGAATTGGAACTCCAAACAAAGTTGGAGAATCCTGAAATTCAATCTATTCCTTATCAATATCTGACCATAAAAAAAGATATCGATTCGGCCGCTTTCATTAAACTTTTAGAATCCAAATTCAACCTGCAAGGAGTGGAAGTTCAGGAAGCGCCGGTACGTTACTACCCATACAAAGATTTAGCCTGCCATTTGTTTGGATACGTTCGGGAAATTAATCAACGGGAATTACATGAATTGAAAAATCAGGGGTACCATTTGGGTGATAGTATCGGAAAAACCGGTTTGGAACGAACCTATGAAAAGTTCTTGCGTGGAAATAGCGGCGGGAAGACTTATGAAGTGGATATTCATGGCCGGCCTTTACGGTTAATCGATAAAACCGACACCATTCCCGGCAATAACATTCATTTGACGATTGACCTGAAAATCCAGGAAGCTGCCGAGAAGGCTCTGGATGAACAGTTGATCGCCCTCCAAAAACATACCCGATATAAAAATGCCAAATCCGGAACAGTTTTAGCCCTCGATCCCCGAAATGGAAACATTCTGGCCATGGTCAGCAAACCTGGATTTGATCCCAATTGGTTTATTGGAGTTATGCCCCAGGAAACCGCGGATAAACTGTATCAGGATCCATTTCATCCCTTAACCAACCGGAACATTCAAGGCGAGTTTGCGCCGGGATCTACTTTTAAGCCGATCACCGTGATATCCGCTCTATTGGAAAATAAAGCAACCCTGGCGGATAAATTTTATTGCAATGGCTATGATCCGATATGGAAGAAAAATTTTCCTTGCTGGGTAGCGACCGCCGCCTCGGGTCCCAGGAAACATGGTCATGAAACGATTGTTGAGGGGTTAAAGAATTCTTGCAATGTGGTCATGGCTGAACTTAGCCGGAGAGTGGGGGTTAAAAAACTTGCGGACTACTCCCGCCTGTTTGGTTTAGGCAAACCCACCGGGCTAAACCTATATCCCGGGGAATGCTCGGGATTGGTCCCCGATCCGGTCTGGAAATATAAAAATACCCGGGAAAAAGTATGGCACCCAATCGAAACCGCCATGCTCGGGATCGGACAAACCTATCTTACAGTAACTCCCCTGCAATTAGCAAATGTTTATGCGGCTATCGCCAATAATGGCAAAATTTACAGGCCGCATCTCGTTTCAAAAATAACAACTCCTTCCGGTAGGTTGATTTCCAAGTTTACCCGTGAATTGGTGGTTGATTTAAACTTTCCCCATGGGGTTCAATCCATCATTGAACAAGGTTTAAAAGAAGTCATCGGCGATGGAGGAACCGCTTCTTCCGCGTTTCAAGGTTTCCCGACGGATAAATATCCCATTGCCGGAAAAACCGGAACTGCTCAAAAGCCACCTTATGATAATTCCGGAGTATTTGCTTGTTATGCGCCGGCTGATAAACCCCAAATTGTGATCGTGGTTTTTGTTGAACAAGGAGGTTCCGGTTCCGGCGGAGCCGCTCCTATTGCCCGAAGGATTTTGGAAGCCTTCTTTCATCTTCAGCAGCGACCCCAAATCCACCATTTAACTCCAATCATCAAACCGAAAATCAACGAGGAAGTTTCTGAAGAGGTAACCCCAACTCCGGAACAGAATTTGGAATTGCTCGTTAACCCCGGCGAAAATGTTCCTGCGGTTCCGGAAATCACCGAGCCCGAGCAGATTGAAAATAGAAATTAAAAAGACTCCAACACGCTTTTATAAGCAGTTAAAGTTTGTTCGGCCACCCTTTCCCAGGTAAAAAAATTCAAAACATGCGATTTTAATTCGTTGTTTCTCCTGGCCAGCCAAGATTTTTCCAGCGCTTTTTCAATACTTTTTCCATTGGCGGGGTTACAATAGTGGGCCAAGTCTCCCAAGTATTCTTTGGCGCAGCCGCGTACCGTTGTGACAACCGCGCATCCGGCCAGGGCGGCTTCCAAAGATACAAGGCCGGGAGTATCATACCAGCTTGCCAAAACATGAACCCGGGCGGCTGCATAAGCGGAACTCAAATCTTTTTGAGTAAGACTGTCAATAAACAATACCTTATGGCCTGCAGATGCCCGGCGGCAATCCCGGTAATACAGGCCATCATTGACAGGGCCCAGTAACACCAGAGGTAATCCTATATTCTTGGCTGCCTGGATGATGGCCAATTGATTTTTACGCCGGCAAATTCTCCCCACTGAAAGTAAAAAATCCTGCCATCCATGGCGATTGACAAAAGATTCCGCTCTTGCCAAAGCATATGCTCGGTCAACCCCGTTAATCACGATTCTTGCCTTGGGGACCCGTGAAAATTCTTTTTCAATCACGGTCAGTTCTAATTTTGAATTGGGGAGAATCAAATCGACCCCCCGGAGCATTTCTTCCCGCATCGGCATGCTTTTTTGCCACCAATCCTTCAGATGTTGTAAATTCGCGTTTTGCAGCAAAAATTCTTCGGGATTCCAATATATCGTTGACAAAACAATTTTTTTCTTTTGATCCCGGGCATTCTGGAAAAGCGGATAAATTTCATCTATCGGCATAAGGTTAAATAAATGAACTAAGTCGTATTTCCCTAGATCAACTTGCGGATCACAACTGATATCGGCGTCAATATTTATTTTTTTCAAATATTCCTGAGTTTTAAGAAGCTGAATTCCGTCTCCGGCAACCGAATTTCGAAAACTACCGCGGTTTTGCAATAACACTTTCAACTTGATATTCCTCCTAAATTGTGCAAAGTCCCAAATCCAAATGAATTTTAAGTCGCCTCTTCATCCAGGGCACCGCCTGTAAAGGCTGATAACTGTAATTGCGAATCTCCGGAAATAATTTACGATTCATGCATTGTTTCGACTCTTCATTGGGAATAAATCGCCAAAACGGCAATTCCAGGGATAACTTTTGAAGGTATTGTTTTTGATCCCAATATTCGATCTCTCCGGTGAGGCAACCTTTGATTAAAATTGCATTTTCAGAGTACTGGTACTTGAATTGGGAAATCCGAACCTCGCTTTTGGCAATCTCTTGAAGATCACCCTTTAGCAGGGGAAGATTCCACTCCAACCCTAAGTCCTTATAATTTGTCGCAAACTCTACATTTTGTAGTGAGTCAATTGAAGCCATAGGAGCCGGTTGAGGTAACTCCGTTGCGATTTTAACTCCAATTCTCTTTTGATGAAAAGCCTTCATCCGGGCCTTAACCAAACATTGATAGTCGATGTTTATATCCGTAAGTTGAAAGTGTTCATATTCCAGTTCACAGAAAAATTCCAGTTCCATTTCCGGTTTCACTTGTCCCCATATACAAAAATTTTGAAAAATCCGCTGAAAGTGATCCTCTCGATTTTGTCGCAGGTGATCAATATACCGGATATTGATGACTATCGTTCCTCGGATGGATACCCAGCCTTCATGAACCGTTCCGCTAATTTCCAATACCCTGCCGAACACTTTGATAATCCGCAGCGGATGAAATTTCAACGGGAGGTTTTCATCAACACTGAAAGAATAAATTTTTCCACCGAAAAATGCCTTGGCTTCTATTACTTCCGCAGAAGAATCGTCTCTTACAATCGCAGTTACCTCTTTTTGGTAGATTTGAGGGTTATATTGGAAACCGAGAATGATATTCAGATGCTGGTTCCGGATATTGGATTCGACAATTTTACTCTCCAAAACAGCCTCAATAATCGAATGGGGACTCTTGGAAGTAAAAGCGGGGAATAATTCATCGATAACGGTTTGGTATTCTTGATATTGTTCAACTCCGTCCAAGTTTATAAAAGTAATCCCCAGCGTTATATCAGCACGCAAAAGGATGCCTTTTTTGGTTTCGGAATTTTCGTAATGAAGTTCTTCCAATTTAATTTCAATGAGTTCTTTTACATTGGGCATTTCAACCCGAAACGATTTTAGGAAATGAAAGCTCCCCTTATCTTTCGGCGCTAAAGTTTCGATTTGTTCGAACGGTAAAGTATCGCCTATACCAGGCTTTAAACATGATAACTCACGATATGTTGTAAGATACCATCGGTAGTCTAAAAGAAAAGTCATCATGCCGCCCAATGCATCAACCCCATCTGACTGCCACTCCACCTCCTGAATATCACCGTAAAGTGACAATTTTTGATCCCGGTTTGGAGTTGGAACATTTACCAATAGACTGACCTTCTCCTTGAAAAAATTTTTATCCAACGCCTTATGAATGGTTCCTTCAATTTCAGCCACTGCGATGGGAAGGGCTGAAAGGTCCGTAAACTCGACTTTACCAATAAAACTTTGCGGTTCGCCACAGGGTCTTGCAAGCTTACAAGGAATTTGAATCAGAGTACTGTCTTTTCCCTGGCTGGTTACGGAATTTACTCTTATTTTATTGTACTCTGGCGCTTTTTCCACCTGGGTGAGTGGTTTGACATTTAATAAGAATCCCTGTTCCAAAATAGCAAAATGAGCATTTTGGGGTGAAGGTTGAAGAACAAAATACTCTTGAGATAAGTCGGTTTGTAAATCCGAAAGCGACCCCTCAAAAGACTTGCCGATTGGGATAGTAAACTGGATTAAGTCTTCTGTTTTTCGAAGGGCCTCGCCTAATTCAATATACTGAATCCGACGCTTTACCGTTCCGGATGCAAACAAATTTTGATTGCGGTTCATCAAACGAACCTCCAGCAAACAAAGGTCGATTTGGAAAATCTCTTTAGAAAAAAGCTCCCGGTATCGAGTGACCGTGCTAAATCTCCCCACCCGTTCTTCGAACATTGCGGCTCCTTTTCGATCCATCTCGATAATTTATATGCCGCCCGTTCTTTAAAAATCAACCGCAGGAAAATTTTGAAGGGGGAAATCACCCTCACACGCATTATATTTAGGTTCGTTCAAAAAGAAGAAGGTTGCTCAACATAATTGAACAACCTGTTTCTAGAAACGATCCCTTGTCGGACTTTTACATTTTCATCATGAATTACAAGTAATACGGCGATACAATCTGTACTAATAACTGCTGAGTTTCAGTAACCTTAACAAAGAATTCGATGACGACTTTTTGACGTAAGGTTGAACTATCCAGAAGTTCGAAGAGAATCGTTTCGATTCTGGAATCAACCCTGACATTCATTCCAGGAGTGGCGCCGATGATGTCTAAGAAGGTGCTGAATGGAATATCTTCAGCTTGATGATGTTCCAAATTATCTTCGCCGATGAAGAAAATTTGCTTATGTAAAATCCCTTGGATCACCACTTTATCATTAATGACCTCGGTTACAATGTCCCGGATACTGGCAACGATTTCGCGAATTTTGACGGTAGGTATCGGCAAACCAAAAACATTCTCAACCAAAATCTGGGTTGTATTTTCTCCGGTTACGGTTTCAAGTTTGAGTAATGCTCCCGGGCCTAATACGATGTTAAGTTGGACACTTTCAGTAACTTTGGCAAAGAATTCGACGACTACTTTTTGAATTAAGGTGGTAGCATTTTGTAGCTCAAAGTTGACAAATTCCACAGTTGGTACCACTTCAACATCCATGCCGAAAGTTGCGCCTGGTACATCTACAAAAGTCGAGAATTCAATGTCTTCGGCCTGATGTAATTCGATATTATTGGTGCCGATGAAAAAGATTTGTTTATGGAGTATGCCTTGAACGATTACTTTATCCTGAATGATATGAGTTGTTATATTACGAATAACTACCGTAATATCATCAATTTTGATAGCTGGTGTTGAAAGAGCGACTATATTCTCGAACAGTTCTTGCTTGGTATTTTCGCCTACAACCTGATCAACTCTTACTAAGGGGCCGTTACCGGTAACAACATTAAGTTGTCTGCTCTCGGTAATTTTTACAAAGAATTCCAATACCACTTTTTGATGGATAAGATTTGGTGTCAGTAAGTTAAAAATAACAGTTTCAACCACCGGATCAACTTGAACGTTCATACCGGGCTCCGCTCCCGGAACGTCAATAAAGGTACTGAATGGAATGTCCTCCGCCTGGTGGTGAACAATATTATCTTCTCCGACAAAGAAGATCTGTTTGTGCAAAACCCCTTGAATGACCACTTTATCTGCAATGACATCAGTGGTTATATTGATTACCCGGGCATTGATATTCCGGACTTTAATTGCTGGAATTGTTAAAATAACATTTCGTTCAACCAATAATTGCCTCGTATTCTCACCAATAACCACTTCTGCCCGAATTAAAGGGTCCATATATTTCCCTCCTTATATTTTTTTATTAACCCCTTGAAACATATACGTATTACTTTTTAGCACCTCCCTGGTCATCTTGAACTGGACACCTATCACCGGATGTTGTTGCTACCGATTTTTTCAATGGAAGGTTGATTAATTCTGAAGCCGTTGAGGAATTTTCTTCCGTTGATTTTGTCTGGTCGGGCAAATCCATATGGCCATGAAACAGATGATATTTTGTTAGCCAGGCAGTAAGAGAAATGAGTATGAAAAGGTAAGTTAAAATTCCGAATAATAGTGGCAAATTCACTCTTAACCCTCCAGGTACTCAGGTCTTTGGCTAAACTCTAATGGAAACCAGCTGGTTCGCGCTTGTATAATCAACCTCCGGTTTTTAGCTAGTATAATATATGTGCATTTGACCTTTTGTGCGCATGTTGGAATTTTTAAATTCTATGGCAAAAATCCTAAATCATTGACGGAGATTCAATACGATAATATTACGGAAGGGATTTTTGGAGACCGGCTTTTCCAGGGCTTAAGGATAGGCGTTGGAGAAATCTTTCGTGAATAACATTCATTGGGCTTAAATCATATAATACAACATAAGACTATTCAGCGAGAGGAATCATTACCATGATCTTTTCTCTAATTGTGCTTGCGACTTCTCTGAGTCTTGATGCACTCGGAGTAGGACTCGTCTATGGGTTAAAAAAAGTCAAAATTCCACTTCTATCTAAACTTGTGATCTGTTTTTTTTCGATTGTTTATGCTGGGCTGGCAATCACAATCGGTAGGGCTTTTTCATATATTTTACCGCCTATTTTCGCCAAAATTTTAGGGATTTCCATATTATGCCTCATGGGAATTTGGATTATCGTGCAAGCTTTGCTAAAAGACGCGGCAGAAAAGTCCACAGAACCAACTATGTGGAAAATGGCAATTCGCTCATTGGGTATAACGATTCAGGTGATTCGTAATCCAATGGAGTTTGATGTTGATAAGTCCGGCGCCATCGATACGCCGGAATCCTTACTTTTAGGGTTAGCCTTATCGGTCGATGCCATCGGGGTTGGATTTGGCAGTGCATTAACCGGCTTTTATTCTTCTACCATTCCCTTGGCGATTGGAGTTTTTCAATTAATATTTCTGTATGTAGGCACTTTTATCGGTCAAAAAGTCACCTTGTTGCAGCAAATTAATAAAAAAGTACTCTTGGTGTTGCCGGGGATATTATTAATTTTTTTGGCGATTATTCGCTTATATTAAGTAATGGGTTCCACATGAATATGAATACTATCAATAGCCTGAATATTGGCCTCTATCTTTTCCCGAATCACTTTAGTAAGGGTTTCAATTTGTTCGATTGAATATTCCTCCTTCATTTCACAATGGAGAAAAATGGTTAATTTGCCGCCCTGACTATAAATCTTGATGTCATGACAGTGGAGTTGTTCAGGTACCATTTCGACCAATTCCAATATCTTAGCGATTGTATCCTGTTTTTGAGCGGTTACATCCTGGGCGGAAATGCATTGCCGTTTTACATATTCAAAATAGACACTCACATCCTTGACATCATTCAATTCCTGGCAAATTAAATCACCAATTTCATGGGACAAATGATGGGAGTCTTTCAAAGTCATACTCTCTTTAACTTCCAAATGAATCGCAATAAATTTTTGTCCAGCGACTTCATAGATGTGAATATTATGAATGTTGGTGCAAACTGGAAATTTATCCACTACCTTTTTGACAGTATGATAAATTTCTTGATCATCTCCGGCCAAATCTACCGGATAGGTACTGATCATGACATCGGAATTGACAATTTTCTGTTCCAGCCTATCCCGTACTTCATCTACAATGGAGTGAACTACCCGATGGCTTTCATTTCTATCGATTCCTACATTTAAGTCGATAAAAACCCTAGGCCCTGATGCCCGTACCCTTACATTTGCGACATCCAATACTCCATTAATCTGATTCACTTCATGCAGGACTTGATTAAGTACCCCTTTCGGGGCGGTGTCAAGCAAAACCTCAATGGTTTGTTTACCAAGTCGAAAGCTAATGATGATGACCAATAGGGAAACCCCCAAAGCCGCAATGGGGTCCGCATTATTAAGACCTGGCAATTGAAAAATCTTACCCGCCGTGACACAAAGGAGGCCAATCAAAACAACGAAAGAACTTAAAACATCACTGCTGAAATGAAGGGCATCAGCAGCCAGAGCCTGGCTGCCATATTTATCGGCCGCCTTTTTCAATGCCTTAGACCTGGTAATATCGATTACCATCGAAATCACAATAATGAGAATTCCCCAGAAAGTATTGGTAACATCGCTGCCCTTTTTGGCAAATAACCGCTCCAAAGCCTCATAAATAATCCAAACACAAGTGGCCAAAAGGAGTAGCGTTTCAATTAACGCCGAAAAACTTTCAACTTTTCCATGTCCATAATTATGCTCTCGATCAGCTGGCTTGTCGGATATTTTCACCGCAAAAAGAGTAATCACCGCAGCGCCTAAATCAAGAGCTGAATGGGCTGCTTCCGATAAAATACCTAAACTGCCGGAAATAATGCCAACCGTCAGCTTCATTACGGTCAAAAAAATCGCAGCAATGACTGAGGCAAGGGCTGCTTTCTTTTTCTCATTCATTTGCGGTCTCCCCTTAAAAGAATCTGCTTCAAAAAATCTTAATAATGATACGAAAAAACCCTGAGACAAAAATATGTCCCACGGTTTCTCATCCCGCTGCCTTTAAGGCCCGGCTACTTGGGACTGCTGCAAAAAAGAAACTTTTCGATAGAGATAAACAATATGAAGGTGCCCGAATATCCATCGCGGCAGCATATTATATCTCATTGATTTCAAATGTTTTTTGCAACAGCCTCTAGTAGAGCGTATCGTAAATAAATGGTAATCAGAAATGGGGAAGATACGCTCTACTTAAGTAAAACGTTCACAATCATTGAGTGCGCGTGCGTGCGCACGCGAGTTATTTAGAGAACGTTTTACTAGTGCTTGCTCAATAATTTTTATTTAATTCCAAATAAATATGAATTGTATTTACTATACAATAGACAAACTGTTCATGTCAAGATTTAAATCGCGCATACACGCCAATACACGCGCTAATAAATCAACCATTCCTCGTAAAATCGCTCTGCTTCAAAGAACCCATTATAGACGACGTTTTTTAGACTTTAAAATTTCAAAAACCACATCATCAATAATAACCACACCCACCATTTTATTCTCCTGGTCAACAACTGGAACTGCTAGTAAGCTATATTTCGATATGATTTCTACTAAGGAATTAATATTATCCTGATCATAAACGTAAACGATTTTGCGGTTCATGATTTGTTCAAGCTTGATATCCGGTTCCGCCACGATTAAATCTCTTAAGGAAACGATAGCAGTCAATCTCTCCTGGTCGTCAACGACGTAAAGGTAATAAATCGTATCGGATTCCGGCTTCAATCTTCTTAATTCCTGAATGGTCTGTTGCGCCGTCATGTGCTCTTTAAAAGATATATAATCGGTTGACATTAAACTGCCGACTTGATTCTCAGGATACTCCATCAGTTCCCGAACTTCGGCGGAAGCTTCTTTGTCCATTTCCTGCAACAATTCTTCGGCTTTTTCCTCTTCCAAGTCATCCAGGATATCTGCAACTTCATCAGCAGGCATTTTTTCCAAAACATCGGCGGCCTTTTCCACCGATAGTTGATCCAAAATACTGGATTTCGCTTCGGTTTCCATTTCTTCCAAAACATCAGCAGCCCGATCATGATCAAGTGCGCTGAAAATCGCAGTCCGGGTGTTTACATCAAGATCTTCAATGATATCCGCCAACTCCGAAGGATGCAAGGTGTTCAACTTTGAAGAAGGAGTCGAAAGCTTCAAGTTAACTAGTGGAGTTCCAATTGCCTCCATATTACTCCATAGGATGAATTTTGAGGAAATATTCTTACCGAATAATTGAAATACTTTTCGAGTCGGTTTTGCTAATCCTAAACGCCTTAGCAATCCTTCGATACCTACATCAACTGCAACAACGTATAAACCCGTGGAAATAAGGGCCAAACGGATATCGTTAACCCGTACCACTTTTTTGCCGTCAATATCAACAATTTGTTTATCCAAAATGTGTTTTTTCAAGCGAATGGAATTTGGGGACGGAGTGATTTCATAATCACCAGTACAACGAATTTGGTATTTATTATGAACTTTGGTAATGGAAAAATATGTCCAATCCAGGATTCTAATAGTGCCGTCCTGGCTTTTTACCACACAAGAAGCTATCCGGGGTGGTTCTTCATTGGTAGCAATCAACTCAGTTAATTTTCCAATGATTTTACGATCATTTATGAAAACCTTGCTTTCCAATATTCTGCTCAAATAAAAGCTTTTAATCGGAGTCATGTCTTTACCTCCTTGTAGACTCATTAAAGCAAAGAAAACAAAAAGCTCTCACCAAAGCTGAGCGTGGTGAAAGCGATCAATCCATCACTCTCGTTCAAGCTTTAGCACTACAAAGCGGTGAAGATGCACTAGGTAATGCCTTGAGTATTCGGCAATACCTGCTGACCAGCTCAGGTTGTCTCCAACCATCTGCGGTAGCATCCCATATCCTTGTAGGAACCTCGCCTACCGAGCTATTAATTTAAATTTATTGTAGCACCGATTTTAAGATATTTCAACCGAATTCATAGGTTCAAAATCAGTTCCTTAAAATCAAGGGTTTTTTTGGGCAATCACTTTTTCAACTGCTTCAACGATACTTTCAGCTGTTAATCCATACTCAGAAAGCAACTCCGCAGGCGACCCCGATTGTCCGAAACGATCCTTCATTCCGACAAATTCCATTGGAACCGGGTGGTTTTGGACCACCACTTCAGCTACAGCACTGGAAAGGCCTCCGATAACACTATGCTCTTCTGCGGTAACTATGGCTCCGGTTTCCCAAGCCGCTTTAATAATTTCCGCCGTATCAATTGGTTTAATCGTATGAATATTAATAACCCGGACGACTGTGCCCTTTTGGCTGAGAATCTCTGCCGCTTGAAGGGCTTTTTCCACCATAATGCCGGTTGCGATAATTGTCGCAGCTTTACCATCTTTGAGACGAACAGCCTTGCCAATTTCCGGCTTATAATCAGCATCAAAGAGAACCGGCATCGGTTCGCGGCCCAGACGAATATAAACAGGTCCATAATGCTCAGCGGCTGCAAAAATTAATTTTTCCGTCTCCACTGAGTCGGCTGGGTTTAAAACGGTCATTCCGGGAATGACTCTCATTAATGTGATATCTTCAATGGATTGATGGGATCCACCGTCATCTCCAACTGTGGGACCAGCATGGGTTGCAGCTATTTTAACATTCAAGCCGGGATAACCAATTGTATTCCGAACCTGATCATAGGCCCGGCCAGTCGCAAAGATGGCAAAGGTACTGGCAAACGGAATCTTTCCGGTAGTTGAAAATCCACCGGCTGTGGCCATCATATCAGCTTCGGCAATACCCATCTGGAAAAAGCGCTCCGGAAATTTCTTAGCAAAACCTGCAGTTTTGGTCGATTTTGATAAATCGGCATCCAAAACAACGATATTCGGATTTGATTCTCCTAATTTTATCAATGCATTTCCATAGGCTTCTCGGGTAGCTATTCTATCACTCATGGAAAATCCCCCTATTTTTTAATAATGTCGTTTAAAATCCTAATTCTTTAAGAGCTTGTTCCGCCTCTTCCGGTTTTGGAGCCATACCATGCCAACCAGCCTGGTTTTCCATAAATGAAACGCCTTTACCTTTGATAGTATGTAAAACGATCATGGTTGGTTTTCCTTTGGTATTTTCGGCTTCAATAACTGCCTTATCAATAGCGGCAATATCATTGCCGTCAATTTCTATAACATGCCATCCAAAAGATTGAAAACGTTGAGCCGGATTGGTCATTGATTTAACGTCCTCAACTTTTCCGTCAATTTGCAGACGGTTGTTATCCACGAAAGCCGTAAGATTATCAAGTTTGTAGTGAGCTGAAGTCATTGCCGCTTCCCAAACCTGACCTTCTTCAAGTTCTCCATCGCCCATCAAAACATAAACCCGATAATCTTTGTGGTCCATTTTAGCGCTAAGCGCCATTCCATTACTAACCGATAATCCCTGGCCTAAAGAACCGCTTGAAATATCCACTCCGGGGGTTTTCTTCATATCCGGGTGTCCCTGCAACATGCTGTGAAATTTACGTAAAGTCGTCAATTCTTTGATATCAAAGAAACCTCTTTCTGCTAACGCAGCATAAAGAACCGGCGCACAATGCCCTTTACTTAAAACAAAACGATCGCGTTCAGGCATTTGAGGATTTTGGGTGTCGATCTTCATTTTATGAAAATATAAATAGGTTAACAAATCAGCCGAGGATAGAGAGCCGCCCGGATGCCCCGATTTAGCGGCAGCTAACATCCGGATAATATGGCCACGTAATTGACGCGCCTTTTCCTGTAATTCATTCAATTGAGTTGTTGTTAACAAATGCATTCACTCCTTTTAGTGGTAAAAACTCAAATTACTTATTATTATAACGAACTTTCCAACGATTGGCTCCATAAATTTTTATATTTTAATGAGCTATTTTTAAAATACAAATTTATGAAGCTCAATTCTAAATAAATATCTAAAAAGCCTCATCGTGAAGATTTTAACTCCACGGCTTTTCTTGCCAACTGATCGCAACGATTGTTATAGACATTATCCTTGTGTCCCGGTACTTTAATCCATTCAATTTGGTGAAACTGATTTAAATCAATTAGTTCCATCCATAAATCCTGATTTTCAACAGGTTTTTTTTGTGAATTCATCCAACCGTTACGCTGCCAATTTTGAAGCCAATTTTGACGAAATGCGTTGATCAGGTAGGCGCTGTCCGAATGTAGTTTTACCTTGCAGGAAAATTTAAGCGCCGATAATGCACTGATCGCAGCTTGTAACTCCATTCGTTGATTCGTCGTCATTTCCACATAACCGGATAACTGTTTTTCAACCTCCCCGGCTATTAAGATGGCGCCCCATCCTCCGGGGCCCGGGTTTCCGGAGCAAGCTCCATCTGTATAAATTGCAACATCCTTCACTGCTTTCCACCTTTCCATAATCAACTTGATAATAGATATTTTTGAACTATTTATGCTCCCGGCCTATATTATCAATATAGCGCAGGAATCCATTCCGTTCAATCACTTTGGTAAAAGAAACCTTTTCGGCGCTAAACTGTAAGGCCAACATAACGACCAGGGATACAATTTTCGCAAAATCACTTAACATCCAGACCATCATCATTCCGAGAGTGGCGCCCAGCAGATTTGAACCAACATCACCCAGCATGACCTCCGCCCTCAGATCAAATGGTAAATAATAAAGCAGGATGGCTAGGATCGGCAAAAAAAGTCCGAAATAATTCTCTAAGTTTTTACTGAATGCCATAATAATAATAAAGGCGGCCAAGTATATTTTGCCGGCGCGGCCCGGTCTTAAATCAAAAAGATTAATCATATTCGTTGCCAAGCTCATAAGGATAAAGTTAAGAAAGAGTTCCCAGGGCCACCAAGCCGACTGGATAGGAAAAACGGTAGCAATGCTGAAAATGAGAGCAAGTAAAGCCCCGAATATTGCCTTAAATCCCCCCGAAGTCAATTGCCGTGAGCGAAATAAAGCTAAAAAATGTCCTTTAAATCCCTTGGAGTTATGATTACCCATTTGATCATCAAGCAAGCCCATAAAACCCATTCCCAGGACGATACATAAAAATAAAATCGAGTCGGAATGAGGATTTACCGAAAATAGCATATTAATCATAGTAATGAAAGGTAATAACGCCACAAAAAGGACCCCCGCAATAGCTGGGATCTGCTCTTCACGATAATTCGATTTTAAAAAACCAGCTTCATAAATAAGTCCCTGTATAAAAGGAAATGCAAAAAAAGCCAAAAAATAAGAAATCAGGAAGATAATAATATATTTAATGATCGAAAGCAACATCGGTTGTAAAACGTCGCTCAGTTCCATGGATTCACCTCTTAATAAAAAGTCGGCTGATTAAAACCAAAGCCACATCCCAAAATTGACGACCCCGGTGAAGAAATCCGGCAAGGTCCCGACCGGTTTCCGCGTGGCTCATAACGACCGGCACTTCTTTTACCCGAAAACCATGTCGGAAAACATCGATCGTCATTCCCACTTCCACACCAAATCCGGATTCAAACGGTCCAATTTGGTTCAAAATTTCACGACGCATCACTCTTTGTCCGGAAAGCGGACTGGAAACTTCCAAACCGGTATAACTGCGAATTCCTTTTTTGGCAAGACGAGTAACCAAGCCAAATCCACCTTTTCGCCCTGCAGGAGGAAAACGTCCAATCGTTAAATCAGCTTTATTGGAGCGTATCGGCTCAATTAACTTGGTTACTTCGGAAGCTGTTTTGCCTAAGTCGGCATCGAGCAAGGCGATAATATTTCCGGTAGCCATTTTAAGTCCGCAGTTTAAAGCCCCGCCTTTGCCTAGGTTTCGAGGCAAATCCAAGACTTCTGCGCCGGCCTCTTTCGCAAGGCGGCTGGTCTCATCCTGAGAGCAATCGTTAATTACGATAATCTGGTCAACTTGCCCACTGTTCTTAACAGCCTGGATTGTCGCCTGAATCGTCTTTTTTTCATTGTAAGCCGGAATTAATACTGTTAAGCTATCTATAGAAGTTCCCACCAAAATCACTTCCCGTTTTTCAATATTAATAATTAAGCTTAAATTCCGGGATAAACGAACGGGCAGTATCTTTAACACCATAAAATCCTTTTTTCCCGGAAGCCAATAAATAAACCAAAGTTACCTCGCCAGGGGGGGTATCAATATTATCCACGGTTCCTTGACATTTGGACTGGTATAAGTGCATGTACGACTGAGTTACAAAACTAGGCTCAACTCCGAATTTTGCAACTTTAATATTTTGAAATGCATCTAATAAAGGCCCGTCAATTAAAGTTTGATGATCGCTTTCCGGATTCATGCCTCCCCCCAAAAACACAATCGTATCAACATAACCTCGATTATACTCTCCCCACAACTGAATTAATTCCTTATTTTGCATAAAGATCAATTGAGAGCTACTTTGACCGTTGGTGATGATTTGGGCTAATTTAGTAAATATGCGGAAATTAAAAGTTTTATCATCGGATTGAGTAAATTCAAATGCGCCATTGATCTCATTTTTAAGCTGATTATCGTTAAGGTTGAGGGTTTGATTAAAAGTAGTTATCGATGTTACATCAGCTCCGGCTTGGCGCAAAAGATTAAACAATTGCTTGGCATATTTAAAATCAACCGAAGAATTCGTGCGAATGATGGCAATTCTTTTACCAAGTAATCGGTTCGTTATAAGATTTGGAACGATAGCTTTTTGAAATTGGTTGGCGATATCGATTTCATTGTCTTTAACTTGTAATGAAGTTTGTAATAACTTTTGGTCTTCACGAATTTTCTGATAAGTTTGTTCCAAATGCTGGATTTGTTTCTCAAAATGAGGACTGCCGGAAACGCCCAAATTGGCGCCAATTATAATGCCAAGCCCCAGTGCTAAAAAGACCGAGACTAAAGAAACAACATGATAACGCAAATCGATAATCATAAAAATCCCCCAAATTTATAGACTCTTAAAAACCGAACCATATTTTTAATTGTAGCCAAAAAGTTCGAAATAAATCCCTTGACCATTGTAACTGAGAAAAAACAATAATAATCGTTAAAATCCCGGCAATCGCTATTTGAAATAAATAGCTAAGCTTAATTCGGCCTTGATAAATTTTGCTGACTCCCCGGGCATCTACTAAAATAGAACCAACTTTTAGGCGGACTAAGAAAGTACTTCCCATCCCAGCCCGTCCTTTTTCAAGAAAATCAACCATACTGGTGTGGGTACCCACGGCAACAATCAAATCCGCCCCTTTTTCAAAGGCTAACAATAAAGCAATATCTTCGCTGGTGCCAGGGGCCGGAAAAATTTTAGCGGCCAAATTTAATTTCTCAACTCTGCTCAATCCTGGCGCTCTGCCATCGGTATAAGCATGAACAATGATTTCGGCGCCGCACTTTAGGGCCGAATCGGTAACACTATCCATGTCCCCGATAATGATATCCGGTATATATCCAAACTCCAAAAGAGCATCGGCGCCTCCATCAACACCGATTAATACGGGATTGACGTCATCGATATAAGATTTAATAATCGTCAAATCTTCACGGTAATTCTGCCCGCGAACCACAACCAAAACGGGTCGACTTTCAAACTTTGTTTTAACTTCGGGCATGTCAAGAGTACCCAAAATTAAATCCTTTTCCTTCATCGCATATTCAAGGGTATTGTGGATAAATTTGTCTAATTCATTGGCCTGCATATGACGGAGCTTTTTTATGTTTTTAAGAACAGCATCCAGCTCCAGGAATTGGCCTTCAGCGACCAAGACTTCTTCTTTCCAAATTTGATTTCCACGAATTTCTAATAAATCCCCTTCGTGAACCTTTTGGAAAATCTCTTTGCCGACATTATCAAGAATCATGACTCCTTCTTGCAGCAAAAAAGCTGGACCCGGATTTGGGTAACGTCCTGTTTGGGATGGACTGGCATTAACGATCATTTTGATTCTTGCTTTAATCAGTGAATCGGCAGAGACTTGATCAATATCCGCATGATCAAGAACAGCGATCTCCCCGGGACGAATGCGTTTGGCCAGATTCTTTGTACGAACGTCAATACGCGCTATTGCCTTACAATCCAAACTCATTCACCTTCTAATATTCTTCTCCAACCGCATTTTATCGGAGATCTTTGCGATAAATGAAGCATTGGTTGGTTTGCCTTTTTTATCATCCACACAATACCCGAATAGATTATGTAAAGTCTGTACGTCTCCCTTATTCCATGCTGTTTCAATGGCAAACCTCATGGCCCGTTCTACCCGATTCATGGTGGTATGGTATTGTTCAGCAATTAAAGGATAAAGCTTTTTAGTCACTTCATTAATCAGCCCCGGTTCCTGGCTGGCCATAATAATAGCATCCCGCAAGTAAGAATAACCTTTAAAATGAGGCGGAATATTCAAACTTTGAATAATCCTGCTCACCTCTAATTCTAAATCTCTGGAATAACTGGTAGGTTTGCGCCGCGTAACGGTGATGTCGTTCATGCCCTTTACGACTTCGCTGATACGTTTGGTCAGTGTTTCCAAATCAAAAGGCTTTAAAACATAATAATCAACACCGAGAGTTACTGCATTGCGGGCGATTTCTTCTTGACCAAATGCGGAAAAAATGATTATTTTCGGCCGATGAATTTCGGGATGTTCCCTCAGCCATTGGAGTACTCCAAGCCCGTCCATCTGGGGCATTATCATATCCAATAATAACACATCCATCGTGACTTGTGGGAGAATTTTAATGATATCGAAACCATTATAAGCAGTTGCCACCACTTCAATTTCTGATCGTGTTGAAAAAAAGTCTTGGAGTAACTGGCAGAAATCCCGGTTATCATCTGCTATCCCAACTCGGATAGATTGCATTTTTTCTACCTCAATCATTCGTATAGAATTTATGAAGTATTTTTCGCTATTTCGTAAAAAATTCCTTTTTCTTTCTAGGATATTTAAAAACAAAAAAATAAAGCATCCCTGCTAGGATGCTCTTCCGTTCATTTCTTGAATCATCCATTCCGCCAAGACCCCATAGCCCTTTGTTGGGTCATTGACAAGAACATGAGTTACAGCACCGACAAATTTTCCCCGTTGAATAATGGGACTTCCACTCATTCCTTGAATGATTCCTCCGGTTAATTTAAGCAGTAAGGGGTCTACTACTTTTAAAACCATTCCTTTATCCCTTGGCGCATCCTGGCGGTAAACTTTTACAATTTCAACCTTAAAATGTTCAATTTTGGCGCCTTTGATAACCGTATATATTTGAGCGGGTCCAACGGTAACTTCAGAACAATAGGCTGCCGGAATCGGAGTGTCCGGGCTATAAGAAACCCTTTCATAAAAATGACCATAAATTCCGAAACGGCTATTTTTTTCAATCTTACCAAGCGGATGGGTTAAGGAATTGAATACTCCAATTTTTTCGCCAGGTTGGCCTGGTATCCCCACTCTAACCCCATTGATCTTGGCAAGAACAATTTCCCCCTGATTAAATGGGATTCCTTTTTTACCGGCAAATTCGGCAATTCGGTGTCCTAGCCCTGCAAAACGCTTGCTCAAAGGATCATAACAAGTTAGTGTTCCAACTCCGGCAGCAGGATCTTCAATATAAATTCCTAGCATGTAATGGGGAACGGCGCCATTTTTCGCACAATATACCGGTCTAATCGTGGTGTGAACCTGTTTACCTCGCCGTAAAATTGTTAGCTTTATAAATTTGCGCATAGGTTGATAGTTTCGTAATTGATATTCAACTTCATCCACTCGATTGACAGGCATATCATTCATAGCAAGCAAAATATCTCCAATCTGCAAACCGGCATCTTTCGCCGGGTAATGTGTTTGTCCATCAATCCCTTTAAGGGATAAATGACCGATAATCACTACCCCCTTGCTGGAAAACAAAACCCCAATAGCTTGTCCTCCCGGAACCACCAGGGTTGGTTTAGTAACTTCCACATGGAGTTTTTTTACCGGTATCGCACCTAATAAGCGAATTTGAACATCAAATTCTTCGCTTCTTGGCGAATTTACAATAAGGTTATGGGACAATAACGGCAATGATTGAACGGATATTTCTGAAATATGTGCTTTAATATGTTGATGAACGGTATAAAAGCTTAAAGGAAAATAAGTTGAAAGCTTTATTTTTTGGCCCGGGGAGACTTTCAAATTGAGAGGCAAATGAGTGATTTGCAGTAAACACGAACCGCTTAAAAAAATGAACAATCCTACAAATAGCCATAGATAGATAATTCGTTTACGATTTAAAAATTTCAATAGGACACATCCCCAGAGTAGATTTTTGAACTCGGATGCGGTACCTGAAGTCTATATTAGAACATCCGCGAACTCTAAGGATAAAATCCCCTTTTACCTGGGGCTTTATTCAAACAAAAAAGCCCGGGGTTTCCCCGGGCTGACTGTTTTGCCATCGTTCTTTGGGTATTAACAAATTTGCTACTTTTAAATTCGATTTATTTTTATTTTTTGTAATCAGTCGAATCAATTAAATCCAAAATTTGCCGATACCACTGATAATATCTATTTTGCCAGCTTTGGCCATAAAAAGAAATTTCGCTCCGGATTTTTTTTGGATCTACACCCGTACCGACGACTAATTTCCAAAAATCCTTACCATGATTCAAAAATTTAAGATGAGCGAGTTCGTGAATAATCACATAATCGCTTAACTGTTCAGGAGCTCCGATCAATCGGTGAGATATATTAATATTCCTTAAAGTCGAACAGGAACCCCATCTTCCAAATTGACGATGATAATGGACACCTTGATAATTGAAACCAAAGTATTGCTGGTTTAATTCCGCGGCGCGTTTCCTCAGCATATCAATTGAAATGCGAGCCATCAGCCGCCAATAGACCCGATCAATCATCATCGCCAAATATTTTTTTCTTTTGATCCATATACCTGGAAACTGAATCAGGCACTCATTGCCGATAAACCGGGCCTGGATCGTCTTTCTCAGTTCAGGTCTTAATACAATAGGTATTTTAAAAACATCCATGTCCTTTACCGGCCTCATTTGTGTAAACTGCCCTTAAACCTATTATACGATAACTACATTTACCAAACGATCAGGTACAGCAATCACTTTTTTCACTGTTTTACCAACAATCGCTTTTTGAATCACATCATTTTGCATGGCCATACTCTGAAGTTCTTCCGCAGAACTATGAATAGGAACCACTAATTTTTCACGAATTTTTCCATTAATTTGGAGCACAATCTCCACTGTCTCTTCAGCTGCCAAATCGGGATCAAATTTAGGCCAACTTTGATTATGAATGGAATAAGGAAGTCCGAGTCGTGCCCAAATTTCCTCTGTAATGTGAGGACAAGCCGGCGCCATTAAAAGAAGTAAGGTTTTTACAGATTCCTTCCAGGCAACAGTTTCATAAACTTCAGCTTTATGTTTGGCCATCACGTTTGAAAGTTCCATTAATGAAGCAAGGTAGGTGTTAAAAGAAAAATTCTCGATTTCTTTAGTCGCCTTGGCGATAGTCTGATGAGTTTTCCGTCGTAAAACTTTTTCAGCTTCGGATGAATTTCCCGCCGGAGCTTCTTCCAAAGTCAAGTCCCAAATCCGGTTCAAAAAGCGGTAGATACCTTCGACTCCTTTACTATCCCAAGGCCCTCCTTGTTCCCAGCGCCAGCCGAACATTAAATATGCCCGAACAGCATCCGCGCCATATTTTTGGACCAAATCATCAGGAGCTACGACATTCCCCCTGGATTTGCTCATTTTTTCGCTGTCTTCTCCAAGAATGATTCCTTGATTTCTCAACTTGACCACCGGTTCGTCGAAATCAACCAAACCTAAATCGCGCATAGCTTTTGTGAAAAACCGGATATAAATAAGGTGCATGCAAGCATGTTCAATTCCCCCGGTATAAAGATCAATGGGCAGCCAATATTTCCCTTCCTCCGGGTTAAACGGAACATTTCCCTGGTAATAGGGACTTAAATAACCATAGGGATACCAGGATGAACACATAAAGGTATCCATGGTATCGGTTTCCCGTTCGGCGGGGCCGCCGCATTTTGGACAAGTGGTTTTACGGAATCCGTCATGATATTTCAGGGGTGATTCCCCGGTTGGCAAAAATTCGGCATCTTCCGGTAACAATACAGGCAAATCCTTTTCAGGAACCGGAACGGTACCACATTTTTCACAATAAATGATCGGAATCGGGGCGCCCCAATAACGTTGACGGCTAATTAGCCAGTCACGCAAGCGGTAATTAACCGTCTTCTTGCCAATACCCTGCTCAGATAGCCAGGATGTAACAACAGCCTTGGCTTTCATAGCCGGTATGCCGTTAAACTGGCCGGAATTTACGAGTTTTCCTTCCTCAACTCCTGTATAAGCTTCATTCAAAGCTTCCTGCCCAGTCCACCCGTTGGGTGCAATCACTATTTTAACGGGTAGGTTAAATTTTCGGGCAAAATCGAAATCTCGCTCATCATGAGCGGGTACTGCCATAATCGCCCCCGTGCCATAACCCATCATGACATAATCGGCAATCCATATGGGAACCTTTTCCCCGTTGACTGGATTGATAGCATATGCTCCAGTGAAAATACCGGTTTTCTCTTTGGTAGTTGCCAGACGTTCGATTTCGGATTGTCTGGCGGCTTGGGCAACATACTCTTCAACTTCCGCTTGACACTGGGGGGTGGTAATTTGCTGCACCAGAGGATGTTCCGGAGCAAGAACCATAAAAGTTACCCCCCATAAAGTATCCGGTCTGGTTGTAAAAATTTTAATCTCCTGTCCGGACTCGGTATGGAAATTCACTTCTGCGCCTTCACTACGGCCTATCCAATTTTGCTGCATCGAGATGACCCTTTCAGGCCAATCAATTTGAGAAAAATCCAATAATTCATCAGCATAATCTGTGATCTTAAAAAACCATTGGCTTAACTCTTTTTTAATAACCGGGGTTTGACAACGTTCACAATGACGATCCTCACCCCAAACTTGTTCCCTGGCAAGCGTCGTATTACATGCCGGACAAAAATCGACCGGAGCAAAACGTTTATAGGCAATCCCCTTTTCAAAAAATTTCAGGAAAAACCATTGAGTCCAACGGTAATAATCCGGTAAACAGGAAACGATTTCACGCCGCCAATCAAAAATGGCTCCCATACTTTTCATTTGTTGGCGCATTTTTTCAATATTCCCCATGGTCCAAGTATGAGGATGAATCTTCCTTTTAATTGCCGCATTTTCAGCCGGCAATCCAAATGCATCAAACCCCATCGGAAACAGTACATTATAACCGTTCATCCTTTTAAACCGGGCGTGGGCATCGGAAGGGGTGAAGGCATACCAGTGACCGATGTGCAAATCTCCACTCGGGTAAGGTAACATGGTTAATGCATAATATTTAGGCTTTCCCTTGTTAATTTCAGAATGGTACAAACCATCAGTTTCCCACTTTTTTTGCCAGTTCGGTTCGATTTCCGAGTGATGATATTTTTCAACTTTACTCATGAATAAGCCCCCTAAAAATAAAATAGCCCGGCAAATGCCAGGGGCGATGTTACCGAAAACATCCACATTCAAATTAGATCGTAATCATAAATTAAGAACCTCAGCATCGTGCCATAAGTTTTCCAATGCATAAAAATCCCGTTCCGTTTCTTGCATAACATGAACGACTATATTGCCCAAATCCAGCAAAACCCAATTGCCTTCGTGATATCCTTCTTTTAAAGGGATTTGCGCGCCAAATTCGATTAATTCATCAATAATGTTGTCAACAATGGAACGAACCTGAATTGCCGTTTTACCGGAACAAATTACAAAATAATCCGTTATATCGGAAATGCCCCTTAAATCAAGAATCACCGGATTCAGCGCTTTCTTTTGGTTAACAGCCTCTAAAATGAGGGTTAAGGTTTCTTTCACTCTTCAATAATTCCTTTCATAAGAAGTTCATTTCTACCGGCAATCCCCAAGGGGTGAATTAAATAATTCTTATTCACTAAAAATTCTAAGGTCCGATTATAAACTTTTAGCAAAAGAAGTTCCGGAGCGATTTGAGAGGAAGCTTCGCGCAAAATTACCGCTTCTTGAAACGTGCGGCCCGGCTCTATAAAGTCGGAAATATAAATGAGTTTAGTTAAATCGGTAACCTTGGGTCCGCCTGTAATATGTAAGGTAATGGCCTCCAAAATCAGCGGATCACGAATCCCCAATTCAGTCCGGGCTACCGCCGCCGCCACCGAACCATGCAATAGAATAGGTTCTCTTTTCTCAATATCGTCTATAACTATACCAAAATTAATAGCCAGTTTCAAGAGCAAATCTTCAGTATATTCCCTGCAAAGGTCATGTAGGAGCGCGGCTGGGCTCACCAAGTCCTTTTCCACTTCAAAACGGTCCGCCAACTTCAATGCCGTTTCTTCAACCCGTATACAATGGGCCAATCTTTTTTCGGATACATGTTGACGTAAAACCTTAATAATCTGATCACGATTCATCAAATGATGCTCCACAATAGAGATGGAAATATAAAACTAAATAATAAAGATCTATCGATAAATTATTTTTGACTTTTATGGTTGACAAAATCACAGAACTCATCCATTACTTGATCTTCATCACCACTATTATAAGCTACTATATTTCTTAAATGGATAAAAGAATCCAAATCAACTTTTTCAAATCGAACCCCGATCCCTTTTTCATTTTTTCTGACAACGATCCCGGTGACATCAATTTCCAAATCGGATGACTCACCAGCCAGGTGAATTGTTACTTGAACCATATCATTAAGTTTAAATTGACCGTCTGTAAGTATAAACATACCCTTCAGACTGATGTTTTCAATTTTTACCGGTACAGTTTGGTTTTCAGCCGAAATCGTGGCGTCAATTTGAAAGGGCACCCGAACTAACTCTCTTTTTTCCATTTCCGATCCCTCAATTTCCCGTTTTAATTTTTAACGGTAATTTACAAATTGTAATTCCACATGATAATCTTTACTTTTTAAAAGTTGGATGGCTGCTTGTAAATCATCTTTATTTTTGCCGGAAACTCTCACTTGATCACTGATAATCTGCGCTTGAATTTTTAAATTCGAAGACTTAATATCTTTAACAATCTGTTTGGCTTGTTCCATTTCAATACCCTGTTTCACCTTAACAAGCTGACGTTTGGCATTTCCCGAGGCATTCTCGATTTTTCCGTAATCAAGATTTTTAATGGAAACCCCCCGTTTAATTAACTTTGTTTGTAAAATATCAACAACACTTTTTATTTTGAATTCATCGCTGGTCAAAATACGGATTTCTGCATTTTCCAAAGTTATCTCAGTTTGACAACCTTTAAAATCGTATCGCTGTTCAATTTCTTTTATAGTCTGATTGACTGCATTATCGACCTCCTGCAGATTGACTTTTGAGACTACATCAAAACTTGAATCGGATGCCATGAGTTTCCAATTTTCTCCTTTCAAAACTCTTAAACTGATATCTTATTCGTGATTTTCTTATTTTTCCCTCTAAATTGACCCCAATTCCCCGTAAAAAAACAATACTTAAAAAGACTATGAATTCTATTCAAATTACACGTAAAAAAAAGGCGCTTGTACAGCACCTTTCTCACATTCTTTGTTGTCGGGGTTTTGCTTCATTCACGATGATTTCTCGTCCACCCATATCTTTGCCATTCATTGAATTGATAATTCTATCAATGTCATCATTATCAACCTCAATAAATCCAAAACCTTTTGAACGGCCACTCTCCCGATCCGTAATAATTCGACTGGACTTTACCTCAGCTTGCGGTGCGAATAGAGCTGCTAAATCCTCTTTTGTGGCCGACCAAGGTAAATTCCCTACATAAAGCGTTTTCGTCACCATTTTCACCTCTCTCTACTAACTTTATTTTGCATCAAAAAAAATGGACTATACGGATTTTAATGTAGAAGGTGAGAATTCTGATGCGCAAAGGAAAAGTTTGAAAATAATAGAGGGGGGACACCAACAATACCCATTAAATCGCAGGATGATTCTAATTCAAGTTGAGAAGTTCCAATCTTGCTCCCGCTTCAAAATTTGTATAACTGATTGCGGGTTATATATTCATAAATTGGATCCGGAACTAAATAACGGATCGAATGCCCCTTTTTTAATTCACTGCGAAGCCAAGTTGCTGAAATGTCAATAAGGGGGGCATTTAAAATGTGTATCCGTTCCCGATAAGGCTTAAGGAAATCAGGCCAATCCTGAAAGGTAACAAATTGCGGGGAGCCCGGTCTCATAGCGGCAACAAGTTGAGTCTCCTCCAATATCTGCCGATACTCCTTCCAGGTGTTCAAATTAAGCAGCGAATCAAATCCTAAAATTAAAAACAAATCCTCTCCGGGGTTTTCAATTTTAAATTCCCGAATCGTATCAATGGTATAGGAAGGACCCATCCTGTTTAACTCGACATCGGATATTTGAAATTGGGGATGATTCTTAATAGCCAGTTCTACCATTTTAAAGCGTTCTACCACAGGAAGAGCTACTTCGCCGATTTTATGAGGCGGAAGAGATGCCGGTACAAATATAACTTTTGATAAGCCAAAGGTTTCTCGTGACTTTTCCGCTAAAAAAAGATGCCCAAAATGAATTGGGTCAAAAGTTCCTCCCAATATTCCCAAACCAGCCATTCTGCTATGTCTCCCGTCCCCATCACTCACAGATCATTCTCGAATCTGTCCGTCTCCATAAATGATATATTTAATTGTTGTCAGAGCTTCTAAACCCATGGGCCCACGGGCGTGCAACTTTTGAGTGCTGATTCCAATCTCCGCCCCAAATCCGAATTCAAACCCATCCGTAAAACGGGTGGAGGCGTTTACATAAACAGCGGCGGCATCAATCTCTTCCAAAAAGCGGCGGGCTTTTGGATAACTATCCGTTATAATGCATTCGGAATGTTTGGTGCCATAGCGATTGATATGTTCGATCGCATCATCAAGATTTTTAACAACTTTAACCGCTAAAATCAAATCCAGGAATTCGGTTTCCCAATCACTTTCCATGGCCGGTTTAGCAGAAATTATTCCACAAGTTATCGGGCAACCGCGGAGTTCAACCCCGGCTCTTTGATAGTCCAAGGCCAGCAAGGGAAGAATTTTAGCGGCCACTTCTTCATTGACCAGCAAAGTTTCCATGGCGTTACAGACCCCGGGCCGCTGGACTTTAGCATTGTAAGCAATCTTCCGGGCCATTTCCAAATCGGCTTCACTATCAATATAGGTATGACAATTTCCAACTCCAGTTTCAATTACCGGCACACTTGAATTTTCGACAACAGTTTTAATAAGTCCAGCCCCGCCTCTGGGGATTAAAACATCAACCAACCGGTTTAGACGCATTAAAATCTTGACAGCCTCCCGATCTGTTGAATCAATCAGTTGAATCCCATCCTCCGGTAATCCGCATTCCTGCAAGACCGCCCGTAGAATGGACACTAAAATACGATTGGAATTTAAAGCCTCTGAGCCCCCTTTTAAAATGACGGCATTCCCAGTTTTTAAACATAAACCGGCAGCATCAACCGTCACATTAGGCCTGGCTTCATAAATGATCCCAATAACTCCCAGGGGAACACGCTGTTGGCCTATTTCCAATCCGTTGGGTCGGCGCCACATTTTATCAACCTTACCAATGGGGTCATCCAGTTGAATCAAGGTATGTAATCCTTCAGCCATATTGTGAATCCGTTTGGGATCCAAAGTTAAACGATCAACCAAAGTCTTTTTAAGCCCTTTTTCAATGGCGTTTTCAACATCGATTCGATTGGCCTCGATAATTTGTTGACTCTGAGACGTCAGTCGCTCTGCCATTTTTTCAAGTAGAATATTTTTTTGGAGAGAGGATATCCCTCCCAGGACCGCAGTACATTTTTTGGCCTTGCGTGCAATATTTTCAACATAACTTTGAATTTCCATCAACATCTCCTCCAATCGCAGCCGTAATCACCAAATTATCCCTATGCACAACCTCGTCGGCAGCTTTATAACCAAGAATCATCTCGATTTCCGACGACTTTTTCCCTTTGATTTTTTGTAAATGTTCACTGCTATAATTGGTTAGACCTCGTCCCAACTCCATTTGGTTTGTATTTAAAATCCGGATGAGATCGCCTTCTTCAAATTCGCCCCGCAAATCAACAATCCCTGAAGGAAGCAAACTGGTTCCTTGTTTCAATAATGCTCTTTCTGCCCCTTGATCAATGACCAACTCTCCGTTAACAATAGGGCCGTATGCAATCCAACGTTTTCTGCTATTGACTAAAGGTTGGCTACTTAAAAATAATGTTCCGCTTGGGCTGCCCTGAAAAATACTTTGAATCTGCAACGGATTTTGGCCATTCATTAAAACCATGGCTGTCCCGGCTGCGGTTGCCATTTTGGCAGCTTCCAATTTTGTCAGCATGCCTCCGGTGCCAAATTCAGAACCTGCCCCTCCGGCCATCTTTAGAATTTTGGCATCAATTTCCGTCACGATTGGAATTAAGGCTGCCTCGGAGTTTTTCTTCGGATCAGCCGTATATAAACCGTCAATATCCGATAAAAGAATAAGCAAATCCGCTTCTATTAAACCGGCCACAAGCGCTGAAAGGGTGTCATTTTCTCCGATTTTTAATTCTTCGGTGGCAACCGTATCATTCTCATTAATGATCGGAATAACCCGGTATTTTAATAGCGTAAGTATGGTATTGCGGGCATTCAGATATCTTTTGCGGTCACTGATATCATTGCGGGTCAGTAAAATCTGGGCGACGATTTGTCCGTATTCAGAAAAAAACTTCTCATAAACCTGCATCAAAAGGCCTTGACCAACAGCTGCTACTGCTTGTCGCTCCATGATCGAAGCCGGTCTTTCGGTAAAGCCCAGACGATCTAATCCGACGCCTACCGCTCCTGAAGTTACTAATACAACTTCCCGGCCTTGATTTTGCAAATCCACTAATTGCCGAACCAATTGTTCCATCCGGTTCAAATTAAATTTGCCCGTATTATGCATCAGTGTGCTGGTGCCTACCTTTACCACAACCCGTTTGGCATGATGCAAATTTGTAAATTGATTCTCCAGTTGGTTCACGTTAATCCTCCTGAAGAAGTTTGCTTGGAGTTCCAGGTTTTGGCGACCTGTAAAATAAAATATTCCTCCCAATTACCTGTACCACCTCAGCCATGGTTTGCAAGGCGAGTTCAGAGGCAATCTCATTGACATCGAAAACCGTGTGAGGTAATACTCTACCTTTCACAAGCTCTCTGGCAGTCAGAGCCTCATCCAGTTGCGCAATGGTATTTTGGGAGATTCCACTTTTTCCGATGGTAAGAATCGGTTCTAAATCATTACCGAACGAACGGAGCCTGCTTCTTTGTTTACTGGTTAGCAAATTTGGACCTTCTTCCTTAAACTCTGATTCGGCAAGCCTCCAACCTATTCACTTCTATGAAAGTCAATCTTGACCGAATTCATGTTCATTGTTTGTGGAAACATTATAGCATACTTCAGATACTAAAAAAAAGGAGCTATCCAAAAAGTAAATATCATCCGTTTATGAACACATCATAAAGAAATACAATATAATGACTTCACCGCATTTGGCGAATCCTATATTGTATTTCTTTGGTTTTCAGTTACTTTTTTAACAATTTCTTACGTTGCCTGTGGTACCTTATCTTTGCGGAGTTGCCGCCGGTGTTGTTCATAGCTGGGGTCACCCTCGCGCCAACGGTTCTTAGCCTTTTCCCTGACTACAGCAGTTTCAGTAACAATGAATTCATTTTTGGCTGTGCAATAAAATACTGGCTCATTTTTCCGACAATTACCACAATCCAGACAAACCACTTGATTAAACCCTCCTACTTCTGATTCTCATTCAAAAAAGTAAATTCAAAATCACCTATTCTTACCGAATCACCTTCTTTTACTCCCGCATTCATAAGCGCCTCTTCAATACCCCAACGTTTGAGAAGGTTTTGAAAACTCCGGAGTGAATCATCGTTTTCCAAATCATAACGGGCCATCCTACGGATTAAAGCATTATTTTGCACAATATAGACGTCTCCGGCATTTACGACTGTAGTCGTACGATCTTCAATTGCTTCATGGAAATCAGCCGCTTCTCCTTGCAATTTTTCTTCATCGGCATTGGCTGGAAGCTCGGCTAACTTTTCGATGACTAAATTCAATAATCCGGGGATTCCTTCACCGGTTGCAGCTGAAATATCCATGATATTCAACTTGGACTGAGCCACCTTCGACCGAAAAGTCTCCAATACTTGTCGGTCTTCCAATAAATCAACTTTTGAAAGAACCACTATTTGCGGTTTTTGAGATAAATTGGGATTATAAAGCGCCAATTCTTCATTAATTTGTATGTAGTCTTGATAAGGATCACGGCCGGAAAACGGCGAAACATCCACTAGATGAATTAACAAGCGCGTTCTTTCGATATGACGTAAAAATTGATCTCCCAGACCGACACCTTGATGAGCGCCTTCAATTAACCCCGGGATATCGACAGCCACAAAACTTTGGCCTTTATGATCGACTACTCCTAGATTCGGAATTAATGTCGTAAAAGGATAATCCGCTATTTTGGGTCGAGCCGCTGAAATTTTAGAAATCAAAGTGGATTTTCCCACATTCGGGAAACCAATAAGACCGACATCCGCAAGTAATTTAAGTTCTAACTCCACCCATAATTCGCTTCCCAGCTCACCTTTTTCGGAAAACTGCGGAGTTTGACGGGTGGGCGTTGCAAAATTAGAATTTCCGCGACCCCCGCGGCCACCCTTTAATAGAACAAATTCAGTTCCCGGCTTTGTCAAATCAGCAAGCAATTGATGGGTTTCGGCATTTCTAATCAAAGTTCCCACCGGCACCGGGATATATAAATCAGTCCCATCCTTCCCGGAACGATTAACAGCTTCGCCGGGAGAACCATTTTCAGCTTGAAAATGATGTTTGTATCGGAAATCGCTCAAAGTTGTTAAGTTATGATCAACGATGAATATAATATGTCCGCCACGTCCTCCATCGCCACCATCAGGACCGCCGCGAGATACATATTTTTCCCGCCGGAAGCTGACGACCCCCGCCCCTCCATTACCGGACTTTAAAAAAATCTTGGCTGCATCTAAAAACAAACTAAACACCTCAAATTTATTATTCGACGGTCCGTTTTATTTATCCTGCATAGTTAGTGATAAGATTTGGGCGTTGATTAACGTATTTTACAGTTTTCCCCCAAAAGCGACCACTCGATTGCGTCCTGCTTCTTTAGCCTGATATAACGCATTATCCGCATCGGAGACAATTTTTTCAGCAATGGTGTTCACTTCTTCTTCGGTAAATTGATTCGTAGAGTCGGAAAATTCCGGAGTCATGCTGACTCCAAAACTTGCGGTGATTCTTAGCATTGCAGTCGAACTGCAAAACAACTGGTTGGCTACTTTTTCACGCAGCCTGTCTGCCAAATCGAAAGCGTTTTCCAATGTTGTCTGCGGCAGCAATACTACAAATTCTTCTCCTCCGAATCGACAGGCAACATCATAGTCGCGGATGGATTTTTTGATCAATTCCCCGAGTTCCGTCAACAATTGATCCCCAATTTGATGACCGTGTTCGTCATTGACTTGTTTAAAAAAATCAAGATCAATAAATAGTAATGAAAGCGGATGTCTGTAGCGCCAAGCTTTTTTTATTTCTTCCTTCAACCTTTGCATTAAAAAATGCCTGTTATAGAGTCCTGTTAACTCATCCAAAGTAGCTTTTTGATAAAGATTGGACAAATTAATATATAATTTGGTGTTTTCCTGAGCCGTCTCCCTGGCCAATTGATACAAACGCGCGCTTTCTAAACGGACTGCGCATCGTGGCGCAAAAGCTCTAATAATTTTCAGATCTCTTTGATGAAAATTTCCTTTTTGCTTAAATAAAACCATTACTCCAAAAATATCTTTTTGAATCATCAAGGGCATGGCTATTAAACTCTGATAATATTTTGCTAAATTTCCGCAATCCACCATGGCGCTTCTAAAATTAGTCACTGCAAAGCCTTGAGGCCTAGTCTGAATTTGTTCTAAAATCCCATCGGGTTTACGGATTTCATTGGTGATTTGATTGATTTGGGCAATGGGTATCCCATGAAAAGCCTTTAATTTCAACTCGCCCCGCACCTCATCAAACCAGTAGATAATGCCTCCGTTTGATAGAGTTTCCGGAATTGTCCTTATTAATATATTCTTTGCCAAATGAATAAAGTCCAATTCATTGTCAAATACCTCTTCCAAACTAAAAAGATGACGGTAAAAATTGTTGGAAGAGTTAAAACGGTATATATAAGTCAATAAATTGATCGTTATCATCACAATGGCAATGATGAATAAGAAAAGGTACAAATAAAAAAACCACCCTTCATAATATTTAATATCGGCATTTTAGAAGAATGGGTTAATATAAAAGAATTCCTCGGGTTCAACTCTCTTTTTTAATCTCGCTCACCGGCGGATTACGCGTTTATTGTTTTATTATTTTAGATAGCTCCATCACCATTGCAACAGCGCGGCGCCCCAACTTAAACCGCCTCCAAAACCAATCAGCATTATATAATCCCCTTTTTGAAACCGCTCCCGGGATTCATTAAATGCGACGCCAATTGAAGCTGAAGAAGTATTTCCGTAACGTTCGATATTGGAAATTACCACCGTATTATTGGAGACAATCTCCTTTGCCGCAGACTCGATAATTCGGATATTGGCTTGATGAGGAATGACATATTTAATTTGTTCCGGTTTCAGTCCGACCTTTTGCGGAACAATTTCATACAATTCTTTCATTTTATTCACTGCAAATTTAAATACCACTTTGCCGTTTTGTTTAAAATAGTAGTCTGAGAGTTGATTGTCCAACAAATTTCTTACCCCTCCGATGGTTACCTCGTTGGCCATTGTAGGATCACTCCCCAGTTCAGTATACAAAATCAAATGTTCGGGATGATCATTGGTTAGCAACGCGGCGGCGCTCGCATCACCAAATAAAACGCAGGAAGTGCGGTCGGAATAATCTACCGTCCGGGTAAGCTGCTCCCCTGCGGTCACGAGACCATATTTAACATTGCGGGTTTTTAAAAAACTATCCGCTGTGGCTAGTCCAAATATAAATCCGGAGCAAGCCGCATTCAAATCAAAACAAAACGCATGTTTAGCCTGAAGATGATGAGCCACTTCACAAGCCTGCGCAGGGCTGATCCGATCAGGGGTCAATGTGGCGGAAATAACAAAATCCAATTCCGCAGGGTTAAACTTTCCTCTTTCGCAAGCCATCTTCGCCGATTCCACAACCAAAGGGGTGATACTTTCACCTTTGTCCAAAATATGTCTTTCCCGAATCCCTGTTCGAGAGACAATCCATTCATCACTGGTTTCGACCATCTTTTCCAAATCGCTGTTGGTTAGAATTTTCTGGGGAACAGCAGCCCCGATTGCTGAAATACCGACTTCGCTCATTGATTCTCCTCCGTTTTATTCATCATCTTTGAGTAATTTCAAATAATTAGCCACTTCCAAGGTCATTCCATAGATCTCAAACTCACCTTTACAAACTATTTCTTCTTTGGAACGGACCACCACTTCAGCTAAAAAACGATGACCCCTTTTCTCGACGACTCGCGCCTTCGCTATCAGCTTTTCGCCCGCCCGCACCGTACGTAAAAAATTAACCTCCGACCTTCCTGTTAAGGCTACTTGAGTATCAGCGATTGCATTGGCAAGCGAATTAGCTTGAGCAAATACGATGTGTCCCCTGACAATATTGCACTTTTCCAGGCACATGCTCAAGTCGGTTTCCAGTAAAGACAAGCCTCTCCGTCCGGGCTCAATCTCAATAAGTTCACCAACAATTTCCGTAGCGCCGAGGGATTGCGATGCTCCAAAAAAATGGGAAGCCATCTCTTTCGTCCTTTTACGCACTTCCGGAATGGACAATTCCAAACGATCCAATCGGATAGTCGGTATACTAACCGCTAATACCTCGGCCAATTCTTCATCCGTAATAAAAGGATTTTTAGCGATAGCTTCCAGTAATTGTCGATGACGCTCGGATTTTCTTAATAACTTTCCGTTCATACCTTAATCTCACATTTTTTATTATTACCTGATAATAATTATAAACTTTTTTGACTCACTTTTCAACTACCGATAAAAAAAATCCCGGTCACCCGGAATTAATCAATGAATTAACGCGCATAAATCATGGAAAGCGTCATGAAATCCGTCGAATTTCATGTTCGGTAGAACTCATTATTTGCTGGTATAAGTTAAACCGAATTCCTTTACGTTGAATATCCGGTATCCCAAGCGGCTCATTACAAGCGCCATCTGATCATACCAAATTTTATTCGCCTCAATTTGAGGTATTTCCGGGAAAGAGTATTGAACGATTTCTTTCAACAAATTTTCTTTCAGATTTTCATTACCGGGAAGATAAAAGTAAGAAAACGCCATCTCGTGCTCTTGGCCAATTCCCAAAACCCAAAAGCCGATTCCTTTCAGCCACAAGTACTTATTGACATTTTTCTCAAAAGTCTCAGGCGTATAATCCCTGGTAAAACTATTCCCGATAAATCCCTTGGTATGTTCAAACAAGCTCTGCGTCTTATCGAACGTGTCGGTGATAAGCGTATCCGGAAATTTAGTGGGAGGATGTTTATGAAGCTCTTTGGCCTTATCAATCATATATTGGTTGATATGATCAAAAACTTGATCCTGGTGGTATTTCTCCACTAAACCATCGATGAGTTTCTCGCGAAATATTTTCCGATCAGGATCGGAAATCGGTCGAACCGTTGGATCGTCTTTCGATATTGCAAGAATATTGTTCCCCAAAAATATGGATCCAATCATACTAACTAGCAAAACTTGAATAAATAATTTATTAATTCGCATTTTTCCTTTTCCTTCATAGGTTGGTTAACTTGGAATCCCTTTCCGATATAAAAAATCTTAACAATTCGGCTATCAATAGTCAAGAGAAAAATTATTCAAAGAGTTCTTTTTACAAATTGTTCAAGGCGCGGTTATATTGGGTACATACCGATCAACATTGAAGATCCGATATCCCAATCGTTCCATAACACCTATCATTTCATTTTGCCAAGCCTGATTTTCGGGTTCATCCGGAACCTCTGGAAATGAATAAATCACTACGTCCTTTAAAAATTCCCTCTTTAAATTTTCATTTCCCGGTATATAGAAAAAAGATAAAGCAATCCGGTGATCGTCGCCAATTCCTAAGACTAAAAAGCATATTCCTTTTAACCAGATATATTTATTAACATTTTTTTCAATCTGAACCGGATCATAAACCCGGGTAAAACTACTTCCGATATAAGGTCGGGTTTTGTCCATAAATGCCCGTGTTCTTTGAAAGGTTTCTTGAATGACTAAACTTGGTGATTTCGGCGGTTTATTTTTATGGAGTTCACGGTATTTGTTTTCCATATAACCTTGCACTTTGGCAAAAGTCTGCTCGTTTTCATATTTAAGGACCATTTGTTTCAATAATTCACTCCGAATTACCCTTCTTTTTTCAAGGGACATTTCATTGATGACCATATTGGTTTGGTCTATTTGACAATATCCGGCGCCTATTTGCAAAACCCATAAAACAAGCACCACGATTAGGAGGCGTAATTGATATTTACCCATCTCCAATCCTCCTGTCTGATGAAAAATAATAATTCTTTGGGGAATCATAAGAATTTTAACAATCTCGGGAAAATAAGTCAAGTCCGTCCCGTTTCGATAAAGAAAAAGGGGTTGTCCCAAAAGTTAATCGAGACAGCCCCTTTTTTATCCATTCCCAGTAATAATCAGACGTTAAAGAGCAAATCAGAATAGGAAGGCAACGGCCAAATCTTTTTATCGATCAAGGGTTCCAACTTATCGGCATTTTCTCTCAATTTACCCATTGCCGCAAACACGGAATCTCTGTAATACTCAGCATGTTTGAGTGAATCGCCGCTAATTTTCTCAGCGCCATCAACCGCCTTTTCCAAGGCTTCAATATCATCATGAAAGGAACCTAAAATCGTACTGACTTCAACCAGCAATTTTTCTTGAACCGTTGTTGAAGCTTTTGAAGAAGCGCTCTTTACTAAATTTATTGTCTCGGCAAGTTCACCGGTATATTGAATGACAGCCGGCAAAATCTGCCTTTTTGCCATTTCGAGCATTGTCAGAGCTTCAATATTCACTTGCTTTACATAGTTTTCCAAAAAGATTTCATATCTGGAATGCAACTCAACCTTGCTCAAAACCCCATGTTTCTCAAAAGCTTTTACAGCTTTATCGGTAATCCAGGCGGGAATTGCGGCAACGGTAGACTTAATATTCGGAAGGCCGCGTTTTTCAGCCTCGGCGATCCACTCGTCGGCATAACCATTACCGTTATAGATAACCCGTTTATTGTTCTTCGCCACTTCTTTAATAATGGCTTGAGCTTCTGCATGAACATCCTTAGCCTTTTCCAAACGATCCGCAACCTGGGATAGGATTTCAGCAACAATGGTGTTCAAAACAATATTGGGTCCGGCAATAGAAGCTGAAGAAGCCACCATCCGGAATTCGAATTTATTCCCCGTGAACGCAAACGGCGAAGTCCGGTTACGATCGGTTGTATCTTTAGGAAGAACCGGCAAAGTTGTAACCCCAATGTTCAATTCTCCACCTTTTTTGGATGATTTAGCGCCGCCATTCTCCAGCTGCGCGAAAATATCCGCCAATTGCTCACCAAGGAAAATGGAAATAACTGCCGGTGGCGCTTCGTTGGCGCCAAGACGGTGGTCATTGCCGGTGTTGGCAGCCGAAGCCCGAAGCAAATCGGCGTATTCGTCAACAGCACGGATAACGGAAGTTAAGAACACTAAAAACTGTAAATTTTCATGAGGAGTTTTCCCGGGCTCAAGCAAATTCTGGCCATCACTGGCCGCCATAGACCAGTTGTTATGTTTTCCGGAACCATTCACTCCGGCAAAGGGTTTCTCATGGAGCAAGCATACCAGTCCATGCCGTAAAGCCACTTTTTTCAAAACTTCCATTGTCAAATAATTATGGTCATTGGCAATGTTGGTGGTGCTGAATATCGGAGCCAATTCATGCTGAGCGGGAGCAACTTCATTATGCTTTGTTTTGGCAAGAACGCCCAATTTCCATAACTCGGTGTCTACTTCATGCATAAATTCGGAGACTCGGTCTTTTAATGATCCGAAATACTGGTCTTCCAATTCCTGGCCTTTGGGAGGTTTAGCGCCGAATAACGTGCGGCCGGTTAAAATCAAATCTTTCCTTTGATCATAAAGGGCTTTATCAATGATAAAATATTCTTGTTCCGGGCCCACCGTGGTAGCTACTTTGGTAGCGGTGGTATTTCCTAAAGTTTTCAAAACCCGGACGGCTTCCTTGGATAAGGCTTCGATGGAACGTAACAAAGGAGTTTTTTGATCCAACGCCTCACCGGTGTATGAACAGAAAGCGGTCGGGATATATAAGGTCTGATCCTTATAAAATGCCGGAGAAGTGCAATCCCAAGCAGTATAGCCTCTCGCTTCAAAGGTGGCCCTCAATCCCCCGGACGGGAAAGATGATGCATCCGGTTCTCCTTTAATGAGCTCTTTTCCGGAAAACTCAGCAATAACATGTCCATCGGGAGTCGGCGAAATAAAAGAGTCGTGCTTTTCCGCAGTAACGCCGGTTAACGGTTGAAACCAATGGGTAAAATGTGTGGCTCCCTTTTCAAGCGCCCAATCTTTCATTGCATTAGCCACTACATCGGCAACGGAAGGATCTAAGGGCAAACCCTCATCAATTGTTTTTTTCAAAGCTTTATAAGTATTTTTCGGTAAACGGGCTTTCATGGTTGCATCATTAAATACATTACTGCCAAAAACTTCTTCTAAAGAATTTGGAACGGTTACTTCTTGGTCCATCACTAATCTCCTCTCGTGTAATGTTTTTGTTACTTTCTTTCTGTCTCTTTCTTTTTTAATAACTTACCATTATTTTTCGTTTTTTGCAAGAGTGTTTTCAATATGTTAACTTAATAGATTACAGGAATATAACTCAAAACAGCATGACATCCCCGTTCAAAAATTTAATCTTGACACAAGATTATCATAGCATCGTTTGAAAATTTAAAAAAAGCAAAATAAAATACACCTTTTGAAAGGTGCATTTTATTTTGCTTCAAATGATTGGTTTAGATATCGTAATATAAATAGAATTCATACGGATGCGGGCGTAAACGTATCGGATCAATTTCGTTTTCCCGTTTATATTGAAGCCAAACATCAATCACATCCTTGGTGAAGACGCCGCCTTTCAGAAGAAAATCATGATCTTCTTCCAGAGCGTCCAAAGAGGCATCCAAAGAACCGGGCACGGTTTGTACTTTAGCCGCTTCCTCCGGAGCCAATTCATAGATATTTTTATCCAGGGGAGCACCCGGGTCTAATTTGTTTTCGATGCCATCCAACCCGGCCATTAACATCGCCGCAAAGGCCAGGTATTGATTGGCCGTCGGATCGGGGGGCCGAAATTCAATTCGCTTGGATTTTGGATTATCGGTATACATGGGGATACGGACTGCAGCGGAACGATTACGTTGGGAGTAGGCCAAATTGACGGGAGCCTCAAAACCGGGAACCAAACGTTTATAAGAATTTACAGTCGGAGCGCAAAACGCCATTAATGCATTGGCATGCTTTAAAAGGCCTCCGATATAACATTGGGCTGTTTCAGATAATAAAGCATAACCTTTGGGATCATAAAAAACGTTCTGACCGTTTTTCCATAGCGATTGGTGCGTATGCATGCCGGAACCATTGTCTCCGAAAAGGGGTTTTGGCATGAAAGTTGCAGTCATATGATTCTGTTTGGCGATGTTCTTAACGATATACTTATACAACAAACAGTTATCAGCCGTTTTAACAAGAGCGCCGTATCGCATATCGATCTCACATTGTCCGGCGGTTGCCACTTCATGATGATGGACCTCTATGGGAATGCCGGCTTTAAGCATAGCCAGCACAATTTTGCTGCGCAAATCCTGCAAAGAATCATGGGGCGGGACCGGGAAATAACCCTCCTTATTTCTCGGTTTAAAGCCCAAATTCGGTTCTTCGTTTTTTCCGGAATTCCAAATGCCTTCAACCGAATCAATGAAGTAATAACCGGAGCTTTGGTTCTGATCAAAACGAATATCATCAAAAATAAAAAATTCAAGTTCCGGCCCCCAATAACTCTCGTCGGCAATACCGGTGCTTTTTAGATAGGCTGCAGCCTTCTTGGCGACATAGCGCGGATCGCGCGTGTAGGGTTTCCTCGAGATCGGGTCGTAAATATCGCATAAAATACTGAGAGTTGGAATTTCACAGGCTGGATCGACAATGGCGGTGGTTGCATCCAAATACAAATTCATATCGGACTCTTGAATCTTTTGAAATCCCCGTATTGATGAACCATCAAAACCAATACCCTCCGACCAGATACTTTTGAGAGGTTCACCCGCTTCATGGAGTTCTTGCGCCGGTATCGAAAAATGTTGCCATAGACCGGGCAGATCGGTAAATTTGAGATCAATGATGGCGATGTTGTTTTCTTTGATGAGCTGAACGACTTGATCGATTTCTCCTTGATTCACCGGAACAGCCATGCTTTTCCCTCCTTTTTTCCTCTTGATTAAATTGAACCAATTAAACTTTGTAATTTCACCTCACCCCTATGTCTTTGATTCATGTAATAAATTTTAACATATTGTTTACGAATTTTCCGGAAACGATTATCATCGCAAGAATTTATTACATGTTGATAAAAAACTCGCTCTGCATCATCTTTTATGTTACATTATATTAACATTCCTCTGTTTTTAGTTCCGGACTGTCTGCCAAAAACAATGAATTTTTCGGCTATGCCATTTGCTTCCATTCACATCCGCTCGTAAGGTTCTTGGAGCGCAAAAAAAATCTATTTTCAACTGAATATAGATGATTATATGTAAAACTTTTTTTCCTTCAAAAATTAGTAGGAATTTATCTCAATCTTGTTGAATTAATAAATAAAACTGAAAATTGAAAGGATGGAATGAAATGCCTGATATCAAACCTGAAGATATTAAAGAAACAACTGAAGCCCCATCACAAGAAGAAGCGAAGCGATTGGAAGGATTAGGTTGGGTTATCATCGATACCTATAAAATGAATGATAATACATTTTATGTATTGGCTTGGGCCAAGGATGGCGCTCCGGCCCGCTAATTCCAGATAATAAAAAAAACAACAACCGCTTAAGTTTGAGCATATATTTCCAGGGCCGCTAAAAGAGAGGCTTTGCTGATGGCCCCGGCGATATTGGTCGAATAACTGCATGCGGTTGTTTTCATTTTCGCCGGGTGATGAAAATAACAATTAAACCCTTCCCCGAACCGGTGAAGATGAATTTTCCACTCTCTGGAATTCATTTCCTTTTCAATTTCCCAGGCATTATCGACGGATTCCGAATATTTAGGGACGATGGTTCCATAAATTTCTATCGCTTCCCCGTTCCGTGCCACACCCGTGATCCAATGGCCTCCGACAAGTTGATTATACCGGCTGGAGTTTTTTTCGGCTTCCTTTTCCCAAATAAACGGATAAAAGCCTAGCCCGGTATTAAGCCAAATGACGGAATATTTATAGACAATCTCCGCCACACACGCATCCAATTCGGCACTGGGTTGTAATTTTAGTATTTCTTCGGTTGTCATAAGGAACCTCCCTTGATCTTCATTTATTTATTATATATCTCTCCAGATGGCAAAGTAAATATAATTCATTGGATTGACATTTTAAAAATTATTGTTTATGATTAAATTGTGTTTATTGTGACCCGCTTTCTTAAAATATAAAAAATGCATTAAACACAATGGACGTATCGGAAGTAATCATTTGGGTTTATCAGCTATCTATGAAAGGATGTGACATCGTGCCTGATCTTAAAGCGGAAGACATTAAAGAAACGGTTGAGACCAAATCTCAGGAAGAAGCTAATAAATACGTGGCATTAGGATGGTTGCTCATTGATACTTATAAAATGAATGATCAAACCTTTTATATGGTAGCCTGGACCAAAAATGAAGCCCCTGTCCGACCCTAAAAGCTCATTACATTTGATTTTTCTAAACGGCGTTTTTATAAACGCCGTTTATTTTTGGGGGATTTCATTCTTCCCCCAAGTAGGCTTTACGGATTGCCGGATTAACGGCCAATTTCTTGGCGTTGCCCTGAAGGGTGATATTTCCTGTTTCCATTACAAAAGCCCGGTTGGCAATGGATAAAGCGATATTGGCGTTTTGTTCCACCAGTAAAATCGTAGTTCCTAAACGGTTGATATCGTCAATAATTTTAAAAATTTCAGTCACCAGCATCGGGGCCAGCCCCATGGAGGGTTCATCCAGCAGCATCAATAAAGGTTTAGCCATCAAAGCTCTTCCCATTGCCAGCATTTGCTGTTCTCCACCGCTTAAAGTCGCCGCCATTTGTTCCTTGCGTTCATCCAGTCTTGGAAAAAGACGAAATATTTCTTCCATACTGGTACGGATGCCCACTCGATCGTTACGGGTAAAGGCGCCCATTTCTAAATTTTCAATCACACTCATTCTTGGGAAAACCCGCCGTCCCTCCGGCACATGGGATATACCAAAATGGACAATCCTGTGGGGAGGGGCTTTGGTGATATCCACGCCTTTAAAAAAAATTTGCCCCTTTAATACAGGCAATAATCCCGAGATGGTATTGAGAGTTGTAGTCTTTCCAGCCCCATTGGCTCCGATTAGAGCTACAATTTCACCCTCCTCCACATCAAAGGAAATATCGGATAAAGCCCGAATCGCGCCGTAATTTACGAATAAGGTTTTTACCTCAAGCATCAATGTAGAGCACCCTTTCCAAGATAAGCCTCAATTACTCGCTGGTCTTTCCGTACATCATCCGGTGCGCCCTCGGCAATTTTTGAACCGTAATCCAGCACTACGATGCGGTCGGAAATCCCCATAACAAACTTCATATCATGTTCAACCAGAAAAATCGTATTGCCTTTGGCGCGTATATCCTTAATAAACTGCATCAATTCCTTCTTTTCGTTGGGATTCATTCCGGCTGCCGGCTCGTCCAGCAACAACAAAGCCGGCCTCAGCGCCAAGGCCCGTGCGATTTCCAAACGTCTTTGTTCTCCATAAGAAAGATTTTTGGCCATTTCTTGCTGCTTTTCAGCTAAATTTACCATTTCCAGGCATTCCATCGCGAAATGCAATAAATATTTTTCTTCACGGCGCACCCAGGGTGTAAAGCCCAATAAGGCGCCGCCCAACCCCATTTTCCCTTGATTATGAGCGCCAATCAAAACATTCTCCAGTACACTCAGCTCATTAAAGAGGTGAATGGTTTGAAATGTTCGAGCGATGCCTAATCCGGCAATATGATATGGCTTTTTGTCACTGATATCATGATTCTTAAAATAAATTCTTCCCTCGGTGGCTTTATAAATTCCGGTGATTAGATTGAAAATCGTACTTTTACCCGCGCCGTTAGGGCCGATTAAAGCCAAAATTTCCCCGGAATGAATTTGCAAATTCACTTTATTCACGGCGACCAAACCGCCAAAACGAATTGTAACATCATCAAGCGTTAATATTGTCACTTTGAACAACCCCTACTTCTTTCGTATTGGAACTGCGTTACCAGGGGCGGCAGTCTTTTTCGTGATCAGTTTCAAAATCAGGGTCCGAAAGCTAACCCCGCCAAGTAAGCCGTTGGGCCGAAAGATCATCAAAAAAACCAACATGGCGCCATAGACCAGCATCCGGTACCTTGACATAAATCCCAAAAATTCCGGAGCCGTTGTCAGTAAAGCGGATCCAATAATCGTACCCGGTATGCTTCCCAGTCCTCCCAGGACTACCATGTTTAATATATCGATCGATTTTGAAAACCCAAAGTCCGATGGGTTAATATAAGCAATAAAGTGAGCGTATAAACATCCGCCGATACCGGCGAAAAATGCGCCTACCGAAAAAGCGGCGATTTTATATCCCGTAGCATTGATACCCATGGATTCTGCGGCGATTTCATCCTCGCGGATTGCTTTTAAGGCCCTTCCAAATCTGGAATGATGAATCAAAGCCATCATCGCGGTTGATAAAACGGCCACGATCAAAACATAAATCTCCAAGGGAATATTACTGTTGGGCGGAGGCACGGACAGTCCCAACGCCCGGTTGGTAATGTCCAAATTTAAAAAAACCACTTTGATGATTTCAGCAAAACCAAGCGTTGCAATGGCTAAATAATCTCCGGACAGTCTGAGTGTGGGAAATCCGATGATGATTCCGGCGAAAGCGGCAAAAAATCCGGCGGCCAAAATATCAAAGCAAAAAGGCAATCCAAATTGGATCGTCAATATCCCACCGGTAAATGCGCCGATACTCATAAAAGCGGCATGTCCCAATGATAATTGCCCGGTTAGCCCGGTTATCAGGTTCAGGCCCAATGCCAGAATAATTGCAATACAAATGTTAATCAGTATTTGCAATATATACGGATCAACCGTTGAAACAGCTTGTTGTAAAATTTCAGCCATTAATTTACCTATACCTTCTTCTGGATCTTTTGTCCGAGTAATCCGGTGGGCCTGAAAAGCAAAAAGATGATCAAAATCGCGAAGGCGATTGCATCACGATAAGAGGAATAACCTAAAGCGACTCCAAAAACTTCGATTACGCCCAAAAACAACCCGCCGAGCATCGCGCCGCGGATCGAACCGATTCCGCCTAATACGGCAGCGGCAAAAGCTTTTAATCCGGCCATTAGGCCCATATTAAAAGAAACAGCGTTAAAATAAATCCCCACCAGCACACCGCCTGCCGCCGCTAAAGAAGAGCCGATTGCGAAAGTAAATGCAATCACTAAATTAATGTTGACTCCCATGAGGGCGGCGGTATTATAATCTTGGGATGTAGCCCGCATCGCTTTACCGATTTTAGTTTTTTGGACGATAAATTCTAAGGTAAGCATTAATGCTGCCGATACTCCGAAGATTAACAGCTGCAGGGATGAGAAATCGACCGATCCGAGGTGGAATTGAGTCACCGGAAAGGCGTTGTCGGGAAATCCCTTGGCATCGGCGCCAAACACCAATAGAGCCAAGGTTGACAAGAATGTCGACACTCCGATGGCCGAGATCAAAGCAGAAAGCCTGGAGGACTTCCGGAGCGGCCGGTAGGCAATAAACTCAATAACCACCCCTAAAAGTCCACAACAGACCATCGCTAAAATCATCGCCAAAAAAATATTCACTTTGAAGACCACCACCAGCAACATGGCTACAAAGGCCCCCATCATGTATATCTCACCGTGGGCGAAATTTAATAATTGAATAATTCCATAGACCATGGTATAGCCTAGCGCGATTAAAGCATACGTACTGCCTAAAGCCAGGCCGTTTACCAACTGCTGCCAGAACATGAAGGTCCCCCTAGTTGATTTTTACAGATACTTTGGCTTTTAAGGCAAACTGTCCTTTTTTAACTTCCAGTAGATAAACAGGACTTTTTACCGGTTCTTGATCCGCCCGGAATGTAATATTGCCGGATACTCCTTTAAAATTACTGGTTTTGGCGAGTTGATCGCGGAATACTTTTGGATCATTGCTTTTGGCTCTCTTCATCGCTTCAGCCAGGATAATGACTGCGTCATAACCTTGAGTCTCAAAGAGTCCGGGTAATTTGCCGTTGTTGGAAGCTTTAAATGTTTCAATAAATTTGGCAGTCTCAGGAGTTGGCTGTTCCGGAGAAAAACCGACATAAACCATGCTTCCCTCAATTGCGCTGCCGCCCAAAGAAATTAGTGTGGGGGAATATAAACCGTCCCCGCCGAATAAGTTGAGCTTCATTCCTTGCTTCCGGGCTTCCTTCATGATTAGGGAACCTTCGGTATAATAACCGGAAAAGAAAATGATATCCGGATTCTTCGCTTTAATATTGGTAATTTGCGCGCTGAAATCTTTATCGCCATCTTTAATTTTTTCTTCAGTCACAACCGTAATGGCTTTTCCCTTGATGGCGTCTTTGAAGACCTTGGTTAAACCGACACTGTAATCGTTATTGTCTGAGGTAATCACGGCGATTTTTTTATACCCGAAATTCTTGGAAAAATAATCAATCAAAGCAGGCACTGCAACCGTATCCAATAAAGTATCCCTAAATATGTATTTCCCAAGTTCCACCACACCCGGTCCGGTTGCGCCGGCTGAAAGCAAGACAACTTTGGAACGTTCGGCTATCGGCGCGGCGACTTTTGTCAACCCGGTGCAAGGATCCCCGATGATGGCGGCGACTTTGTTCCGGCTGATAAACCGCTGGACAATGGTGGCGCATTCTTGTTTATCGCCCCGATTATCCGCTTCTACTATTTCTATATGTTTACCGTTTGCTCCTCCGGCCTTATTCACCTTTTCCGCAGCCATTTTCATTCCGACTAATGTTGGTTGTCCGTACATGGCAACATCCCCCGTAAGAGCCCCTAAGAACCCGATCTTCACGGTTTCATTCGCCGCGTTGCCCGTTACAACGGTCCCGATTGCTACCATCAAAATCAAAAAAAATACTCCCCATCTTTGAAACTTCAAATAAATCTCCTCCATTCATTTTCATCAACTTCCTCCCGGTAACCACGAGAGCATTAAAAAGATTAACTCTGAAAGTTCTTCATAAACCAGCAAATCCCTTTTTCACTCTTTGAAGTCTACTATAAAAATAAAACTTCTCCGGTTTAGGGTGTATCCTTCGGCTCATTTTATTTTCATTGATTCTGATGGGTCTGTTGCAAAATAAGATTTATCGATAGAGAAATACAATATATGTAAAGCTTACCCATTATTTATGGCATATATTGTATTTCTCATTGATTTTAATCACTTTTGCAACAGCCTCGTGGGTGGGATTTTGAAAAAGATTATCACTGGTGAATCAAAGTAAAATCATTCATCAACCCAGGGGCCCGGCTTTTATCATACCTGGTCATTGAAGAAACGAAGGATGCAATTTCGCATTACCGGAAAGTAATCCGGATATCGACCACTTCCGACAAACTGGCAATCCGGACAGGCGGGCCCCAGGTGCCGGCGCCGCTTGAGACGATCACTTGCATGGGCTCTAAATTTAAGTACCCATAGTCAATCCGAAAAACTCGCCGCGTGATCAGACCAAAGGGAAAAAATTGACCTTTATGGGTATGACCGGATAATTGTAGATCAACTCCGGCATTTTGAGCCGCTTTTATATCAACCGGCTGGTGATCCATTAAAATAAGCGGCAGGTTTTCATCAAGATTCGCGGTCAAATCGGAAATTTTTTTGCGTTTTCTGCCGCTAATCATTTCGTAAGACTTATCATCCCGCCCGATTAAATAAAAACTGTCAGCCACTTTTACACTTTCATCCCTCAAAACCTGAATTCCGGCTTGGCTTAACCACTGCGTCAGCTTACTGAGATCCTGATTGTAATAATCATGATTGCCAAGACAGGCAAACACTCCGTAGCGGCTCTTGATATCACGAAATTCAGCGGCAATCCGCTGTTTTTCAATGGGTACAATATCCCCCGCGATCAGCACCAGATCGGGATGAAGTTCATTCACCTTGTCAATGATTTGATACCTTCGAAAGTCCGATATATCGGTTAAATGCAAGTCGGAAATCATTGCCACATGAAGCTGCTTTAAAGAGCCGGCGGATTTTTTGATATCAACCGGGTAGGAGGTGATTTTAATGTTTCTGGCGTGAAATGTCCCATAAACCAGTAAACCAATGACAAAAAAAATCACCAACAAACCCAAACCGGAAGAAATCAACAAATTATTGTCCAGCGCTTTGAAAATACGCGTTCTCCCGGCTATGACCCAAATTAAATCGGCAGCCGCGGCGAATAATAAAAAATAAACCAATGCCGCAACCCAATAAGATCCTATGGTAGAAAAGACCTTTCTGATTCCATCCGGCAGAGATTGAAAGGATATAATCCCCAGAAAACTTGAAAACACTATCAACCCGAATAAGATCCAATATAACCAAGGATTAAAAAGTCCGATCTTGTCCACAAATAATTGTTTACCGCGCAGGCCGACATAATAATTTAATCCCGTATACAATGCAATCACCGTGGTAAACCCAATATAAAAGCGCATCTCGTTACCCCTTTGTGTTTAGTTTGAGAATCACATTATCATCAAAAAACGCTCCGGGCCTTGGACAAAAAATCCGGTTATTTTTCAAAAACCGGGTGAAATGAAATTATGAATCCTTGATTTCCAACCAAAGTATGTTTTGACGCATATTAATACTTTTGACTTTATAGACGTCTCCCCCGGGACCGATAAGGACTTTTCCAAAGAGCGTATTATCGACATTTTCCCCAATCGGAGGTCTCATGATGAAACCCATATCGTCAACGCCAATACATTTCAAAGTAGTTTTCCGGCATTCATTTTTGACTTCGTAGGACATCGCTTCACTGGTCATGAGAGTTTCCCTTTTCTTGATATATCTACCAGCCAGATAAAAAACCGTCTTAGATTATTTTAGGATATTTATCGAAAAATTCAAGTTAAAATTATCATCTTTTATAACCAAGCGATATTCCGGGCCAAAAACTGAGGAATGATCAAGTAAATTACATTGAATAAGAAAACCATTTTCAGGTTTATAATAAGAAAACCGTTAGAAAAAAACCTTAGGTCCAATCAAAAATATCATTTTAGGGAAAGAGGAAGGGTTCATGAGTCCAATTCAAGTTGGAGTAATCGCTCCTGATTTTCAGGTCAAGGATAACCATGAAAAAGATATTCGACTCCGTGATTTCCGGGGAAAAAAGGTTTTATTATCCTGGCATCCGTTAGCCTGGACACCGGTCTGCACCGATCAAATGAGGGCTTTGGAAAACAATTGGGAAACCTTCCAAAAATTCAATACTGTCCCCTTGGGCTTCAGTGTTGACCCTACGCCCAGTAAAAACGCGTGGGCCGTTGCTCTGGCAATCACCAAGCTTAGTCTGCCTTCGGATTTCTGGCCCCACGGAAAAGTTGCCAGAGATTATGGAATATTCAATGAAACGGAAGGATATTCGGAGCGGGCCAATATCATTGTGGATGAAAGCGGCAAAATCAAATGGGTCAAGGTCTATCCCTCCGCTCAATTACCGGATATAAATGAGGTCTTGGGGGTTCTTTCTTAAACAAACACTCCCGGACAATCCAGGCCATCCGGCTTGGAATATGGGGCCCTCCGGTATGAATTCCCAACGGTTCCTTGGCCGCCCGCCGGATCAGGGGAATCAATTCTCCGGGTCAAACACCATCATGGATCGATAAAGGATCAGGCTTTACCGATTTTTCTCTCCGCCCATTGTCCGGCGCTCGCGCAATCCCGCCGGTCTGGATTCTGATACCATCACAACACCCGCTCATATTTTTCAGATAACCGCTTGTCCTGTTCAGGCTGATCATCGATTATCAATCATCAATCATTCATTCAATATTAATCTTTCGCTAACATAAAAAAGAGCATTTTCGAAGTATCATGAAGAAAGATTTTAAAAACTATCTCGTGAATTCTTTTTTGCAAAAGTTTAATTTCAATAACTCTTTACAAACCGAAAATATCATCAAAAAAAGGAAGGTATGCATTGGATTTTAATAAGATACTGAAGGAATTTAGATTTTTTTTATCCATGGTTACCGGCACAGCCATAGGAACATTCGCCTTTAGCCGGGTCCTTATTCCCAATCATCTGACGGCCACCGGATTAGGAGGGTTGGCAACCGTCGTTAATCATGTCGGGGGATTGAATATTCAATTGCTGTTAGTAATAATGGCATTACCGATCATCGTCTGGGCTGTCATCAAGTATGACCGGAAGCAGGTTTTCTATGCCAGTTTTTGTTTCTTTTTGTTTACAGCCTTGATCGGGATCTATCAAAAATATGTACCGGCTTTCAAAACGGATTCCGTAATCGCCATGGTTGTGGCCGGGGTCTTAACGGGGCTTTCCACGGGAATCATTTTACGCCAGGGGCTGGCCAACGGACCCGAGGCCATCGTCGCTCTTTATTTGAAAGAGAAAAAAGGCCTATCCATCGGAAACTTCTTTATGATTCTTAATTCCCTGATCGTGTTTTCCTCGATCATCTATGGAAATATTACTTATATCATCTATTCCCTGATGAGTATTTATATTTCCGGTAAAGTGACCGATTATGTCATTCTGGGAACCGGCCGGACTTACAGTGTAACCATTATCTCCGAGAATTATCAGGCGATTCGGGAGTTCATTCATAAGGAGTTACGCAGAGGGGTGACTTTTATACCCTGTATCGGGACTTACAGCTCTTCTGAAAAAACAATGTTAAAAACGGTGATTTCCGGTTCCGAGCTTGTCAAGTTGAAGGAATATACCAAGTCTTTAAACGATGACAGCTTTATCTACGTCACTCCCAGTATTGAGGTCATCGGAAAAGGTTTTAGCAATGGGTATTAATACTAAATATCCATATCTTTCTACAACACCCCCTCTGCCCCACATCGCCCCTAAACCCAATCTCCGCCGGACTTTAAGCCATGGGGCCACCCTTGGGCGAGGCGTTTAGAAACAAACGATTCCATTCCGAAAGGATTTGGAGAACGCTTTCCCGCCGCATAATTAAGTTACGACGCAATGACCGGCATCCTCCGGCCGTTTACCATCTCCCGCGACCCCTGAAATCAGTTCTTTGGGCTATACTGAAACAATTTCCGCAGCTCCAGCCATATCTGATTTCATTTCTCCAATCCTTTTTTCCATTTCTCCCTTAGGTGATTGCATTTCTCCAATCCTTTTTTCCATTTCTCCCTTGGATGATTGCATTTCTCCAATCCTTTTTTCCATTTCTCCCTTGGGAGATTTCGTTTCTCAAAACCTTTTTTCCATTTCTCCCTTGGATGATTTCATTTCTCCAAACATTTTTTCCGTTTCTCCCTTGGGTGATTTCATTTCTCCTAACATTATCGTTATCTGTAAAAACCAAT
>JAEZCE010000087.1 GCA_023429995.1 Bacillota bacterium | reverse complement strand
AAATATGGCAGGAAGTATTACATGTGAAACAAATTGGCATTAATGATAACTTCTTTAATTTAGGAGGTCATTCATTAAAAGCAACAACACTTATATCGAAGATACATAAGGAATTTCAAGTAGAGCTGTCATTAAGAGATATATTTAATAAATCTACTATAAAAGATCTTGCTAAAGATATCAAAGAAGCGAATGAGAGCATATATTCCAGTATTCAGCTGGTGGAGACAAAGGAATATTATCCGGTATCTGCTGCCCAAAAGAGAATGTATATTTTAAATAAACTTGAAAGCGTGAATACAAGTTACAATTTGCCAGGGGCGGTAATTATAGAAGGAAATCTCAATAAGAATAAACTTAAGGAAGTATTTCGAGCGCTTTTGGAAAGACACGAAACTCTTCGTACTTCATTTGAGATGATTGCTGGGGAGCCGGTTCAGAGAGTCCACCAGAAAGTGGAGCTTCAGGTAGACTATTTAGAAACTAAGGAAAAAGTTGAAAGTATAGTTAAAGAATTTGTTAAACCGTTTGACTTAAGCCAAGCTCCGTTATTAAGAGTAACATTGGTAAAAATAGAAGCAGAGAAGTATGTTTTGTTATATGATATGCATCATATCATCTCAGACGGGACCTCGATGAGTGTGATGATGAAAGAATTTGCCTCGTTATACAATGGAGAAGAATTACAGGCATTAAGGATTCACTATAAAGATTATTCAGCATGGCAAAATGAGATGTTTAAAACCGGTAAAATGGAAAAACAGAAAAGATATTGGCTGAGTAGGTTTACGGGAGAAATACCGGTACTTGAGATGCCGACGGATTATCAGAGGCCATCGATACAAAGTTTTGAAGGGAGTAGCATATACTTTAAGGTAGAAAGAAGACTACACGAAAAATTGAATAATTTGGGGATCAAAACAGGGACGACGTTGTATATGATACTCTTGTCGGCGTATAACATTTTATTATCCAAGTATACGGGACAGAAAGATTTGATAATAGGATCGCCCATAGCTGGAAGGCCCCATATCGATCTTCAAAATATTATCGGAATATTCGTTAACACTTTGGCTATGAGGAATTATCCTGAGGGTAAAAAGACATTCCGGGAATTTTTAGATGAGGTGAAAGAAAATTCATTAAAGGCTTATGAAAATCAGGAGTTTCAATTTGAAGAACTGGTGGACAATTTAAACTTACAAAGAGATTTAAGCCGGAACCCGTTATTTGATACTATGTTCATTTTACAAAATATGGATATAGAAACGATTGAATTATCTAATTTAAAATTATCACCTTATAGTATTGAACATAAAACCGCTCAATTTGATCTTACCTTAAACTCAATAGAAACCGAGTCGGGAATAGACTTTTCCTTGGAATACTGCACCAAGTTATACAAAAAGGAAACTTTAGAAAAACTTGCTATTCACTTTCTCAATATATTAGAAGAGATAGTAGCAAATCCCGAACAAAGGATATCAGAGATAGCTATACTAACCAGTGAAGAAAAGAAACAGATACTAATTGAGTTCAATGATACTAAAGTGGAATATCCGAAGGGCAAGACAATCCAGCAATTGTTTGAAGAGCAGGTAGAGCGAACACCGGATAAAATCGCACTAGTCTTTGGGGACAAGCAGTTAACATATGGAGACCTCAATAAAAAAGCAAATCAACTGGCAAGGCTATTACGAGAAAAGGGAGTAAAACCGGATACTATAATAGGGATAATGATAGAGCGGTCTTTAGAGATGATAGTTGGAATTATTGGAATACTGAAAGCCGGGGGGGCTTATCTGCCGATTGATCCTGATTATCCTGAAGACAGAATAAGATACATGTTGAAGGATAGCGGTGTAGGCATAGTTTTGACGCAATATAACTTGCGTAATAGGGTTGGATCAGATAATGAAATGATTGATCTCGAAAGTAGTGAAATATATCAAGGGGAAAGTTTTGATCTGGTAACAACAAATGTTTCAAAAGACTTGGCCTATGTAATTTATACTTCAGGTTCAACGGGTAAACCAAAAGGGGTTATGATCGAACATAGAAATGTTATAAACCTCTTAACAGGACTTGTGCGAGATGTTTATAGTAAGTATGGGCCGGGACTAAATATTGCCCTATTAGCTAATTATGTATTTGATGCTTCCGTCCAGCAGATATTTGCTTCTTTATTACTCGGGCATAAATTGTTCATTGTCCCACACGAAGTATTAATGGATGGCAAGAAACTTGAGGAATTTTATATTAAAAATTCTATTAATATTTCAGATGGAACTCCAACTCATATAAATATCTTACTGAATAATACTTCATCTTTTAGCAATGTCATGAATGTAAAGCAATTTATAATTGGCGGAGAAGTTTTTCCATATAAAACAGTAAAGGAATTCTTTAATAAATTTAATGAAATTAAACCTCACATTACCAATATTTATGGCCCGACTGAATGCTGTGTTGATTCTATCGGATATTTGATTCGATATGAGAATCTGAAAAAAATAGGGATCATTCCAATTGGAAAACCTTTGGCAAATGTACAAATATATATTCTTGGGGAAACCTTAGAAGTTATGCCTATAGGTGTGAAAGGAGAATTATATATTTCAGGTGATGGGGTGGGTAGAGGATATATGAATCGGACTGAACTGACAAATGAACGATTTTTAGAAAATCCTTTCATACCCGGAACTAAAATATATAAAACAGGTGATATTGGACGATGGCTACCTGATGGAAATATTGAATTTTTAGGCCGACTCGATTTTCAGGTCAAGATAAGGGGCCATAGGCTTGAGTTAGGTGAAATTGAAAGTCGGTTATTGAACTGTGAGGGGATTAAAGAAGTGGTAGTATTAGCAAAAGAGAATTTACAGGGATGTAAATATCTTATTGCATATTTAGTTGGTGAAAAAGAGTTCACTATACGGGAACTAAAAGAGCACCTTTCAAAAGAGTTGCCGGACTTTATGATACCTTCTTACTTTGTACAGCTAAAAAAGTTGCCGTTGAACCCTAATGGTAAAATTGATAGGAAGATGTTACCTGAACCGGATGGCAGTGTTACTATTGGAAATGTGTACGAAGAGCCGAGAAACGGAATAGAGGAGAGATTAGTACAAATATGGCAAAAAGTATTAGGTATAGACAGCATAGGAATTAATGATAATTTTTTCGACTTAGGGGGTCATTCCTTACTTATTATAAAGATGGAAGTTGAAATGGATAAAAATGGCTTGCCTATTAAGTACAAAGATATTTATAATTATCAAACTATAAAAGAACAGTCAGAATTTATTATGACACAACTTTCATAATATCAGGTGAGTTATGGCCAAAGGTAATTAAGCACTTTAATAATTCACAATTTGGACAATTTACAATGTAATATTCTTAATTGTTAAATATACATAGTATGTAAAAATATATAAATGAATGGATAAAGAAAAATGGATTTGATTAATGGTAAGGCGACTTTTATAATCCCACATTGGCGAACAGATAATGAAAAAAGCAAGGTATATTTAGATAAAGCCATTGAAGGAATTTTTAAACAAACCGATGATAACTGGATCATAATAATTATAGATGGTTTTTCTCCCTGTGACGAAGCTAGGGAATACTTAAAAGAATTGGCATATCTATATCCAAAGCGAATTCAAGTTATTTTTGAAGAAAAAAACAATGGAGTGGGACCGGGTAGAAATCTTGGTATAAAATGGGCCTTTGAACAGGGTTCACCAATTATTTTATATAATGATGCTGATGATATTTCACATCATAAAAGACTAGAAATAGTGAGAAAAATATTTTTAGAACAACCTAAAACCGGTGTTGTTTATTCTACATTTAGGGTAATAGACGAGAATGATGATTATACTTCTGAGACTGACTTAACGCCCTCAATTCTTGAAATCTTAGAGGCGCATCGGAATAATCCTCCTCAAGGAAAAAACGTTTGGGTTCGGATCGGAACTGAAACCGGTTTTACGAATTTACCTTCAGCAACCAGTGTTCGAACAGAATTAGCCTATAAATATCTCTTTCCTAATAGAACAGTTTCTGAAGATCAACATACTTGGTTTAGATATTCTGCTGATGAAATGGGAGGCTTTGCATATTGTTCAGAGATACCTTCGTTATATAGAATTCCAAAGTATACCGGTTCGGCATGTCGCTCAAGGATTGTAGATTATTATCGTAAAAAGGCTGAAACAGATACAGAAGGGTTTAAAGCGGCTTTGGAAATTGCGATGAAGAATGGTTCAATTCAGATGATTGATAAGGAGATTTTGCTTATTCAATTTTACCTAAAATTGGCAGAAACTATGTTCAAGGAAAATGAAAATGAATTGGTTTCGGAATTAGTCCAGCAAGCAAGATTAATATCGGAAAATAAAACTAAATATTTTTTGGATACGAGAGAGTATATAATCGGTGGCGTTTAAATTTTTTAAAATTAAGTATTTTGGAATTTTAATTTAAATTGATGAGACAGACTAAAGAGGTGTAGAAATGGATATAGAAAAATTAGTAAATGAACCTGTTCTTTTAGAAATAGATAATTATGAAAGCAACTTTAGTGTTATCAGTCATAAAGTTTTAGGCGTAATTAATACCTTCGGTTTAAATATTATATATGGGATAACTTATTTAGAAATCGCACAATATTCATTTCTAAAATATTTCCATGAAAGTTTTTTAGAAATATGTGATGTATCTTTTTTATCACCATTGGTTATTGAGGGGGAAGAAATGGAAGTCCAAACTGTTGTAAAAAAAGAGATTGATAGTCTTCGGTTTATAGTTTCTAGTAAATCTAATTTCGGTAAAATGGAATCAAATAAAGGATTTTTGAGGTATGCAAAGGGGATTATGTATAAAATTAAGGGAGTTCCAATACTTAAATATAGACTAGCTGAGTTAAAAAAAGGATGTGATAGACCCGAACAGAAAACGAAACCGGATTTTATTGCAAAAATCAATCAAACTTGCGAATTTTTTAATATAGAGAGTTTATTAAGTGGGACAAATGAAATTCTTTTAGAAGTAAAGGTATCAGAAAAATTTATAAAAGAATACCAAGGAAAAGTTCTTAATCCATCAATATACGATTTGTTCTTAAATATAGCAATACACTGCGTAGTCCCGGGCACATTTGAACCCTTATTTTATAAACGCCTGAGGCTGTGTGGAAAAATAGTAGATAAATTTTACATTTATTTGTGTAAGAGGGTTAGTCCCCAAAACACAAATATTATTTCTTTCGATGTCTTTTACTTTAATGAGCTCGAAGAAGCATTTTTGACTATAGAAGATTATACGGTTAGTTATAAAAGTGAGAATAATTGGAGTCTACATCCCGAGATAAAAACTGATAAAACAGAAAGTACTTCTAGTGAATCCAATTTTACAGAAGCAAAGTATCATTCAAGTAATCAAAACAGCATTGAAAAAAAAATAATTCGTTCCATAAGCAATTTATCATGGAGACAGATGAATTGTATGGATAGGTGTGCTACGGCAGTGATTGGTAGAGCAAAAAGTAAGTTTATTGACTATTTTAAATTATTTTTAGGAGCACTATCTGGATATAGTATTAAAGAGTTTGTGATAGCGAATTTCTATAATGGACGTTCTCCTCAAATAATAACCGTACTTAATATGTTCGGATTTAATATACATCCTATTAAAATTAATAACCTCATTGATATACAAGGTATTATTTCTGAAAGTATTGATGCCTTTGGAAGTTTAGTAGGAAGATTTGATGAATATTATCTGTTTTATTCTCCTCATTATTTAAGTGGACATACAGATCATCTGACTGTAATTACTGGTTATGATAAAAACAAACAACGATATTCAATTATTGATTCAAACCATATATTAGAGAATAATGGTGCAGAAAGAATCAATTATAGTAAATTTTTCGCAACATTTGAGACGATAAAAAGTTGTTTTACAAATATTCCGGAAGAGGAAAGATTCTTATTTGCTTTAGATAAATTTGATGATAATAAAATGATTACTACTGAAGAGTTAGACCGGATACTTATAAGATTGTTATATTATTTAAAACAAAACAATCAATCTGGAAAAGATATAGAAATAATAAAAGGTATTCTTGAAGAAAAAAGAGAGTTGTTTGATACAGATAATATCGATTCACTTTACTATATATTGGGTGGTAAAGAATTGTTTTTTGAAACATTAATAAACTATTTAATTACAAGAAATTTAAATATAAGTTCTCAGAAAGAATTATCAAATATGATTATTGGACTGTCTAATAGTTTAATCAATAATTATTTGATTGCCATATATAAAGGTGGAGAGTTAAAAAGAGAAAGCATGATTGAATCAATTAACGATATTCAGGATCTTAGCATAAAGTTTTTCGAAAATATATTAACGATTTTAGAAACATTATGAAAAATCGTTAACATTCGTTTGAAAATAGCTGAGTTATTCATGGGAGGGAGTTAAAGAATGAAGGTAGTTATTTTAGCTGGAGGGAAGGGGAGCAGACTTCGAAAATATACCAATTCAATTCCTAAAGCACTTATTAAAATTGCAGGCAAACCTGTCTTAGAATATCAAATTGACTCATTGAAAAAATTTGGTTTAACGGAAATTATTATTAGCATAGGGTACCTTGGTGAAAAAATTGTTGAATATTTTGGTGATGGTAGTGAATTCGGGGTTAATATATCTTATTTTAAAGAAGAGTTACCTTTAGGTACAGGAGGGGTTTTATATTATCTTAAAGACCTTATTAGAGAAGATTTTATATTGCTTTTTGCTGATATTGTATTAAACATTGATTGGAGTAAGTATATTAAATACCATTACCAAAAAAACGGTATTGGAACATTTTTAATTCACCCTAGCAGCCATCCGTATGACAGCGACCTTTTGATATTAAATAAAGATGGGCAAATAACCAATATAATCCCGAAAGATCAATCAAGGGAATCATACGATAATATTGTTAAATCAGGGGTTCATATATTTCGCAAAGAAATATTTCAGTATTCGAAGCCAAAAAGGATGGACTTGGAAAAAGAAATTATTGCAGAAGTAATTGATGATAACTTTATTTATGGTTATCGTACATCTGAATATGTTAAAGATATGGGTACTGAAGAAAGATTAGCACAAGTCGAAGAGGATATTAAAAATAATTTATTGGAGAAAAAGGCAGCTTATTACAAGCAAAAATGTATCTTTCTTGATAGGGACGGAACAATAAATAAGTATAAAGGTTTGTTATATAACATCGATGACTTGGAATTAGAATATAAGGTTTCAGAAGCAATCAAAATGATTAATAATAGCGAATATTTATGTATAGTTATCACAAATCAACCTATAGTAGCTAGAAACTTATGTACGGAAGAACAATTGAACAGGATACATAAAAAACTTCAAACTTTATTAGGAGCAGATGGCGCTTATTTTGATGATTTATTTTATTGTCCACATCATCCCGATAGTGGTTATTTAGAGGAAAATAAGCGTTACAAAATTAAATGTAATTGTAGAAAACCTAGAATTGGTATGATACAAAGCATTCAAGAAAAATATAATGTCAATCTTAGTGAGTCTTATATGATTGGTGACACATCTGTTGATATTCAAACCGCTAAAAATGTTGGTTTGAAGAGTATATTATTAACAACGGGTGAAATAGAAAAAGAAAAAAAATACATTGTTGATGCTGATTTTGTTAAAGAAAATTTATATGATGCAATTTTAAATGTAGTTTTTAAGGATGGATATAAATGATAGTTTCCAAAACACCCTTAAGGATCAGCTTTGTCGGTGGGGGGACAGATTTAAAAGAATACTATCAAAATAACTCTTATGGTGCGGTGATAAGTGCAACAATAGATAAATACATTTATGTCATTGTTAATAGAAGGTTTGATAATACAATCAAAGCTAGTTATTCAATAACCGAGACGGTTGGTTTGGCGGATGAAATAAAGCATCCTATCATCCGAAACGTTTTAAAGAAGATGGACATAAAGACAGGACTCGAAATTATATCTATAGCTGATATACCATCGAAGACTGGTTTAGGCTCTTCAAGTTCATTTACAGTTGGGCTACTTAATGCCTTGTATGCTTATAAGGGAATTAGTGTAAGTGCAGAAAAGCTTGCTAGAGAGGCTTGCGAAATAGAAATTGATATTATGGGGGAACCAATAGGAAAACAAGACCAGTATGCAGCGGCTTATGGAGGAATGAATTACATTCAATTTAATTATGATGAAAGCGTTTTTATAGAGCCTGTTAATTCTAAGTGTCTAGATGAATTAAATGAAAACCTAATCATGTTTTATACTGGCATAACCCGTTGCGCTGGCTCAATTTTAATGGATCAGATAGAAGGAATGGCCACTAAGAATAATAATTATCGAATGATAAGAGATCTGACCGAAGATTTTAAAGATATAGTAACTCAAGACAGGCACTTAAAGCCTTTGGGAAAATTACTAGATAGGGGATGGAGGATAAAAAGGGGATTAACTTATAATATTTCTAATTCTATGATTGATTTTTATTATAATTTAGCCTTACAAAATGGAGCCTTGGGTGGTAAATTACTTGGTGCAGGTGGAGGAGGTTTTTTACTTTTTTATTGTGAGAAAACAAAGCAAAAAAAACTTAAAAAATCCCTAATTGATTTGAAGATGGTAACTTTTAAATTTGAACCTAACGGTTCAAAAATTGTTTTAATTGGTTGAATGAGGGAGAGGTGTAGATGAATTTAATAAATCAAATAAGTGAATTTAAAAAAACGTAAAAGATATTGATATTGAAAAACTAAAAGAGATTGGACAGATTATTATATATGTTATTGAACATAATAATTCAATTTATATTTGTGGTAATGGGGGTAGTGGATCTAACGCGAATCTATTTGCAAGCTTATTATTACAACTTGGTATTAGTCTAAATTTTAAAATTAATGTATATAGCTTAAATTCTAATATAGTGACTATAGCGGATCTGGCTTATAAATATGGTTATTCAAGCATATTTAAACAACAACTTTGTACTATCGCAAATAGAAATGATTTGTTAATAGTAATAAGTGGAAGCGGTAATTCACCAAATATTTTAGAAGCTGTGACAGTTGCAAAAGAAAAAGGACTTATAATTATTGGTTTTACGGGATTAAATGGGGGTAAATTAAAAAATTTAATTGATACAATAGTATTTGCACCTTCTAATAAAATGGAACAAATCGAAAACATTCATTCCATGGTCATTCATACTATTATTTAATGGTTAAATGCCTCTTCATTGGCATGCTAATTTATTAGAAAGAGATGAATGAAATGATTAACAGTATCCTTAATTATTTAGAAAATATGTGCTACTTAATGTCAACAATCGATGTGGATTTGGTAAATTTGATTAAAAATGAATTATTTTATGCAAGTAAGGAACGAAATGCGATTTATATTATGGGAAATGGTATAAGTAGTGCCACTTCCGAACATTTTGCAAATGATTTGGCAAAGAAAGCAAGTGAGTATCTGGTTAATAATTTGGGATTTAGGGTAAATGCTATTACCTTAACAGAACCTATGCCCTTTTTAACTGCAGTCGCTAATGATATGAGTTTGGAAGAGATATTTGTTGAATCTTTAAAATTAAATTCTAAGGAAAACGACATACTTTTTGTTTCATCATTATCAAAGCCGCATACGAATATTATTAAAGCTTTCAATATGCAAGAGAAAAAGGATTAAAAACGATTGCTATAAGTGGAGATGATTCAGGGGGATTAGAGCAAATTTCTGATATTTGTTACTGTGTTAGATCAAGTCAATCTGATCTTGTGGAAAGTGTTTTTTCTTTTCTTTGTCATTATTTAGCTGAAGCTTTAAACGAAGATCTGAAACAATTATGTGAATTACGGGAAACATTGATAGTATAGCATTGCAAGCAAAAACCAAAAATTTACAAATAAGAGAGGGGGAATATAATGCGTTGTTTTGTGACGGGAGGCGCGGGTTTTATTGGTAGTAATTTGGTAGATATGCTTTTAAAAGAAGGTCATGAAGTAATAGCGTACGATAATCTTTCAACAGGATTTAATAAATTTTTTATCAATGCAGTGAATAATGACAAATTTAGATTTATTAATGGGGATTTATTAGATTTTAATCTCTTATCCCATTCTTTAGATGGTTGTGATTTTGTTTACCATTTGGCTGCAAATGCTGATATTCGATTTGGTACATTTCATCCTAAAAAGGACTTGGAACAAAATACAATAGCCACATTTAATGTATTAGAAGTAATGCGAATAAATCAAATTAAACAAATAGCCTTTGCTTCTTCAAGTTCAATTTATGGAGAAGCTGAAATATTTCCAACACCCGAAAATGCCCCTTGTCCTCTTCAGACTTCTTTATATGGTGCTTCCAAATTAGCAGCCGAAAGTTTAATTGAAGCATATTGTGAAAGTTTTAATTTTCAAGCGTGGATTTTTCGGTTTGTGTCCATTTTGGGAGAACGGTATTCACATGGACATGTTTTTGATTTTTATAAGCAATTATTAGTTAATCCGGATGAACTATTTATCTTGGGCGATGGTTGCCAAAGAAAATCTTATCTTTATATTCAAGATTGTCTTTTAGCAGTCCAGATTGCAATTAAGAATTCGCATGATAAAGTTAATATCTTTAACCTGGGGACTAATGAACATTGTGAGGTAAATCATTCGATTTCGTGGATAACTGAATACCTCGGTTTAAATCCAAAACTTAAATATTCCGGAGAAAGGAAAGGGTGGGTTGGGGATATTCCGTTTGTTTTTTTAGATACTACCAAAATATGTAAGATAGGATGGTGGCCTAAACTTTCAATCAAGGAAGCAGTTATAAAAACATTAGCTTTTTTAGAAAAGAATCAGTGGATTTTAGAAAGAAGATAAAGTATAGTCAAACCGATGTGAAACACCGCCCAATTTAATTATTTCATCCATAAAGTCTTTATCAGGTAGAGTAGTTACATTCTTATACCTAAAATGTGGAGCCAATCACCCTGAAAAGAATAAATGGGCTTTGTGTCAATATAAAACGCATAGACCTCTTCAGTGCTTAATTGCCAAATTGTTAAAATCACCTTAAAATTAATATTCAAGTAATTCTATAAATTACTTGAAAATACTTTATTGATTTAACTTTCGCACTAATTGACTTTGGAGTTCAAGCCAGAAAAATTATTTCTTTTTTAGGCGATTAAGTGTTAAACTCATGTTGAGGGGTTTTGATGGGTTTAAAGGGTTTAAACCAGTCGTATATTTTTGTTACTATAAAGGCTAATAATTTATCACGATAATTTATTTTCAAGGCTGGATAAAACCTGAACCCTTAGGTTTAAGATATCGCCTACTTTATTGATTATTATGAATAGCGAAGAGGTTAACCTTGAGGCAGGAGAAAAGATGATCCACTAGAAATTTAAAATATATTTGTTAATAGATGAAAGGGCTAATTGCTATACGTTATCCTTCCTCCTTAGTCACCTTGTTTAATGTTATTCGATTTGTGTCGCCATCGGGTAGAGAGTCGAGGAGGTTAAATTGGCATGTGGGGTAAAAAATTTATGAATTTTTTTAACATTAAACTTGTCAAGAAGGAGTTCCGCCTATTTATATGGGTATTGTTGATTTTTATTTGTTTTTATAGTGCGGCATTTGGAGCAAGTCCCACAGTCAAGCTGACGATCTGGACCCATCAACGCCACATGGTCGATTTGATCAAAGAATTAATGAATAATTTTAACCATACGGTGGGACGCCAAAAAGGGATTGAGTTTTCCATGAGAGTGTTGGGGGATGACTCTTGGCCGATGTTCCATCAAGCTCAAAAAACCGGAACAGGCCCGGATTTGTATAGCAGCGGTTATGTGACCAATTATCCGGATAATTTTAAAGCCGGCGCTCAGATGTGGTTTGATGATTTTCCTGATTTTAAAAGCTGGAAAGCGCAGTGGCCAAGCTGGTATTGGGTTGAAGGGATGACGACTTATCAAGGCCACGTATATTCAATCCCGGCTCAGGTATTCAATTCCCGGTTGATATACAACCGTGACTTATTTAAGGCTGCAGGTCTTAATCCCGACCAACCCCCCCGCTCCTATCAGGAAATAAGGGAAGCGGCTAAAAAAATTAGCAAAATAGGCCGGGGAGAAGCGTATGGTTTTGCCTATTGCGGAGCCGAGTCATGGCCGATGGAATGGTTGCCCAGCCAATGGGCTGAAGCAAACGGAGAACCCGCTTATTGGGATTGGAAGCGGGGGTGTTGGGCCATGGAAGGTTATAACAAAGTTTTTCAATTGTTACTTGACCTCAAAAAGGATGGCTCGATGTTTCCCGGTATTGAAGTTTTAAGTAATGACGCTTTGCGGGCCCAGTTCGCCGAAGGAAGAATCGGAATGTATATGGGAGAATTTTGGGATGTGGGCGTGTTTAACGCGCAATTTCCCGCTAAGTGTGATTGGGGCGTTGGCCCGATTCCCACTTATGATGGTAAATTTCATGGTAAGCCGCGCGCAATGATTCTCAGTGGCATGTGGAATATCAACGGACAGACTCAGCATCGGTTGGAAGCCTGGGAAGTTGTTAAATGGTTTAATCGGTACGAAGTACGGGCTTTAATGTATGAAAGGGGTAAATGCATCGATCCTGACCCGATAGTAGCTCAAAAATATGTAAAGCACCGGCCAAGCGTACGGGGTTTTGAGGCTTTTGCCAACACTTTGAATCAGGATTATTTAGCAACATATCCGATTCTTCCGGGCTGGAAAGCGCCAAAAGAAAATCCCTGTACGGTCTTTCGGAATGTTTTGATTCATGGCGGTGACCTTTATAGTAAATTAAACAAACTGAATTTTGAATGGAATCACCAATTAGAAGATTACTATCGGAAGAATCCCGTTATAAAAAGGGGCTGGAATATTTATTCAAATTTTGACCGGATGACGGGGAAAATGGGGGCGCCGCTTGTTAATCCTAATTTAAGCAACCCGGTTAAGTAACAGTCCGTTTATCCTTATCCATGGAAAGAACCCTTTGAATGTAAAATCTAAAAAAGAAAGCAGTACTGGACGCATAAGGAGGAGTGTAAAGTGCAGCATAGCATGGATCAATCCATGTCATCACGGATTCGTTTGATTATTGCTGATGATATGTTGCCGATTCGAGAGTATTTAAGTATGGTTCTTTCCCATGAACCGGATATGGAAGTGTTGGAAGCGGTAGGAAGTGGCGGTGAGGCAGTGGATCGGGCACTGGCAACTGGACCCGATGTAATATTAATGGATTTGGAAATGGAGACACCCCGAGCCGGGGTTGAGGCCATTTCGCGTTTAATGAATGAAAATGAAAATATTCGTTGTGTGGTGCTTACCCATTTTGGCGATGATGAAACGGTATTTGCAGCTTTTGAAGCAGGGGCTACCGATTATGTATTGAAGGATTCGTCAGCTGCTGAAATCATTGAAGCAGTCCGCGCCGCTGCCAATGACATGTCGCCTATCCGTCCCCGGATTGCCCGAATGATTCGTTCCGAGTTCAGGACGATGCGTTCTGAAAGAGCCAGTTTGGTAGCAACATTGAATATTGTTTATCGTTTAACACCAACCGAGCTCGGAATACTAAGGATGCTGGCGGAGGGAAAAGACCGGACTGAAATTGCCAAAATTCATTGCGTAGAGCCTTCAACCATTCGGACTCATGTGGGGAATATTTTGAAAAAGTTCGATGAGTCTTCGGCTAAGGATGTAGTGACGCGCCTGCGTAATCTGGGTATTTTCGAAATTTTCACGAGCGGAAAAGAAATGAGTTAGCCGTATTAAATCCATCTTCGTCCACGATTGTCTTTTGATTATAATATGCGTGTTTTCCTCCTTTCTGGGGAGGTTTGGTGGCCTTTGGCAGGGTTGAAGCGGATCGGGAATGGCGGGTAAGAGCGGGGATAGAAAAGAAAGCAAAACCCCCACTGCCTGGTTAGGTGGTGGGGGTTTAATTGCCTAATGGTTTGGGTCGAGACGTTCAATTAAAGCATCCTGTAAAACTTTGGAAAAGTTAATGCCGGCCTTTTCAGCCTCGGCGTTTAGCCAGCTTGGAATCGTAAGATTTTTACGAACAGTACGTTGATCATGTTTACGGCGGTATTCGGCAAAGTCTACGTCAACAAGTGTTACAATATCGGTTTCCTCATGCTTTACCGATGAAAGAGCGGAAGGACTGGGAATGGTTTTACTCTCGTCTTCTAGGTAGCAGCCAGTCATGCCGATATGCGTGGCGAGGTATGAGTTCGGTGTGTGTACCGTTTGTGTAAATATCGGGATTGGCCCCGTTCCTTGCGAGATACCATCCGGTTTTCTCTAACAGTTGGATTAAGTCTTTACGCTTCAAGTACACTCACCTCATATTTATATGATACGTATAAAATGCGCATTAATCAAGAGGCGAATTAAGACTTTTAATTCCTCACGATAGAGAACGCTATAAGGAAAACTGGGATAAGTAAAAAACTTGATGATTTGATTACCCAAGAAGTTACGCTGATCGAAGTTAGAGGGAGGCTTGAACATCAAAAAAAGCTCTCCAAATGAGGGCTAAATTTTTAAAATCAATAACGACGCGAAATAATGAATTTTGTGGCAAATGGATTGCCTTAAAATCTTTGAAAGTTTGGAGCTGGTGAAAGGAGTCGAACCTTCAACCTGCGGTTTACGATACCGACGATTATATTTTATGTCAACCTATAGCTTATTATAAATCGCTTCTAGCAGGCGATTTATTTATATACCATATTATATTTTCTATATCATCCTATACTTTTTGTGGCAATTTTGTGGCAAAAATTTAAAAGGCCTGTTTATCAGGCCTTTTTCTGCTTAAATAGATTATTAATATTATTAAGAGGCTTTTTCTGAAGTTCTACAGTAGGGTGTTCGTAAACCCTTCTCGTAAATCGTGGGTCACTATGCCTTAAAATTTCGGCAACGCGCTCCAAAGGTACATCAAATTTATCGTAAAGTAAGGTAGCAACGGTATGCCTTAAGTCGTGCAATGTGATGACTGGTAGAGGCCCGAGTTCTTTTGTCTCGCGCTCAATATTACAGGCCAATAAATCATCTTTGAATTTATCGGTTACCGTGTCGGGATGCATTAATCTTTCACCTAAAGAATTGGCGTGAACCCATCCCTCATTATTGTAAGCCTTGCCATATGATAGCCGTTGTTTTCCTTGGATTTTTTGATATGCTTTTAGTTTTTTAGCCACATAAGGAATCATATAAACATCACCGGCTGATTCTTCAGTTTTAACATATTCCTCATATTTACCATCAGTAATCGAACCGATAATTTTATAATAATTCTCTTCTAAGTTCAATTTATCCCATTTTAATCCAAGGTTTTCGCCACGTCTTAGGCCGGTAGTAAACGCAATAAGATAAATGTAAAAGCGCCGGTCGCAATTTTTCTCTGCATAATTGAGGAAGTATAAAGCCTGATCTGCATTCCAAGTCTGCCGTACCTTCTTTTGTGCTTTTTCTTTTATTCGTTCCTTTCGCGGCAACGGCTCAACACTATCAATGGCGAATTTTCGGGGAATGAATTTCCAGACATAAGCCCGTTCCATGGCACTACCAAAACACGTATGTATGTCTTTTAAGACCCCGTTACTTTTTTTGCCACGTAATTCATTGTAAAGTTGGTCTAAATGCAAAGGAGTAAAATCTTTGAGTTTAATTTTACTGATAGTTGAAGGGGATATGTGATTTTTAACCGTGCTTTTATAGGTTCTAATAGTAGAATGTTTTAGGTTTGTTTCAACATAATTTTTCATCCAATAATCGAAAAATTCAGCCATATTCATGTTATTGTTGCCAGGTTTTTCTCCAGTCCGAAACTCATATATTAATTTATCAATGTAATCCTGGCATTCTTTTTCCGATTTACGTATATTTTTTGGCTCAGTAGGGTAGAAGGTTTCTTGATGACGATCATATTTTTGGGTTACAGGGTTTTTTCCAAAAGAAATTCGAATTTGATAAGATTTAGAGCTTATTTTTCTAAAACTACCTTTAATTGGCATGCATATCCCTCCAATTTTCGACAAAAGACTTGTTAAAATTCGACATATATACAATAAAACCTCATTTCGGAAAATGAAGTTTTAGAAAGATTCGCAATTCTTTTGATAAAAAGGACTTACTCCCCCGAGGCGGCAGATTGTTCATCTTTAGCATTCCTTTTGGCTAATAAATAGTTTAAAAAAGTTTCGGCTTCCTTTTTTTCTGAAGCGGACATCTGCTTGACGACTTCCAATAATTTCATATCTTCTGGGGTTAAAATCATGTAGGGTACTGCTTGCTCTGCGACCCCAGATATTTTTACCTTCTGATCTTCCGCCAATATTTTTTCTTTCATTTCCGGAGAGATAGCCATCCAAAGTTCATCTTCATAGATATCCAAGGCATTAGCAATCTTTGAAATTGTTAATATCGTAGGATTTGGGATTTTTGCATTTTCAATTCCTGTTATATAACCCTGAGAAACTTCAGCTAATTTTGCCAATTCAGTTTGATTTAATTTTTTTTCAATCCTTCGTTCCTTGATTATCTTGCCTAAAGCCGTTAAATCAATATTCACTTTTCCACCTCATTTAAATCAAAATCAATTCATTATATCATTCGGGTTTATAAATATCAATACCATTTGCTAGTATAAATAAATAACAATACTATTGATATTTATTATTGCATTTTACAAATGTCAGTGTTATTATTTCTTTGGAGGTGTAATTTATGACACGAAATAACGTGCATGCAATCATTGATACCTTACCTTGGAATATAACAATGTCAGTGTTAAGGTTGGCTAAAAAATGGTCAATTAGTGAGGCGGCCAAACGGTGCTCAACCAATTACCGGACTTATTGGAGCTGGGAAACAGGAAAAAACAAACCGATTAAAGTCAACCGACAAATAATTTCCAATGTTTATGGTATCCCGGAAAATGAACTTTTTGGAGAAGAGGGGGGCTGAATCATGTCTCGTGGTAGAGCTAAAAAAGGGTTATCAATCAGTGATATCCCGCACTTACCTATTACCGCCTCTATTAATGAAATGCATAAAATTACGGGTATATCTTATAACGCTTTAAGAAAACTCGCAATTGATAAAAAGATCCAATCTATTCCAACGGAAGGTTCTAAAATTATGCTTTCCACCTGGAGTGTAATTGAGTTATTCAATCTTGCTCCAATTGAAATACTGAAAGAACTTTGGCTCAAACAATCGGATTCTTTACTACAAAAATAGCGCGTCAAATTTTCCGGCAATTGTCCTTATATGCCAAAAGGAGCAGTCCTAAATAGTTCATACTCTGGGGTTTAAAATGCTAACTGAATGAGCATGTTAAAAAAAATCATTCATAAGGAGTTGATCTACTTTGCCTGCCATGCGTAAACAACCAATTCGTTTTAAAAACATTGATTCTTTTCCAGAAACTAGAATTACTGCCGAGATGATTGCCAATTCATATTTGAAAATTTCAGCAGATTATGTTCGTGCGGGAATTCGAAATGGGCAATACAAAGGCTATCAAGTAGGCCGTAATTGTTACATGACTAGGGACCAGGTAAAACAAAATTGGGGATGATTCCCTCAAATAAAGGAATGATTCTTTCCCGCAAAAATAGCGGTTAAGATATACCGGCATGTGACCCCGTGTGCCGGTTGGAAAAGACACCGGATTCCGAACAACGATACATATTTGTATCAATGACGGTAGTTGGAGCGTCTCATTTCCCCTTTAAACGGGGTATAGAAAGGAGGGGTAACCTTTGGATGAAGCAAAAAAGGCGGCAGTTTTGAAAGAACTTGATGAGGTCTTCATAAAGCATAAGCTCACTTTTGAAGATGTCCAGTATTGCGCACAGTACTTGTATGAGCAGACGGCATCTCTCGCAGGTAAACAGCTTTTCAAAAGCGCGCCCAATTAAATTTGGTTTAAAACCTTATTTGTTGATGAAAAAGAAAATCGTAGGCTCGGTTATAGTCATTAAGTACTTGTTTAGCCACCGCATCGGCATTATCGCCAGGCTTGCATTTTTGAACAACTATTAAGGCTAACTGAGTACAAATCATTGTTTTACGTTCACCAAGTTTATCCGTAGTTTTATTAAAATCATCCACTCACATCACTCCAATATTGGGCGCGCATTATAGTAATCGGCAGTTATTGGAAATTACAAAAGGAGTTGATCCCTACGCCAACGCCTGAGGAAAAATTTTACGAGTTAATCACATTTGTTATAAAAAACGGCGTGAAAGTCCGTGAGTTTTCAGAACAGGAAGCGTGGAAGTATGGTCCCTGTGAGGTTTTACGGAACAGGAATGATATTCATTTTATCGGCGGGATGTTACTGCATGCCGGAACCAAGGGAGGATACTTAGTATTCGGAGCTGGGACAAAAAATGATCTGGACTATTTTTATGAAGTTTTGCTGAGAAAAACTACTTCCGTATTAAAGACCAACCCGTACCTTGACAGGCTTCACATTTTTGGGAATCCGTTTGGCCGTCTCCGTTACAAACTGTGCAAACAACCCAATTATTTATTCCAATAATTTACGAAAGCAGGTGTCTATATGAACAATTATTTATCCTATCCTCATCGTGCCTCATACGTTAAAAAAGTTCGGCGCGGACATGCCCCATTTTTAGGTACAAGCTATCGCATACGGAAGTACGCTCGTTTAAATAAACCCCATGACCAAGGGCGCATTCTTTACCGTTCAATCTTACATTCCATCAAAAATGTCTTTCATACGCAAGATCGTAAAGCCAGCTAACCTTTAACGAAATCAGGCCCATGTATTGGGATCACAGGTCCCTGATTTTGAATTTATCCCAGTCCGGAGGTGGTTTTATTGAAACGCTGATATTGGCAGTATTACTTAGTTTTAAAACTATCATGCAAGGCGGTCGAGGTCCGCCTTGCAACAATTTGAAATGAGGTGATTGATTTGCATGAAACTGTTTTTTCTCCTGCGATGGTCGGTAATTGTGCCCCAAGCGACAGAGGGGCTATTGTCATCAGTTTAGATGAACTTGAATCTCAATTAGGGCGCTTAGAAAATCTGATAAGTAGTGTTGAAGCGTTTACTTTTGGTCCCTCTCCGCAGTTAAAAAAGGAAACCGAGCCAATGCCCCAGTCTGAGCTGCTTAATGATCGATTGGTTGAAATTATAAAACGTCTCGACATGGATGCCGGTAGGATTTTTGAGATTGACAACGCCTTAAAAAGCCTATTTTCCGGTTCCAACATTCACTTGCGTTAATGCGTGGCTAGGGACAATCCCGTGTAAGCCGGGATCGGAGATCAAAATCTCCGCTCCGCTCAACACGCAAGAGAAAGGAGCTGTTATCAATGGACGAGCCCCAACAGGCTGAATATGAAATGGTCTCAGTAGTTTATCACGGGTGGAAGTATATGTATCGGTATTGGTTTGATTACGAAGTTTATGAATCTCTTGGGGCTATTAGACATCAAGTCTATCGCCGCCATTAAAGGAGGAATTGGTATGAGTATTTTTACCCAGTGCAAAAACTGTGTTTTTGGTCATAAAGGCAATCATACCTGCACACTCTCAAGCGATCTTTTTGGATGTATGGCCGGAGTGCAAATTGATTTGGCTCGGGATGTTTTAGGAAAGGATATCATTCCAAAGCCAGAAAGCCGAGGCTCCATAGCATGAAAGATACAACGGAAACCTTGATATTTCTACTTGTAATCCTTTTAATCGGTTTTATTATGGCTGTTAATGCAGGAGCGCTTATAGTTTGCGCCTATAAAAATTGGTAAGTTGGTGGAGAAAATGGGACGAGGAATTTCAGTCTGTCAGATAACGATTGACTCTGACCGCCCCAAAATTCGGATCGAGGGTGACTATGTCCGTCTCTTTTATGAGCAAATAAAAGATTTAATTCCTCCATGGAGACGGGCATATATCTCCTCAGGCCGCTATTGGATAGTTGATAAAGAATACTTTTGCCGGGTCTTTGAACTGGCCTACGAGCATTTTTCGAAAATCCACTTGATCGAAAACGGACGGGCCGAGGAGTATATTCCCCAAAAATAATCATGAAAGGGGCTTTGCGATGGCAGTATCGTTAAGCAAAATCCGGGAAATCCGGAATATGTCTTTTATCAAACGTGGCATGCGTATAGAGGTGGATGGGCATATCGGAAAGATTTGTTCAGGAAACATAAGTGATAACTTAAATGTTCGTTTCGAAGGGGAAAGATTTACTCGTAACTGCCATCCCTTCTATAAAACCCGCTATTTCGATAAAAGTGGGAATGTCATACAAGATTACGCTGATAAACCATTTTGAAAGTAGGAGGACATTATGGGCGATCCCAAACCATTTTTAAAGTGGGCCGGTGGAAAACGTCAGCTGCTTCCAGAGTTGAAAAAATACATCCCTGAATTTAATAGGTACTTTGAACCGTTTGTCGGTGCTGGGGCATTGTTTTTTGAATTGCAGCCGAATTGTGCTGTGATTAATGACATTAATACCGAGCTAATTAATTGTTATCGGGTAATTCGACAGTTTCCAGAGGAATTAATCGATGAATTGTCTTGGTTTGAGAATACTGAAGAGTATTTCTATAACGTCCGGGACTGGGATAGAAAACGAAATGACCCACTCAGTACTTTTGCGAATCTAGTAAAAAAGGCTGCCCGTACAATTTACTTAAATAAAACCTGTTTTAATGGTTTATATCGGGTTAATTCGAAGGGCAAATTTAATGTGCCATACGGAAAATACAAGGCCGAATTTAAGCCGGATACGAAAAACATAAGGGCCGTCTCCAAATACCTTGCTCCAGTAACCATCTTGAATGGCGATTTTGAAGCGGCAGTAAAGGATACCAGAGAAGGCGATTTCGTTTACTTTGACCCGCCATATGATCCGGTGAGTGAAACAGCCAATTTTACTAACTATAATGCCGGTGGCTTTGGTAAAAGCGAACAACTTAGGCTAAGAGACACATTTTTAGGGCTTACCAAACGTGGAGTGAAGGTTATGTTATCAAATGCTGATACACGATTTATCTCACGGCTTTATGAGTATTATTATGGTTTCCATATTTATAAAGTAAATGCCAAACGGGCAATCAATTCTAAGGGCGATCGGCGGGGCGCAGTTAGTGAGGTTGTTATTACAAACTATGTACCGTACTTTATGAGGGGATGATAAACAAATGAAAGTAATCACTCTTCAAGATCCATGGGCCAGTCTGGTCCGACTCAATGAAAAGCATATTGAAACCCGCTCTTGGAGTACTAGATATCGTGGACCGCTTTTGATTCATGCTAGTAAAAAATCGGATGCCAAGAACCTCAAGTTAGCGTGGAACGAACCATTTTACAGTGCTTTTTTAAATGCTGGAAACCATCGTGGTATTACTTTGTATCCCGGTTGTATTATTGCTAAGTGTAATTTAGTTGATTGTCAACAAATAACCTGGAGCAATGGGATTGACTTGGCTTTATGTATCAAAGCCCAAAAAGAAAAAGTCATTAAAGATAAAGAGTTTATTTTTGGCGACTACACTGCCGGTCGGTTCGCTTGGATGCTTGAAGACATTGAACCGCTTGAAAAACCCATCCCGGCAAAGGGCCGATTGGGATTATGGGAATTTGACTTTGAGGGGGTTTTGAATCATGGCTGAAAACACCCGAATCCCCTGGGCGGACCATAGTTGGAACCCTTGGCAGGGTTGCCGGAAAGTTAGCGCTGGTTGCGCCCATTGCTATATGTACCGTGAGAAAAAGCAGTACGGGCAGAACCCTGCACGTGTTATCCGCTCTAAAACCGTGTTCAATGATCCGCTGAAATATAAGTCACCGGCCAAAGTTTTTACCTGTTCTTGGAGCGATTTCTTTATCGAAGATGCCGATGGGTGGCGATTCGAGGCTTGGGATATCATCAGAAAAACTCCCCACCTTACCTATCAGATTTTAACCAAGCGCCCGGAGAATATCAAAGAGCGGCTGCCGGAAGACTGGTATAACGGATGGCCCAATGTTTGGCTTGGCATTACAGGAGAAGATCAAGAAATGCTCGATCGCCGTTGGCAGTATTTAAAAACAATTCCCGCAGCGGCTTATTTTATCAGCCATGAACCGGCCCTGGGACCGGTTGTATATCCTCGGGATTTTCTACTACTCGGAGCGCGCGCTCAGATTATTAGTGGCGGAGAACCCGGTCCGGGGGCAAGACCGATGCATCCAAAATGGGCCAGATACGACCGGGATCAAGCAAAAGCCTATAAGGTGTCCTATTTTTTTAAGAATTGGGGAGAGTGGACCCCGCGCGAAAACATTGATAAAGGTTACATCGTACCATCATGGAAGCAGCTTGGATACTTTGATAATAACGGTAAATTTATTACTTGCACCATTGCAAGCGGAATGCAGCAAATGGTCCAGGTTGGCAAAAGTGAATCCGGCTATTTACTGGATGGTCAAGAATGGCGGGAATTTCCGGAGGTGTCTGCACATGGCTAATTGCCGGATACGTTACACCGCAACTTCTATCAAGGTCGATTTTGAACCGGGTTGCGCTAATTTTTCTTACTGGGTATATTGGAAAGTCCCCAATGAACGCTGGCGCCAGACCGGCGAGGGAATACGGCTTGGTTGCGAAGTATCGGAAGATGAGGCGGATTATATAGAAAAGACAGCAGTTGCCCAATGGGGCGAGAAAGGGTGTGAGGTGATCGGGCGGGCGGCTCCGGTCCAGATCCCGGTTCCGGAAGTCAAACCGAAACCGGAAATTAAGGCCAAACCCGCTAAACCTGAAAAAATTCAAGAAGTGCAGTTGAGTCTATTTTCATGCTGACACATTTTAGTTTATGCAGCGGCCTTGACGGCATTTCCATAGCTTCCGAAAAAGCGGGTTTTATAACAGTCGGCCAGTGTGAAATTGCAGATTACCCCTATGATCTTTTATGCTTGCATTGGCCGCAGGTACCCAAATGGAGGGATATTAAGGATGTCACAGTTGAATCTGTTCGATCCCGGGGAATCAACGATATTACCTTACTTACCGCAGGATTCCCCTGCCAGCCTCACAGCCTTGCAGGAAAACGTCAGGCGTCTGCTGACGGCCGTGACCTCTGGGGGGGGGTTGCCCAATGCATTCGCGACCTTAAACCAAAATGGTTCTTGGGTGAAAATGTACTCGGGCTATTATCAAGCGAAAATGGACAATTCTTTGGACGAGTTCTCCGGGACTTGGCCCAAATGGGGTATTATGCGGGATGGGGTTGCTGGGGCGCCGTCCATGTTGGAGCTTTCCATCGGCGTGAAAGAGTATTTATTGTGGCCCACTCCGCAAGCGAGCGATTGCATCAGGGCGACTATGAAACCGGAATGGCTTGCCAAACACGCTATATCAAACCGCAAGAAGGGCTATGGCGGCTCCGGTATTTTCGAACTCACAGCGGAAGAATTCGGATTGCACCCGAATCCATCTTTGAGCGAGTGGATTATGGGGTACCCGGAGAATTGGAGCGCCTTAAAGCCTTAGGGAATGCAGTGGACCCAAGACAAGTGTATCCGCTTGTTGCAACAATTGCAGATTTTGAAATTTTAGCTTCATAAATCGGGGGTTATGACAGTGAATTACACCCAGGAAGTAAACGCCTTCTATGATTGGCTCGAAACAAACTCTATAGCTGTATCCTCCATTGCGGTATGGCATGCTTTAATGCACATATGCAACAAAACAGGATGGTTGCCGGAGTTTACTGTGGCCGTATCGGTGTTATGCGTTAAAACCGGATTGGAACGACGTACAATTTATAACGCTCGAAATGAACTATCACAGAAAGGGAGGATTACCTTCAAAGAACGAAAGGGAAATCAGTCTGCAATGTATTCCATTAATTGGTTTTATGATTACTCGGAAGAGATTTGTAGTACAAAAAATGCACACAGTATTACATACAATCCTTCACACAATCTTACACGCAATCCTTCACACAATCTTACACCATTAGATCTTGATCTTAATAGATCTAAAGATCTTAAAAGATCTACTTTAGCCTTAAGTAAGTCTAGAAATAAAAAAGATAGTGTTGGTGTATCCACCAACCCGCCCTCACCCTCTCCGGTTACGACGTTGCTAAAACAATATAAAGAGTTATTCAAAGCGAAATGCAATAACGAGGAGCCGGTTATTAACTGGGGGAAAGACAGCAAGCTCATTCATGATCTGCTGCAAGTATATAAGGACCAGAGGTTATCTCAACTGCTGATTGACTTTTTCGCCAGTGAGGATGAGTTTGTTACGAAAAACGGATACACAATTGGGATATTCAGATCCCAGATAAACACTCTTTTAATGGCTAGAGTGAAGGCAGAAAAAGAGATTGAGGATACATACGGAGACATAGACCCAAATGAATACCCAGGAGGACCGGATTGTAAGTGTGGAGGGAAAGGATGGTGGCCGGAGTTAAGGCCAGATCCGAAGAATGGAATTGAACGAATGCAAATTATAACTTGTCCATGCAAAAAACTTCATGCAAACAATAAAGATCAACCAGTAAGCGCAACATAGTTATGTGACAACGTTTTTAGTGTTTTATTAATTATCTATATAACGCACTACATTAAACTCATAGATCACACCATGTACAAACTATTATCAAATATAGCGTTTGCGTGATCGGTTGAGTTTAAGACAATTGAAGATATAGATAACCCCACATTTTCCTACAGCTTGAAATTGAGTGGGGAAGGGCGTTTCAAAAATTTTAATGCAAAAAATCCGACACGTCCGACAAAAGCCTACAATTTACAGATATTTCCATAAAGTAGTGAGTTGGGAAATGGGCTTGGGAAGGTTGATTGTGGATTCTGGAAGCGTGAAACATTTTAAAAGTCTGGGTGGAAGGAGAGAAATGGATTATGTTTATATACGGGCGTAAGGACGGAATTGATTTTGAATGTCTTACTCATCTTTTGATTGAGACTCGTTCTCTGGAAGGAACTGAATGGGGTATTAGTTTGACCAGTAGCAACCCCGAACCAAAAGATTATATTGCCTGTAAATCAAAAGAGGATGCTGAAAAATTGGAACAATTATTGACCAGCTATGATGGATTGATTAAAGAAGCCAGAAAACGGGATGGAGGAATGGATTAATGATTGATTACACAAAGGTATCCAAAGGGGACATCCTCAAAATCGTTGGCGAAGGGGCTCCTGGATTCGCACAATTAGGTGATTTGGTCCGAGTCATCGAAGTACGCCGGGATTCAGTAAGGGTTGAAGATCGTCATGGTAACACGGCAAATTTTATGTACACTTGCGGAGCTGCACGGTTGGAGGATACGGAATATAAAAACGACTTCCCCAAGACCAACCGGGAACTTCACGAAGAAGCGGCCGGAATGCCGTTGGATGATATGTTTTTTCGAATGAATGGTATTGATCCTAATGCTATTCCTGAGGAGGATAACAAATGAGCGAAGGCAAGAAGATGATTGAGCTATCTAAGGATGAGAAAGAAGTCTGCCTTAAACCGGCAAGTAATTTGGTTTTCGTAGCAAATCAACTGTATAACTGGATTAATCAAGGCAGTTATAGTGAGGACGTAAAGGGATCTCTTTTGGATTTATCAGAGCAGTATATTGCTGAATTACGGAGGCTGTTATAAACAAAATGATTAAATGTGACAAAACGCAATGTAAATTCAATGATAATAGAAAATGTTTGGTTGAAGAAGTTTTATGGATAAATGAAAATGGCGAATGCTTGGCGACGGACCATTTATTAAAGAATCTCATCGGTAAGGTTGCAAAAGGAGAAATAGACATGTTTCATCCAACGCCGGCCGAATTGAAAAATGCTGCAAAGCCATTAGTTGATATCCTTTATAAGTATTACCATCCCCATGCTTCGGTTATCGTGAACCAAACATCGGTTGAAGTAGTGGAAGGCGTGGATGTTGCGCAAATTGAGCCAAGGGATTACAGAAGTTAGAGAGTATCTTGATAAGGTTGAAAAGCTTATTAATACAGACGAAGTTTATAAATCAATTGCAGAAGAAACAGTAAAAAGGCTAGTATATGGAATTTGGTAAATAAACGAAAGAAGGTTGAACTCATGAACGAAATCACTATCGACTTATCAAAAAAAGAAATTCGCCAGGGTCCGCCCGATGGCGACCGCATCCTGTGTATGCCGTTGGTTAAAAATGTACCTCATGGCCATGACGATTGGAAAGAGGTTGACTGTCCAACTTGCGGACAAGCTTGCTGGGAAAGGCCGGTACCGGAAGGGTTTGAATCAATAACGAAGTTGTGTACTCAATGTGCTTTGCAGGAAACGGTAAAAAAAATAAAGAGGAGGTAACTGTGTACCATGCCAGAAACAACCATTACTAAACTTGAGCTCGCCTTAAGATGTGCTTGTACTCAGTTGGAGGCTATCGGCCAGCCGGTTATAATGATCCAGATTGACAAGCAGTCTGGACATAAGTCAATGATTCAGATGGACAAGCCCGATGCAAACGATTTATATCAATGCTTTATAGATATCGCCCAGAAGATTTGATTAGTGGAGGTGTTAGGAGTGAGTAAAATAAAGGTTTGGACCATTTCACATAAGGAAATGGGTCATGGATACACGGTTGATGAAAACGGGTTCACTTTGTTATATGGTGAAATAACTGAGTTATTTGAAGATGATGAAGTGGAGGAATCGGTTGCTATCAATGAGGAGGAATTTTATAAGAGTTTGAATTGCATGAATGCCGGTGATTTGCTGATATATGGTAATTGGGAAATAAAATGCGACCTAATGGATGAAGAAGAATTTAAACATATGCCAGAATTTGCAGGGTGGTAAGGAGGTAGTAAGAATGAACGATTCGGCTATTAAGAAACACGTCACTAAAACATGGCGGTATAAATCGATTATTATTGCTAGGGTCCAAGGAAAACTATGGGTAGGTGACGCTTATTGCTTAATCCATATTGCTGATGTTCCAAGAATCCCTAATGATGGCGAAAGTTTTACGGAAAGCGGAGATATACGGTTCAAAACGAAAGGCCCTAACATCCAAGCAACAATCGATCGAACCTTGGAAAAAGCAGATAAAAAATTGATTGTTACTAAATGGTTCATTGAAAATAATTCAGATTACGGGTATGCCCGCCTTTTTGAAACGAGGGATGGTCAAAAGATTTATGTGGATACAGTATTCCTCAATTTACTGGTGGGCAAGGAGGACGAACTTCGGCGCTATGAATTTTATGGCGAAGGACCAGCAAAAGCAATAATGGTTAAGGATGAGGGTCAAGAATTAATGGCGATATTGATGCCAATCGACGTTAGGGAATGAAAGGAGAAAAGGAACAATGCCCAAAGCAGTAACCCAACGGATTGTCCGCGATAGCCTTTACGATAACATCATGAAAAAGCACGATCAGCGACGTGAACGCAAGAAACGAAATTTCAGGGAGTATGTTTTGAGGGAACAGGAAAGAAGGCGGAACCATGACAATTCGGTATAACCAGTTTACGTATTCGCCGGTCGAGATTGGCAAGTACACTGTTTTCATTACAAATGGATTCCCCGAAAGTGTTTTTATCCAGCTTGATGTATGAGAGGAGCTGATCCCGAACGTGAGAAAACCAAAAGAAGGATTTAACTTGGCCGATTACTCCAAGGAAGCGATTCTAGCCGTTATATTTGACCAAGGATTATTTATACACCTCAAACGGCAAGACATTGAATTGGCTGAGAAAAAAGTTAAATGGGAAAAAGCCGAATCAAAAGTAGACGAAATAAGCAAAGAGATGGAAAAAGTCAATAATTTAGATGATGTTGAATCATTTTGTAAGTATGCCAAGCTCAGGGAACGATGGTTTACGGCGTGGGATAAGTCCCGAAAACTTTGGGATGAGTATCAAAAAGCCTTTGACAAAAGATATAAAATGTCGAAAGAGGTTGGCCTATGAACTACGTCCAGCCGATCCGGGAGCCGGAAAAAATCGATGCAATTGAAGTAATCCTCATGCAGCATCCAAGAGATTATATCATCTGGCTGATTGGAATTTATGCCGGTTTGCGCTGTGGGGATATTCTCCGGCTCTACGTCAAAGATTTTCGTGGGCGCTCCCATATTGAAATCAGGGAACAAAAAACCGGAGAATTGAAACGGATTAAGATTCATCCAAAGTTGAAAGCGGCAGTCAATGAATACATTAAGGGAAAACACGACTATGAGCCAATCATTAAAAGCCGGGAAGGAAAGAACCAGCCGTTAACAACGACCAGGGTGTACCAGATTATCAAGGATGCTGCAAGAAAGGCTGGAATCAAGGATGCAATCGGAACACATTCCATGAGGAAAACTTTCGGGTACTGGCTTTATGATCGGTACCGTCGCAGTAACGCCAAAGGCCCGGTATTCGCCCTGGCATTCCTCAAGCAATGGTTTGGGCATTCCTCCGAGGATGTCACGGCCCGGTATATTGGTTTAACGCAGGACATTTTTGATAAAGCGATCGATGGACTGAAGATTGGGACTTACGGAAATAAGAAACGTATCAGAGATGTTGAGGTGATGGATGAATGAAAAAAGAGCCAATGCCAAAGCCGAAAGTTGTAAATCCATGGCCGATGCAAAAAAGAAGGGCTTATAAACATGTTATTGAATGGGACTTAAAGACATATCCGGCAATGAAAGCTGAAATTGAGGCGGAGATCCGGGAGATCGAAGATATGGCTTCCCCGGAAGCTACTATCCTGCGAGATAATATTTATTTGACTCCTAGAAATCAGAAAGCAAAACCAAGGCAGGAAGGCGATGAACCAAGTTATATGCACGCTAAATCCTCCAAGGTATCGTTTAGCGATCCGACAGTGGAGAAAGCGGAACAACTCCGGAAATATCGGATGCAGATATTATCCGGTACCGAATACAAAGAAATGGTCCGCAGGATTAATGCTATAGAGCGGGTTTTGGAACGTTTGGAGGAATCGTCGATTTCCGATTGCCGGATGAGGGCTGAACTGATAAAAAGTAAGTATTTCAAGCAGGAAGAAACCGATCAGCAAATTCAAGGACGATTAAATATCTGTGTGAAAACATATTACAATTGGATCACAAAAACGATATATGAGATCGCTAAAGAGCTTGGTTTTGTAATATAAAACGGGCTTACAAAAATCTTACAGTATTATGCATGAATTTCTGTGATATAATCCAATCGTAAAAATGTCGATTGAAGAACCCCGCCTTTGACGGGGTTTTTGTTTTGGGGTGAAAAGATGGTCATTGCAATTGATTTTGACGGGACGATCGTCCGGAATCAGTGGCCGGAGATAGGAAAATTGCGTTGGTTAGCCAGGCCGGTCATAAAATGGCTAAAGCATAATGGACATCGGTTAATTTTGTATACTTGTCGAGTCGAAATGCCCATGAATGACGCACTTTGGTTTTTAATAAATAACCAATTGTATTCGATGTTTGAATTGGTTAATGAGAATTGCCCGGACCGAATAATACAATTTGGGTATGATTGCCGGAAAATCTCCGCTGATTGGTATATCGATGATAGGGCCGGTTTCCTTGGCTGGTGGTCTATTCCGATTATCATTTTATGGTTAGAATGGCGAAATAGAAGATAGATGTAAAATGTGTGGTGGTGAGTATGGCTTATAAAAATCATCGGCGCCCGAAAAAAGCAAAAAAAGATCCTGGCGCCGAATCCAAAAAGAATATCGCTCTTGCGAAAAAAGTTAAAGATTCACAGGAGAGGTTTTTAAATGCTTTTATAGACATGGGATCAAACGGCAGCATTTCCCAGGCCGCTGATGAAGCAGGGATCGATCGGTCAACGCATTATGATTGGATGGAGAGGGACCAGGAATATGCGGCAAAATTTATTGCATTTCAAAAGGCAGTTGAGGAGAGGGATAAGCAAGTTTTTATCCTAGCCTATGTTAAATCAAAGTTCTCGGTGAGCAAAGCGGCTGAAATGCTGGGTATTGATCGGGGTAAACATTACGAATGGTTGAAGGACAAAGAATATGCCGATAGATTTAAAAAAACCCATGATCAAATGGGCGATTTGTTGGAGGCCGAAGGATTCCGCCGAGCCGTTGAAGGGTGGGATGAGCCGGTTTTTAAAGACGGTTCTATATCGGGGTATGTCAGAAAGTATTCGGATTCCATTCTCTTAAAAATGCTTCCAGCACTAAAACCGCAATACAGGGAAAAGCAAATGGATATCAAGGTTAATAACAATATAAGCCTTGGCCTTGCAGAGCGGGTAAAAGAAGCTAGGGAGAGGGCCTTGCGTCGTGGACAAGAAAACAGCGAATGACCCCGAACAAGAGTTAATCGATGATGTACAGTCCTTTACCCATGATCCTTATGGTTTTGTCCTATATGCTTTCGAATGGGGCCAGGGAGAATTAAAACGGTTCGACGGTCCCGACGAATGGCAAACTGAAATATTAAAAGAGCTGGGAGAGCTTCTTCAAAAAGGGGTTAAATTTGAAGAAGCTTTTTCATTTGTCTACCGGAAAGCGGTTGCCAGTGGGAACGGTATCGGAAAATCGGCGCTCATATGTTGGCTTATCCTGTGGGGTTTGTCAACATTTGAAGATGCAATTGGTGTTATTACTGCCGGAACGCAAACCCAGTTGAAAACTAAAGTATGGGCACAGCTTGCTAAATGGCACAGGATTTGTATATGCGGCCATTGGTTTAAATATACTGCCACAGCGCTATATTCGGTTGATCCACAACATGAAGCGACTTGGCGGATGGATGCAATTCCTTGGAATGCAACCAGGCCGGATGCATTCGCCGGTCTTCACAATGAAGGCAAACGGATACTCATTTTATGTGATGAGGCCAGCGCCATTGCTGATATCATTCACGAAATGATAAACGGTGCTTTGACAGATCAGAACACCGAAATTATCTGGGTGGCCTTTGGTAACCCTGTTCGAAATACTGGTTGGTTTCGGGAGTGTTTCAGGAAATTCAGGCAGAGATGGTTAGGAAAACAGATTGATAGCCGGTCCGTCAAGATTACCAACAAGGAAATAATCAAGCAATGGGCTGAAGATTATGGAGAAGACAGCGATTATTTCAAAGTCCACGTGAAAGGAGAGTTTCCAAACGCATCAGATATGCAATTTATACCTGAAGATATTGTAACAGCCGCAAGAGGGCGGTTCTTAAGAGCAGATCAATATAATTTTGCTGCAACGATTATCACCTGCGATCCGGCATGGACCGGAGGAGATGAAATTGTTATTTGGTTACGCCAAGGACTAATGTCTAAGAAGCTTGGGGTTTATGCCAAAAATGATGATGATGGCAGGATTGCCGGGTATATCATGAATTTTGAGGATGAATATCACGCTGACGCAGTATTTATTGATTTTGGATACGGGACAGGCATTTATTCATTCGGGAAAAATGTAGGCCGTAAATGGGTACTCGTACCTTTTGGAGAGGCTTCCTCCGATCCGGGATATCTCAATAAAAGGGCCGAAATGTGGGGCCTCATGAAAAAATGGTTGAAAGAAGGTGGATCAATTCCGGATGATCCGCAATTGGCCGATGAGTTAACCAGCGTGGAATATTTTATTGTTCCTACAGGAAAAAACGCCGGAAAGATTGCTCTGGAATCAAAAGAAGATATGAAAGCCCGTGAATTACCTTCTCCTAACCGGGCTGATTCACTGGCCTTATCGTTTGCTTATCCAGTACAAAAGAAAAATCATTATAACAATAATAATCCAGAGTTTTACACGAATAGCACCAAATACACACCGTTTAAGAGGTGATTACAATGGGATATGTAGCAGCGGCAGTAACAGCGGCAGCGGCGCTATGGGGAGCCAAGGAGCAACACGATGCAGCCAAAGCAGCGGATGAAGCCAAGAAAGAGCAAAAGGATTATATTAACGAACAGAAGCTAGCACAGGAAAAAGTTGAACAAGAAGCGGCAGCAACGGCAGAAAGAAAGCGAAAAGAACTTGCGGCGCGTCAAGGGATGATGTCAACCATCAAAACATCAACCAGCGGAGATTTAAGTCAAGCGCAGATTGCTAAGAAGACTTTATTAGGACAGTAAAACTTCTCGTTGCCAGAGAGGCCTAATAGTGATATGGCACATTGAATGGTGTCGCTGATCGGCTAATTCCAGCGGTGAGGCCGAATACTCAAAACCGTATTGGAAATCGTTGGTTCGAATCCAACACGAGAAGTTTTATATATTTTAGGAAGGTGATCCTCATGCAGGGAATGGACCGCAAACCATTTGAAAGAACTTTTGATTCCATGAAACGAGAGTATCAAAAGTGGGAACCAACATTTAAAGAATTATCAAAGTACATAGACCCCGAAAGGGGTTTTTTTAGTGGGCAGATACCGAACGATCCGAATGTTGGGATAGATTATAAGGTATTACTTAATTCAACGCCAACAGATTCGGTTCAAACCCTGGCAGCAGGGATGCGAGGCGGTTTAACTTCGCCTGCGCTTCCGTGGTTTAGGTTGGGAGTTTCAGATCCCGAATTATCGGAATATCAGGCGGTTAGAATGTATTTGGATGATGTGCAGCAAATTTTGTTTGATATCTATGCAAAATCTAATTTTTACGATGTAATGTATTCTCTTTATGAGGAACTTGGAACGTTCGGCACAGCGGCGGCGATTATTGAAGAAGACTATAAAACTACTATTCGATGCCGGTGTTTTACTGCTGGGGAATATTATTTAGGGACCGGTCCGGATGGAAGAGTTAACTCCTTTGCAAGATTGATTCAAATGAATGCTTTACAGATGGTTCGTAAATTTGGCGAGGATAATGTTTCGCAGTCAGTTAAAGACGCTTATCGGGATAGTAATTTTGCAGCAATGTTCCCGGCTTGTCACTTGATCGAAGAGAACGACAATCGAATACCAGGACGGAGAGACTTTAAAAATATGCCGTACCGGTCAATTTATTGGGAGCCCGAAAGCGCATCAGCTACCTATTTACGAATTGGAGGATATCAAGAATTCCCGATTATTGCTCCCAGATGGGATATTGTTGCCAATGATACCTACGGAAAAAACAATCCTGGACGCAGAGGATTAGGTGACTCAAGGGAGCTGCAAACGGCAGAGGAACAATATTTAGTTGCATTAGATAAAATTATTAATCCACCTGTTCAAAAATCTGCTAGCGTTGATATGGTTAACGCCTTGCCGGGAGGCGTTTCCACCTATGGGCAAACCGAGGACCAAAAAATTATGCCGGTTTATCAAATTGCAACTTCGCCTTTACAGGATATAGGAAACCGAATATCAACGATTGAGGGTAGAATAAGAGCTAAGTTTTATACGGATATCTTTTTGATGCTGCAATCAACGCAGGACGATCCAAGAAAAACTGCCACTGAAATTATTGAATTGAAGCAAGAAAAGATGCAAATTCTTGGCCCGGTATTGGAACGGATATTTGGAGAAGGTTTAAATCCGGGAATGGAACGAACTTATAATATTGCGAATCGAACGGGGAGATTGCCGGAGCCGCCAAAAGAAATTGAAGGGATGGACTTAAAGATCGAATATACATCATTACTGGCTATGGCCCAGAAAGCTTCCAGTATTACAACTATTCAGCAAACTGCAACTTTTGTAATGTCAATTGCTCAAGCCTACCCCGATGTTTTAGATAAGTTCGACGCTGATGAGGCTGTAGATCAAATCAGTGAAATGAATGGTACTCCTCCAAAAGTGGTAAGAAGCGACGAAGATGTTGCTAAAATTAGAAAACAAAAAGCACAGCAGCAGCAGGCGGCAGCTCAAATGGAAGCGATGGGACAAATGGCGCAGAGCGCAAAAGTGTTATCTGATACTGAACTTGGGAGCAACAATGCCTTAACTGCTATGTTGGGAGGTGGTCAGCAATAGAGCGAACGGCAAATCCGGAGCAGGTTAAAAAGCAAGCGGAAAAATTAAAAAAGAAGTTGAAGCGAGAACAAGACGATCTCCGATGGGTCATTTCCGATCCCAGAGGTCGTCGTTTTATTTGGAAATGGCTTAACAAGGCCATGACCTTTGAAACCGGATTCATGGGCAATAGCCGGGATGTTTACGAATGGGGAAAACAGTTTATCGGAAAGAGCCTGCAAAAAGAAATCATGGATATAAATGGGTTTAAGGCCCTCGATCAAATGTATCGAGAGGATAAAGCATTAAAAGAACAAGAGGAGGATAATTGATGGAAAGGTATTTAGGAACCAAAATCATTAATGCAGAGCCAGCATGGAGAACCACAGTTTTAGAAAGCGGCGATAAGGTGATTGTTACCAAAGCCGAAAGACCGGATAAATCAACCTTGTCGGCTGACACTGAAGATGGTTACAAAGTTGTTTACCAGGATGGGTATATTAGTTGGTCGCCAAAGGCGGTATTTGAAGAAGCTTATCGCCGGATTGACAATTTAACTTTTGGATTGGCGATTGAAGCATTAAAGAAAGGTTTTAAAGTTTCCCGAGCAGGTTGGAATGGCAAAGGCATGTTTGTTGTTTACCAAAAGGGTTATCCAAATGGAATTCCCTGCAACAAGCAAACCGCCGAAGCGTGGGGACTTAAAGAAGGAGATCCTTTTGTATGCAATCCGTATTTACAAATTAAAAATGTAAACGGTTCTCACAGTATGTGGGTTGCTTCGATTAATGATATTCTTGCCGAGGATTGGCAAATTCTTGAATAAGGAGGAATTATGTTTAATGATTAATTCTGGGACTGGCCCACAGGTTGACACCGAAAAGGCCATATCACACATCGATTTACAGTATCATGCTGAATCTTTATTGGGGGGAGATCCGCCCGCAGCCGATCCGAATCCGGGACCAAATCCGGCACCGGCAGATCCGCCGAAACCGGAACCAGCTCCAGCCGATCCGCCCAAACAAGCAGATCCGGAACCCAAACCGGGAGATCCGCCGCCCAAGGAACCTGAGAAAAAGGAGCCTGAGAAAAAAGATCCTGAGAAAAAGGAACCGGAGAAACCCGAAGGCGCGCCGGAAAGATATGAGTTTACCGTTCCTGAAGGACTAACTTTTAACGAGGCCAACACCGCAAAGGTAACGGGCTTGTTTAAAGAGCTTAACTTGACGAACGAACAAGCTCAAAAGCTAATCAATGCCGAAGGGGAGTATTTGAATGACATTCAGACAGCCAATGTTGAGGCATTCGAAAATTTCAAAGCTGATTTAAAGGATCAAACCTTAAAGAAATACGGAGCAGCTTGGGACACTGAAAAAGTGTATGCGGCAAAATTCATCGACCAAATAGGGGGTCCTGAATTAGGGAAACAGGTAAGAGAATTTTTAGAGAACGATCCCATCGGACAAGCTGTTGGGAGTCACCCCCTGTTTACAGAGCTATTTATTACGGCCGGGAAGAGGCTGGCAGAGGATAAGTTGGAAGAAGGTGCAAAGACGCATACAAAATCGGACAAAGAACTTCTGGAAGAGCATTATGCAAAATCCTATGGTAAAAAATAATTTGTTAAAGAAATGAGGAACTTACAATGGCAAATGAAGTATTAACCTTGCTGGATATAACAAGGTTAAAAAACCCGGACGGCAGCATTGACACCAAGATTGTCGAGGTTCTTAATGAATCCAATGAAATTTTGTGGGATGCTCCGCATGTACAATGCAATAATGGTACCCAACACGTGTTTCATCAAATGACCGATGAGCCTTCGGGACAATGGTTCAAGTTCAATGATGGCTTCGAAGATGAAAAATTCGGGGCTAAAGCTTTGGCAGATACCTGCGGTATGCTCGGCACTTATTCTGAAGTCGATTATGAAATGTGGAAACAAAATAAGTTGGATGCCAGTTGGAGGTTCAATAAAGAGAAAGCCTTTATATCCGGTCTCAGCAAAACAATGGCAGGCGCTATGTTTTACACTGACGCAAACAAAACGCCGGAAAAAATTCACGGGTTTGCTCCGAGATATAATAAAATTTCCTCGGTCGAAACTAATTTAGGTTACAACATTTTAAGCGGTGGTGGAACCGGAGCTGATAATACCAGTGTATGGTTAATCGGTTGGGGCCCTGAAACGGTACATTGTTTATATCCCGAAGGCACTCAACCCATGTACAAAATGGAAGACCTCGGTCGGGTGACCAAGGAAGTAAACGGTAAAAAACGTGAAGTTGTTCGTTCTTACCATACTTGGTATAACGGGATTTGTGTTGAGGATTGGCGCTTTGCGGTTCGAATCGCTAATATTGATAAGAGCGATTTGGCAACTGCCGGTGATGCCACGGATACAAGCTGCAATTTGCTTAAGCTTATGATTCAGGCAATGGACCGTATACCTCAGCAAGATAAGGCAGGCGTGAAACTTTGTTTTTATGCACGTCAGCATGTTATTACCGCCTTGAAGATGAAATTACTTAGTAAAGGAAATTTGTGGTTGGCTATGGAGGATTTCACTACGGCTGGTAGCATAGTTCGTAAACGGCTTTCCTTTATGGGAATCCCGGTTGGTCGTGTTGATCAATTGTCGGATGCTGAATCTGTTGTAGCGTAACAAATGGCGGTCTAGATAGACCGCCTAAAATTTCTAAATTGAAAGGATTGATAAAAGTGTTAGATGCTGAATTAATTTTATCTGACGCTCAAGCAATAACAACGGATGCTGCGTGCTCAAACAAAGCTTACGTTGATACGTTAGCGCCAGGAAGGGCAATTAATGAATTGTGGCTGGTGGTAAATGTCGAAACCGCTTTTGCATCGACCAATAGTACCGGAACATTAGCCGTTCAATTGCAAACCGATGATAACCCAAGCTTTTCCAGCCCTACGAATTTATTTACCAGCCAGATTTTTGCGGTATCTGCTTTGACTGTCGGAAAGAACCTGGTGAAATTGCGGTTGCCGGAAGGATTGGAAAGGTACATCCGGGTCTATTACGACAATGCAACTGAAGCCTTTACTGCCGGAAAAGTGGATGCGTATCTTGATACCGGCGTAATGCTATCTTAGGAGGCGCTTAGCATGGATATTAAAGTAAAAAACAAATCATACGGTTTTCGTGGTAGATATTGGGACAAAATTGGTGAAACCGTCCCCAATGTAACCCAGGAAGAATTGAAATTGCCTGAAATGAAGCATTTTACCTACTTGGATGGAACTGAGATTATAAAACACATTCCATTAGGCCCTGTGATTAAAAACGATCAAAAACAAGAAACTCTTAAGCAGGAATGGGAAGAAAAAACCAACGTGGAATTACGGGCTTTACTGGATGAGAAAAAGATCGAATATCCTTCCAACGCAGGTACAGAACAACTGATCCATATTTTAAAGAGTGTTATACCGGATGAGATCAAACCGGACCTTCCACCGGAGCTTTCAGAAAAAACCAACAATGAACTCCGGGCCATGTTGGATGAAAAAGGAATTGCATACCCGGGAAACGCTAATAAAGCGGTATTAATTGAATTATTGACTAAGGGCGGCGCATAACCGCCCTTTTCTTTTTAAAGGACCAAATATCATGGAGGGATTCACTATGGCCTCTGTAGTTGATATATGCAATCTGGCTTTATCACGGTTAGGACAAAAATCGATTACATCCATTGATGAAGCGGGTATTGCTGAAAATTGTAACATTGAATTTGGCCCCACGAAAGAGAGTATCCTGCGCGACTATCCATGGAGTTTTTCAACGAGAATGGAACCTTTGGCGCCGATCAGCGGAGAATCTTTTTTCGGTTGGGAGTATGTATATGCGTATCCTACCAACTGTTTGCGAGTCTGGAGGATTTTAAACAGAGAGACCTATGATTCAGATGAAAAACAGCCGTACAGGGTGATGGCTTCCAATATTTCAAGCAAGAAGTTAATTCTCTGCAATCTCGAATCAGCCTACCTCGAATACGCTGCAAATATTACGGATACTACGGTATTCGACGCTTCATTCGTTGATGCATTTTCATGGAAACTGGGTGCGAATTTAGCAAAGCCACTCACGGGAAATGCCGCTCTTTCAACTGACTTAATGAACACCTATCTCAGGGTGATTGATAAAGCGTCAGTCAATAACGCTTCGGAAGTTTATCAAACTCAGAAACAAACATCAAGACTTTTGAACGCCAGATAAGGAGGGAAGACACAGGATGAATACGATACAGCCTTCTTTTTCAGGTGGTGAAATTTCATCATCTCTTGGGTATAGAACCGATTTGCAACGATATTTCACGGCGTGCAAAAGCCTGAAGAACTTTATTGTGCATCCCCACGGTGGGACTTCCAATAGGCCGGGAACAGAATATATTGCATCGACTAAAGACAGCTCTAAAAAATCCCGATTGATTGGTTTTGAGTTTTCGACGGAGCAAGCGTATTCCATTGAATTTGGCGATCAGTATTGCAGATTTTTCATGAATGGCGCTCCGATTCTTTTAAATGGCGTGCCTTACGAAATATCGACTCCTTATTTGGAAGCTGACTTGCCTTTAATAAAATACACTCAATCGGCGGACGTGCTTTATTTGGTCCATGGGAAGTATGCTCCAAGAACTTTATCAAGATACGGCCATACAAATTGGGTTTTGGAGTTATTCGATAATACCAATGGACCATATATGCGGACAAACATTTCAGCAACGACGATTACACCAAGCGCAGCAGCAGGAACGATTACCTTAACGGCCTCGGCGGATTTATTCGTACCTTCCCACGTGGGGACATGGTGGCGTATTGGGGATGCAAACGATGATGGTTTTTATGGATGTGTAAAAGTAACGGCGTATACATCTCCTACGGTGGTTACAGCGAAAGTAATGAGCACCCTGACAAATTCGGTAACAACAGCCCCGGCATGGAAATCCGGGCAATCTTATAAAGCTAACACGTATGTCCAATACAAGAGCTATGTTTATCGATGTTTGGTACATCATTATTCAGGAGACGGATCTACAGACAACCCTATTATTGTTCCCACAGACACAAGTTATTGGTCGCAATACGGACCGATCACGATAACATCGCCAACAACGAATTGGGCCGAGGGCGCTTGGTCGGATTGCCGGGGATGGCCCGAAACGGTTATGTTTTGCCAGGATAGATTGATGTTCGGTTCATCGAAATCCAGCCCGAATGGATATTGGACAAGCGAGACCGGAAATTATAATAGCTTTATTCGGCATGAACCGTTAGAAGATACCGATGGGATCACCCAATATTTGACTTCCAGAAAGGTGAACGCCATCAGAAATATGGTGGACCTGGGAGATATTTTGGCGTTGACTTCGGATTCGGAATGGCATATTGGACCGGGTTCATCGGATGGAGCAATTAAACCGACTGCTTTAAAACAAAATTGTGATGGCCATTCGGGATGTTCTACGGCCGATCCGGTTGTTATAAAAAACCGGGTAATATATGTGCAGCCGATGGGGACGATTATCCAGGACATGGGGTATACTTATGAATCTGATGGGTATACCGGTGATGATGTTTCAATATTTGCCAGTCATCTTTTTAAGGGTAAAACCGTCGTGGAAATGGCCTATCAGCAAGAACCCGATCATATTATTTGGATCCTCCTAAACGATGGTTCGGCGGTTGCAATGACTTATTTAAAAGAACAACAAATTTTAGCGTGCACGCCCATTAGTACGGATGGCAAATATGAATCGCTATGTATAATCCCGGGTGATGGTTACGATGAAGTGTGGTTCCTTATCAATCGGGACGGGAACAGGTGTGTTGAGAGATTGCCCAACCGTTTGACATCATCCGACCCGGCAGATTGCACGTTCCTTGATTCGTGGTTGAAATATGAGGGGGCGCCGGCAGAGGAAATTTCCGGGCTCGATCATCTGGAAGGAAAGACCGTGAAGGCCCTGGCTGATGGGTATGTATTTGAGAACTTAACAGTTACAAACGGGAAAATAACCTTGCCAAGAGAATCTTCCAAGGTTTGCATTGGATTGCCATATATTTCTGAGTTTGAGTCTTTGAATGTAGATTTCCAAACAAATAACGGTACCATTCAATCGCAATATATAAAAATATCTAGTGTCACCTTCATCTTTGAGGATACACGGGGTGGATATGTGGGAACGGATTTCAATCATTTGGTTGAAGTTCCTCAATATAGCGGGCAACCTACCGGAACACCGATACCATTACAATCGTGGAATTTTACCTTTACGCCTACCAGTGGCTATGTTAAAGGGGGCCGGGTATGTTACCGGCAGGTTGATCCGTTGCCTGTGACTATCCTGGCGATTATTCCGGATGTGACGATTGGGGGGAAGTAGGAGGATGAAACAGGTTATCGTAGGTACATATTATTTTGGCCGTGAACAAGTGGAATTAATACTCAGGGAAGATACAGGCGGTGAATTTTATGTGACACCTGAGAAAGGCAAAATCCCGAGGATTAAAATAGGGGCTGATGAAACCGAATGGTCGGATATAGTAGCCGTTTTACTTCATGAAGCTTCTGAGATGATTTATGATAGGTTGCGTGCAAGATACGAGTTATCCGACGATACGGCAAGGGACCATTCGGCGTATATGTTTATGTTGTCTCATGTAACATTTTCCGAGGCATGCGCCAGGGTGGCGGATTTTATTTCGGTGGCGTTGCCGGATTTGAAAAAAGCTTGGGAAGAGTGGGATAAGGAGGTTTAAATGAAGGATTTAGAAAAAGAAAAGATTGAAGCGTTTGCAAATTTGGCTCATCAACAATGGTCCGGATGGATGATATATCTATTTGGAAAAAGTGAAAAAAATCAAGATGGTACGGTGACGATACCCAAATGGGCAGTTGATCGCTGGTTGAGGCAAATGAATACTCCATATAAAGATTTGCCAGAAGAAGAAAAGGAATCGGACCGTCAAGAAGCGATTAAACTTTTAAACATCATTGAACGAAGCGCGTTATTCATGAAATGAATATTTTAATCAGGGAGTCAATTTGTGAAGATATTGAAGCCTTGTCCCCTTTTTTGCGGGAGCCGGATAAACTGGAAGTATTAACAATGGGAGTGGATCCGAAAGAAGCGTTAACCGTTTCTTTCAAGCAATCATCGGCATGTTTTTCATTGTTGCTAGAGGGTGAAATCATAGCCATGTTTGGTATTGCGCCAAAGTCACTGTTAGGGAATACGGCCATTCTATGGTGTCTGACTTCCAGCGGTGTTGAAAAGGTCAGGGTGTTTTTTGGCAAGCAGAGTAAAAAGTATGTTAGTTGTTTCCTTAACCAGTATGCCGTTTTAGAAAACTGGGTGGATAGCCGCTATGAAAGATCAATCCATTGGTTGAAGTGGTTGGGGGCCGAGTTCGACATGGTAACCAATATTAACGGGGTTGATTTTTGTCATTTTGAAATTAGGAGGGGTTGAACGTGGGAGGCGTTTCGAGTACGGCCATGGTACAGGGGGTTGGATCCACTGCCAGTATGATAGGCGGGATATATAGCGCCTATGCCCAAATGCAACAAGGCCAAATGCAGCAGGATATGTATAATTTCCAGGCTGATCAGATTTTACAGCAAGGTGAGGAACAGGCAAAGGCGGTTAGGAAACAAGGCAGACAGGTTTTAGCGTCCCAGCAGGCTGCAATGGCTGCAAATGGAATGGCGCTTGATTCGGTGACGGCGGATGATATTTCTTACGATACCCTGAAGCAGTCATCCCTTGATGAGCTTTTGATTAAATATAATGCCAATGTTAATGCATTTCAGGCAAGACAGGCCGGGAAAAATGCGAAAACCGCAGCCAGGATTAACGCCACAAATACTTTAATTGGCTCGGCAACCCAGGTGGCGGATAGTTGGAATCAATGGGCAAAGACAAGCCGGGGAAAAACTTATGGTCCCGGAGTAAATGATTATGAGAATGAAACGACTAGATATATTACAGAAAGATCGAAATATAAAGCGCCTGGAATTTATCGTTAATTAATGAAACAGTTTTAAAATGCAGGATTTTTCAAGACATTCCAGAATGTTATGGTAAGGAGGAGATAAGATGATTAAAATTCTAACGCGGGACTTTTATCAAGAAAAGTTTACTAAAGAATTTTTTAAAAAGAATATAGTTACTATTGTAATGGCAATAATTATTTTGTTTTTATTGGTTCAAGTATTACAACTAAGAGCAGATGTAGAAAATGCTTCATATGAAGTTTATGAATCAAAAAACGAAGTTGAAAATGTTAAAAATGATTTGCAAGGTCAAATATTAGATTTGGAGTTCAAAATTAATGATTTAGAATCGCGGTAGAACTTGTTTAGCATAAAGGCGTGATGAGATAACTTAACAAACCAAGTTTATAGCTTTTATTGAGAGCCGAAAGGTTCTTTTTTTATTACCTCTTGACTTAAAGAATAATGGTAAATTAATGAATAGCGGGGGCGTGCGGGAGCGCGCCCTTAATAATTGAGGTGATCTTTTATGCAAGTACCTGCATATCAACGTCAAGCGCAAATCCAGCCGGTTAGCCCTAACCCGGATGCATTTGGGGCCAATATAGCACAGGCAAACCAACAATTGGGGCAAACCGTTTCCAATATTGGGCAATTGCTGCAAAAAAGAGCAACCGAACTCCAAGAGCAGAAGGATACCCAGAAGGTATTGGAAGCTGAAACTCAAATGAGGAAAGAACTTGATGGCGTTTTATATAGCCAGGAGGCGGATGAAAACGGCCGACCGGTCGGGGTCATGAACCGCACATTAGCCAATGCGGATGGCGCGACCAGTGATTTTAACGGGAAGATTGAGCAGATCCGGCAGAAGTATTCACGGATGTTGCCGGGCGAGAACCAGCAAAACCAATTCAACCAGCTTTATAAAAGTATGTATGACTCGAATATGAATATGGTTGTCAGGCATGAGGCGCAGCAGGGAAGGGCCAGCCGGGAACAAACTACTCAGGATAATATCAAGCAAAAAATCAATGATGCTGCAAATAATCCCTATTCGTTGGTGGATGCAATCGCCAATATAAACGCCATTGTCAAAGTGACCGGGGATTATAACGGCGACACGCCGGATAGTGTCAAATTCAATCAACAGTCTTTTTCCGGCGCTGCGGCTTTAAAGGCGTTTGAATCCATACTTCAAAAGGAAGATTATGAAGGCGCTCAATTGCTATATGACAAAGTAAAAGAACAGCTCCCGGGGGATGTAGCCGAAACCATTAAAACTAAAATAGATGCCGGTGAATGGGGCGCGCAGCAGACTACTATCTCGAGTGAATTAGTAAAAAAATATGGCGAGGACTTGGCGGCAGGGGATAATAATATCAAAAAACGTGGCTTAACCCCTGAAAAGCAAAAGGATTTACTGGATACCTATCATTCGGCATATAATCAATGGCAGCAAGAAAAACGGGCCACGGTTAGCGCCCAGATTGAGAATTATTACAAAAAAGTTGAAGGCGCCGGAAACGGGTTGGCAGCGGTAAAGTATATTAATAGTCTACCCCAAAAAACTACAGACCAATTACAAGTTAAAACAAGTTTGCTCACCATTGCCAAACAGCTTTATCCGGAACTGACTAAAGAAGGTCAGGGAATTAAAACGGATCCGGCGGCATGGTATGAGCTTTACGATAAAATACAAGCCGGAAAAGTCTCCAACAAGCAAGAGATGTTGAAGGAATATGGAAGCCGGATCAGCTTTGCGGATATGAAAGTTTTTTGGAAGGCGATGGACTCCATGGGGACGGTCGGGACCTCTCCGTATAATAAGTTTAGTCTGGCTACCGATGGAGCGGCTTTATTGAAAAAGAGCGGTATTAAAGACAGCGCTCAACAGGCGAAATTTTGGGATTATGTTTCGGCTGTTGCCGGCGACTTTCAATTGAAGAATAAACGGCCTCCAACGTCAGAAGATAAGGATGATATTCTTCAAAAAGCTTTGACTAAGACAAAAATCGGAAAATGGAAATTCGGTCCATTGGGAGGAGATAAAACAGATTACCGTTTTAATATTCCTCCCAATGCTCAATGGTCAAGTAAACTTAATGCGTGGGTTTATCGAGATGAAAACGGCAATTTAATGAAGTATATCCCATAATGAGGTGATTTGAATGCCTAGCATTTCTTTAACACAAGACGAACAGGAACAATTCAATAAAGAATTTGGAACAAATAGCTATGTTAGCCCCAGTACAGTGTCCAAATCTGTGCCATTAAATGAGGTGGAGACAAATCAAGTATTGGGCGAATTTAAAATCAAGCCGGATACAAACAACTATATCCCCCCGGAAATCAGATCCACGGGCGAAGATGTTGCGAATAAGTTAAGGAACTCATATTTGATTGCCGGACAGACTTCACCGGAACAAGCGGTTAAAGATGTTAAAATGTCGAATGAATTGAGCGTTCCCACCGAATATTTTATGGATGATTCGGATATGCGCGATCAGGTGGCGGAGGCATTCAAGAACAAAAAGGACTCTGCTATTGATTGGAATGGTATTGTAAAACAGTACCCGACACTTTCACAGTTTTTGAGTGATCCTAAAAATATGGCAACCGCCAAGGATTTGATTCCGGAATTGGCTGAACAAGACAAGCATTTTCAGAATATCAAGCAAATTTATCCCGGTTCAACGATCGGACCGGCTCCGAAGTATCAGGATACTACCATTGGATCAAAACAACCTTCTTGGTTGCAGACCATTGGGCAAATGGCTTATAGCGGAGCGGCACAATTTAACCAGGGAATGTATGGGTTAGGCCGGATGCCTATTGAAGCTATTTTTGGCTCGGATAACAGTGTGGTTAAATGGTTAAATCAACGGAGCTCCGAAAGCCAGGCTGTAATTGATACTGCCGAAGAAAAAAGCAAAGCCATGGGCACTGTTAAAAAATTCGCTTATACCGGTGGTTCGGCAGCGGTTAACATGGTCCCGACAATGTTAATGAGCGCGATGACCGGAGGCGCGGGAGAAGTCGCAGCTTTGGGAAGGCAGGGCTCTTTACTATTAACGCAGCTTAAAAGCATGCTTCCTTTTGGCGTGCAGTCTGTCGGGCAATATGCGGAACAGGCCAAACAGGAAGGGGCAAGCTTATCGCAGCAAGTCGCATACGGGCTATATGGCGGCAGTGTGGAAATGGTTACTGAATTGCCGTTTGTCCGGGACTATATCGCCATGACCGGATCGAAGGAAATCGTAAAGGCCGGGGTAAAGAATATCGCCAAAGAGTTCGGGAAAGCTGGTTGGGATTTTTTAAAGAATACCGCAGAGGAAACGGTTCAAGAGGTTATTACTTCTCCTTTAACTCAGGCGGTCAAGAAAACCCTTTATGAACCCGATATGCCTTTCTTTGGGGATAATGGAGTGATTATTAGTATTCCCCAAGCGGAATCGGACGCTTATGGCGCTTTTGCGATGACTACAATTATGCATGCCATGGGTTTACCGTTTTCCAGCCGGGCGCATCAAATGGCCAAGGCGATCATTGAAACCGGGAAAGCTCCTAGCCAAAGTGAAGTTATCAAATTAAATAGCCTGGCGCAGACGGAGACTCCCCACGCCGAAACTACTGTGGCAATTAATGAGGCTAAGGATAATGCGGAAATTTACAAGCAAACCGGAGAGATAGCCGCAAAGTCTCAATATCTGGACAGATTGCCGGAAGCCTGGCGCACTCTTGTTGAAGCCAGCACAAAAGATGGAAAGCTTGAAAATGTTTATGTTGATCCTGAATCCTTTGTTACGCTTATGCAGTCGATGGCTCCGGAAGGAACCGATCCGGGGGCGATAGTCCAAGAGGTTGCAAAAGAATTAGGCATAGAAAACCAATTAAAAGAGGCTGTCGAAACTGGCAAGCCTCTTTCTATTTCCTATGCAAAATGGTTGGAAAAAACGGCCAAGACTCCTATATATAAAAAGCTTGAAGGAGATATCAAATTTAGTGAAGATGGCCTCACGCTGAATCAAGCGGCAGTTGAGGAGGAAAGAATTAAAAAGGCTATTGAGGACGAGCAAAAGCAAGTTAAGATTCAAAGCACCAATCGTGATGCGATTTATAACGATATCAAAGAAAAGATAGTTGCTGCCGGCCGGAGTGAAAGAGAGGCGAAATATTCGGCCCAGGTGTTTGCCTCCCGGATGGTAGCCGAAGGCGCGCGGCGGCAGGTTAACCCTTTAGAGCTATATATGGGGATGATGCAGCCGGAGATTAGGACGGGGGACAATGTTGGAGGACAGGCAGCAACACGGAGTTTGAATCAAGAATCAACTGGCAAAGCGGCATTATTAAAAGAATTCGAAGCCTTATCTGCAAAATTTGATAATGGTGAAGAACTGACACCAGAAGAAGAAAACCGCTTCGAAGAATTGAATAATTTCGTTGACCAGATGGAAAACGATGCAGAAAACGAAGCCGAAAGAGAAGGCAAAGAAGAAGCACAAAGGTTTTATGAAGAAGATAAGGTTCGTAGCGAAAAAGAATTCAATGAAGAAGTTAAAAAGAATCCCAATAAACTGTTTGAAGCTAAAGGCAGTTTAAATGGCAAAGCTTTATTTGTTGACGGAAAACTAATATATCCTAAAGATGTTATTGATTTAGCCAATAAATATTTTGAAGAAGATAAGCGAAACAGACCGGACCAAGTTAATGACCGAGGGCATGACTTTTTATACGCTGGATTAAAGCTTTTAGAAGGAGATTTCAATGATTTAAATTCTTCAGTTAGTAGCAATCTAGGAATTCATATAATCAAGAATGATAATACATTTAATCTTCGCTATGATATCGACAACTATTTAAAAGATTCTGGAAAAATAACCGATAAACAAGCATTTAATATGATTTATGATGCTGTAAAAGCATTAAAGAAAGACGGTTTTAATGGAAAGCTTGAAATCCCGGAATTAAATTATAGGGGAACCATAGAAGACTTTTTGGGGGAAAAGCAAGATGAGAACCCCAGTGAAAACCAACCTAATATTGAAGTTACTGGCAATGAATTTGGAGAAAATTTGTCCCTGGGTGAACTTCGAAAATCCGCTGTCAAATTTTATAAAAAGGAGTTGCAGGGGAAATCAGTCCAGCATCCGGAACTTGGCGAAATTAAATTTACTTCTGCCGGCAGGGATAAATTTTCATCAACTAGTGCTGATGCAAGAAAGTTGAAAGTTGTACCCAAACTGGAGGATATTATAAAGACAGGCCGGGTGGTAGGGGAAGAGGAAAACCATAAAAAGACTGCCCATTTCAACATAAAGAAATATTTCTTTTTGGCGAATGATGTTGTTATGGAAGGTAAGCCGGTAACAGTGGGGGTTACTGTTTTTGAGGATAACAACGGCAATCTGTACTATAATCACAATATTCTAGACGAAACAAAAGCGAAAGCTTCGCCGGGATCTGCGGGGGGAACACATGAGGTTCGATCCACACCGCCCTACAACGAAGCTTTCACTAACCTTAGTATAACCCAAACTGTAAAAAACTTCAAGCCGGATGTTTTATTTCAAGGTAGTTTAGATGGTAGTAATAGTAGTAAGGAGTATTTGCAAGATAAGGATAACCAAGAAGCTCGTGCCAATGTCCAGATTAACCCGGATAAATCAATTATTACGCTATTTGCCAATGCCGATGCCAGCTCATTTTTACATGAGTCGTCCCATTTGTTTTTGGCGGATACCTTCCAGTACGTCCGATCCGGGCAGGCCGACGAAAACTACTTAAAGGATTGGAAGACTCTTTCAAGTTGGCTGGGCATTAAAGAAGACCAGGACAAGCTTACAACGGAACAACAGGAGCAATTTGCAAGGGGGTTTGAGGCGTATTTGCTGGAAGGCAAAGCGCCCAGCGAAGGGTTGAGAAATGCCTTTTCCGCCTTCAGGCGTTGGTTAACCAGGATCTATAAAAGTATCGCCGGGTTAAATGTTCAGTTATCGGATGAAGTCCGGGGAGTTATGGACCGGATGTTGGCGACCGAGGACGAGATTCAGGAGCGGGAAGCAATCGATGGGTATTTAATGGCGGTTGTTGACCAAAAGGATGTTACTCCGCAAACTTGGAACCGGTTAGAGGAACTAAAAAGCAAGGCCCATGAGATGGCTATTCAGAGACTTTTGCAGCCGCAAATGGATGAACTAAAACAAGATTACCAGGAGTTTTTGAATCAGGAACGGGAACGGGTCCGGAAGGTAACCGAAGAAGAGGTGGCCCAATTACCCATTTACAGGATCATGGAAGTGGTTAGGCAGAACTTTGGAGCTCAAAAGGATGTTAAAGAGTTGTCGGCCCGTTATCTCAAAAATGATGGAATCACTGATGAAGGGATCACCAGATTTGAGGCTATCGCGGAATCATTCGGCTATACTTCAGGGGATCACTTGGCGCGATCCGTTGTTGCGGCGCGAAGCTTTACTGATGAAGTGAATGACCGGGTCGAAATGCACATGACCCAATTTAATGAATTAAAAGATTCCATGGATCTAAAATTTGAGGCCGAAAAGGCGGTACATAACGAGGAACAACTGGAAGCCCTGGCGCTTGAGAAGGCCATCTTTTTGGAGCTTATAGCCGCCTCTGACCGGAAAGAACTGGACAAACAACATAAACGGCAATGGAATGCCGAACGGGCGAAGTTTGAGGCGAAAGCGGCCCGGAGATATGCTGAAAAAATTTTGGTCGACAAACTATACCGGGAAGCTTCAGCGGCTACCAGTTATTTCGCGGCCGAAAGAAACGCCGCGGTAAAACAATCCCAGGCCATTGCGAAAAAAGATTATGATGCGATCCTCCGCTATAGTACCCAAAGGCTTTTAACTCATGCCCTGGCCTTGGAAGCCGGCAAGGTTAAACAGGAGGTAGATAAATATTTTAGGTTCTTGCATAAGTTTCAATTGCGGCAACGGCCAAAGATTGACGATGCATTTTTGAACCAGATTGATAAAATATTGTTCCGGTTTAAGTTGATTGATAATCTTTCACCGAAAGCCAAAGAAGATGGCACATCGTTGCATGAGTGGATCGAATCCCGAAAGGAATCCCAGGACGCTGATATACCGGATAGAATAGCCAATGAAGCCTTTTCAAAAGACTATCACGAATTAACTCTTGGAGAGTTGCGGGATTTGGTCCATGCCGTTAAAAATATTTCAAAGGTGGCATGGAATGAAACAAGGCTGCTCACGGATGGGAAACGGGCGGAAATCAAGGCTGTGGCCGAGAAGCTTTCGGTTAGCATCAGGCTGAACAACGAAGTTTTGTATCCGGAAGATTTAGATCCTAACGTGGACGAGTCAAAGGACATGAAATTGAATGTCTTAAAGTATCTGGCGGACCATAAAAAGGTTGAATTCATTGTTCGGGCGCTCGATGGGTACAAGGATCAAGGGATGGCTTGGCAGTATATTATTCTTCCCATTATGCGGTCAATGGACAAGGAATATAAATTGAGGCGTGAAGCCGGGGAAAAGTACGGTGAAATATTCCGGAAGCATTACGGGGAGAATGTGAGTCAATTGGCCACAAAAAAAATTCACAGTCCGGAGTTGGCCCATATTTTTACTAAGGGGCTTACCAAGGAGAACATCCTTACTATGGCGCTGAACTGGGGAAGTGAATTAAACCAAAAGCGGTTGATTGATGGTTACTTAAAAACCGAAGAAATGGACGAAGAAGAAGTGGGGGCAATTATTGAACGTTACAATAATTCTCCGGAAGCTAAAACGAATCCGTTGAGTCCAGGCGAGATCATTAAAAAGGAAAAAGAAAAACGGATTAGGCTGTACTTTTCCAGCTTGCTTGAAAGAACAATGGACCGCAATGATTGGGATTTTGTCCAGGAAGTTCTGGATTTGGTGAACAGTTATTGGCCGATGATTGTCACGGTGGAAAAAATCCGCAAGGGATTTGCTCCGGAAAAGAGAGAGGCCAAACCGATTGAAACACCTTACGGAGTATATCCGGGCGGATATTTCCATATCGCCTACGATACCAGGATATCGGAGCAGGCTTACCGCCACAGCGAACAGGACAATCTAAAAGGATTACTGGAATCAACCTATGTAATTCCGTCAACTAAATCCGGATTTACTAAGGCTACCGTGGAAGAAGTTATTGATCGGCCTTTGGCTCTTAATTTGTCGGTGGTGGATAAACATTTATCGGATGTTATCCATATGGTTTCGTTTATCAATTCTATCCGGGACGTAGACCGGATTTTGAATGAAAGAAGTGTGATATCGGCCATAAGCCAAACAAGGGGCAAACAAGAATACCGGCAATTTCGGGAATGGTTAGAAGCGATTGGCTATGAATACCGTAATCCTTTGGATGCTACCGAAAAGTTACTCCAAAAGGCCAGGATGGGCGCGGCGGTGGTTAATATGGGATTAAAAATAACCACGGCCGTTGGGCAGTTGGCCGGAGTATTTCCGGTAATGCAACGGATCGGGTCTAGGCGGACAGTGGCTGGGATGTTAGATTTCCATTCCAAATTCGTAACCGGCAGGGCTGGCGAGGATATCAAATTTGTTTTTGACAATTCCGAGATGATGAAAAACCGGGCCCAGACTTTTGACCGTGACATCAAGGATGTTACCAAGAAGCTGATCAAGGAAAATAAGTACGATCAGATTCAAGATTTTTGGTTTAAGTTAACCGGATTAGCTGATTTAGGGGTTACCATACCAACGTGGATCCAATCCTATAATTTACATATTGACCGTCAAATAAAATCGGGTAAGACCATGGAAACTATCGATAAGGAAATGGCCGTCCGGTTTGCCGATCAAGTTATCCGGGAAACACAAGGCTCCGGAGATGTCGCCAACATGGCCCATGTCCAGCGGGGAAGTGAGTTTCGAAAAATCCTCACCATGTTTTATTCGTACTTTTCAGTATTCGCCAATCAGTTGATGGAATCCGGAGAACGGGCAATTAACCGAAGGGAATACGGTCAATTATTTGCTTTTGCTGCTTACTGGTGGTTTCTTCCGGCTGTAGCTTCAGAATTATTATCAGGAAGGGGGCCGGGTGATGATGACGACGATACCGTAAAGTGGTTAGCCTCAACGATATTACGATATCCATTAAGCGGTTTTGTGGTATTGCGGGATGTAGTAAATGCTTTAGGCGGCAGATTTGGCGGATATGAATTGTCGCCGGTTGGCGACGCATTCCAAAAGGGAATTGAGCTTTGGAACTCGACGGTTCAGAAAGGAGTTGAAGGAAAGGATATTGACTGGGGAAAGGTCGGATGGAATAGCTTTGAATTCCTTGGTTATTGGTTACGGTATCCGGCTAAACAAGTTAGAACTACAGTTGGTAATATCTATGATTTAATCGTGAATGATGAAGATTTTTATTTGCGAGATTTGGTATTCCCAAAGCCAGCAAATAGACGTTAGGGGGTCGCAAAAGCGGCCCCTTTTAAATTGGAGGGGTAAATAAATGACGGTTCAAAACACTAACCGTAAAAGCGGACCATATTTAACTAATGGAGAGGCAGTTTATTGGCCTTATACATTTGAAATTTTCACTAAAAATGGTGCGGACATAAAGTTATATGAAACGAATATATCAACGGGTGAGACCGTGGAAATAACCGAGAATTTGACAAAGGACATTGACAATGCTCGGATTAAATATCCTACTTCCGGAGAGCCACGGCCAACGGGATATAAATTGACAATCGTGAGGGAAACCGCAAGGACCCAGGGAGTGGGGCTGTCTACTCAAAGTTTTGATCCAAAGAACATGGAAAAAGGGTTGGACAAATTAACGGCTATTGCCCAGGAACTGGATGAGACATTTTCACGCTCAATTGTGACGAATATAGCGTCTCCAGGCCAAAATCTTACTCTGCCGGATCCGGTAGCGGGAAAAATAATTGGATGGAACGGCGATGGCAGTGGATTGATGAATTTGGATAATACCTCGGCAGGCATTGAAGCTATGTTGATTCAACAATCGCAGCAGGCAACGAATGCGGCAAATACTGCGGCTGAATCCGTAACACTTATAGCAACTAAAGTCTCATTTTGGAAGGCTAATACTCTGTACTCTTTGGGTAAAGTCTGCTACCCACCATTAAATCCACATATCATGTTGGAATGTGTAGTAGCCGGAACAAGTGGGACGGGTGAGCCGTCATCGTTTACTGTTGGAGCATTATTAAACGATGGTACCGTCAAATGGATAGTTCGGGATGTCCGTAACATTAGTCCGGCGATGTCATTTGATGATGTCACTATAAAAAATACAGCTACGACTATCACTTTAGCAGCAGGAGCTTTAATTGGTGTCCATAATGCTAATTATAGCCGTGTGATTAATTTATATATAGATTCGGCTATATCAGTAACTTCGTCTTTGGCAGCCTCAACCGAATATCATTTATGGTTGGTGTATACGGCGGCTACCGGTATTACTGAAATGATTTTAACAGCCTCTACAACTCCGCCAAATTATGACTATTATAGACATCTTGGGGGAAGATTTACTGATGGAAGCAGTAATTTATATATCATTATTCAAAAAGGAAAAAAATGTCAATATGTTGTTGATGGAACAATTTTAACTGGACTACGCACAATGGTGAGTGGTGTAGGTGGTAATGTAAATACTCCGATATTCATAGAGGTTGCAGTTTCATCATATGTTCCATTAACCGCTACCAGTATAATATTACAAATCGTAACAGGTAATTCCGCTGCTATAGTTTCCCCCAACAACAAATATGGCGGTCAAACTAATTATGATAATCCCCCTTTAGTGCGTTTGGGCGTGAGTGCGACACCAGCACATCTGCTTGTGGAGTTTTTACTTGAAAGTAGCTACATATATTATGCAGGGGATACAAGTAATTCGCGGGTAAAATGTTTAGGCTGGATTGAAAAGTAAGGAGATGAGAAAATAAATGTTTGCTGTCAGTAATAATGGTTTAAGCATTCGAGCAGTGGCAAAAGATTATACAGCCCAAGATGGCGAAGTCTTATTTAGCGTGATGGATATATCGGACATAACGGAGGAAATGGTATCAGCTGCTTTTCCTGGATATACCACAGCAGTTAAACAAGAAAAGCTTGCTCAATTAAATGCGGCATATCTGGCATACATGGATCATCTATCCAAATGCTATAGTAAAGCGACAGCACTCGGCTATACTACGGTGGCGGAAGATATTCAAACCGAGATAGTAACTGTCAAAGCGCAATATGAAGCCGATTTGGCAGAAATTAATAGTTAAGGGAGGAGATTATGATGCCTACTATTTTATATCAAGCGTTAACTAAGGTTAGAAGGTGTGCTATTTGTGGGGCAAGGCTGGAAGAGCAGGAGGATGGGTCATGGAAATGCCCGAACTGCGCTTATGTTGAACCCGAATAAAAAACCGTCTCTCTGGGGCGGTTATTTTATTGGCTATAATCACATTCAAAGAGGAGTGGGGAAGTGTGCAGAATGTAGCAGCGGTCTTAAGTTTTATTGCATTATTGGGTGGCGCGGGTGGGGTGTTAGTGGGGGCTTATAAATTAGTCCGTACGCTTGATGACATGAAACGCAGTGGAGAACACCGCAAACAGGAAAACATCTTGCTTATCGAAGGCCAATTCGTCATACTGGACGGTCTTAAGCAACTCGGGGCGAATGGCCGGGTTACGGAAATGAGGGAAAGACTGGAGAAGTATGTAATCGAGCATTGAAAGGGGATTATAATTGAATACTTTTACACTTATAAAAGAAAACGGCGCCCGCCAGGAGATGCCGTTTTTCATTGAGCAAATCGGGGGGGTTTACGTTGAATACGTTTCGCAACACATCACTCGACGCGAAGCGGAGGACCCCCTGACTAAATCCGTCGTCGTCACGGAAACCAATATTGAGCAATTCGAAGAAGTCCGTAGAATCCTTAAATCAGCCATCCCGGTTAATGCGCTTTATAGGACCATGGCATACCAAGAGCATTTAATTAAACTGGGATACAAGGCTGCAAAAAAACACCCTCCCCATTGTACCGGAGATGCCATGGATATGGGATTAACTAAACAATATAAGATTGAGGATCTAATTGAGGCTAACAAAATAGCCTCAAAACGCCTGAACCTGCCTGCTCCACGATTAGGGTTTAAGGAGTATAATAATACCTTTTTACACCGGGACCATGTGTATTTGTTGCATGGCAACCCTGATCCGGTCAATTGGGCTCCGGGGGTTTGTTGGTAACTAAGAAGGGAGGAAATTTGATGAGAAAGTTTTTGGATTCTTTGGGTGGCCGGAAGTTTTTGGTACTGGGTTTAGCAACTGGGTGTCTGTTAGCGGGGAAACTAGACTCATCCGATTGGGTGATAGTGGCTAGTGTGTACATTGGCATTAATGCTATACAAAAATTTGCGCCTGGTGGCAAAAAGGAGTAGTTAGGACGATGAAAAAAATATTATTAGGAGTCGTAATCGGTGTAGTGGTTACGGCTTTTTTGTTTGTAAAGTTCATGCCCCGGCCTGGCCCGACAAAAGTCATTGAAAACCCGACGAAGGTCGACGAAAAACAGGCTGATGTGATAGTCGTTGAAAGACACGAGACCCAAATAACCAGCCGGGTACCTGTGCCAACACCGGTTCCTATTCCCGGGGATACCCCGGAGCCAAGGCCGCTTTTATCATTAAATATCGGGGATAAATTTCAGGCGCCGGCATCCGGAGAAATCAAAACAGCCTACTTGGACAAGTCCGGACGGCAGATCGGGAATGGTACCCACAAGGTCACCGGGGAGACCACAGTCATAGTTGGCCGGGAGTGGTTGGATATACAGACTAATTTTCAAGATTCCGTAACTGTGGCGGTGAATATTCCAAACCGGTCTTGGCTGGATGTATATGCCGGAGGACAGACTAACTTTAGGGATAGCGATATCATTATAGGGTGGGAATATGGGCGGCCGGTCTTTGGGAATTTTTATGTCAGCTTGTCCGGAAGTTATGAGGTGTTGCATGGATGGCGGGGGGAATACAGGGTTTTGGGAAGGTATAGGGTTAATTTTTAAATATAGTGTCGTAGTTACCCCGCTGCCGAAATGGTGGCGGGTTTTTTATTATTTCGATTAATAATACCAACATATTAAATTAATATCAGTATCATTTGTAAATAGTATTGATTTTTATAAATGGTATTGGTATAATAATATTACCGTTGATAAGTGGTCTCGGTACATCATTGTGGTTGTTATAACGGGAGAACCTCAGGATCTTTTTATCCCCTTTTGGTAGTAAAAGTAATACCGCAGGAAGGAGGCGAAAAAAATGTCAACAAAAATTGAATTTATCATCCACGATCCATCGATCATTAAAGGGTTGGACATTTGTGGGAAACACATGCAGGAATATTTGAAACAATCCAAACAATCTTTTGACTATGCCATTTCTGACGTTGCATATGGCTGCATGATGGATGGATTGGATAGTTGGTTGAAAACATTGGGGTTTAAGAAAATCTACGACCCAAAAGCGTGTTGCTATGAGATTATAAGAATTGAAAAAGGATAAGTAGTGTTGGCAACGGCTAAAATTGAAGGAGAGTGTTTTATAATGGCAAAAATCGTTAGTGTTGATAATGGTAGAGCGTTTAATAAATCTTTTTGCAATGGGAAAAGCCGGGTGTTTCAATCGGCAATGGCAAGGATCGAGGGGAAGTTTAATCTCACCGTTAACGGGCTTCCGGATGATATCTGGATTGAAAACAACAGTCAAGAATGGTTGATCGGGGATCTCGCGGTCCGGCAGAAAAAGGATGCCGCGATCCAGGACCGCAACCAAGACAAGACCAATCAACAAAATATTATTCAAACTTTGACCGCTTGTTCTCTCCATGCCGGTAACGAGGATGTTATTTTACTTTGTAATGTTCCAGCCCGTGACTTTTCAACTCAGAAAGAGCAAATTGAATCCCGGTTTATTGGAACTCACAGAATTCTACATAAAGCCGGTGATATGGCTGGCAAGGAGTCCATATTTAAGATTAAGGCATGCCATGTACTTCCGGAGGGCGAGTGCGCTTATTATGGCGTTGTGTACGATTTAAAACTCCAAGCGATCCGGGAAGATATTTTAAATTCCAATACCTTAGTCGTGGATATTGGTGATCAGACTACCAATTACATATCAATGAACCCGGGTGCTGAACCCTATGATGAAGGTTCGGGAAGTTTAGATTTGGGAATGTATGCTGCATATGGAGCGGTCCAAGCCTGGCTGATGCAAAATCAGGTGGAAATAAGCCAGGCGCAATTAATCCGGCATATTATTTTTGAGGGACGCACGCCGATGTATAGCGGCAGTACTAAAGTGGATTATTTCCCGGAGTTGCTGAAGCAATACAGTGAGCTTGAGAGAAAGATCTACAATCAATTAAATTCATTGCTCAAGCTGCGGCGCTACCGGTTTATGATTTTGTGTGGCGGTGGCCCGGTTGCACTGAGACCTTTTCTAAACAATCGTTACAGCTTTATGGAGTTGGTTACTCCGCCGGCCGGTCAACTTCTTAATTGTCTTGGCGCGGATATTATTTATCGCTTGAGCCAGGATTGACATGATTGTACATAAAAGTTTTAAATATGATGACGAGAAACACCCCAAAGTGCATCAATGGTTCCTGGATTTGACCAACGAAGGGAAGGATTATTCCGAGGCGATCCGAAGGTTAATTGAAGGAGATTGCCAGAACCAAGACAGGATATTGGGGGAGTTGGCGGCTATCCGGCAACAACTTGCAGGGTTGAAAGTGGCGGCATCAACCGCCCCCATGGAAGAAGCAGCATTAATCGAGATTGAGGAAATTGAGGGGGCGGTTCGGGAGGTCGAGGAAAAGCCGGAAGTCAAGGCGGTAAATAAAGGGTTATTAAAAAGTAGGTATGGGTTATAAGTGAAACCTCCGACAATTAAGTCGGGGGTTTTATTAAGTTTCAGAGTACTTTCGTTATTGTTGAATTAATGCGCTGGTTTTTCTCATGCTATAAAATTCCTTGATTGCTTCATCTGTTCTCACCATCATCCGCTCTGCTGTTTGATCAATTGAAGAATCTGTGCATAGTCCACTATCGCAACCATTATTCAAACAATAGGGAGCTGGTTGATAGGCATTAAGGTAACACATCCAGGTTATCGAATACGAAATAGCGGAATTAAGGGTTATATCATTAAGTGTGCTGTCGGTTGTTGATATTACTACGAACATTATGGGTAAAACCTTTTGCGATGGTTCAATTAATGTAATGTCGTCACATCTTTTTAGCATTCCCATATATCTATCGATGACCTTATCCCCTATTAAATTAGTGCTCAAATTGAGTACCGTAATAGGTACTTTTTCTACTTCGGCGAAAATAGAATTATGTGGGAAGATAATTAAAATCAGCAGAATGGATAATAGCAATTTCTTCACATTAACTTCCTCCTTATTCTTTTAATGTAAATATTTTTCTATGTCTTTACAGAATGTCCTGCAAGTAAGATTCTCGCATAAAATGAGAACTGGTTTGGTAAGTGTAGAATAAAGATAAGAAGATTGTATTTTTAGAATAAATGGGAGCTTTATTGAAGAGGTACAGGAAAAAACCAATGGAGATGCCATTATTTTAAAGGCGCTTATGAGAAAAGGGATCTTAGCCATCCGATTTTTTAAATAAATGAGTATTGACGGGAGTTTTGAAAGTTTGTGGCGTTTTTGTGGCAAAACTAGCTTTTTAAAATAGGTGAAAGTTTGGAGCTGGTGAAAGGAGTCGAACCTTCAACCTGCGGTTTACGATACCGCTGCTCTGCCATTGAGCTACACCAGCATGAAATATATAATATTGTACCATGTCTCACTTGTGAAATCAACGAAATCGATGAAATCATGAAAAAACTTCCAGGATAGCCCAGAAGTTGATAACATTTGGAGCGGGCGACGGGATTCGAACCCGCGGTCCTCGGCTTGGGAAGCCGATGCTCTACCACTGAGCCACACCCGCATTGTACAAAATATTATACTCTAAGTAGTTTGAAAAATCAAGAGTGCAGTAAAGGAAAATGTTGAGTATTATTTTCCTTCCAAGATAGATGAATAATTGATGAAAAGCACAAAAAAAATGGGTGATAAAAAAGGATTTTTTGCTCTCTGGTCGAAATTCATAATCGTGTTCATCAATCATATATTTAGGTATGATGAGTATCTAAATTAAGACTAGGAGGGGTTTCAATGAGTTATAAAATTAGTGATGATTGCATCAGTTGCGGCGCTTGCCAATCTGAGTGCCCGGTTGAAGCTATCAGCGAAGGTTCGGATAAGTATGTTATAGACCCTAGCAAATGTACCGAATGTGGTTCTTGCGCCGATGTTTGCCCTGTTGGAGCACCAACTCAAGGCTAAGACCTAAGACCCCAAAAGCCCCTTTAAGGGGCTTTTTTTCTTTACAGACCTATTTTATTCAATTGCATTGCAATTATTGAAGCAACGAATTTACGATTTGATTGACTAATTTACCGTCGGTTCTTCCTTTAACTTTTGGCATTAATACAGGCATGACTTTATTCAGGTCTTTTTTACTGGAAGCGCCAACCTCGGCAATAACTTCCTCAATAAGTTTTCGCACTTCGGTTTCAGATAATGGAGCGGGTAAATATTCTTGAACGATTAGGATTTCTTTCTGAAGATTTTCTACAAGATCCTTACGGCCTGCCTTTTCAAACTCCACCAGGGAATCATTTCTCTGCTTCAATTCTTTGGCTAATACCTCGATGACTTCTTCATCGCTTAATTGATGACCACGCGCTATTTCCAGATTCATGACTGCCGCTTTGGCCAACCGGATAACCGAGAGTCTAACGGTATCCTTGTTTTTCATGGCAGTTTTTAAATCTTCTTGCAACTTTTCTTTTAAAGTCACTTTGATCCTCCTCCCAGAGATTAACATTAAGATACTTTACTTCTAGAAGGAGTATGGATTTCCTGCAAAATTTTCTCATTACAATCTGAACCGGGAGTTTATTTGGCAAAAAGATGTCGCCCTATCTTTTGGATGGTACGACGCGTCCAAACATAAGACGTAGGGGACAATACTTTTGAAGGGTTATAGAAAAAGAGCGCTCCCCCGGACGGATCCCATCCCCCCAATGCCGCACGGGCTGCTTTGCGGGCGGAATTAGTAGGCGGTTTATTAAATTGGCCATTGCTTACGGATTCAAAAGCATGAGGTTGGTAAACAACTCCGGCTATTGTTTTTGGGAATCTGGCATTTTGAATGCGATTCAAGATTACAGCTCCGACAGCGACTTGTCCGAGATAAGGTTCGGCGCCTGCTTCGGCTTGAATAATCCTGGCCAGCAAATCGCTTCCGCCACGATAACTTATAGCCTTCGGTGCGGCTGATGCATCCCGCCATAATGAAAAGATTCCGGCAGTCGTTCCAATAACCAGAAGAACGATCATGAGTCGCAAATGAATTTTTTTCAATGGGCTCCACTTCCTCAGATGTTTTTTTTATTATTCCATCATCGGAATTAGAAAATACAGGGGTCCCAAATGTTGTTTTGAAAAGAAAAAGGTAAATTAGATATTTAATTTTTCCAATATTTTTTTGAGGGTATTTTCTGTAGGCATCATGACCATTTGAATGCGAATCTCTAAATTGGGGATTAAATATTCAAAGTGGATCAATAAGCTATCGATGGCGTAAACTTTAGCCGAATAAGCCAATGACCGATCCAATTCGTTAACACGGGTAGGAGGAGTAAACCACCATTTCAAGGAAGTTTTTTCAGTCAAAGTCCGCCAAAAGGCATTGGATAAAATATTGACCAATTCAGCTAAAAAGGAAATCTCAACCCGATTAATGTCGCTGAGATTTTTGATTTTTCGGTGACCGTTGATTTTATCGACAAAAAAGATGGCGTCCGATTCCCTAAAAAAAGTATAGATTTCCCCGCTGATTTCTCCTGAGAAACGCATATGATAACCAAGATGATTGGAATAAAACATTTTGATACGATCAATCATCATGGTTAATGGAAGAAAAGATAGGCAATTTAAATGGATATCATTGTAGCTTCCTAAAAAATCCCGAAGGGAGTTAACGGATTCGGCAGCCCCTCTTTGAGCAACTTCATAGAGTTTCTTAATTTCTTGGGGGGGTAAAAAATAATTTTCTTGAATACTGGCTCCGTTTTGTTCAATGGCGATGTTAAGCATGAAAAAACGCTCCTTTTAAATTCTAATTCATTGTGGGCCCAAAATGAATCCATAGAGAAAAGGTCTCCCTGTATTTAATAAACCATCCATTGTTCATCGTATATCTTTGATTCATCGTAGCCCAATTTAAGTTTATAAGATTCGCGGTTTGAAATGATATTCCTGTATCGATAATAGGCGAAATTAGCCGATAATTAACGGATTGGTGATGCAATTTAATGTAACGGTAAAATTTAATTTATCATCGTAATAAAATGCCGGATATAAGATAAATATGTCGGTTTTTAAAAGTTTTGGTTTTGTCCCTTTCCTTTTGATATAATGGAAACATGAAAAAATTTGATGATCAGTATTATGTAAAGGTACTGAATATGCTGCGGAATGATCTGGGAGAGCCGGATACGTTGCATCAGAGTAGTCCTTTGGCCTATACCAGTTCTGCAGTGGAAGTGTTGCTGGCTACCATTTTAACCCAGGCCACCTCGGATGGAAATGCTCTGCGAGCTTGGCAGAATTTTAAAAAGGTATATTCGGAACCGGAAGAAGTATTACAAAGTGGAGAAGAACGGTTAATGGAAACAATTCATTCCGCCGGATTGGCAAAGCAAAAAGCCAAGACAATGATGGCAGTTCTTCAAGAAATACAGAATAAATTCGGGATCTGTTCGCTGGACTCTTTGAAAGAAGACTCCAGCCTAGCTTGGAGTTTTTTGAATCATTTACCGGGAGTGGGGCCAAAAACAGCTGCCTGTACTTTGTTGTTTGGACTAGGCTTTTCTAAATTTCCGGTTGACGTCCACATTCAACGGATCGTAAAACGATTAGGGTGGATAGAGGGCAATCTAAATCCGGAGCAGAGCCAGGAAGTTTTGTCATCAGAAATACCCGCGACGTTACACCAAAATCTTCATATATTGTTACTCAATTTAGGCCGACGGTACTGTCGACCGCATCAACCTCTTTGCAACGATTGTCCATTAAATGGCGAATGTTCGAAATCTTTCTAGCAGAGCGTATCGTAAATAAACGGCAATCAGAAATGGGGAAGATACGCTCTACTTAAGTAAAACGTTTTCAATCATTGAGTAGTTATTTCGAGAACGTTTCACTAGTTTACATAATGCAACTTTTGGTGATATAATGAGGCTAAAAGGAGCTTGCCATGAGGAAAAATGGAGTCGTTTTAATCGTGGTTGGGCTAATCATAAGCCTGATGATCATGATTATCATAAAAAACAACAGCTGCTCGTTGTTGAATCCGAGCGTAATGAAAACTGTATGGACGAAACAAAATGATTGGATGAAGGCAAAAAGTAAAGCCCAACTTGTATTGGTAATGAATCAATATATTAAGCAAATTCGCGATTTAGAAAGGAATCTTGGGAAAACCGGTCAACCGGGCTATAAAATCTATACAAGCACTGAGAGTCAACGATTATTTGAATATTATCAATCATTAGCCTCTTTACTGGATTACCTGAATCACGGCAAAACGGATAGCGCAAAGAATCAATGGGAAGGTTATCCATTCTCGAAAGATGCTAATGCGCCTTATCGGCGGGGACAGGTTATTCGGGTTTTGACGGAATTAAATCACCATAAAGTTCCCAAGGCTTTTTTGAAAGATTTAAAAATATATATATTGCCATATGCAATACCGGGTGTTAGCGGCTTGGGTGGACCGGGTTATATTTTATTGAGCGCCCGGAATATTCATGAGACCTTGATTGATAACCAGCTCTCGGTCACCTTGTATCATGAGATCGGGCATCATATTAACTTTACTTTTATGCCGAAGGATAACCGTCAAGGCGATGCGCTATGGGCGGAATTTTTGAAAATACGCGGCGGCGCTTGGCATGGGCCAGGGGAAGTAAATACTGGCGCTTGGGGCGCCTCTAGTGAAGAAACATTTGCCGAGGATTTTCGGATGCTGTTCGGAAATAACCAGCCCTATTTTGGTGATTTGGCTTTGGGAGATCCCCGTACCGATCCGAGGAAAGCTGCCCGGGAAAAAAGTTTTTTGATAAATTTGGAGCATGAAAAGATCAAAAATGGATATCGGTCACCCTGGATAGTAGCAGAAAGACTTTTCTTTTGGCAAAATCAAAACCTAGTACTGTTTATTGGTTGGTTATTGCTGGGTTTGGGGATTTTCTTCATTCGAAAATATCGGAATCCCCGGGAACGGGTATTCATTTTTGGGCAACCGAAATCAATGGCGGGTTTGGAAATCCATGGGTAAAATGAAAAAAGCATATCTTTCAAAAGGGATAGTCTAGGGAAGCTTGAACGATTGAATGTAAAAAAAAACCAATAATGATACTTTAGTCCTATTAAAAACCAAGGGAAGCGATCCGATATACAAAAAAGGATGAATTTTAATCTTTCGGAGGAGATATTATGGCAGCCAATGGTATGAACATAAATGAAGTTATCATCAATACCAGGGTTAACAAGGTAGTGGGCATAAAGAAATATCAACAGGTTAAGGAAGTTATGTCACAATTTGATTCCAAGTTACAGGATGAATTGAATAAACAAACCCCCAAAATAGACCATAAGATCAAATAAGTGGGAAATCCTATAATTGGAATTTGAAATATGAAATAAAGGAAGGAATATAAGGGAAAATATTGTATATAAATCCTACGGGATGAGAAAAGTATGACTTTTAATTTAAGGAGGATGTTTGGCAATGAAGAAATGGCTGGGCGTATTGATGATCGGCATATTTTTCTTTTGCGGTTCTTGGAGTGTTTATGCCAATCCGGTGAGATTCGGCGATCCTCACAGAGGTCCTCAAGGAGGCCCCCGCGATGGATTTCGTGATAACCGCCGGGAACGGGAACTGCAAAATGATAGCCGATATGTTATTCATCGGACAGCGGGGGTTATTTTTGAGGCGCAACGGGCTGCGGAACGTGGGCATCGTTCATTTGGTCTCGCCCGGGCGGTTGTTGCCCAGCAACGGGCTCGGCAACTATACATGAGTCGAAATTATCAAGACGCCATCTTCTTTTCCATGCGAGCCCGCAGAATAGCAATTGAGGTCATTCGGGCCAATAATTTCAGAGTTCGTTCCGAATTTTTCACGGATCGATTGGAATCACGATATGACCGTCAGGGTCCCAGTGACGACGAGTTGGATCGAAGGATGGATCGGGATCGGGGAAGACCGGGCAGAGACGATGATGCTATTCATATCAGGATTGAATTGGATCTATAAAAAGGGAATTGACTGTTATTAACTTAGATAGTCACTTCACTCGTAAATATTCGGCTTGAATAAGTAAATGGAAAAACCGGTCCTCCCAGGATCGGTTTTTTGGCGACATTCAGGTTTAAATTGTGGCGAATGAGTGTAGGTAAGGAAAATTTACGTTGTGGAAATTCTAGTGTCGGCATGTTTTGTGACAATATTCGGAAGTTGGGCGATCAACATTCCCAATAGCATGAGCAGGCACCCTAGATAGCCTCTAATCCCCAGATTTTCGTGTAAGATGAGCAATCCGCCCAGACTTGCGAATACACTTTCCATACTCATAATGATGGCTGCGTGAGAAGGTTTGGCATGTTTTTGGCCGAAAACTTGAAGCGTATAGGCAATTCCCACCGAACAAATACCGCCGTAAAGGATTGGTATCACTGCCTGTTCAAGCCCGGTTATTGTTATTTTTTCAAAGGCAAATGCAGCTGTCATACTGAGAAAGGAACAGGTTAAAAATTGGACGATACATAACTTCAAAGCATGAACTCTCTTGGTATAATAGTCAATGACCAAAATGTGAGTAGCCCAGAAAAAGGCGCCCAATAATTCTAGCAAATCGGAACCGTTGATTGTAAAATTTTCAGTCACGCTTAAGAAATATAATCCGCTGGTTGCCAAGACCACACCCAGCCATACACTTAAATGAGCGCGCTGTTTTAAGAAAATTCCCAGCATAGGCACAAGAAGGATGTATAGCCCGGTAATAAAAGCAGCCTTTCCGGCGGAAGTGTGGACTAAACCGATTTGTTGCAAGGATGCTCCGGCAAAAAGGACAGAGCCGGCAATAATACCGGCCAATGTCACGGATGACCTTCTCTGCTTTGTTGGATCGTTCAGCGGTTCCGGATTTTGTTTTAAAGAAAAAAGGAGCAATGGAATTAAAGAGAGAGCGCCTAAAGCAAACCGGATGCCATTAAAGGTGAAGGAACCGACATATCTGGAACCGACCCGCTGGGCGACAAAGGCAAATCCCCATATGGCGGCGGTTATTAAAAGCAATAGATTTGAACGAATTTCTTGCTGTTTCATCATCAACGCTCCCTGTAGTTGTAAATGATTCTCCCGGCTGCGGCTTTGGCCGAGTGGGTGTTTAACATTAGTTGAGGTCGAGGTAATGACCGATTTCCTCAGAGGCCGCGCGTGCCGTTTCCAAGGATTCGCCTTTTTCTTCCCGGTAATCTTTGATGATATTTTCCGTCCCCGAGGTCCGTTTTAAGACCCATACACCGCCGCTGAGGACCACTTTAATGCCGTCTCCGACAACTAATCTTTCTATCGAACGATTGGCGATTTTCTTGCCGGTTAAAAGGGATTTAACCCGGTCGGGATCTCCCGCCAATTGGATGAGGAGTTTTTTCTTTTCAGGATCAGCGGGAATGTCCTGGCGTTCGTATTGATAGGGACCGTATTTTTGGACCAGATCTCCATAAAGAGTTCCGATGTCTTTACCGGTTCTGGCCATGGCTTCCATCATTAAAAGCACGGCGGCGATCCCGTCTTTTTCGGTTACCCATACACTACCATCCCGCCTGGGGAAGGACAAACCGGCGCTTTCTTCTCCCGCAAGCACATATTTTCCTGAAAGTAGACCGGCTACATAATGCTTGAATCCAACATTGACCTCATAGGAAGGCCGGCCGTAATTTTGGGCGATTTCTTCAATCATATGGGTTGTCCCAATGGTGCGGCCCACTCCCATGCTGGCGTTAAACCCGCGATGAGCCGCCAGATAGTCGAACAATACGCACAATACATGATTGGGGTTTAAAATACCGGTACTGTCCTCACCGCCGAAACGGTCGGCATCATTATCATTGGCGCCGATGAAGGGGACTCCCAGTTTTTCTCTGATCCCCTGAACGGCTTTCATAACATAGAAAGAGGAGGGATCCCCGCGTAACTTGCCATCCCAATCATAAGAACGATTGGAACAGGTCGGATCCTCATCGGATAAAACAACCTCGATGCGAGTGCCGTATTCGGCATTGACAGCCTCGTAATAGCCGTGGGATGAACCGCCCAAGGGAGTTACCGCAAATCTTTCACTTTTGATAACATCGACATCCACCACAGTGGCTAAATCCTTTACATAGGGAGAGAGTAAGTCAACTTCTTTGACGGCGCCTTTTTGAACGGCGTCTTGATAGGAGATACGTTTGATCTGCCGGGGATGATATAAGTAATAATTCCCCTTTTCATCAATGGGTCTGGTGCAGGTATTCGGTCCGCCGTCCAGGCCGTTGCTTTTATATCCGGCATCTTCCGGTGGGTTATGGGAGGCCGTGATAATCACGCCTTCTACTTTTTCACCCCGGGCGATGTGGGACAGAATGGTATGGGAAACCACCGGCGTGGGAGTGCTTCGGCCGCCTTTGTGGATGAACACCGGCATGTTGTTTGCGGCAAAAACCTCTGCCGCCGTTTGCTGAGCTAAATCGGAAGCAAAACGGACATCCTTGCCCATGATAATGGGTCCGAGAGGCTTGTTTTTTAAGTGCTCCGGAAGATAGGGACCGAAAGTCCCTTTTTCATTGCGGATATCCACCAAAGCCTGAGTCATCGCGGCAACATGAGTTTCGGAAAAACATTTTCCAGTATGTCCCCGGTGTCCTGAGGTACCGTTCTTGATAGGTTCCAAATCCCCCTCAGGATGTGTATACCACTGGGTAATTTGTTCTTTGGTATAAAGATCTTCCTTGCGGGCCTTTTGGCCGGCCAGGATATGTAGTGATTTGTCGGGCATCATCATGCCTCCTTTGAGTCAAAATAGAGTGATTTTCATACGCAGTTCAAATTGGTTATTAGATTTTTTTTCCCAGAATCCTTTTTGGTTTTTAAAAATGACCTCTGCCAAAGTTAAAGTTTTACTATGTGTCAAAAAAATATTGGATATACCAGGGTCCGGTAGATATTGTAAAAATTTTCTATCTGAAGTAAGATAGGAACAAAGAAAACAGGGGTGCTCTAGAATGAATGATTTGCTTTTAAAATTGGAGAAATTAGGCCTTTCATCCTATGAAGCCAAAGCTTTGCTGGCTATCATGGAAAAACATCCGGCAAATGGCTATGAAATCAGTAAACTGGCGAAAATTCCCCCGGCCAAAATTTATGAGACATTGAATAGGCTTAAAAATAAAGGAGTAATCATCACTGATGAGCAGGTAGAGCCGATTCGCTATTACCCTATACCTCATGAAAAATTGATCCACATGTTGAAACAGGACTATGTTTCAACCATCGATGCTTTGGAACAAGAGTTGCAAGAGCTTCAGCCATTGCCAAACATTGATTTATCATGGAATTTGGAAGGATATAAAATCGTGATCGCCAGAATGATTCAATTAATTGAAAAATGTTCCCGGGTTTTAATGTTATCGGTTTGGCCACAGGAAATGCCATTAGTCGCCAATGCGGTGTTGGAAGCTGAGAAACGGGGAGTCAAGGTGATTGCCGCAGTATTCGGCGAAAGCGAACTCACGGGACCTTATATTGTCGATTTATCAAAATGCGGTGAGACCTCGCAAAAAAGACTTCAATCAAGATTGACAACTGTAATTGCAGATTCCGAAGAGGTTATAATCAGCGAAATGGGTGAAGCCGATGATGCGGTGGGTGTTTGGACGGCTAATCCGTCTATCGTACTGATTGCCAAAGAATATATCAAACATGATATTTGGGGGAGCATATTAATCGGCGCTTTGGGCGAGGAGAAATTTAAGCAACTTTATGCTGAGAATGATTTATTATCATTTTTAATTCAAAATCGATAGGAGGAGTAGTAATGGCGGATTTGGAGATTTATGCCAAAGAAGTAAGAGGACATTGTTCAGCGGGAATCAAGGTTGGTGATAAGTTTGTTCTGCGGGGGGCCAATATTTCATTGACTGAGAGCGACCGGATTTGCAGTTTTGCCTTAGCCAATCTTTACCCGGCGATTTTTGCGGCCAGGCTTGGTCATGATTTAAAGGACTTGGGTTTGACCCAACGGACAGTTCAATGTATTGACCCGGGACCGCCTGAAAGTTCCGGTGGAACCGTGTTGTTTGAAGTCAAGACGTTGGAGGCGAAATGATCCGGGCGGCAAGGAGCGGAGGGAAAATCAGCTCTTTAGGATTCCAACAAATCGGGATTATTGGATGCGGCCACCTGGGCCGGACTCTGGCACAAGTGTTGCTGGAAAATCATTTTCCCAAGGAAAATTTGAGAGTATCATACGGCGGCAGTTTCACCACTCTTGAGAGCATCCGGAAGAGCGGATTATTGGAAAACATAACCGATAATGATCGGCTTTGTAAAGAATCGGATCTGATCTTGATTGCGCTGAAACCGCAGAATTTTAAAGAATTGAAAAAGTTGGTTTTTCCCAAGCGGGCGGTGGTTGTTTCCTGTATGGCCGGTATTGCGGTTAACGCTTTCCAAACCGTTTTGGGCATTGATGTTTTTCGGATTATGCCCAGTGGACCTGATACAATTCTCAATAAAAAGGGTATCGTCGCCCTTTTTCCCTATCAGGAGTTACTGGGGCGGTTCTTATTTGAAATGGGTTTTACGGTCTATCAAGTGGAACAGGAAGAAGACCTGCACACTTTTACAGCGGGAGTCTGCCTCCCGGCAGCCCTGCTGGCGGCCAAAAAATCAAACGGAACGATTGATAATGCAATCTTGGAAATCGTAAAAGACTACCCTGATTTTGGAACAATTTATCAATGGGCGATAAATGCCCTGCCCAACCTGGAAACAGAAGCTGAAAAAGATGAATATATTCGCAAAATGACGACCAAGGGCGGAATCACGGAATCCATGATGGATAGTATTTATAAAAACGAAGGGTTTCTATGGACTATCAGAAAGGGGATAGCCCGAAGTAAAGCCATTTCGGAACAAACCGATATATTTGACCTTTGACAATGACTGTCCGGTTAAACGAAATCCCAATTTTTCCCGCTATCATCTCCGGCTGGTTTTATTGTAAGATGTAGGCAAATAAAATAATCATGAGCTATGGAAGATAGTGGCGGTAAAAGGGGGATATAGTAAGGATGAGAAAATGGGTTGTAAGCTTGATGGTTTTGGCTTTTTTGGTGACCGGTTCGATTGGAATCTATGCCAGGCCCCATAACCGGTTTGGAGATGGACCGCCCGGAAGGTACTACGGCCCGCCGGGCCCTTCGGTGAGATACTCGGAAAAAAATGATGCCGCTTATGTTATTCATCGCACGGCAACAACCATTTCCAACGCTCAGAGGGCTGCCGAACGTGGCCGCCGGTACGAAGGTTTGGGAATGGCTATTGCCCATCAACGAAAGGCCAGGAATTTGTATTGGGAGGGCGCTTACAGACAAGCGATTTACCATTCCCTCCGCGCCCGGGATTTGGCTTTTCAGGTCATGGCAATTAACCGGCAAAGACCGCTCCGGGATTATTATTTCGACGATAGGGAAGATTACTATGTTCAAAGGGCCCCGAAGGGCAATAAAATGGACATCAGTATCGATAGTGTGAAGGTGTTGGGCAAGGGAGACGCATTGGTCCGTCTTCATTTTGGATTGGATATCGATTAATAATTTACCCGGGGAAAGGGTAGGACGAAGGAAATTATTTTATAATAAAATTACATTTTCAGTAGGTTTTTAACCGGTCGATGATTTAAATCGCCGGTTTTTTATTTGCATCCGCCAAAAAATACAAAAACCCAGAGATTCTTGATTCGCAGAGATTTGTTGGGGAAGAAAAGAAAAATGGGTTGACTCATTGAGAAATTTGGTATTAAATTATCAAAAAAGGGTTTTTAAGATAAAAAGAAGTGGTTTGTTGATGAGAAGCAGGGGGGTAATGGAATGGCGATTGAATGGACGGAGGATTTGGCGGTCGGCGTTGATAAAATTGATGAACAGCACCGGGAATTGTTTCATCAGATTAATCAATTGCTGGAAGCCTGCAATCAAAATAAAGGCCGTGAAGCCGTTGGTAAAATTATCGTCTTTTTAGGGGAATATGTGGTCTCCCATTTTGGCAGTGAAGAAGAGTTGATGCAAAAATATGATTATCCTGAATATAAGGCGCATAAAACCCATCATACCCAGTTTATCAACAGTTTTACGGAATTAAAAGCCAAGTTTGATTCCGACGGCCCCGGCCCCCACATCGTAATCATGACCAACCGGGTGGTGGTGGGTTGGCTAAACAGCCATATCCGCAATGTTGATAAATTACTGGGAAATTTTTTGAAAAGTCAATTGTAAGTTATTTCTGTGTCTCCGTTTCCGTTTGAATTGGCCGCAGAGACACAGATTTCACTGAGGTTAATACCGATGTTCGTCCTTTCCCTTGCCATGGTTTGGAAACGAATATTGGCGCGTTCACAAGAAATTGGAACCTCAAAAAGTCCTTGTCTGTTTGGCTAATTTCTTCAATACCTGGGATAAAGCATCGATCTCTTCCTTGGTATTGTAAAGGCCTAAAGAAACCCGGATGCTTTCTGTTAATCCATATCTTTCTAATGTCGGTTGGGCGCAATGGTGGCCTGTGCGGACGGCAATACCTTCTCCTTCCAAGTGGCGCGCCACTTCATCCGGTGTGAAATTCCTCATGATGAATGAAAGAACGCTAATTTTATTTTGCGGGGCGCCGATGATGCAGAGGCCCGGGATTTTTAACAGGGATTCCATCGCATAACCGGTTAATTTTCGTTCGTGCTCTTCGATTGGATGGGAGCCGACTTTTTGAAGATAGTCGATGGCGGCTCCTAAGCCGATTGCATCGGCGATATTTCCGGTTCCGGCTTCAAATTTATAAGGGATGTTGTTATAAAGGGTATGGTTGAAAGTAACGTTTTTAATCATGCTCCCCCCGCCTTGCCAGGGCGGCATGGACTCCAGCAAGGCTTTTTTTCCGTATAAAGCTCCAATACCGGTGGGGCCGTATATTTTGTGTCCGGAAAAGACGTAAAAATCTGCGTCCAGGCTTTTGACATTCACCGGCAAGTGAGGAACGCCCTGAGCGCCGTCAACCAGGACTAAGGCCCGGTTGGCATGGGCGATTTGAATCATTTCCGCCAGAGGATTGATGGTCCCCAGTACGTTGGATACATGAGTAATGGCCACCATACGGGTGCGTAATGAGAAGAGCCTTTGATATTCATCCAGCAAAATCTCGCCCCGATCATTGATGGGAATGACTTTGATGACCGCTTTTTTTTCCTGCCGCAATATCTGCCAGGGCACAATATTGGAATGGTGCTCCATTTGGGAGAGGAGGATTTCATCGCCGGGATGAATATTCATCCTACCCCAGGCCTGGGCAACCAGGTTGATGGCTTCCGTCGTTCCGCGCAAGAAAATGATTTCCTCCGGAGAAGATGCCCCCAGGCGCCTCTGGACCTTTTCCCGGGCGGTTTCATAGGCCGCGGTCGCTTGTTTGGCCAAGGTATGAGTCGCCCGGTGGACGTTGGAATTGTAACCGGCGTAAAATTGGCTTAAACTGTCGATGACAGCCTGAGGTTTTTGAGTAGTTGCCGCATTGTCAAACCAAATCAAAGGTTTCCCATTCACTTTTTGATTGAAGATCGGGAAATCCTGGCGTAATGCCTGAATTCCCGTGGATTCATTGGAAGAAGCCGGTGATGGTTCCCCGTTCTCCTCCTTGGGCGGTTTCGGCAGAAAATAATAATCCGGATTAGGCTCCGAAATCAATCGGGCCGAGGCCGCATCGGATGAAGCGGATTGAGCCTTCTCCGGGGATTGGGTTGATAAATCGGACGGTATCAACGGTTGGAAATTTTCGGTTTTCGGTGTTTCCGGAGTTTTGCCATGATATAAATCATTGGCCCAATGAACAATCACCTCGGGATCTAAGATATTGGCCGCTGTTTGTTGATTTTCACGGATGGGTTGCTCCCCGGTTACATTACACATCGTCATGATAATGACCCACCTCAACATTTTCCAACATGCCGAGAGCATCACCGGTTAATACTGCGGTTGAGAAATAGAGACTCAAGACGTAATGAGCGATGGATTGACTATCAATGCCGCTAAATTTAACAGTCAAACTGGGCGCATGTTGTTCGTCCGGGATGCCGGGTTGGTGGATGCCGATAACGCCTTGTTCGCTTTCGCCCACCCTCATCAAGAGGATTGAAGTTTTACCGCTGGCGGCCTGGGTCCAGGCTTTGCCGTCAACCAACAGTTTATCGCAGGGAACGAGGGGTACACCCCGCCAGGTAATGAAAGGCGAGCCAAATAGGTTGACGGCAACGGGCGGCACTCCTCTGAGGGTACATTCACGGCCAAAAGCGGCAATCGCTTTCGGATGGGCTAAAAAGAAGGCCGGTTTTTTCCATACCTTAGCCAGGAGTTCATCCAAATCATCGGGAGTGGGTACCCCCCTTCTGGATTTGATCCGCATTTGGGGAGCCACCGAATGAAACAGGCCGAATTCTTGATTGTTAATGATTTCCCATTCCTGGCGTTCCTTCATGGCCTCAACGGTCAGACGCATTTGCTCGTTGAGCTGATGCAGGGGATTATTATAAATATCGGCGACCCGGGTATGGATCCGTAAAATGGTTTGAATGATATTGAGCGGGTATTCTTTTGGATTTTCTTCATAATCGGCAAAAGCATTGGGTAATGTAGGTTGACCCTGATGGCAAGATAATACCCGAATGGATTTTTCTCCATATTCATTACATTCAGGACTATCGGCGGACTTTCGAATGGCATTGGTGCGATAGGTCCCGGCTTCAACCGCTACCCAGGGAAGAAATGTCAGCAACCAGCGGGGAGAGATCCCTTCCATCATGGGGGCGGACATGGTAGTATGGGATAAGTTGGCGGCTGATCTTATATCCAAGCAACTTTGGGTTGCCAGTTCATCATTTTTGTTCACTGCAAACAACCTCCATTTGTCATTTACGATTTCCTCATATTCAGTAACAATATATGATTACAGAGGGGAAAACGCCAGTCAAAATGCGCGGGACGAAGGCATGGATGTGGGGATTGGAATGAAAAGGTAAAAGGTCGTTCAGGTTCTTAAGATAATAGGCCCATTTGTTAAATTTTTTCATAGCCAGCGTATGATAAAATAGAAGAGGTAATCTTAATAATTGAACAAGTGTCAAGGACACAAGCATCAGGTACGGTAGGTTTGAGGAATATCTGCTGGAAGAAGTGATTCGTTCCCGCGGTAATAGAGATTATTTTAAAGTTAACTATTTTTGGTGCAATAATATTAATGTGGAGGGATTATATTGAATAATTCACGAATACCTGCGATGAACAAGGAGTCTGTCTCATTTAATTCTTATGAAGAAATGGCTGAATATTATTTTGAATATGTAGATCAAAAGCCATATAATGCCTACTATGAAAGACCTGCAACTTTATCGTTACTTTCCGATGTTAAAGGGAAGAAAGTTGTCGATGCAGGCTGTGCGGCAGGTTGGTATACTAAATGGCTATTAGAAAATGGCGCAAGTGTAATTGCAATAGATTTTAGCCCTCGCATGATAGAGATGACCAAAAAAAGGGTTGGAAGTATGGCAGAAGTTATTAGAGCTGATTTAAATGAGCCATTAAACTTTATTGATAATGCATCGATAGATATCGTCTTATCCTCTTTGACACTTCATTATCTCAAAAATTGGGATGTTGTGATGGGGGAATTTAACAGAATCCTAAAAACAGAGGGACAGCTTGTATTTTCTGTTCATCATCCTTTCATGGACTTTACGGTATTTAAACGAGATAACTATTTTCAAACGGAATTATTGAATGACGAATGGGATACTAATAATGGAAAAGTAAAATTACAATTTTATCGAAGACCTTTAAGTAAAATTATAACATCGGTAATAGATGCAGGGTTTGTCATAAAAAAATTATTAGAACCTATGCCAATACAACAATTTAAAATAGAACAACCTTACGAATATGATAAATTAACTAAAAAGCCGCAGTTTTTATTCATAAAGGCAGAAAAATCATCACTATAAGGCACAATCAAATTCTTGGCTCCGTGCAGAGTGTTACATTGAGTTTTTTTCATTAGGGTATAAGCTCTCATCACCAATCTGAGGCGCAATTAACATTGTCACACCGATTAATCCAATAATAACTCCAAATAGTGTAGTAAAATGATTTTGTAGCTAACGATCCGAATACTTTTTTATCGTCACGAAATTGACAGGAGGTTTTATGGGTATGGAAGATCAAGATAATAACAGCCGGCCACTAATTGAAAAAACCGCCGAACGTTTAATACAATATATTATGAACCAGGACTTAAAAAAAGGCGATAAGCTTCCAAACGAACGGGAGTTGGGAGGACTGCTGGAAGTTGGCCGCGGTACATTGCGGGAAGCATTGCGGATACTGACTTCCCATAATATTTTGGAAGTACGTCACGGAGCGGGTATTTTTATATCCGATAAAAATGGGGTGCCCGACGACCCGTTGGGGTTAACTTTTATAAAGGATAAGCGGAAGTTAATGGATGACTTACTGGATTTTCGAATTTGGATAGAGCCCAGAGTTGCCGCATTGGCTGCCCAACATGCCACTGAAAAAGATATTGAAGAATTGGAACAATTATGTAATGCGGTGGATGAATGTATTTTGGCTGGTAAATCTCACATTCAGAAAGATGCGGAGTTTCATGGTAAAATTGCCGAATGCAGCCGCAACCTGATTATGCCCAATCTCTTACCGATACTCCATAGCGCGATCAACCTTTTTGTAAAAGAAACCGGGGGGACTTTACCGGCCGAAACAATGAAAACGCACCATGCCATCCTGAATGCGATTAAGGAAAAAGATGCGACAGCAGCCTATGATGGTATGTTTTTACACCTGATATATAATCGTGATCGTTTACGTGAGCGGCTAATGATTTCTAAAATAGAACAAGAAAAATAAAATACTGTTATGTTGATTGATAGCTCAATATGAAGTATAATTTTATTAAATTCATCATACCTCTTTGGATGGAAAATCAAATTTCTGAAACAGAGATATTTATTAAATATCCTTGTTGAATAAGCGCGTTTGAGTAAAATTAAGAATGGCGCGATTCAAATCACGGGATACAAATGGCTCAAAGAGGTATTATCTATTTTCTTATGGATTCAATTCATGTTTATCCAATGTATTCGTGGGTTCTATTAGAAAGAATAACAAAATTTCTCCAGAAAGGATATTCATCTATGATCAGCCAGGATATTCGCAAAATTGCTCCGGAAATGGACCCGCTTCGGATGGGCATGGGATGGCAAGAAGCCGATCTTTCCAAACCGCAAATTTTAATTGAAAGCACTTTTGGAGATAGCCATCCAGGTAGCGCCCATCTTTTGCAACTGGTTCAAGATGCCGCAGAAGCTGTCTATCAGGAGGGAGGTAAGGCATCGCGATACTTTGCGACGGATATTTGCGACGGCATGGCGCAAGGACATGATGGAATCAATTATTCTTTGGCTTCCCGGGATACCATTTGTAATCTGATTGAAATTCACGCCAATGCCACACCGTTTGATGCCGGTGTATTTATTTCGAGTTGTGATAAAGCAGTGCCTGCTCACCTAATGGCCATCGGACGCGTTAATATTCCGGCGATTTTAGTGACCGGCGGCGTGATGCAAGCGGGTCCCGATCTCTTAACGCTGGAACAGATCGGCATGTATAGCGCGATGTATCAACGGGGAGAGATCAGCGAGGAAAAGTTAACCTATTACAAACACCATGCCTGTCCATCCTGTGGAGCATGTTCGTTTATGGGAACTGCATCGACTATGCAGATAATGGGGGAAGCTCTTGGCTTGATGCTTCCCGGTAGCGCCTTGATGCCCGCAACTTGTGGCGATTTAAATGATGTGGCAAGAAAGGCGGGCCAACAAACAGTTAAATTGGCGTACCTGGGATTAAACCCCCGGGATATGGTCACCATGAAATCTTTTGAAAATGCGATAATGGTTCATGCGGCAATTTCCGGGTCAACCAATACGTTATTACATATTCCGGCAATCGCCCATGAGTTTGGATTGGATATCGACGCCGATATGTTTGATAGAATCCACCGCAATGCCCATTATCTTTTGAATATTCGTCCGGCTGGAAAATGGCCTGCTGAATATTTCTATTATGCCGGCGGTGTACCCCGGATCATGGAAGAAATCAAAAGTATGCTCAATCTGGACGTGATCACGGTTACCGGTAAAACATTAGGCGAGAACCTCCAAGATCTAAAGAAAAATGGTTTTTATGAAAAATGCGACACTTACCTCAAAAAACTGGGTATGAAGTATACCGAGGTTATACAGCCATTCGATAATCCAATCGGTAAAAACGGCGCCATCGCCATACTGAAAGGAAACCTCGCCCCGGGAGGGGCTGTGGTCAAACACAGCGCAGTACCGAAGGAAATGTTTCAAGCTGTTTTAAAAGCCAAACCCTTCGACTGCGAAGAAGATGCCATTGCGGCTGTGATTAAACGTAAAATTCAGCCGGGTGATGCCGTATTGATCCGCTATGAAGGACCTAAAGGCAGCGGAATGCCGGAAATGTTTTATACTACCGAAGCGATCTCTTCCGATCCGGAACTGGCTGCATCGATTGCCTTAATTACCGACGGACGATTCTCCGGCGCATCCAAAGGCCCTGCAATTGGCCATGTTTCACCGGAAGCGGCCGAAGGGGGTCCCATTGCCTTGGTAGAGGAAGATGATCTCATCGAAATCGATATTCCGGCCAGAAGACTTCGGATTGTCGGGATTCAAGGCCAACCCCGGACTGAGCGGGAAATGGAGGAAATCCTGGAACAACGGAAAGGAAATTGGAAACCCCGTGAAGCAAAGTATCGTTCCGGGGTTCTGAAGATTTTTTCCGAACATGCGGTTTCTCCGATGATGGGCGGATATATGAAATAAAAAAAGAAATGAAGACATTAACCCGCTGCCGGACCTGGAGCGGGTTTTTTGTTGATGTTTTGTGCGTTTTGCACTTTTTTGGAAAATTTATTAAAAAGAAAAAATGCAAGTCGGAAATTTGGTCATTAACCTCTCTCTCACTCTCCCTCAATGGTGTAAGTTCAAAGAAGCATGTCAGTGGGAGAGTAACCGATACCTTCGAAGCCTAAAAGCTTTTAGAGATCATGGCTTCGAACTCAATAGATGTCACGATTACTTCTCCGCATAAACAACAGCTTTAAATAACCTCATTGAGGAAGAGCTTTCCTTTCGAGAAAAGTGGGGGTTAGGTTATATAGGCATCTCCGAGGAAGCATAACCTGATAATATTACTCATGAATCTAATCAAAATGAAAGTGGATTTTGGCCTTTGGTAGGCTGGATTCAATTTTGAAAAAGATAAGATAAATTTAAGTGGACCGGATTCAATGCGATTTTTTCTTTAAACTCTGCGCCACTGCGCCTCGGCGGGAGAATAAAAATGGACCTATAGGATCAACCATTAATAAATACAGAAATATGCATTTATTGTTCTTTTTTACATTTTACCATGATAAATGGAAACGGCGGTTTGTTTTCCCTATTCTTATGGGGCTCAACAATTTTCGAAATTTCGACCAGCCCGTATTGTCCAAATTCTTGTTGGACCGAGTCCTCAGCATAAAAAAACATTTTGAGCCCTTCCATGATCTCGAAATAGTCTTTACCAAGCTGTTTACCCTTGCCAAACATGGGGGCTTCTTTGGAAATGGTAGTAAAAATCATATATCCGTTGGGCTTTAACTGATGATAGCAATCTTGAATAAACTTAGCTCTCTCTTGACGATTCAATAAGTGAATGAGGGCATAACAAAATATACCCTCATAAAGTCGGTCATCAAAAGGCATATCCGTTACCGAGCCATGAAAAATAGGAATATCAAGCCCGTTTTGGCTTGCCAAGTCAATTGCTGTTTTGGAAATTTCAATCCCGGTCACCTTGATTCCGTTGTCCATAAAAACCCTGGCGTTTCTGCCATAGCCAATACCGGGAATCAATATCTCGCTAACATCCTTTTCCAGAAAAAAGTCTTTGGCCAGGATTGCTGAATCCGAGGGTTCAAAACCCCACATCAATTGGTTTTCGATAAAACTTGATTCCCAGAATTCGCTCATCCCGCTATCTCCTTGATGGTTTGCTTTCATTATACCTCGTTTGCTTCGTATTAAACATAAATGTTCCAAGCGCCAATATTACCAAATTACCAAGGGATTTTATCGTAGGCATCGCCGCGGAAGAAGGGGATCAGTTTGCTTTTTAAAGGTTCCGGAACATCTTTTAACCGGAGTTGATCGATTCGTTTTATCTCGAGGCTGTCTACTTTGAGACGACCGGCTAGCTCGGCTACGGTTAGCCCTTTATTTTTTCTTAGATTTTTGACTTGTTGATTACCTAAACCCAATCCAAACAATACCCTGCTCACTCCATTCTTATTTTTTTAAGGCCATGAAGGTCATTGGCGTATACCGGAAACGGCCATCGGGATCTGACGAACGCGCTCTTTTCGTTAAGTCTTATGAATTTATTATAGCAAATTTTTATTTCATCGTACAACCAAAATGAATTCAGTAAATTTAAAAATATCGAAAAGCATCCGGAAGAAAAACACTTTGGGACAGTCCCATTCGTATCGATAAATTTTTATATTTTAGCAGGAATTGTTTTCGAAGAACAGAACTTAAACAATAGTTAAAAGAATAGATCCAGCAATGTTGCTGGGAGGGAGTAATGAAGCGACCAACGGGAAACCGGCGGTCGTCTTTATTTTATATAGGATACAAACTTTTTTTCATTACGCTTTCCCTTTTTAATGGATACCCTCTTTGCAGAGGGATTTTTTTTGATTCCCGCCAATTGAATCCGCGATAAAAAAGGATGCCCCATCAAAAAGGCATCCCTTTTTCAACCGTTGCGTTAGTCTTTGGAAAGAAATTTTTGACCGGAAAAATGTTTGAAGAAATGCAATCACCCAAGGGAGAAATGAAAAAACGGAAGGGAGAAACGAAATCACCCAAGGGAGAAATGAAAAAACGGAAGGGAGAAACGAAATCACCCAAGGGAGAAACGGAAAAAATGTTTGGAGAAATGCAATCATCCAAGGGAGAAATGAAAAAACGGAAGGGAGAAATGCAATCACCCAAGGGAGAAACGGAAAAAAGGTTTGGAGAAATGCAATCATCCAAGGGAGAAATGAAAAAACGGAAGGGAGAAATG
>JAEZCE010000008.1 GCA_023429995.1 Bacillota bacterium | reverse complement strand
GTGGTTTTTATTCGGGTTCATTTTTTTATACCCTCCTGCCCCTCTTGAACCATGGTTACAGAAGTGGAACGGTTTTCGGCCGATGGGTTATCCGGGAAGGGGGGCGGACCCTTCGTGACCATCGTTCGCCGATGGAAAAGCTGTGTGGGTAAAGGGTTTGTGGGGTTGGAGGGTTAGGAGGGCCAAGAATGATATAAAAAAGTATAACGGTCGGAGTTACCTTATTTCGGTTAAATAAAAGAGGCTGTCTAAATTTGAGACAGCCCCGGTCTTAAAGGTTTCCACGCTACTTGAAACTACAAGAGGGGAGATGTTCCATCAACTGCTCACTACAGCAATGTTTTTAATCGCCGCTTACGGCAGGCAGCAGAATACATTCATTAAAACTGACCGAAACATTCTGGTCAATCCCAATTTTAGCGGCTTCATTCTGCTCGGCTTGAAACTTTAACACTGTCCCGTTCACATCAAGATAGATCAGGACAAAACCACCCATAAACATTTTTTCTAAAACTTTCCCTTCAAAAGCCACCAGGGACGAAACTGGGCTGGAACTGTGAAGCTATATATTGTATTTCTTATTGATTTCGAATTGCTTTTTAGACAGCCTCACGAAAGCATTTTAAGTATGTTTCTTCAAAGCTTCTCACGGGAAATATGCCGCAGGCACTGCTTGAATTCGGATGGTTATCACGCCAACTTATAGGCTGGATGAAGAAGATTTGTTGACCAAACAAATACTTACGGGAGGGCGGAATTATGTTGGTTTGAAGGAAAAGGGGTTTTTGTAACGATTCAAAGGGACGAGCGGATCTACAGGCGGCGCAATTCCAATTTTACCAAAAATTTTTATAATAGGGTAGGTTTTTGTTCAATCACCTAGAATTAATAGTATTTTGTTTGGATGGCTTTGGAGATTGTGAAAATTAAATTTCCCATTGGTGATTCAGCGGATGAAGTAAAATAATAAAAGTTACCTGTGTTGACTTTTACCAAGGAGATGATCGGGGCCAACAACTTGAATTCCTAGGTATCATCATTTTCAGGAGGTCATAATAATTGAAAAAAAGGAAAGCGCTTTTTTATGGAGTTATTTTTTTAATCTTAGTTTTTAGCACAGTATCCGTAAGGGCAAATATTTCGCTTCCGAAATTGAAACAGATAATTATCGATAAAACGACCCAATCGACTCAAGATAATAAAGACAGTCAAGATAATCAAGATACCCGGGATAAAAATAATCAAGACAATCAAGATACTCAGGATGAAAATAATCGAGATACTCAAGAAGCCCAATCGGATCAGCAGCAAGGAACCCGGGCGAGTTGGAAATGTTTATTTAGGACGAATGCCCCTGTTGAAACTGTGAAGGTTTCTCCGGATAATCAAATGATCCTTAGCATTGAGGACCAAGGTTACGCCAGAGTTTATGATTATAATACATTAGCCACGAAAACCGTTATTAAATTGCCCATTAGCGAACTTAAAACCGGAGCGTTTTATCCAGACGGAAAAAGTATCGCGCTCGGTACGGTGAATGGGATTGCAGTCTATTCCCTGGATGGGAAGCTACTAAAAAAATGCGCCATCCCCACTAAAAATCTTGCCCTTAGTCCTTCAGGCCATTACATCGTGGCCAAAAATGCTGAGACGGTATCCATAGTAGACGCTAACAATCTAAAAGTGTTATACACTATTAAACCTTTTCCTTACGCTTACGATGTTGAAGAATATCATTTCGCCTTTTTGAAAGACGATTTCCTGGTTTATCTTTCCAAAGAAGGCCGTCCGGTTTTTTATAGTCTGAAGGATGGTAAAGCGGTCGAGCGCCCTCAACCTGCATTGAATGGAAAAGGTTATCTGATTGCGGTATCCGATGATCAAAAACTGCTATTTGTGAATAGTGATCAAAAAGGCCAAGTATTTAAAATGGATGATGGATCCCTTTTGTGTCAAATCAATGAATTTTATGCCGATCAGGTTATTTTTAAACATAATTCCCATGACCTCCTGTGTTTTACTAGCAATAGATTGCAAAATGGTAATAATGGTGAAATCTCAATTTATAATGCTGAAAATGGCAGGCTATTGGGTCAATTCTGTGATGATGACATTCAAATAAACACTTTTACTACGGATCAACCCGGTAAAAGATTATTGATTGCCGGAAATGGATTATTTATTATGGGGGATTCCTCCGAACCGGAAATAAAGCGGCCGGATTTAGGGTATCACCCGATGTTTGTGGTCCGAAAAACTACCATTAGCACTTCCATCTCGGCTAACCAAAGGGGAGCAGAGTTCCCGGTAAGTCCCAATATGATGGTCAATATTTCGAATAATGAAGAGTTGCATAAGGCTGGATATTATTGGTGCAAGGCTCAGGTCACCGTGGATGGAGCATCCAAAGAGGTCAGCGGTTATATCCGCAAAGATTATGTGTCCAGCAAACGGACAACAACCATTGATGATTTGAAGGCTTATAAAAAAGTGTTGCAAGGGTCCTATCCATTTAAGGATTTGGCAACGCTCATGAAAAGTCCGGCGTCATATCCCAATTGTTTTGGCGAGTATAGTGGCGAGCTGGTAGGGGATCAAATTGAGATCCATACGTCGGATAATGGTAAGGGCATCCCCTATCTGGACATCAGTGATTATGGGCAGCGATTTTTTGTGGAAATCCCTTCCCAAGAATTTGCGGATGACTGGAAAGGCGGAGGATGGAACGAAGGCGATAAGATCACTCTTTATCTTAAATTCTCGCACATAGGCACTTTTACCAATGGGTTAGGGATGGTTTTCCGGATTCCGGTATTCCGGGCTTTAGCTTTATATGATGAATACCGCGTGATTTACTTGAAAAAATAATGTTAAAATCGATGAAATGATAGTCTTGTCAAAGCTGTCCTGTATTTTGGGCAGCTTTTTATTTAAATCAAGTATAAATAGTGTATTTTGTTCGAATTTCATTTGGAATTTCTCTAAACTCCAGAAACAAAATCATCTGCATCTCGGGATTGGAAATCCCACCATCATCGGTTCCGGCTTCCTTGATCAACTGTATATCGAACCCCGCTAATGTCCTTTAATATCATTTATGATATTAGGCCGCCCTGATGAAGCGCATGTAAACATGCGACGCCAAATCGATCATCGCGTTCCACAATCATCCAAGTGGTGACGCTGCACCCAGCCGGGATGACATTGATCTCACCCACAAACTCCAGGAAGCCGGGAAAATCATGGGCATCGAACTGTTGGATCATGTGATAACGGGAGAAAAGAATTATTGCAGCTTAAAGGAAAAAGGGTTTATCACCTAACCCCCGGCCCCAATATCATCAAGCTATGATGTAAAAAGCTGGGAAATGATGTTTGATTCCAC
>JAEZCE010000053.1 GCA_023429995.1 Bacillota bacterium | reverse complement strand
GGATCAACCGGAGCGACCGGAGCCACCGGACCGGCAGGGACAGCAGGAGCCGTAGGATCAACCGGAGCGACCGGACCGGCAGGGACAGCAGGAGCCGTAGGATCAACTGGAGCGACCGGAGCCACCGGACCGATCGGAGCAACCGGAGCAGGATTAACTGGAGCCACCGGGGCTACCGGAGCAAGCGGACCTACTGGGGCTACTGGGTTAGGAGCCACCGGGGCCACTGGAGCCACCGGGCCGACTGGTGCAAGTGGGCCGGTTGGATCAACTGGGCCGATTGGGGCTACCGGAGCTTCTGGAGCGACCGGAGCAACAGGACCGAGTGGAGCTACCGGACCGGTTGGATCAACAGGTCCGATTGGGGCCACTGGAGCTAGCGGACCGACTGGAGCAACTGGGCCAATAGGCGCTACGGGGGCTTCAGGAGCGACCGGAGCAATAGGACCGACTGGAGCCACCGGACCGGTAGGAGCAACTGGACCGATAGGAGTCACTGGGGCCAGCGGACCGACTGGAGCAACTGGGCCAATAGGCGCTACAGGAAGTACTGGGTTTACCGGAGCGACCGGACCGGGATTTCCGGCTACCTTTGCTTATATTTACAACACGGTCGCAACCGATATCGCTATCGAAGCCGATGTACCTTTGAGCACCAATGGTATCATTGTAGGGTCTATAACCCATACCGAGGGAACTTCCGGAGTAACCATCAACACTAGCGGTACCTATGAGATTACCTTTATGGTAGAAGCAGACCGCGTCAATCAGTTTGCATTATTTGGCGACGGCACTTTAATACCTGGATCAATTTATGGCATTAACGCGGCGAATATTCAAAATACCGGAAGGGTGGTTGTGTCCATAACGGCCCCGACTACGATAACTATCCGGAATCATACTTCCTTCCAGCCTGTTTCGCTACTGGCTAATATCGGCGGTTCACTGCCGAATGCCAATGCTTCGATCCGGATTATTCGGTTGGTATGATGTTAAATATTGAATTATCAAGGCTGACACACTCGTCAGCCTTTTTTTATCATGATGAAACATTACACTGGCGGCTGTCATTTATCTTTTGAGACGAATAAGATGGTATTAAATTTTTAAATTGAAATGAGGTTCCCATGAAAAAGCTGCGGTTTCATTTGCTGGGTCTGGCTCATTTACCCACTCATAAAGAGAATTCGGCCTGCGCTTATACACAAAAAATTGTGAAATTGGCCAGAATCATTAAAAACTATGGGCATACCCTTTATTTTTACGGCATTGAAGGTTCAGAGATCGAATGTGACGAATTTGTCCAAGTTTCAACCCAAGAAATTTTAAAGCAAACGTATGGAGATTACAACAAGTCAAAAGAATTCTTTAAACATGATCCGAGTGATCTTGCCCACCGTACTTTTAATCAAAACGCTATACCTGCAATATTGGAACGGAAACAAGACCAGGATATTTTGTTATGTCCGATGGGCAATTACGATAAACCAATCGCCGATGCTGTCGGATTGCTTACTGTGGAATCGGGTATCGGTTATACCGGTGTATTCACATCTCATCGGGTATTTGAATCCTACGCCTGGATGCATTATATTTACGGATTGTTAAGCCAAGATGATGGTGGCTGGTATGATGTGGTGATTCCCAATTATTTTGAGGTTGAGGATTTTCCCTTTCAAGCCCATAAAAAAGACTATCTTTTATATTTTGGGCGCATTATCTCCAGAAAAGGTGTTCAAGTGGCATCGGATGTCGCCAAAGCTACCCATCATCAACTCTACATTGTTGGACAGGGGTCTCTGGATAATCCCTCCGAAGGATTATCATTAGGAGCAGAAAAGCATATTCAATATTTTCCGGCCGTTGGTCCCGAGAAAAGAGCCGAATTATTGGGTGGGGCCAAAGCGGTTTTAATGCCGACGTATTACTTGGAACCATTTGGGGGTGTTAATGTAGAAGCGCAATTATGCGGGACCCCTGTAATTACCAGCGATTGGGGTGCTTTCCCGGAAACAGTTCTTCATGGAGTCACCGGATTTCGTTGCCGGGTTTTTGAAGAGTTCTGTTATGCGGTTAACAACATCGAGATGATTGAACCGGAAAATTGCCGGGAGTGGGCGTCCAGTAATTATTCCTTGGAACGGGTGGGCAGGATGTACGAGGAATATTTTCAACGGATTCATAATATCTTTGAACAAGGTTGGTATCAGCCCAATAGTGAACGAAAGGAACTGGAATGGCTAAACCGTTACTATCCGTGAATCGGATTGGGCGGAAAATCATATTTGAATTTTATAAAATTAAAGTTGTTCAACACGTTTAACAACGATGTGATTTTGCCAACGTTCGTTCTTAAAACGGGTATAAAAAGCAACGCTACGGACTATCCAATCGGCATACATTCCAAGCCAGATTCCGAAGACTCCCAACTTAAAATAGATACCCAAAATATAGCCAAAGGTGATGCGAAACAACCACATACTTCCGGCAGATACCGTTAAGGTATAAGTAACATCGCCGGCGCCTTTCAGTCCGGATGGCAAGATAAAGGAGGCAGACCAGAAAGGATTAGCCAAAATCAAGGTTCTTAATAAAAAAGTGGTCCTCTCGATGATTTTAGGATTTGGAGTGTACAAGGATACCAGAAACGGAAAGAACAAGAAGCATAAGATCACCAGGGCCATCATACAGATGTTGCCCAGTTTAAGCATATAGGCCAGGTATTGACGGGCCCTCTCCCGTTCTCCCTTTCCCATATATTTTCCGACGAGGGCGGTTGAGGCCAGTCCGATGGCATTGCCTGGAACGCACATTAACCCTTGTAACGACATGCTGATATAGTAAATTATAATGGGAACTGTTCCCAGAGATACAATAAAAGTTTGAGTGATTAATTTTCCGGCGTTAAAAAAAAGCGATTCCAAACTTGCCGGTATACCAATTTTAAGAATGCAATTTAATAATTGGAAATTGGGGGTATAATGAAACATTCGGCGTAACTTTAGTCCCCAAGATCCTCTTGCTAAAACATATAAAGAGATGATTGCACCCCACACTCGGGCGATGCCAATTCCCAAAGCGGCTCCAACCACTCCAAGACCGGAAAACCGGATGACCAGGAATCCTAATTGAAAATGAATACCGAAAATAAGAATATAACTGAAGAAAATATTGATGATATTCATCAGGATTACAATTTTAGCCGGTGTCTTGGTATCGCCGGCGCCGCGTAATACACCACAGGAAATTGAAGTCAAAGCAATCAGCGGGTAAGTTAGTAAAGTGATTCGTAAATAGGATATGGCATAATTCCTTACCTGAATGTCAGCCGCGCCATAGAGTAACTTGATCAGCGGATAACGGAAAATGTCCAGAGACGCGGTAATTAAAACAGCCAACAGCAGACCGGAGTACAGGGCTTGTTTAACGGATTCATTGGCGTGTTTAGGATTATTTTGCCCGATATACTGGGCGACGACCACAGTACCACCGACAGCCAGTGCGGAGAAGAGCGCAATGAATATTATATTTAAAGTATCGACTATACCGATGGCCGCTGTGGCTTCTGTTCCAATATGACTGGCCATCATCGCATTGATTACATCCATTAGGGTTATACAGGCTTGTTCAGTAAAAACCGGAAATGTCAACGCCAATATTTCTTGACGCATTTGCTTGTGGGAATCATCGTATTTAAACATGATGGCAAAAGCCTTTCAGCCGGTTTGACATAAAAAATGTAATTTTATTATATAACATTCTATTGCAAATGAACACGAAATCTTATATTGAGCTGCTGAAAGGGGAAGAAACCCGTTTGGGGATTTTAGAACCTTGCAGATTAAACTCTAGAGAGACAGGCAAAATAAATTGGGGAACGATGAATGATGTTAGGCTGGCAGAACGAGAGGGCGGCCTGCCGGTTTTTTCGCAGGAAACTTTCTATACAAAACTATATTAAGCTTGATAGTAAAGGAATCCTACCGTCGAAATTCAGGTTTTAAGCCTGCCGGCAGATACGACGATTGGCACTTAACCGCCGCCGTTTATATTTTATCCAGGGATTAAGCGAATATACCTCGGTTTTAAAAGATGAATAAGGCAGGATAATCTTGCGCTCCATAAGGCCAGGTGGTATAGTATTATTTGTCCTTTAACAGGGACGAGTGAAAGTATTGGATAATTCTTTATCATCGAGGTGCAGTTATGGACGACTCTGAAGTGATTGTTCGAAAAATTATCTTACATATATTGGATACTAATGTTGGTACACCGGTATTATCCAATAAAGAATTAAGTCCTGAAGATGAGGGCTTTGATTTTGCCGAGAGCCTGATTCAAAAGATGCTGACCGACGACAATGTGAAAAATGTCCAGTTTGCGGGGGAAACCAATTCCGTGAGAGAATGGTGTGATAACCTAAAAAGGGGTCAAAGTGATTTGATTACGGTGAGCCAGACAATGGCCAGTATGATCTATGAAATCATGACTCACCAACCCTCCATACCTGCGGCGGATTTACTTTGTTGCGAGGCTTTAATTGACGGAACCCCGCATTTTGGATTTTTTAAGCTTAATTACCGCACGAACTACATTCATCATGTGGAATATCAAGGAGAGACCCCTGCCAATCTGTTGATAAAACAAAAAACGGTCCTTCCGGATGAGCGTAAAAAGCCGGAAGAAGCGGCATTGATTAACTTGGAGGATTTGAGTATCCGCCTTGCGGAGAAAGAATTTGAGATTGACGGCGCCAAAGACTATTATTTATCCAAGCAGTTCTTAATTTGCAGCGACCAACTGTCAACCGGTGAAAAGGCTAAAATAATTCAGAAGGTCGCCGAAAAATTGGGTGAAAAATTTAACAATGAAAAATTCGACAGTGTGGCCCGGTTGCGGAAAACAGTAGCCGAAACAATGGATACCGGCAATACGGTTACAGTAGAAAGTGTAGCCAGGGAGATATTCCGGGATGATCCTCAGGCTCAAAGGGAATATGTCCAGGAAGTTAAAGAAGCCGGTATTGTGGAGGAAGAAATTCAATTAACCGAGCGGATTGCCGAAAAGAAATTTCGTTCCCATAAAATTAAAACCGATACCGGGATTGAAATCAATTTTCCTTCTACGTATTACAATAACAAAGAGATGATTGAATTTGTCAATCAACCCAACGGAACTGTATCGATCATTATTAAGAATGTGGGCAGGATTTCCAACAAGTAAAGTTAGTCCAAGAATAAACCACAGCAAAAGCAAAATAAAAAGTCAAGTTTTTTAGCTTGGCTTTTTTTGTTTCTTTTTTTGACACAAAAACAAAAAACTTGTACCTAAAATACAAAATTTGGTTTTATTTTGATTTCTAAGATACAAAGGTTTTAAGCAGGATTTACAGAATTTTTTTCCAAAAGGTTATAAAATGAGAAAAACGATAAGAATTGATTTATAAAATCAAAAAACCAAATGGAATAGAAACCAACTTATAACTCCTTGTCATGCTAATCTTGTCTATAGGGTTGAATGAATTCCTGGAATAAGCGCAATGCGTATTTTAGGAGTTCTCAATTTACCAAAAGGGGTCTACCCCTTACCCTTTGGATAAACCGAACAACCAAGAAAATGGAGAGGTACGATAATGTGAAGAACATCACGATAAACGATATTTTAGCACTGGAAAGCATGAAAGGCAGCAAAGTGGTTGCTGGCATAGCGGGCCTTCACCGTGAAGTCCGAGCAGTGACTGTCGGCGAGATTCCTGATATTGGTAATTGCTTGCATGGCGATGATTTTGTCCATACCACGGCTTGGTTCATGCGAGAAACTCCGGATGATGCAAAGATTGGGGAATGGACCCGGGAATTGATTGGGCATGGAGCCGCTGCATTAGGAATTATGACGAAACAGTATATTGCTGCAATACCGCAAATAATCATCGATATTGGTAACGAGACGGATTTTCCCGTCATCGAATTGCCGCCTCATTTAACCCAAGCTGTGGTCAGTAAAGAGATCATTAACCTGATCATGGATTGTCAGACGGAAATCCTCAAACGTACCCAGCATGCACTGAATTTTTTGATGGAAACGATGCTAAACGGCCAAGGCCTGAAAAATATAGCGGAAATATTAGCAAAGCTGCTAAGAAATCCGGTGGTGATTGAAAGCGCCACTTTTAAACTTTTGGCAACCGCAGTTACCTCGGAAAAAAGTATAGAGTTTCTGATTGCGCGCCGCAACGAAAAGTTTTTGACTTGCTTGCGGAAGCAGTATGGTGATATTCGACTGGAGAATTTTGAAGAAAAGAGTACCAAAGTACTTAGAGATATGTATATGAGAAAAATGGAATTGAGTACGGAAAACAGTTCCTGTCTTCAGATTACATTACCGATTTTAGTAAGAGGCAACCTCTATGGCTTTTTATCAGTTTTGGAGCTTGAAAATAACTTATCAGAAGTTGATTTCGCGATTTTGGACCAAACTAACGCCTTAATTGCCATGGAACTCTATAAGAAAACATTTTCCTTTATAGCCGAGGAAAGATGTCGTAATGAATTCCTTTCCATCCTGTTGGACGATAAACAGGATAATGTGCAAATGATTAGACAAAGCGCCCATATGTTGGGCTTTAATTATAAAAAAGCCTGTTTGGCGATAATCGTCAAGCTTTACTGGATAAAAATGACGAACCAAATAGCCGCCCATATCATTGACCAGGATATAGCGCAAACCATCAGTGAAATATTGGGGCAAACCGATCCCGATGTCTTTGTAGCGGGGAGGAATGGAGAGATAGTAATTTTTTATCATCCGATTCGTGATGAACAAAGCCGGAAAGTCTGCCAAAAAATCTTGAAAGCGGTTGAATCCACTTACTATGTGAAAGATTTGATGATTGGCATCGGCAGAATCAGCGACAGTCTCTTAAGCCTTCGAAACAGTTATGAAGCAGCTTCAAAAGCAATTTGGATTGCTGAAAAATTTGGATTTCCCGGGAAGATAGTCGATTATCGCGATCTGGGCTTTTTTCGTTTTTTGGCGGCCGATATTCGCAACAATACGGAAGCCGTGCAATTTTGCCACGATGTCATGGGAAAATTGATAGAATTTGATAAAAAGTACCATAATGACTTGCCGGAAACACTGTATATGTTTTTGAAGGAAAATTGCAGTTATATCAATACGGCCAAAATGATGCATATGCACGTCCATACAGTACAATACCGCATAAAAAAGATAAAGAAAATGTTATTCGTTGACCTTGACAAAATGGATGGACGGGCCAATCTTTGGATGGCTTTAAAAATTTATCAATATATTAAAAATGATAAAGGAATAGGGGATGAATCTGGAAATGAAAATGGAACTTAGCAGGCGGATCATGTTGGGCTTTGGTTGTTTAATGATACTTATTGTCATTATGGCTCTTTTTGTCATTTACAATATGCATCTCATTGATGGCAAAATTTCTGTCATTGAAGACATGGATCGAAAATCAAATGTAAGTGTTACCATGGAAAGATCGGTTTTAATTATTTCCCGCGGGGCGCGAGGCATTATGGCAGGTTTCAATGTTGATGAGAATCAACAGGCGATCAATGATGCATTGAAGAACTATCATGATGCCTATGGGGAGGCCCAAAAAACCTTTTACACCCAAACGGGAATTGAAATGCTGGCTAAATTAAAGGCAGTGTCCGATGCTGCCATACCTCTCATGAACCAGCTGATTGAATCGAGTCAAAATGGCAAAGGCCAAGCTTTAGTCGACGTTTCCGCGGCCAGTGCAAAAATCAATGAATGGACTTCCGATATTATCCAGCTGCAATCTCTCACTGATAAGAATAGTGAGGAGGCCATTGCTTCTGCACGGCAAACGTATATCGATTGTTTTAAGATGTTAGTCGGATTGGTTATTATTGCGTTAATTTTAGGATTAGTTACAGCTTTTTACATTATTCGCAGCATCACAAAGCCAATGAATTCGGTCGCTTCCAGGATTGGGGAAAGCGCCGGGCAGGTAGCTGCGGCTTCAGGGCAATTATCAGCCTTTGCCCAACAATTGTCTCAAGGCAGCACGGAGCAGGCGGCCGCCATCGAAGAAACCTCATCCACATTACAGGAAGCAGCGTCAAGGTTACAGCAAAGTTCGGTCAATAGCGGGCGGGCGTCGGAACTTTCCGAACAGGCCACGGAATCGGCCAATAAGGGAAATGCCGAGATGAGGGAAATGATGGACTCGATTCAGGAAATTAAAAATTCCAGCGTTCAGATTGGTAAAATTATAAAGGTTATTGATGATATTGCCTTTCAGACGAATATATTGGCTTTAAATGCGGCTATCGAGGCGGCGCGGGCAGGTGAAGCCGGGATGGGATTTGCTGTAGTAGCGGAGGAAGTCCGGAATTTAGCCCAGCGGAGCGCTCAGGCGGCGAAGGATACTACCGCCATCATCGAAACCAATATTGCCTTATCCGGCAGGGGCGCGGCGGTAGCGGAGCGGGTGCACGAAGCGCTAAACACCATCACTTCCCAGGCCAAAAAGGTTAATGAATTGATGAATGAAATCGCCGCCGCTAGCCAAGAACAGTCCCACGGCGTCGAGCAAGTAACCAAGGCCATGATACAAGTGGAAACCGTGACGCAGCAAAATGCAGCCAATGCAGAAGAAAGCGCATCGGCTTCCGAGGAGCTGAACTCTCAGGCGGAGAGCATGAGGAAAATCGTAGGGGAGCTTTCGGAGTTAGTCAACGGGATGAAAAATGACTCGAATATGGATACTTCAAGAAGTTCAATACATTATTTGGGCACTAACAATAACAATCATCCGTTTCCAGGAAAGGGCAAAAATAGCCAGGAGTCGAAGCTGCATGCTCAACCCTCCCAAAATGGATTATCAACGGATAATGCAGGTTTTAAAACCAAAGTCATATCTCCGGAAGATGTGATCCCGTTAGAGAAAGATTCACATAATTTTTAAAGGAAAGATAGCCATTGGGTATGGCTCTCGGTATTTTACCCATTTATAGTCTAAAAAATTCCTCTTTTGCATTATGAATACCAATAGAACAAATGCAAAGGAGGCTTTTAAACATTGTTAAAATAACAAAAGAATTTTTGGCTTTTCTGCAAAAGGTCAAAAACAAAATTGCGTCCCCAGAAGAAGAAGCGCCGGGCGGAAATTCAAGCTTTATCACCAGATTTACTTGGTTCAGCTTGTTGTTTGTTTTCGCCTTTTTGGCGGTCCGTTTATTCGTTTCCTCCGGTCAGGTATACATTCAATCAAGTGAACCGGTTCCTAATGTTCACTATGTTGACTCGGCGGGCCGTAATTATTTGTTCCGGGGTGGACTTCCGCTTACCAACAATGAGAGGACTTTTAATTATCAAGGTTTAAAAAGAGCCGTCATTGAAGCGGGAAAGGCTGCCGGTGTTTCGGTACCCAATGATTTTTTTATCATTGATGTGAATTTGCTTAATATTGAAAATACCGTGGATCGGAACCGGATTTTCGTGGAACACCACTTTTTTCAAAGCCACCCAACTCTCGGTTTCATTCAAGTTTGGGGGATCAATGGAACCGGACTTCAGGCAACCGATCCCCAATTGGCTGGGAGCAGGAATTATCTGGGACATCACCTTGACAGTTGGCTGCGGGATGGTCTGGGAAGCAGAATCGAAAAAGTTAGACAATGGCTGACTGGGGAGCAGGCTGATTCGAGGGCCGTTACTGATTTGCCAATCGTCATTTTTGTCCATTGCGCGGCAGGTTGTGACCGTACCGGCGAGTTCATCGGGGCTTACTATTTGCGTTATATGAATAAATCCTGGCAGGAGATGAATACATTGAATCAACAGATGTGTCCCCATAATCGTCCATTCAACTGCCGTAATTACCGTGCTGCTCAATGGTATTGCTTTTGGCTCAATCTGGAGCGCGGTTTCTCACTGGAGTGGTATCAACAATTTCCTTGTTCGGGGAAATAATTTAAATCGACATTACAAATTTAAGCTGTCAAAAAAAGGTTTTTAATTATGAAACTCGAAAAAGAATAGCAATTAAATCATCATCAGACGGAGCAGCCATATGGCCCAAAAGAACTGTTGCCGGAAAACAGGAAAGCTATTTCAAATCGGTGTTCATAATGAAAGTTCCCTCCATGCTTCGTTGAAAGAATGGTATGGGTTGCCGGGTGATCAGTTTGAAGTGAAGGTTGGTAATTTTTTTGTCGATATTGTCAGGCCTTCTCCGAGTGGAGAAACACCGATACTCATTGAAATCCAAACCGGCAATTTCACAGCAATCCGTCATAAACTTCTTGATTTGCTGCCGGATTATCCGATACGGCTTGTATATCCGATAGCTCAGGAAAAATGGATAGTCCGCATAACCAGTGATGGTGAAATGAAAAGCCGCCGAAAATCGCCCAAGTCCGGGAAAGTGGTGGACTTATTTGGTGAATTGGTGCGGATCCCTGATTTGATTATCCATCCTAATTTTACGATTGAAGTTGTTTTAACACGGGAAGAGCACATTTGGTGCGAAGATGGCAAGGGAAGTTGGCGGAGAGGCGGGGTTAGTATTAAAGACCGCCGTTTATTATCGGTTGTCGAACACATTCCGCTGCTTGTCAAAAATGATTTTGGGCGTTTTTTACCCTCTCAAATAAATAATCCATTTTCCAATAAGGACTTAGCGGCATCAGGCGGTTATTCGATTTATCAAGCGCGTAAAATGACCTATTGTTTGCGAAAGATGGGCATTATAAAGGAAGTCGGTAAGCGCCGCAATGAATTGCTATTTAGTTGCTTTTCGTACTAAAAGAAATAACAATCCCATAAGGTAATGAGATGATGAATTTTCACTTTGGCAACTTGCGCGCGCGCAAATAGTCGCCTTATTGAAGTAAATTGCCAGATCGAGGTTGAAAAAAGAAAGGAGTAATGGTTGATGCATCCTGAAATTCAGGAATTAAAGAATCGTCTGAGTGAAATCAATGATTTAAATGAAGCCAATGCCATTTTATCCTGGGATCAGATGACATTTATGCCGCCGGGGGGAGCCGAAGCCCGGGGGCGCCAAATGGCAACCTTGGAAAAACTTTCCCATGAAAAATTCACTGACCCGGAAATAGGAAAACTGCTCGAGAAACTCCAGCCTGTCTTGAAAGAATTGCCGCAGGATTCTCCCGATGCTGCTTTAATCCGGATCACCATTCACGATTATGAAAAAGCTATCAAGGTACCTTCAGCTTTTACAGCCAAGTTTTCGGAGCATACCTCGAAGACCTATGCGGCCTGGGCTAAAGCCCGTTCTGAGCGGAATTTTAAGCTGGTGGCTCCTTTACTGGAAAAAACGCTTGATTATAGCCGGCAATTGGCGAATTATTTCCCTGGGTACCAGCATATTGCCGATCCGTTGATTGACGATCTGGATGAAGGAATGACAGTAGCCGTTATTCGTCCGCTTTTTCAAACACTTCGCGCCGAATTGACTCCTCTGGTCCAGAAGATCACTTCTCAACCCGCCCCTGATGATTCATTTTTGCATCAGGATTTCCCGGAGGACGCGCAATTAAGCTTTGGCTTGAAAGTCGCTCAAGCAATGGGTTATGATTTTAACCGCGGCCGTCAGGATAAAAGCCCTCATCCATTTACCACGAGTTTCTCCATCGGCGATGTACGGATTACAACCCGGGTCAAAACCAATAATTTGGCGGAGGCTCTTTTCAGCACAATTCATGAAAGTGGTCATGCTCTTTATGAACAAGGGATTAATCCGGATTTTGACGGGACATCGCTGGCTACGGGCACCTCCATGTCAGTTCACGAAAGCCAGTCCCGCTTATGGGAAAATCTAGTGGGGCGTTCCCGTTCTTTCTGGCAATATTTTTATCCGCAGCTTCAGGAACTCTTTCCGAATCAACTTCGAAATGTTAAGGGTGAAGCGTTTTACCGGGCCATCAATAAGGTGGAACGTTCACTGATCCGGACTGATGCGGATGAAGTTACCTATAATCTCCATGTAATGCTCAGATTTGACCTAGAGACGGAAATGCTGGAAGGAAAATTGGCGGTAAAAGATTTGCCTGAGGCCTGGAATAGGAGATATTTTAGTGATCTGGGAGTACTGCCTTCCGATGATAGCCTTGGAGTCCTCCAAGATATGCATTGGTATAGCGGAACAATTGGCGGATATTTTCAAAGCTACACCCTTGGCAATATTTTAAGTGCTCAATTTTTCGAGGCGGCGGAGAAAGCGCATCCCGAAATCCGTTCCGAAATTGCAGCCGGGAATCTGAGTGTTTTACATAACTGGTTAAGCGAGCGTATATACCGCTTCGGCCATCAATATCCCGCCAAAGAGATTATTGAGGGCGCCACCGGCCGGCCTTTGGAGATTGGACCGTATATTAAGTATTTAAAAACAAAGTACGGTGAGATTTATAAATTATAAATAGTAAGCTACCAGAGGCGTTATGGAGAATGATTATATTTTAAGAATCAATCAAGCCATTAATTATATTTATCAAAATCTCGACCGAAACTTGACCGTGGAAGATATCGCCACTCATTGCTGCTTTTCAAAGTATTATTTTAACCGGATATTTAAATCCGTTGTCAATGAGAGTATCTATTCCTTTATCAAACGAATCAAACTGGAATGTGCGGCCTTTAAACTTCGCTCCACCCGGCGAGCCATTACTGAAATCGCTTTGGAAGTTGGTTATAGCCCTTCCAATTTCGCCTCGGCCTTTAAAGAATATTTTGGCGTAAATGCATCTGAGTTTCGAAAAACATACGATTTGCCGTTGAAGGACACTTACCGGACAATCGTGGAACATATTAAAAAAGTGAGGAAACAGGAAGATTTTTTTGGGGCGATTGACGCCAGGATGTCCATCCGGCCTATCGAAGGGATGATTTTGGAATATCAACGCTTCATCGGAAATTATTATAAGGGTTTGAGTCCTGCCTGGGAAGGGTTTTGTCGGGAAATGTCCTTAAAATATGTTTTTGATAAGGGCACTAGGTTTATTGGAATATCCTATGACGATCCGTTAGTTGCCAATGAAAATCGGTGCATCTATGACATGTGCCTCAAAGTAGAAAAAGTGAATAGTGTCAATGTCTTGAAAATTAGACCGGGAACCTACGCCTGTTACGAATTTTATGACGGGCTGGAAAATCTCAATAAGAGTTATCATGAAATCTTTGCTTTGTGGCTCCCTTTTTGTCAATACGATTTAAATGATCAGTTCTGCTTGGAAATATATCATTCCAGGATGGATGATGAAGGTAAAATGCACCTGGATATCTGTGTTCCCATTATAATAAGATAAAATGAATGCCAATACATAAAGAACCGCCGGGTAACCGTTACCTCGGCGGTTTATTTTTTGCCTTTGTCCTCCTTTTAAATCGGAAGTTGTATATATTCTAATCCTCTCGTTGACAACCGCAAAAAAAGAAAGGGCACGAAAAAGCGGATATCGATAGGGTAAGAATTAGGTTTTAATTTCGCGTGGTTTCAAGTCTTTTGGTTAAAAATTTCTTTGAGTCATTCGATAAATGCTTTTAATTGGAAAAGGCACGAATTCAGAAGTTTTTTACTGCCCGAAATTGTAAAATGCATTCACGTGGCGTAACGTTACTGAACCATTGAAAAAAGCAATAAAGAGGTAATCGATTTGAAATTCAGATTTACAAGAAAAAAAAGGAGATATATAAATGATAAACACTGAAAAAGACCAAAGTATGATTAAAACTTTCATAAGTCATTCAATACCTTGTATTCTGGGCATGTTTCTAACTTCTTTTATCACCGTTGTTGATGGAATGTTCATCGGCTGGAAAATGGGAGAAAATGGACTGGCCGCTGTCAACCTGACTTTACCGGTGTTGTATATCTTATTGGCGCTAACCATTATGATTGGTGTAGGTGGAGTTACTTTGGGCGCCCAGAGCTTGGGGAGGCAGAACAAGTCACAGGCCAATCATTATTTTAACCTTGCTTTGCTGCTGTGTATCATTGTTAATGGATTGGCAATGGTGATTTTATTGCTTTTTCAGGGCGGGATTGTCCGGCTGTTAAACGCCAAGGGAATCCTAGTGGGTTATGTCCGGGATTACTTAGGCGCCATGACTTTCTTTTATGTATTTATGATGGTCAACATGATTTTTTCCATGTTTATCCGGGCTGAAGGCAAACCGCAGCTGTCTCTGGTTTTTGGAATCCTTTCCAATATCCTGAATATTATTTTAGATTATTTATTGATCATGAAATCGGGATATGGCATGAAAGGAGCTGCGGTAGCTTCGGGACTGTCGGTAATGATATCATTCTTTTTAGGCGTTTTTTATTTTCTTTCCAAGCGATCACTGTTTGAATTTAATAGACCCGGTTTTAATATAATTGATGTAAAGAAGATGCTTTTTTACGGCTTATCTGAGTTTGTCGGGCAAATCTCCCTCTCGATCACTATTTATCTATACAACTGGGTCATTTTAAAAAGAATTGGTACGAGCGGCGTAGCTGCCTTTACAATTGTCGGATATGTTTCCTTCATTCAAAACATGATCCTGACAGGAATTGCAGTTGGAATTCATCCGTTAATTAGTTTTCACTTTGGCGCCAAAAATAAGGACAAGATTTTTGAACTTTTATCAATCGCTTTGAAGGTGGTGTTCTTTACTGGAGCGGTTTTTTTGGGTATTGTAATTTTGACCGCCGGTGAAATTGTCGGAATATTCGCCCATCATAATAAAGAGTTGTTAAATATGGCTAGCCTGGGGCTCAGGCTATATGCGATCGGATTTTTGATGAACGGTTACAATATCATCGCCGCGACTTACTTCACATCCCTTGGGCAGGCCAAAACGGCAGCCATTATTTCCATGTTACGCAGTTTGATATTGATCAGTATTTTTATCTTTGTTTTACCATGCTTAATGGGTAATATAGGAATATGGCTGGCTGAACCTCTAACAGAAGGGATTACATTTATCATTGCTTATTTATGGGTAAAACGTTCGAAGCAGAGACTGCAATTTAATTTCAGGAATCAGATAGTCTGACTAAAAATCGGATGAACTATATAGCATCCGAATGATTTACTGGAAACAATGGAAGAAAGTCAGAACAAGGTTTCGCGAATTAAAGCGACTGGGAATAGATGAGAACAAGGCCTGGCAGTTTGCAAACACCAGAAAAGGCTACTGGAGAATCTCCAATAGCCCTATCTTAAACCGCTCACTTAATAACCAAATCTTGGATAACTTCGGTTATTTATTTTTCTCTGATTACTATCGGCAAGTACGTGTAAACTAAGGAACCGCCGTATACCGAACGGTACGTACGGTGGTGTGAGAGGTCGGTAGATGAATTAATCATCTACCTCCTACTCGATCTTTGAAGTCGTGTTGGGGGATAAACCTGAAAGTACTCGAAAGAGTCCAAAATAGGCCATAAAGCATTAGCCTATCTCCTCTCCGTTACGGCCAAACAGGCCGTTCCGGGGAGGAGACAAAGAGGTTGGGGCCTCAAGCAACACATGGCAAAAGGATTTTATTACTTTGCTGAATCATCTTTATAATCAGATAAATTTATATCCCGCGTTGATATTAAAATATATATTCTTAAGAAGAAGGAGTTTGATAGAGTGAGAGGAATTTATTATAACCGGAAAGCTTTCCGGAAACGTTTTCGGAAATCAATATTGCTATGGATGGTTTTGATGGTTTACATTCAATTACTCCGCATTCTTCCGGTATAAAATTATTATTAATCTGTTACGAGGTACCATGAAACACGCTACCCTTAAAGACGTTGCCAAAACAGCCGGAGTTTCTCTGGCTACTGCCTCGCGAGCTCTCAATAATCGGGGCGATGTCGACCAAAATACCAGAAAGAAAGTACAGGAAGTTGCAAAGCAACTTATCTATACCCCTAATCCCCTTGCCCGAGGTCTCCTTTCCGGTACAACCAAAACCATTGGGGTTTTAGTAACAAGTATTCAGAATCCTTTTTATGCCGCCGTTGTGACTGGGATCGAAACGGCTTTGGCTAAAGAAGGTTATACCATTGTTTTGTGTAACTCCCATGAAGATGCAGGGGCTGAACGGTCAGCGATTGAACTTCTTATCCGCCGGCGGGTCGATGGTTTGATTATTGCCCCGGTCCAGAGTGATTTTGAAAGCTTCGCATTGCTGCAAGAACATAATACTCCTTTTGTTTTTATTGCCAGACATATGGCGGGTATTGATACGGATTATGTCGTATGTGATGATCAAGAAGTAGGACGAATTGCCACGGAGCATCTTATTGTAAAAGGCTATCGGCGGATCATGTTTTTGAATTCATTTTCCAATTCAAGCTCAGAACTAAGACAACGGGGCTATGAGAATAGTTTGAAAATGCACGGTATGCCTATCGATCCGGAGTTAATCCGTATTGTCAGGGGAGAAAATAGAGCCCAGGAGGTTATGATATCTGCGTTTAAAGAAGGCTTGCGGCCGAGTGCTATTTTTTGTTTTTGCGACGATATGGCAGTTGGAGTCCTACAGGCCTTGAACACTTGCGGAATCAAAGTTCCGGAAGATATGGCCCTCATAAGTTGCGATAACCTACCCTTTACCGGATTGTTACAGCCGTCTTTAACGACGATTGATATTCCTAAGTTTGAAATGGGTGCTCAAGCTGTAAAAATTCTTCTCACCAAGATTAAATACGGTAAGAAGAAAACGACTCAGGTTGTTTTGGAACCGAAGCTGATTGAGCGGGCCTCAACACATTCCCGGGCTTTATGAGATGAATAATCCATTTTCCGGCAGGAGCTTTTTTAGGGAAATTTTATAAAACAGATAGGAGGAATCGAATGTAAGAAAAAGTTCAGGGTTTTTATCATTTCGCAAAAGCATTAATCAAAGGGGGGTATAAAATGAAATCGGTAAAATGTACAATCGACAAAGACTATGTAATCGGAGAAGTTGATCCTAAATTATTCGGTTCGTTTATTGAACACTTAGGGCGCGCGGTTTACACCGGTATTTATGAACCGGGCCATCCTTTAGCCGATGAACAGGGATTTAGAAAAGATGTTTTGGATTTGGTGAAATCTCTGAGGGTTCCGATTGTAAGATATCCGGGAGGGAATTTTGTTTCCGGTTACAATTGGCTGGATGGTATCGGCTCCAAAGAAAACCGGCCTAAGCGGCTGGATTATGCATGGCAATCCATTGAAACCAATGAAGTGGGAATCGATGAATTTGTCGATTGGAGTAAGAAGGCGGGCGTTGAGGTAATGGCAGCGGTTAATTTGGGCACCGGCACACCGCAAAATGCCGGATATATGATTGAATATTGCAATCATCCATCCGGAACTTATTATAGCGATTTGCGAAGAACAAACGGCCACCCTGATCCCCATAATATTAAAGTATGGTGCCTGGGCAATGAAATGGATGGACCATGGCAAACCTGTGGTCTTTCGGCTGAGGAATACGGGAAAAAAGCGCTGGAAACCGCTAAAATCATGAAATGGGTTGATCCCACCATTGAACTGGTGGCCTGCGGAAGCTCTTCACCGGCCATGCCGACTTATCCGGAATGGGACCGGATTGTCCTGGAACATACTTACGAGCATGTGGATTACTTATCGATGCATCGCTACTATGAAAACGAAGGCAGCGTCACTGATTTTTTAGCTTCATTTGCCGATATGGATGATTTTATTAAAACCGTCGTGGCCGCCGCTGATTATGTTAAGGCTAAGACCCGCAGTAAAAAGAAACTTAAGGTTTCATTTGACGAGTGGAATGTATGGTATATCAAAAAACAGACCCGTTTCCCGTGGGAAGTGGCTCCACCAATTCTGGAGGATATCTACTCGCTGCTGGATGCCTTGGTTTTCGGTGGCATGCTTTGTACGTTGCTGAACAACGCGGATCGGGTTAAAATGGCCTGTTTGGCGCAACTGGTTAATGTTATTGCTCCCATATTCACTCAAAAAGGCGGCGGAGTTATCAAACAAGCAATATTCTATCCATTCCAGCAACTTTCCCTTTATGGAAGAGGCAAGGCGCTGAAGACCCTGGTGAATACCCCGAAAATTGAAACCGAATCTTACGGGTCAGTCCCGCTGGTTCAGACGGCCGCGACCTATAATGAAGAGGACGGGACTGCGACGGTATTTGTTTTAAATTGTGATCAACAGGAAGATGTGGAATTTAGTTTGGACATGAGATCTTTTGACGGTTTACGCCTGGTCGAACATTTAGTTATCGATGGTCCTGACTTGTATGGTAAAAACACCTTTGAAGAACCGGATAAAGTAATACCGAGAAACGCTAAAATTTCGGCGGATCAAAGCGGAGTCCTGAAAGTTATGTTGCCGAAGCTTTCCTGGAATGTGTTGCGCTTTGAAAAAAATTAAAGTTTATTTAAAGTCTAAGGTGTAATAAAAGCGGGCTGTTGTGGAAATAAAAATATTTTGCAACAGCCTTTTTCTGTTTGAAAAAAGCTCCGGGTTTCCGGGACTTTGCTGGAATCATTGAAAAAATCATTGACGCTGATGAAAAAGATCACCATCCTTTGGTCAAAAAGATGTGATTGCCGATTCTGGTAGTCACTCTCAATTTTGCAGATCGGAAGTAGGCTAACCCTTGGGGTGAGCTGAGTCTTGGATTATAATAAAACAAAGCGCCACGAGAAGGATCTTGTCCGTTTAAAGCGGCAATTGTCGCCTGATAACAAGAATCGGTGGGAATGGTGGTATTGAGTTTCGGTAAACACTTAAATTGGTTGGTTTGATAAATTACTCCGCGAATGGTCCCCGGAAACTCCCCGCTGCCTACCCGGTTCAAAACGACTGCCGCCACGGCGACTTGACCTTCGAAGGGTTCATCCCCCGCTTCGGCGGTCACAACTCGGGCCAATAACTCAAAATCCTCTTTATCAAGGTTGGAAGGGGGCTTCATCTTTGAACTGCGCTTGGGAAAGGGGAAACTTGGAATCCGGTAATTAAGAGCTAAACTGATAGTGGGTTTTAATATATCAGGATTGGAGTCATGAAAAGCGGTATTCGGAACCGCCTTAACCTCCACATTCAAAAATATCCCGGTTTTTGGATTCGGGCTTACATTCAATGCCACACCGGCAACCATTTCCATTTTTTCTCCCACTGAAAGTTCCTTATCGGATTTTTGTAACAAATCCCGAATACCAATCCCCAGGTAAGGTTCAATTCTTGAACCGACTTTTGTTTTATAGAGAAAATCAGCGGCTAAATCTTTATTTTCTTGATTATAACTTCCTTGGAAAGCCCAGTGTTCAGTGAGATCCAAATCAACTTTCAAAGCATCCAGCGAATAGTTATGATTATCATCGCGATAGCGCCATTCCAGACCCGCTGAAACACTGGCGTAAGCCGGAAATGATACTGTCAATAAGAGTAAAAGCAAAAGCAAGATGATTTTAGTGGTACGCATCTATTTTTATCCTCCGGTTTTTCGTGGAAATCTAAAGAATGAGTAGAAAATCTAAATTCACCTTAACGATCGATGCCTTAATAGATTTGTGCCAAATATAGCGAATTCCTTCAAATTTTTGGGGAAATACCTGGCAATGTTGAAATCCGGTCTTTAAAACGGGTAAGGGCAATGCTAAGGATAAATCATTATAAAAATAGCTCTTCTTAAGATATCGACTAATATTTCATAAAAAATGAGAATAATCACGATTAATTTGCTTGACAAGTAAAAAATATCAAGCTAGTATATAGCTATACTTTATATATCGATTCGATATAAATTAAATATTTCATGAGGCAGCGGATGTTGGAATATATTATTTTAGGTTTTTTGATGAGCAGGGAAATGAGCGGTTATGACTTAAAGGCATATATGGCCAAGAGTACATCAAACTTTTTCGATGCCAGCTTTGGAAGTATTTATCCCGCTTTAAAAAGATTGGAGACCAAAGGGCAAATTAGTTCACGGGAAGTGGTGGATTGCGGAAAATATAAAAAACTATATTCCATTACCGATACCGGGGAAATATGTTTTCGTAACTGGTTGGAGCAACCGATTGAGTTCGCCAAGACCAGACTGGATCATCTGGTAAAAGTGTTTTTTTTGGGTTTTTTACCGAAAGAGCGGGCAATGCAAGAATTACAATCGTTAATCTCGGAAGTCGAGTCGGTTTTGACGAATTTGAAGGAATCCCAGTCAAAAATAAAAGCAAAAGCCGACCTGTTTCAATATTCGACTTTGATTTACGGGATTCATTATTATCAGTTTATTATTACTTGGTCCAATGATTTGCTGAAAGAATTAACGAAATTTCAGGAGTAAGATTCCATGACAAAAAGACAACAAGTACGGAAGAGTATCCTATTTATTTCATTTCTATTATTTCCAATCACAATATTTTATTTATCACCCTATTTAATTATTATCGCCGGGTTGAAAGGGATTGCCTCCGGCAGCTTTATGATGTTTGGAGTTTTATTGATTTTTTCTCTTTTTTGGGGCCGCGCTTTTTGCGGGTGGGTATGTCCGGCCGGGGGATTGCAGGATTGCTGCAGTATGGTATCGGGAAAAGCAGCCAAAGGTGGCTGGCGCAATTTAATCAAATATGTGATTTGGCTACCCTGGTTAATTTCGATCACTTCGCTCTTTATCGCGGCGGGAGGTATTAAAAAGATTGATATGCTTTTCGCGACAGACCATGGCATATCGGTAAGCGGGTTATGGAGTTATATTCCGTACTTGGCAGTGGTTGCTCTATTTGTCATTCTTTCGTTACGATTCGGAAAACGGTCGGCTTGCCATTATATTTGCTGGATGGCTCCGTTTATGGTGATTGGTAATGCCATAAAAAACAAATTGCAATACCCATCGCTTCATTTGGAATCCAATAAAGAAAAATGCGTTCATTGCAGACTTTGCAGTCAAAAATGCCCTATGAGCCTGGATGTTTTGGAAATGGTGCAACAAGAAAGATTGAATGATTCAGAATGCATATTATGTGGCGAGTGTATTGATTCATGCGTAAAAGGGGTAATTAAATATCGGTTTGTGTTTCATAAAAAATAATTAACGAATGGGAAAATTCAAATCTGATGAAGAGGTGGTTTTTATGACGACAGTCTGTATTCATTATTTTAGTGGAACCGGTAATACCAAGCGGGCCGTGGATGTAATCACAGAGGATTTGCAAAAGAATGGTTATGAAGTGCAACAGTTTGCCATTACCGGTCTGGAGCCGGCCCATACTGCGAATGGGGATTTTAATATCTTTGCCTTCCCAACGCTGAGTTGGTCTGCCCCGCTACTTGTAAAAAAATATTTGCGCCGTTTACCCGTGGGTCAGAGGAAGAAGGCGGCCGTATTAGCCGTCTATGCCGGTGACCCGGGTCAGGCCATTGGTAAGATAGAACAGTTGCTTGGGAAAAAAGGCTTTGATGTATTTTTAAGCGGAGGGGCCGTATATCCTAATAACTGGTCTCAAATGACCAACCCTCCTACTGCCGGCGAGGCTAAAGAAATATTGGCGGACGGCGATCGTATGGCTCTCGATTTTGCGGAGCGTTTTCACAAGGAAGAGCGGAGATTGATTTCGAAAGAAAAGGCCGGCAGTTTTGTCACGCGTTTCGCAGCGCTTTCCTTCGGCTTTTTCGGCAGACGCTTTTTGGGAAAAGCTTATATCGTCGATTCCCATTGTAACCGTTGCGGTTTATGCGCACAAACATGCCCCGTACACACCATTAAGATGGCCGGGGTTATTAGTAAAAAGCCGCATTGGAAATTTAACTGTGAAGACTGCGCCCGGTGTATCAATATTTGCCCTCAAAAGGCCATCCAAGTTTCCATGCCGAAGTTGATTATCCACTTTGTAATCCTGTTTGCCGGGGTTGGAGCCTGTTTCCGGATCGCCGGATATACTGCCTCAATGTTGCCTGGAGCTTTTCAGATCATCGGTTGGATTGCATCATTCGGGATAGCGCTCTTGGCGCTTTTATGGCTGCAATTTACGGTCATCGACCGATTCATTTTCTTATTGGAACAAATCCCGGTTTTTCGAAGCTTCTTCGAGAAAAGCCTGACTAAAAATCACAACCGCTATCTGGCTCCCGGTTACAAACCCGAGCGATGGTAAGAACTTACATTTTGTAAGATTATGGCAGAGTAATTTTAAATATTTCCCCTTGAAAATTTCGGAAAAATAGCCGAGAATTAAAAAGATGGATTTTGCATCATTTATCATTGAAAAAAAGGAATTTCACAGGGAAATGAAACTTCGGCTATTATGTTTGTTATCCGTTTTAATAGGCTTATTTGTAACCATTCAGGTAACTTATGGCGCAACATTGCAATCCAGCATTATCACTGGGAATAACGTCAATGTCCGCAGCGGTCCGGGACTTGACACCGATATTGTTTGCAGGTTGCAACAGGGTGAAGCGGTCAATGTGTTTGACCAAACCGGCGAGTGGCTGAAAGTTCAGTTGGCCGATGCGCAAACCGGATGGGTTCATCAACAGTTTGTAGAAATAAAAATGGAGCCGGACAATATTCCGGCGGAGAATAGTCCGCCGGATATCGATTGGAAACCCGGTCTTCACTCTCTTTTTATCGGTAAAATTTTAGATTATGCCCAAAGTTTAATCGGTATTTCCTATGTTTACGGAGGCGCTTCGTTACGGGGTTTTGATTGTTCTGGATTTACCATGTTTGTCCTCGGGAAATTCGGAATTCAATTGCCCCATGAAGCCAGCCGGCAAATGATGATGGGCTTGGATGTACCTTCCAGGAATGATTTGATTCCCGGCGATTTGGTGTTTTTCAAGACTTTAGGTTCAAAAGCAGTCAATCATGTCGGGATTTATTTGGGAAACAATCTGTTTATTCACGCGGCTTCCGGTTTTGGGACCGTACGCATCAGCACTTTGAAGGATAGTTATTATGTTAGCCGTTACGTCGGTGGGCGAAGGATGATTCCGAATGATTCGGGGAATAGTCCCGGATAAAATATAATATTTATCGGCTTTGTCTTGGAATAATATCGTTTTAAAAGGAAAAAATAACTTTAAAAATTTCCGGAGAAAGCTGTTGTTTCAAGAGAAGGTTAGCGATAAACAAAGGATTGCCGTCATCGTTCTTTATACCATCGGAACCTCTTCCATGGTAATCATGGCTTTGGAAGCCAAAAAAGATCTCTGGTTAAGCATTATAATCTCTTATTTGATGGCAATGCTGATGGCCCTGATGATCGCCAGAATAAAATATCTCTTTCCCGAACTGGATTTTTTTCAAATTTTTGAAAAATGTTTCGGAAAAGCGTTTTCAAAGGTAATCATTACTATATATATGTTCGCCGCTTTTTATGTCGTGGTGTTAATTAATACCTTTCTGATTCATTTCATCAGAGTAACGGCTTTACCGAACACGCCCAAAATCGTTCTGGATATCTTTATCACCTGGATATGTGTGTGGATGGTAAAGGAGGGTGTGGAAAACATCAGTAACTTGGCAACATTTTTCTTTTTCCCCGCTTTATTTTCCATTACCATTATGATTATCGCGCTGTATCCCCAGATGAATTTTGATAATTTGCTGCCGCCATTCCAGGAGAAATTCGGCCACATATTGTACGGTTCCCTGTCGACTTTTGTTTTTCCATTAGGAGAAATCGTAGTATTCACCGCCTTTTTTAAGAGATTCAGCACCCCCAAATCCTCTTATAAAGTATTGTTGATCGGTCCCACCATCGGAGCGTTGGTGCTTTTCACCATATCTGTAACCAACGTCATGGTGTTGGGAATCAATCTGGCTTCCGATGTTTATTATCCCACTTACATCTCAGCTTCCAGAATCATATTCGGCGCTTATGTCCATGGTTTCGAGCTCATTTTATCCATTGTCTTTATCTTGGGCGCTCTTGTAAAAACCAATGTTTATTTTTTGGTGTGCTGTAAAGCGATTGCCAGAACCTTCGGATTCGGAGACGATTACAAGTTCATCGTTACTCCTGTCGGGCTGCTGATTTTTTGCGCCTCGCTTTTTTTCTATGAAGGCACCCTCGATTACACCGCCTGGTTAAAAAACGATCTGGTGCCTTACTCGATCCCTTATCTTATTTTAATTCCAATTATGACTTTTATTGTTGCGGAAATAAGAAAGAAAAAGATTTAAATAGGATTTTCATTAACTTATCCAACCCTGAAGCCGGACTGGGTAGTTTGATATTCATGGTTAGTAGCAGGCAAAGAAGGAATGCCGGCAAGAAAATACTGCAATACAATATCAAGGCCTTGATCCGGGCTTGTTTTATCATAGGCGTCATTTCCATATATCCAATGATTGCCAAGGGCGCTATGATCAGTAAAATCATGCTATATCCCTACTTTCGTTACTTTCATGCTTTCCTGGCTGCCGGACACTGCCAACTTTAACCGGATTTTGATTGGAGTCTTGGCATATTCGGTTAGCCAGCGGCTTTCAATTTTCTTCCATAGGTTTGGCAAATTGGCTTCTACTTTGTTTCCAAAGCCAATGGCATCGCATTGGTAGTCTTTTTGAAGTATTTGTAGGAATTCCTTGATTCGACCCTCGATTATTTCTTGCCATGCAAGGACCAACTCCTTCATTTTATTGGTTTTGAACACGTCCTGCTCTCCGTCGACCTCGCCAATTTCGGCTTCTATTTTAATATGAATCATCATGATTAAACCTTTGGGGCCGATAACCGGTTTAATGGTGGTTTGGGAGTTATCCATTTGCAGGGACACGCCTTTGACCCTTTTGACATCGGAAGGCTCCGGAGCAAATACGGCCTGTTTCAGCCGGTTCATCAACAATAAAAGGGTTCGGGTCTGTTTGCCGTCAAGGCGGCCGATCTCTTTTGTCTGTTTGAATAAAGCCGTTCCCTCAATCAAGGGTAATGTTCCGTTACTGGAATTTTCAAGACCCACCATGGGCAGCGCGGCGCTCGTGCTTAACGACTGCAGGTCGCCGATAAACTTGGAGAAAGGAACGCTTAAGAAAGTTTCCGATTTTTGGGGCGAAAGAAGTCCATCCAAATACGCGGAGATGATTTTTTGAGTCTGGGGGTTTGATTGTAAGAAAATTTCCCCGGCGGTTTTTTCCTTCGATACAATCAGCCATATGGTATCTCGTACTTCATGATTCCTCTTTATCCAGTCCATGATGCCGATGAATAATTTTCGTTGATCCATAAAGTCTTCGCTGAAAATAAGCACTTTCATATGGCTCCACAATAATTTTCGGCCTGCTTTTGACCGCAAATCGGCGACGGCATCCAGCACGCTCCGGCCTTTGCCTTGATAAGTCTTGGAACTAAAGTTGCTATCTTTTCCCGAAGAAGTCGGCAAGGTAATTTCCGCCGTGAGAAGGATTTCCTTGTTCTCTTGATCATAATCGGCGGCTACACCGGAAATAATGATTTGGTCGTCGATTTCTTTATAATCCCAGCATCCGGTGATGAAAACGGTCATCATGAGTAGCAGTATCAATATAAAAATGTTCATTTTGATAGGCATTGGTTTCTCCCGGCAACGCACTCCTTGATCAGCGTTCTTTCGATGACTGGCGGATGCGGTTCATCACGCCGATAAATCTGGGGCGTTTTTCCATATACCACCACGGAGCCCGGATGACGGTATCTTTAATTTCTTGCAGGTTCAGTGAATTCAAAGGGGTCATATAGGGTACCCCGAAGGAACGGATTGCGAATAAATGGATTAACATCCCGACGATACCGAAAACATAGCCGTAAAAACCAATCAGGGTAGTCAGAATGACAAAAATAAAACGCAGCAAAATAATGGCCCCGCTCAGATTGGGGATCATCAATCCGGTGACTGCGGTTAATCCGGTGACGATCACCATGGGGGCGCTGACTATCCGGGCTTCCACGGCTGCCTGACCCAAGATGAGCGCTCCCACAATACTCAAAGCTTGTCCGATGGTGGTAGGCATCCGGTTTCCCGCTTCCCGGATGATTTCAAATGCAAATCCCAGGATAAGCAATTCGATGATGTTTGGAAAGGCTATACCCTGCCTGGCTGAAGAAATACTTAATAAGAGGGGTGTGGAAAGGATTTCTTGATGAAAATCGGTGAGAGCCAGGTAAATAGCGGGAACGCTGATGGTGAAGATAAATGAGGCGATTCGGATCAGCCTGCTGATGGAGGAAAAAAAGTAATTAATAAAATAATCATCGTTGGACTGAAAATACTCGATAAAGATATGAGGTAATGTGAGCGCGGCGGGACTTCCGTCCAGAAGAAGGGCGATCCGTCCTTCCAGCAGTTTTCCAGCCACAACATCGGGTCGTTCCGTGTTGCCGATGGTTTTAAAAGGCGAGAAGGGGGCGTCTTTGATTAATTCGGTGATATAGTTGCTGCCTAAAATCCCGTCAAGCCCGATTTGGTCAAGGCGTTTTTCCAATTCGGCAAGGATTAAGGGATTGGCTAATCCTTCAATATAACAAATACAGGCCTTGCTATGCACCCGGACTCCCAAGACCTTGAATTTAAATTTGGTTTTGTGATGGGTATTCAGTATCCGCCTTACCATGGAGAGGTTCATCATTAATGATTCGGTGAAGCCTTCCTTCGGTCCACGCAACGATTTTTCATTTTCCGGTTCGCTTATGGAACGTGTTTTCCATCCCTGGGAGCCGATTATCAATGCTTCTCCGGTGCCGTCCAACAGTAGTATGGTGTTGCCGGTAGAGAGGGCCTCGACTATTTTTTTCAGATCGGCAGTCTTTTGGACATCATGGGCCATAATCACTCGATTTTGCAAAACATCCATCGAGCACAGACTTTTACCCGGCAGGGTATTGCTGATAACCGGCCAAATGATGTTTTCGTTTATGATCTCCTGGTTGACCATTCCTTCGACAAAAATGGCGCAACATTTTATGAAAGGGTCTTGCTGGTTTTCAAAATGCCTGTAGATGACCAAGTCATCATTTTGAAACATTTCCCGAAAGAGCGCCACATTTTGCTCCAGGGAGCCGGTTAAGAAATCGTTTTCTGGAGAATTTTCCAAAGCGGCCATTCTTTTTTTGCGGGAGCCTTTATACACTCGGATTCACCTGCGTGGTTATATTTTACCTTGGTATTTAAGATTTGTATTCAAAGGGTTATTTTATCCGGGTAACCCAAATTTTAATGAGGAAATGAGGGGAAAATATTTAATCCAACCGATTTTCCGAGAATTCAATTTCCTGGAGAGCTTTTTTAATTACAGAATTGAAACAAAAATTTTATAAAATTATCTTAATTTTCACAAGATTATATTTACAAAATTAGGTAAATGTGTTTATATTAGTAATATATAATATTGAATTATTATTGAATATTCACAATAAATTGATTACGTTGGATTTTAATGAAGCGGGGGTGGATTTGTGAAGAAAAAACTGAAATACTTCTTGGTTGCGATTGTTTTGGAAATTGCATCATGGGGATTTCCGGCGTACTGTCAAGCAGAAGCCATAATCGGAGGAACCTCAACGAGTGATGCCCCTTTGATTAGCAGCTCTGCAACGGAAATTAAACTAAGCGGGGATGGGCACAATTATTTTAAGTTTATTCCCTCGCAAGATGGAACTTATATTATTACGACATTACCTCAAAGCGTGGATACAGAAGCTTATCTGTACTATGATGCTTCGCAATCTTCCGGAAAAGCCGCCGACCGTGGCGATTATCATCTGGTTGAATTTTATTTAACCGATGAACTTCAGGCCAATCACGTATATTATCTTAAAGTTTACGAATTTTATGGTAGCGCCAGGACGTGCACTTTGACCATAACCGGCGGAGGATTAAAAGTAAATCACTGCCCTACCGTTACCATCGCTGATCCTGGTGTTGATCGGATCTATAAAGATTCCCAAATTTTCACTGTTTCAGGTTCCATAAATGATTCCGACGGTGATAATGTTACAGTATCCGCTCTTATAAATGGGCAATCTGCCTCGACCATTGTAAGCGGCGGAAACGGGACTTGGACTCTTTCGTGGAATACAGCCGACATTCCGGAAGGTGTTTACCGAGAGGTTGTTTTTACAGTTTCTGACGAATCGGGCGCAACCGGTACCGCTCAATATACCGGGAATATCGTAGTTGATAAAACAGCTCCAACCGCATCAGTGACCTATACGAAGAATCCTGCCAAAGAAGGAGATTTATTAACCATAACGGCCACTTTTAGCGAAGCGTTGGCGGATTTCCCCCGGGTATTGATTGCCGTCAGCGGCGCCAATTCATTACCGGCAACCGATATGACCAAGATAAGCGCGACTCAATATACCTTTGATTATACCGTAGGAACCGGTAATGGGGCAGTCACGGTTTTTTTTAGTTCGGGAGCGGATGTGGCAGGTAACGTGGTTTTGGCTACACCCATCGAGGGAGCCGGTTTCATGGTTGACAATACTGAACCTGCCGCGCCTACATTTATTAGCTTAGCCGATCAGCCCGACACAGCATGGAACGATGGGTATCTTAGCCGGAATGATATTTCAAGCAATAGAGTATTAAGAGTATCATTGCCGGCATTCAACCAGGCGGAAGCGGGAGATATGTTGCGTATTGATTCCGAGAGTATTTTGATTGGTTGTAAGTTACTGAACAACACAGATATATTCAACGGATATGCCGATGTAGTGATTTCTTCCGCAACGCTTGCGGATTTTCCGGAAACGACGCGTACCTTTACAGCCGGAATAACAGATCTCGCAGGCAATATCGGCGGTGTTTCAGAGAGTGTGTCTGCAATAGTCGATAAGACGCCGCCAACATTGGTCGGTGCGGTTAGAACGGACTCCACCCATCTGACAATTGTTTTGAGCGAGAAATGCTACAATTTGGACCATTCCAATAACGGCGGATTTACGGTAAACGAAAATGGCGGCAGCAACTTTTATGAAATTGTGGCAACCGCCGGGGGCGTTGATGATTGTCAAATAATCTTGACGGTACCCGATTTGAAACAAGCCTGCAGTGGTGGAGTTATCGTAAAATATGGGGCAGGAGCTGATGGAACGGTTCAGGATAGGGCAGGGAATTTAATGATAGCCGATAACGTGGGAATAACTGTAACGGCCTGGGACACTGTTGCGCCCACCATCAGCCGGGCTGTTCTTGATAGTGGTAATGGTTATATGGATATACTCTTCAGTGAAGGGGTTTATGGCGCCAATAACGCTATTAATCCTTTGACAACCTCTCATTTTACTCTGATTTTCTCCGCAAACGGCGGTACTGTTACGGATGTATTCGTTACCGGAGTCAGGAAGGCCGATAATAAAGAGCTCCCATTGGCTTCGGTTTTAACTGGCGGTGAAACCACGGTGCGGGTGTTTCTGGGTAAAAACGGTATTCCCAGTGGAGCGGAAACTGTTGAGATCGGGATGTCCAGCATTTATCCCATTTATGATCGGGCGGGCAATGCAATGTCTCTGTTACAAACCACCGGAGCCAAAATCCTAACCGATCAATTAGCGCCTGCCATCGCAGGCGGAAACCTGGCGGAAAGCAATCAATATATCGATGTTGCATTTAGCGAAGGAGTGTATGGAACCGGTAGCGGCGCTGGAGCAGTATCAGCCAGCCAATTGCAGGTTACATTCGGCCAAAATGGCGGGACCGCCAGCGGGGTCCAGATTCACTCCCTAAAAAGGGCTGATAATCCAAATGAGAACTCGGCATCGACCTTAACAGGAGGAGAGACCATTATCCGGGCCTTCCTGACCATTACCGGCAATCCCAGCGGGGTGGAGACCCTCTCTATTGAACCGGCAAGGGGAGCACCTGTTTATGATTTGGCAGGCAATGCCATCGCCTCAACAGCAACCACCGGATCTCAATCGCTCCATCCGGTCACTTTAAAATTGGCGGGGGATCAAATATTTACAGAAACCAATCTGGCAACTTCCGATATCCAGGTTGCCATTACCGGCGCCACTCTGAAGGACAGTTCATTGGAAATAGAAAATTTCACGTTACGTGATGCCGCGGGTTTACGTGTCGCCCGTGGGATTTATGTCGATCCGACCCATTGTACCCTGCGGGTCACAGGCAGTTTGAACGGAAACCTCGAAAGTATGGGGCTTACAATAAAGGCGCCCGAGATATCCAGCGGTTACGATTTAACTTCGTCCAATACCATAAAGGTTATTGACGACCTGCCAACTGGAAAAACGACGATAACCATCGGCGCGGACGGCGACAACAGCGCATCCAGTAACAACCGCTGGTATACGGCGGAAAGTTACCAAAACGACCTCCGCACCGTATGGAACGGTACTTCCCTGCATTTGGGCAAAGGAACCAGCGGCAGCTCCGGGGATCTTTGGTTATATAACCCTGGAATGATCGGTACGGCCCCCGGTCAAATCGAAGCAGGAACCAAAATCGACCGGGCCCAACTGATCCTGAAAATCCTCAGTATCAGCGGAGAGGCAAACAAACCCAGGCGAATCAAAATATATCAGATTGAGGACCCCGGCAATTTGGGGAAACCCTGCTTTATGGATACCTCCAGCGAAGGTCTCCGCCTCGGCCTTGATTACCAGTACCGGGACCATAGGCCCGGCCAAAACATTCCCTGGAGCGACGGCGCCCAGACCATCGGGTCGTCAAGCAACGCCATTAGTTTACTGGATTGCATCGAGTTTATTCCCAGGGCATTCACCCAAAGCGGGTACGACAGCATTCGTTTGGATGTCACCGATGCCGTCAAGGCCTGGGTGAATAATCCCCATCTCAATCAGGGACTGTATATTACCATCGACGATACCACCTGGAACGCCGGAGAACAAGTTGTTTTATACGGTCTTTCTTCCGACAGCGCCAACGGGCCCAAACTCCAAATATATTTAAGTGCGGGAGAAGGCAAATCCCCCAATTCACCGGCGATTAACGCCAGTGCGCCCGGAGATGAACAAGTCGCTTTGGCCTGTACCTTGAACAATCCCACCGGCGATACCAGCCATTCCATCGCAACCGGATACCGGATTCTGCGTAAAAATGGTGTAACGCCGGCCGATCCTGAGGATGGAATATTGATTTTTGACGGTATATCTTCAGCCATCACCGACAGTAATCTGGAGAACGGCCAAATCTATTACTACGCCGCCTTCGCCTATGACGCCGACCGTAATTACAGCCGGAAGTCATATGTACAGGCAATTCCCGGAGATTACAGCACCGCGCCGGCGGCGCCCGCTGATTTAACCTACAAACTGGCGGGCAGGGATGTCGCCCTGAGCTGGATCGATAAGGCCACCAACGAAAAAGAATATTTAATCTTCCGGGATTCAACGCAAATAGCAACCTTAAAGGCCAACCAGACCGGTTACTGCGACCGGAATGCGCCTTCCGGGACTTATACCTATAAGGTCCGGGCCGGCAATTCCCAAGGAAGCTCCGAGGCGATAACCGGTCCGGTGAATGTGCCTAATCTGCCGGATGCCCCGGCGGATTTAGCCTGGAGCGTCATCTCTTCCAGCGAAGTCCAACTGCGTTGGACCCAAGCGGCGGATACCAGCTATCGGGTGGAGATTTTAAATGAAAACGGAATACTACTCTGGTCGGAGTGGGCTACAGTAAGCTTGAGCACCGATTCAGGCATCATCCGGTACCCGGTCATGCGATTGATCGTTACTGTGGGTTACCGCTTCCGGGTAGTAGCAGTGAAAGCGTCTTTGGAGAATGCCGCTGAAACGGATGTTGTCAAAACAACAGCCGATCCGAAACCCATCTTTCTCTAGGAGGGAATGTAGATGAAGAAGACGGGATACATTGGTTTAGGGATACTATTGAGTTTCATTCTTGCCGGATGCGGAGGAGGAGGTAATGAGGCCATTACCGGCACACCTGCGTGGAATGCCGGGATCGGGGTTATCATCGAGAGTATTACGGCATCCTTTTCAAACTCAACCACGGAAGGGGATGTAACCGCTTCCCTCAAGCCTTCACCGGCTTTAGCGGGCGGGTTAGGGATCAAACAATGGCTGGCGACTCATAGCTACCATTCTTTCTCTCCGGTAGCCAAGTCTTTGAATGGGAATGGGGCGATTACGGCGTCCGCAATAAGCCAAACGGATTGGGACCAGAGTGTGAAATACATCCTTTTGGATTGGAAGCCTTTAAACGGGGCCACTTACTACCAGGTTTATTTTTTAGGAGCAGATGGCAGTCTGAATCAGAATGTCTGGGACTCAAGGGATAATCATCCCAATGATCCGGCCTTTGCCACCAAAGCGTTTTTGGATATAACGGAAGAATTAGCCGGGATAGTGAGGAAGGCCGGACAATACCAGTTCAAAGTGATTGCCTATAACGGCGGCGTTTCCAAAGAATATCCGGCGATTACGGTTTCCATCGGCAGACTAATGGGGAGTTTTCCAACAGTCTCTACTGCCGATATTGGTTCTAATAAATTATCATGGGCGAAAGTAGATGGGGCGACGAGTTATAAGGCGGGTATATACAAAGATGTGACTTTGACAACAGTTGTTTGGGATAGCGGAGAGGATCTTTTGGGAGATACTTTTGCCAAGTTTGGTCCGATAGCCAAGGGATATTACTATGCGGCGGCTTTTGCGTATGCGGATGAAAACGGGCAGCCTGCCGAGGTTATTGGCGCGATTTCAGGGTTTAGGATAGAGTAAGCGTTTTGGGTGATAGAAATGTTGCCGGAAAAAGTATAAAGTGAAAATAGTATGGTGTCAAGGGCGCCATGCTATTTTTTTGTGTGCGCCCAGCATGGGCGCAATCTAACGGGTGAAAGTCCCGAGTGCGGGTGGATAGTGCCAAGCACATAGCCAAAAGCTCGCGTCCAAAACGAATCAGAAGGTATATCATAGGCTGGATGAATTACTTTAAAATCGCGGATATGAAGAAATTGATGGAGACAATCGATGAATGGCTGAGGCGGCGCATCCGTATGATTTACTGGAAGCAATGGAAGAAAGTCAGAACAAGGTTTCGCGAATTAAAGCGACTGGGAATTGATGAGAACAAGGCCTGGCAGTTTCTACCTCCTAATCGATTGTTTTAAAGGGGGCAGTGTTGGATGAAAATTTTTAAGCCGGTATTCATCTTTTGATTACAAATATTTTTTATTAGCATCATTTCCCGTTTTTTGCAGAAAATTGCGACTTGATTTGTTTACCTGGATGTTATAATATTCCTATAATAAAATATTATGCCAAAGTTACATGGATTATTTCAAGTCCAAATTCCCAGCAGGGTTGGTTTTGTTTTTTTATAAGATATTCGGCCTTTTCCTATAAAGTTGGTTAATTGATATAGCTTGGATTTAGTAAAGGAGGAACTTCATGAAAAGAGTTCTGAGATTGGTATTTTTGGTTTTTATCGGAATCATATTGGTTTCAAATTATTTTTTTGCTCATGCTGAAACAGTTGTTTTTAATGAGGGGTTTGAGAATGAGTTTGAAAATTGGGCAACAGTTTATGGAACTCCAACAATGAGTATAATCCAACAGCACTGTGGGCAGAGCAGTTATGCAATTATAAAAGACCAGGATGTTATAAAGCATTCAATGGATTCCAACCAAAATAAAGTAGTTGAGATTTGGTTTTACGACAATGCAGCCGATACGAGCATGGTTGTATTTGGTTTTGTAGATGATGGAGTTAACCGAGTAGGGATTGGAGTCAATACCGGTTCCTCGGCTACAAAATATATTTACCGATTGGGGAGTACTTACTATAGTACCAATATTACCCGCGCTACCGGATGGCATCAATTGATTTGGGACTATCGTTCCGGGATTGATGTTAAATTATTTATAGACGGAATTGATGATGCTCATTTAATTAAAACATCCACGTATCTTAAGAATTTCAATTTGATCAGCATAGGCGATTTTTGGGCTGATAAACTAACTGGAGCTGTATATTTTGATGATGTACGAGTATTGAATGATTTACCTTCGACATTTACTGGGGATGGGTTTGAAAATGGTTTTGATGATTGGGCATATAAACAAACTCCTGAGACAAGCTCAATTGAAACACATAATGGGGCTAATAGTTTTTATCTTTCAAATAATGCATCGAGTATCGCCAATTTTACTGGCGGACTAAAAAATAAAGTAGTAGAAATGTGGTTTTACGATGATATACGAAATACCAATTTGAGAATATTGGGGTTTGCTGATAACAATATTACCAGGGTAGGAATTGGAGTGGATACGGCAATATCGGTGACTAAGTATGTCTATCGAATTAATTCTACCGATTATCCGACAACAGTCATGCGGAGTACCGGCTGGCACCGATATCTATGGGATTACCGGTCCGGCTCGGATGTAAAGTTATACATTGATGGAGTTGTTGCGGCTACTTCAGCCGAAGTTACAGCTTTCAATACTATTTCTTTGGGTGATTATTGGGCGGAAAATGTTACGAATACTTCGTATTTAAATTATTTTGATGACGTAAATATCAGGGATGATTTGCCGTCAGGATTTACTGAATTTAACGGTGATGGATTTGAAGGAGGTTTTCGTAATTGGGCGGCTTTTAAAGGAACACCGTCTACCAGTTCTGATCAAAAACATAACGGAGACTATAGTTATATATTAGATGAAGATTATGACACAATAAAATACACTTTTATTTCCAAAACTCAAAAAGTCGTGGAGATGTGGTTCTACGATAATGCCAATGATGCAGCTATGGTAGGGATGGGGTTTGTCGATGATGGAGTGACTTCCATCGGAATGGGTGTTCATGCCAAGGGATCGAAAACAGATTATGTATATTGCACCAATAACAGTGCTGTTTATACCGATACCAAAATCGTCCGGACTACCGGATGGCATCAATTTGTATGGGATTACCGTTCGGGAAAGGCCGTTACAATGTTCATTGATGGTCAACCCATTGTAACATCTACATCGGCCACTTATATAAAACAGATTTGGATGGGCGATTTTTTGGGGGATGGACATGTCAGTACCGCTTATTTTGATGATGTCGAGGTCTTAAATGATTTACCGTTTGAAGTATCAGGATTTATTGGGGATAGATTTGAAAATGGTTTCGCAAATTGGGCCAGTTATTATGGAACTCCAACTTTAAGCACGGTTCAAGGCCATTCCGGAGTTAGCAGTTATATCCTGGATTCGGACCAAGATGCAATCGTTCATTATATGAATGCGCCGACCAATAAAATCGTTTCAGTTTGGTTTTATGATAATGCCAGTGATACAGCTTTAAAAACATTTGGCGCGGTTGATAATGAAACAACTCCAGTGGTAATTGGCGTAAATACCGGCAAATCGACGACTAATTACGTGTTTGGAACCGGGATGACGGATGATTTAGCGAATTTCAGCGATACCCAGATTCTTCGAACAACGGGTTGGCATCAATTTATTTGGGATTTCCGATCGGGGAATGAGGTTACGTTATGGATTGATCATCAGTTGGTGGGAACTTCTTCCGCTTTGACCGCATTTACCCGAATTTTAGTGGGAGATTGGTTTGGTGACTCTAAAGCGGGTACGGTTTATTTTGACGATATTGAAATCTTGGATACCATGCCTGTTCAGTTTGTAGGTGAAGATTTCGAAAACGGTTTAGACAATTGGGAATATTGTTATGGAAGTGGCAATACAAGCCCTATCAAAAAGCACAGCGGCAGTAGCAGCTATCACACCAACGAAGTGGACCAAAGCGCCATAGCCTATCATTTTGGCAAAGCGCCGGCCAAAGTGGTGGAGACCTGGTTCTATGACAACCCCGGCGATGTGGCTCTCAAAAC
>JAEZCE010000027.1 GCA_023429995.1 Bacillota bacterium | reverse complement strand
ACAGTTACAACAGCGGTGACACCATTGAGTTTAATTATACCGACAATGAAGATATTGAGGTCCATTCTGTATTTGATGGCAACAACTTGATTCTTCAAATGGGGACCGTAGCTAGAGATGAGAATGGTAATGAAGAATTTACAGTAACAGATACTCTGACGCTGGAAGGCTGGGTGAGTGGCGGAAGCAGCCGGATTACCAAATTTGTCGTCAATGGTGAAGTCCTTAATATCGATATGGGAACAGCTGGTGCGGATACTTATACGGGTACGGATGTAAATGACACTTATATGGCGGGAGCCGGTAACGACAAGATTTATGGCAACGGCGGCGATGATAAGTTAACTGGCAATGACGGCGCCGACTATATAGACGGCGGAAGCGGGCACGATTTTATCGACGGCGGAGCCGGTAACGATACCATCACCTATGATGCCAATGATAGTAGAATCGATGGGGGAGATGGAAGCGATACGCTGGTAGTGACCGGGACCACCGGGGTTACCATTGATTTAACCAATTATAATGATAATATCACCAATATCGAAAACATCACCGGCGGATCAGGAAATGACACTTTGACCGGAGACAGCGGCGCTAACATAATTAGCGGCGGGGATGGCGATGATATTATTACCGGAGGAGCAGGCAACGATACCCTTAGTGGAGGCGCAGGGAACGATACTTTCGTTTTCGGTGAGGATTTCGGCTATGATGTAATTAAGAAAGGCACTTATGACAGCGGGGACACCCTGGTATTCCAAGTTTCCGATCTCAATGATTTTGAATGGGATTATATTGTAGATAAAAGCGGCAACTTGGTTTTTGGAGGTTATGATGAGGATTCGGGAAAAATGACGGATTCCGTGACCATTGAAGGATGGCTGAATGCCGGCAGTAACCAGCTACATCATGCGATTGTCACAGACGGTTTTACAGAACAAGAATATAACCTTGCCATAGGAACTACCGGTTCGGATACCTACGTGGGAACCGATGCAATTGATGCATATGATGGTTGGTCCGGTGATGATATCGTTAATGGCGGCGGCGGAGATGATCTGATAAACGGAAATGTCGGGAATGATACGATTTCCGGTGGAGATGGCAATGATCAGTTGTACGGTGAGGCTGGCAATGATACTTTGATCGGCGGCAGCGGCAATGATTATCTGGAGGATTATGCCGGTACCGACATCTTAAACGGCGGAGACGGTGATGATGAAATTGGTGTTTACGGTGGAACCGCTACAGTGCATGGTGATGCCGGTGATGATTGGATCGAAGTTAGTTATTATTCCGGGGTTGGTACCACTCCCAATGCAACAGTATATGGTGACGAAGGAAATGACTACATTGAACTTGATGGCGCTAAGGTAACGGTCAATGGTGGTGCCGGGAATGATGAATATTTCATTGATTCAGACACTGGCAAGAAAAGCACCGTTACCATCAATAATTACGCGGGGGCTGGAGTCGATAATGGGAACGATAAACTTGGATTGGCATGCTCAGATGATTCGATAAACTTTGCGCAGAAAAACAATGATTTAGTAATTACTTCCGTTTTGGGTACTGTAACAATCAGCAATTGGTTTCTGGGTGCCGATTATCAGATTGAAACGCTAGCTTGTTATGATGGACAAGTAGATGCTGATTATATCAACTCATTATTTGGTGCATCAACCGAGTTTTCTACTTCCTCCATGGCTACGAATGATGTTTCGGAAACCTCGGACAACGCTGATTCACTGTTGGTCAGCCTGACTACAGAGAACAAAAAAACAGCTTAAATCATTCATTCTTCAAATTTATCTAAGAAGGACATAACCGACAACGGTTATGTCTTTTTTTGAAAATAATAACAGGGCATGCTTCATTAAAAATATGGATTGAATCGAATAAAGAAAAGATCCTTAAATTTATCATTGAAATATAAACGCTGTGTTATGAGTTTATAGAGTATTTAACGGTAAGGTTAATTCTTCATAATGAAATTGGTATTTTAAAAAGATAGTATTAATTAGTTAATTAAATTGAAAAGTATTGATATATATAAATTATTATGATTTTTATGGATTTAATTCCCCAAAAGTGATAAAATTTAAAGGTAACATAAAATTTTGGTAGTCATTGAATGGAGGGGTATATGATGAGTAATGAAATCGACGGTACTGCCGGTGCTGACATTTTGGCAGGAACTGCTGAAGCCGATGTGATCAAAGGATTGGCCGGAGACGATATTATTGCAGGTAAGGAGGGCGATGACACCCTCATTGGCGATGCCGGCAACGATATTCTGGACGGCGGAGCCGGTAATGACACGTTTGTTTTCAATGACGGCTTTGGTACCGATGTGATTAAGAAAGATGGTTATGACAGCGGGGACACTCTTCAGTTCAATATCACAGATTCCTCTTCTTATTTAGATTATGCCGTGGATGAGAATGGTAATTTAGTTTTCACCGTTACTAAAGAAACTACTGATGAATATGGAGACATTATTTCCACGCAGGTAACGGATAGCTTAACAGTGGAAGACTGGATGAACGCCGGCAACAATCGGCTCACTCACATCGTTGTGACGGATAGTGAAGGCGAAACAGAAGATATTTATCTCAACATCGGTACGAACGACGCGGATACATTCAACGGAACCGATTATAATGATATTTATGTTGGGATGGCAGGAGATGATACGATTAAAGGCGGCACCGGAGATGATTTTCTGAACGGAGACCTTGGTAATGATACTATTTTCGGTGAAGCCGGCAATGATGAATTATACGGTGACACTGGCAACGACACTTTGATTGGCGGTACCGGTGATGACTGGTTGGAAGATTTTGCAGGAGAGAACACCTTAATTGGTGGGGATGGCAATGACGATCTTTACGTTGATGGCGGCAGCGGCACATTAAACGGCAACTCCGGTGATGATGGAATTCATGTTTCTGGAGGCAGTTATACAATACATGGCGATTCCGATGATGATACGATTGAAATATATGATGAAGAAGGCAACGTAAATGCAACCGTTTATGGCGATTCCGGCAATGATCACATTGAAATCCACAGATCGTATGATAGCCCATTAGGAACAGGGAACTACAGCATAAATGCCACAGTAGATGGCGGCGCTGGAACCGACACTATCTACATTGATATGGATAATGGCATAGCTACCGTATCCGGCGGGGATGATGATGATCAATTGATTATCAACGGGGGCAATGTTACGTTATATGGCAATGCCGGAAATGATACGTTTCTTGTTGATCAATATTATGAGAACAATAGTGGACAATATTCTATTACAAATGCCGTGATTGATGGCGGCGAAGGAAATGACACTATCCTAATGAATGGCGGTACGGTTACGGCTATTGGTGGTGCGGGTGATGATACGTATTTCGCTGGTTTTTGGGCGGCATCCAACATTACCATTAATAATTATGCTGGTGCAGAAGTAGATAACGGTACGGATGCGCTTTATATTCAAACTTGGCAGGAGAATTTACAAATTGCAAGGAGCGGCGATGATTTGGTCATTAATTCAACTTCAGGTCCAGCAAGCGAAATTCGGATAAGCAAATGGTTCCTGGGAGGGGAGTATCAAATTGAAACCTTGAGTTTTATTGATAACTCCACTTTGACCGCCAGTGATATTAATGCCTTGTATGGAAATGTATCTAATAATACAACTTCATCCCAGTCGGCGGAAACCGCTTCAATTCAATTGGCAGCCGTTGAGTACTATACTCCTTTCACGACTACTGAGAGTATAACAGAAACCCTGTCAACCGCTGATTCTTTATTGGTCAGTGCGACTGCCGAAACCAAAAAAACGGCGTAAGTTGATTAAAACACTAATTTTCAAAAAGAAGGGCATAATCACAATGGTTATGTCCTTCTTTTTGAAAAGGTGATATATTGGTTAAAAAGTAGGTTTTGGTGTAGTTTTCATAATTTTTTGCAGGAAAGTCTGAAGCATTAGCGAAATATTCCAAATTATCGTAGAGACCTTTGTGAATGGTAAAATATTGCATTGTGATAATTGTGATATTTGTAAGGAGAAACGATGTTACCGGAAACGAATCTGCATAATCAAGGAGCAGCCGCTCCCAAAAGGATAGATACGGCTTTGCATTGTCTGGTTACCATCTCTAGATTGTTAGGACTCCCTGCTGATGAGGTCCAGTTGCGTCGGGCTTATGTGGTTGGACCGGCTGTCATGGATACGATGATGCTGATGAGGGCGGCAAAAGAACTGGGTTTAAAAGCCCGGGTGATTCATCCTGAAAAAGCCAAATTATCCAAACTGCCGTTGCCTGCCATTGCCCGGTTAAAGAATGGCAATTATGTGGTGGTTGTCAGGCAAGATGATAAACGGATACTCCTCTCCGACCCTTATCACGATAAGCCGCTAACGTTGCCGCTTTCAAACTTTATGGAGGCCTGGGGTGGGGAGCTGGTCTTGATTGCCCGGCGTTTTAGCTTTAAAGAGATGAACCGGCAGTTTGATTTTACTTGGTTTATCCCGGTTATCTTAAAATATAAGCGGTTCTTTGGTGAAGTCATTGTTGCGTCCTTCTTTTTGCAATTGTTTGGATTGGTCAGTCCCTTGTTTACCCAGGTTATCATCGACAAAGTGTTGGTTCACCACGGCGTAACCACCTTGGATATTTTGGCCTTGGGTTTGTTTCTGATTGCTTGTTTTGAAGCCTGGATGGGAATTTTGCGGACCTATTTGTTCTCCCATACCACCAATAAAGTGGATGTGATTCTGGGAACCAAATTGTTTCGGCATATCACGGCATTACCCCTAAAATATTTTGAGGTGCGGCGGGTTGGGGACACAGTTGCCAGGGTCCGGGAACTCGAAAATATCCGGCAGTTCATTACCGGTTCAAGCTTGACCGTTATCCTGGATACGGTATTCACCATTGTTTTCATTGCAGTGATGATTTTTTACAGTCCTCTGCTGAGTGTAATCGCTTTGGCATCCCTGCCCGTTTACGCGGTATTATCCGTATTGATTACCCCGTTGTACCGTGAAAAGCTCAGGGAACGTTTCACAGCCGGAGCGGAAAATCAAGCGTATCTGGTGGAGACTGTGACCGGTATTCAGACTGTTAAATCGCTGGCGGTTGAACCGCAGTTTAATCAAAAATGGGAACAGTTGTTGGCCCGTTATGTTAAAATATCCTTTGAATCGGCTTACCTTTCCAATGTAGCCGGCAACATCGGGCGGTGGATTCAAAAAATCTCCGATTTGGTGGTGCTTTGGTTTGGGGCTCATTTGGTCATGGATGGCAAGCTGACTGTGGGCCAATTGGTAGCTTTTCAAATGTTGGCCGGACAGGTAAGCGCCCCGGTTTTGCGGTTGGTCAATTTGTGGCAATCATTTCAACAAACCCGGCTTTCCGTTGAAAGATTGGGTGATATTCTCAATACTCATCCGGAGCCGGCGTTCAATCCAAACCGGACTACCCTTCCGGCTATTAAAGGGGAGATCGTATTTGATCGGGTGACTTTCAGGTACAGGACCGACGGTCCTGAGGTATTGCACCAAATCAGTTTACAGATCAAGGCCGGAACCCGGGTAGGCATTGTCGGACGCTCAGGTTCGGGGAAAAGCACCTTGACCAAGTTGATTCAGCGTCTGTACGTTCCTGAGTCCGGCAGGGTTCTGGTGGACGGAGTTGACTTATCTCAAGTTGAACCAGCCTGGTTACGGCGTCAAATTGGAGTGGTATTGCAGGAAAATTTTCTATTCAATGGCAGCGTCCGGGAAAATATTGCACTGGCCAGTCCGGGGATTTCTATGGATGAAGTAATTAAGGTTTCACAAATAGCCGGAGCCCATGATTTCATTTTAGAACTTTCCGATGGATACGATACCAATGTAGGAGAGCGGGGAGCTTCATTATCGGGCGGTCAACGGCAACGGATTGCAATCGCCCGGGCACTGCTAACCAATCCGCGACTGCTGATTTTTGATGAAGCGACCAGTGCACTAGATTATGAATCCGAACGAATTATTCAGAATAATTTGGACCAAATCTGTGCGGGACGTACTGTGATTATCATTGCCCACCGGTTATCCACCGTGCAACAATGCGATTTATTAGTCGTGATTGATCATGGCCAAATCGTTGAAAAGGGCACCCACCAGGAACTTTTGGCCCAAAAAGGTTTATATTACAATTTACATGCTCAACAGGAAAGGTAACCATGTATGTTCCCTTTAGATTTTAATTTTTTTAAATCAAAATTCACCTTAAATAAGGAGGAAACCGAGTTCCTCCCTGCAGCTCTGGAAATAACCGAGACACCGCCTTCTCCAATTGGTAGATTTATGATTTGGACCATCGTTGTTCTCGTGGTAATCGCAGTTATATGGATGAGTTTGGGTCAAATTGACGAAGTCGCCGTAGCATCCGGAAAAACAATTCCTTTTGGTTATGTGAAAGAGATTCAGGCGGAGGATAAAGGTATTGTTAAAAGTATCCTGGTTCAGGACGGCCAACGGGTAAGGGCTGGTCAGTTATTGATAGAACTGGACCCTACTTCTTCAGAAGCGGATTTAACGGCAATCCGTAAAGAAATCGCCTATTATAATCTTCAAATTGAAAGGTTATCGGCGGAAAAGACAGGTAGAATGTACTTACCGAGTTCATACCCGGGGATCGAAGCCAAAGACGTCGATTTTCAGTTGAAATTATACCAAAGTCGTAAAGAGACATTGAGTACTCGGGTTACTATGGCCAAAAATGATATTCAGCAAAATCAAGCCAATCTCACCAACGCTAGAATCGATTTAGCAAAGTTACAGGCTCTGTATGAAATTGCCCAAGATAAAGAAGCTAAAATGGAACAATTATATCAACAGGGAGTGATTGCCCTTTTTGAGTTGCTTGATTATAAAGAAAAGCGAATCGAATTGGAACAAAATCTGGCTGCCAAGAATACTCAGGTCTCCCAGGCCGAAGGGGCATTCATTCAAAGCCGGGAAACATTGAAGAATACAATGGCCGAGTGGAATTTGGATATTGATACCCAATTGGTCGATTCTCACAAACAGCTTTTATCCTTGCAGGAATCATTAAAAAAAGCGGAAGAAAAGAATAATTTATCCAGGCTGGTGGCGCCCCTCGATGGAAGAGTCACCCAGTTATCCGTTCATACGATTGGAGCCATTGTAACCGAAGCGCAGCCTATAATGCTAGTCGTCCCGGATAATGCTAAGTTGGTTGTGGAAGCCTGGATTGAAAACAAAGATATTGGATTTATCAGGAAAGGGCAATCCGCCATTATTAAGGTTGAAACTTATAATTTCCAGAAATATGGAACCATCGAGGCAAAGCTGGGGGAAATAAGCCCGGATGCGGTTGAAGATAAGGATAAGGGACGGGTATATCGGTCGTTGCTTTATTTTAAGCAAAATTACTTTATCGTGGATGGAAAGAAAAATTATTTAGGCCCTGGAATGTCAGTGACTGCAGAAGTAAAGATCGGTCGTAGAAGAATCATTGAATTTTTCCTGGATCCTTTCAAGAAATATCAAAGTGAGGGGTTGAGAGAAAAGTAAGTGTTATGGGTCAAACTGAATGAAACTTTTAGTAGCTCAGAGGGAGCTTTTTGTAGGTCGTGTAAGAAATATCCAAAAGATGGGCCGTTCGGTCCGCCACGTGTTAATTCCGATGGATTACTCAAGCCGCCTTTTGGTTCTCCTCTGGATAATCCCCATCATTTTTCAGTAGCCAAAGAAATATATCCATATTTTTTACAATCACCCCCACTAGCCCACAACCCCGGATGCCGTCTTGGTTTCAAGAGTTGGCCCAGAGGGGGAAGGTCTTTCATTCCAATGATTTGTTTTTTTCGCGGTGGCTATCATCATTTAAACCGGTGGACTTTTGTTTTTTTATCAGTGGACCATAATCGCCGCCTTCTTTGAAAGAACCAAAGGAGTTAACCACTTCATCCGTTGAATGGAAGTGTTGTCCTGGGGTTCAAGCCCTCATTCTTGCTTTCTCCCGCCTTCGGGAGAAACGAAGGCCCTGTCAAGGCAGTCAAACTACGACCCCAAAAACCTCTTGACTACAGACTACGGAGCCAGCGCGCCTTAAATTGAAGGCGCGAGAGAGGTCAAGAACCAGCTTTTCGACTTTCATTTTGTTTTCATCCTATATGTTTTTGCCATTTTTACAAGGGAAAAGAGGGGCATGAGGTCCACGAGGTCCAAAAAATAAATAGAAATGAAAAGGATTGGTTTTTATAGGTAACGATAATGTTTAGAGAAATGCAATCACCCAAGGAAGAAATGGAAAAAATGTTTGGAGAAATGCAATCACCCAAGGGAGAAACGGAAAAAATGTTTGGAGAAATGCAATCACCCAAGGGAGAAACGGAAAAAATGTTTGGAGAAATGAAATCACCCAAGGGAGAAATGGAAAAAAGGATTGGAGAAATGCAATCACCCAAGGGAGAAACGGAAAAAATGTTTGGAGAAATGCAATCACCCAAGGGAGAAATGGAAAAAAGGTTTAGAGAAACGCAATCACCCAAGGGAGAAACGGAAAAAAGGATTGGAGAAATGAAATCTCCCAAGGGAGAAACGGAAAAAATGATTGGAGAAATGAAATCTCCAAAGAACGGATTTCCGAACTATTAAAAGGCACCTCTGAGCTAGAAAAAGCTCCCTTCGAGGCATTATATTAGACCCAACCTAAATTAATTAATTATTCAAATCTTCCTTTGCTTTTTCAAATGAATTAATGGTGATTTCGAAGACTATTGCTGCAATTTTTTGGTTTGGATGTTATAATAGCAATAGTTTATGAATTTCGATCAATAGCCGTTTCAAGGGACCGGTTACCCTGAATTTTATCCTAAAATTGAAGCAATCCATGATGATTTTATAAATTTATGGACAGTTATTGCGAGCTTCCAACATGAAACAATATTCGTGTCGAATTTTGGAACTTTGAGTGGACGATTGAGGCGATATACTATTCTTGAATTAAATATATCAAAATTAAAAGGAGGGTTTACTATGGATTTTATCGATGAAATCAAGCAATTTTCCTTAAAAGTTCAGGAACTAAAAGACAAAGTTCAGACTGAGGAAGCAACCAAAATCTCGCTCATTATGCCGTTTCTTCAGTTGCTTGGTTATGATGTATTCAATCCCCATGAAGTAGTGCCCGAATTCACAGCAGATATAGGAACAAAAAAAGGCGAAAAAGTCGACTATGCTATTTTTATTGATGGTAAACCCTCTATTTTAATTGAGGCAAAGCAAGTTGACGATCCATTGAAAGCCCATGATAATCAACTTTATCGATACTTCTCGGTCACCGAATCGAAATTTGCAATTTTGACCAACGGAATTCTTTACAAGTTTTTTTCTGATATCCAGGAACCTAATAAAATGGATGATGCACCATTTTTAGAGTTCAACTTGCTAGATATAAAAGAACCATTAGTAACTGAACTCAAGAAATTCAAGAAAGAATCATACAATGAAGAGGAATTATCTTCAACGGCTTCAAAATTAAAATATACAAATAAAATAAAGCTCGTATTCGACGAAGAAGTAAAAGATCCTAAAGATGATTTCATTAAGTGTTTTATTCGTGAAATTTATGATGGCAAAGCTACTCAAAATGTTATGGATCGTTTCAAACCAATGGTAAAAGAAGCAATAAATCAATATATAAACGAAATCATAAGCAATAAAATTAAAGCTATTCTTGAACCTCCTGAACCAATTGATGAAATTGCAGTATCAAATGCCAATGAACAGCTACCCGAAGATGAAAGAAAAATTGAAACTACAGCTCTTGAATTAGAAGCATTCTTTTTGGTTAAATCAATTTGCCGTGAAATCATTAACCCAAAACGTGTTACATACAAAGATACTCTCTCCTATTTCAATGTCCTCTTCGATAACAACACATGGAAGTGGATTTGCAGATTATATCTTGATGGCAAAAAGAAATACATTACAATTCCTAAAGATGATACTGAAGTCAAATATGCGATTGAGAGCTTAGATGATATTTATGGGCATAAGGATGAAATATTGGCTATTGTTCAAAAGTATATGAATCAATAGTTCTTAACACCAGGAAACGGCTAAAGTGTAGGCCGTTTCCTTAATAAAACATGGAGGTTTTATAATGCCAAATCTACGCGAATCCCGGGAAGAATGGGAAAAAAGAAACTTATCTGAATTAGCTACTAAATCAAACGACGAAAGATTCTCATCGAGAGAAAAATAGAAGCCCCTGATCCCTATCGGACAAGTTTTCAAATCGATATTGGAAGAGCCTTATAGTCAATGCATTCCGATTGAGGTGAAAAGTAATAGAGATTCAAGTGAATAATCGAAAAAAGCAAAGGAAGATTGAGCTTTTATGGAACAAACTAGCTAAGATTGGAAATTTTTTAATTCCTGAAACCATTGAGGATTATACGGAATTTGACCTTTTTAAGTCGCCATCTATAAAAATTAGAAATAAAGAGTGTTTTTTCAAGAAAGAGCTTATGCCATTATTTAATGAACTAGTAGATGAAATATATAAAATCGATACACTTAAAACACATGTTACATACAATACTGTTTATACTAAAGTTAAAGACCAAATTCAAGAAACTCTCTTATCAAACTTGGAAGGTGTCTCGAAAAGTTTTAATGATATATTCCCTGTATTACTAACGCAAATTGCAAATGAGTGCAAAAACTATGATTTTTTTTGGCAGGTAAAAGGTATTTCTATTTCCGATAAGTTCCAAATTGATTTTGGGGGTGCCTGTCTATTTGTATTTGATAAAAATGATATGGTATATGTTGAAAATCTAGAAAAGGATGTTTCATTTCGTCAGAGTGTGAAATCAACTATAGAAGAAAGCCTTCTGAATAAAACATGTATTAAATGTAATTGTTACGGAGACATCGGGTTTGCTGAAACCCTTGGGCTGAATAAGGCACAAATGGTTTTAAATATTTTCAGATTTATGTTTTGTTATCTATATCCTGAATATGTATATCAGAATGTTATTAAGATTAATTTGGTAACAAATATGATGGTTGGAAAAGATAATTTTATATCAATAAATCATGATGATAAGTCTGTAACTTTGCATTGGGACTCAAGCAAATCAGCACGTCAGGATTACCCAGTTAATCAAGAACTTATTAATGCATTTAAAGTAAATTGTTTTTGGGATGATTTAGTTTTAATACTAACTAAAGATCAAAAAAACGATTTAGAAAAGGCTTTATCAAATGCTATATATTGGATTGGAGAAGCACAAAATGAATGGACACCTCAAATTGCTTTTATTAAATTTTGGACAGCTATAGAAGCTTTAACATATAATCTCCCCAATAATAAAGACGTAACGAATGCCATAATTACAAATGTATCTACTCTTTTAATTTATGGTGGATATCATTATTTTCATGTTGATGAATATTGGAAATTAAGGGAATTAGTAAGTAAGTTATATGGTAAAAGAAGCCGGATTATTCATGATGGTGTATTAGAAACTGTCGATCATAACGAGCTTTCTAAGGTATGCAAATACTCAACTCAGATGGTTTCAGAATTTTTGTTTTTATGTTCCCTGGGTTACAGCAAATTTGAACAGGTTAGGGAACAAGCTGAAAGACTTCATGAAAACCATTTAAAGATTAAAGCGAGTAGAGAGAAAAAAGAGCCTTCTACGTCTTAAGAGCATTGCCATTATATAAACATGATTTCACCCAGGCTGCTAAAATTCTTTCTCCCCCTTCCCTACCAATGGGCTGGGACAGGAATAAAGTTGTTTTTAGATATAAATCATTTTCATTTACATAGGAGATTTAATGGACCAGTTTAACAAGCTTTTAAGGTTCTTAGATGAGTTAGAAGACAAAAATATATTTTATAAAATCGACAAAATTAGAAGCGAAAGTATTTTAATTGAAATTGCTGTCCCTGGGCAAAGATGGGAAGTTGAGTTTATGGAAGATGGAACAATTGAGGTTGAAAAATTCATTAGTGATGGGCAAATTCATGACGAAAATCAATTAGATATTTTATTTAGGGATTATACAGATTAAAAGAATTGAAACTGGATATATATCTCCCCTACCCTACCTATGAAATGTTCTTGGGGAAACAGAAGTGCAAAAGCGACTTTAGCACCATTGTTGTATTCCGGAGGATAAGGATGTACAGAAAAACTATTGTAATAGATTCCAGTACTTTTAATGATTTGGAAGGCTTCTATACAGAGATAGACAGATTATTGACAAAGAATTTATCGTGGAAAACAGGGCATAATTTTAATGCATTAAATGATTTATTACGTGGGGGATTTGGAGTATATGAATATGAAGAGCCTGTGATTATTATCTGGAAGAACACCATCAAAAGCAAAGTAGACCTGGGATATAAAGCAACAATCAAACATTACGAAAATATATTGTTTAACTGTCATCCCACAAACAGAGATTCAATAAAACAATTTTTAGAAAGCGCCAAACAACATCAAGGTGATACGCTATTTGATATTATTGTAGAGATTATCAAAGAACATGATCATATAGAGTTTAAAATGGAATAGACAAATAGATTTGTTTAGTATAAAAACGCGGGGTGATCTTTGGGTTTAGCCTTATCAGTTGGAATATTAGCTGAATTAACAGAAGATGAAAAAGGATATAACTATTACTCGAAAACCTTTGAGGCAGTTAATAAAACATTAGCGAATAATAACTTACCTACATACAACGAACCAACCCACATAAGTGAAGAATCCTGTTCTTCTGATATGTATGGATATTCTGGTTTACACTATTTAAGAAGAATTGCAGCTTATTTATGGACCGGTAAACCTATCCCCTCTCCCGGAAAGGATAGCCCTGAAAAGGACCCTTTATTAGAAAAGTATTATTCCAGTCTAGGGGAAGACACTGGTGAAGTTATTAATCCCGAAGAAATGAAAAGATTTGATCATCTCCTATTTCATAGCGATTGTGAAGGTGTTATCATGAAAAAACTATTTTTTTTATCTCTATTATTAATAATGATATTTATTTATCCTAATATTTATAAACCTTTAAATAATTCAGATGGGCGCAGCAAAATAACCAATCAAGTTTATGCCTCTGAAAAATATAAAACAACTAATACGAATTTGAACTGGAAAATTATTAATTCAGCTGATTTCGATTGGAATCAAGATGGGAAGACTGATAAGATAATTATGGAATTACCTAAAGGTTGGCAATGTCCTGGGACTTATACAAAAGTCAGAATTAAAATTTCTGGAAAACCCGATTTTGTATTAGAAAATCAGGATGGTTGGAATCCATATCGTGATAATGAATTTGATAAGCAAATGTATCAAGATATATACAATAAAAGCATTATAAAATCGGATTACTTTGCATTATTACCAATATCTACAATAGAATCAAAGGGGTCAATGCTTTTATTATTTGGTGTTCCATATGGAAGTTCTCCTCCGGAATTAAGTATTTTTATTCTTGATAAGGATGACTCTCTGAGATTAATATTTAAAAGGAATTTTGATGCTATAAAATTTATAGACTTAGATAATGATAATTGCCCCGAAATTATTGGCTGGGGTTGGATGTATCAATTTTTTGACTCAGATCATTTAATTACTCAGTATCATCCCTATTTGGTTTATTCTTTTCGTAAAGTAAATGGACATTATAAAGCAATATTAAATCTAAATTTATCAGAAAAATACAACAATGAATCTGGTTATTGTTGGGCAGGCCCGGATTTTAGAAAGGATTTAGTCGTAGTGCATTCAAAAGATGGTAATAAACCAAATTTAGTAAAATTAGATGAAGCACGTAAACTATACAATATACAATAACTAAAATTAGAGAGGGGCGCAGCCCGAGGTCCTGACTTAAATAGAACCTATGGACCGGGAGTGGAAATCTAACCATCCGTTGTTCAGCTGCCGTGAAATTAATATATGGTATCAAATTTAAACCTATGTAATATATGTCGGATATGCAGTAATTATGCGAAATAGTACGCGCCTTCTCCACCCTTCCTGGGCTGAGTATATTTAATTTTGGGGTGATTCAATGAAGAAATTTATCTTAGGGTTTATTGCTTTCGGATTAGTATTGAGTGGAGCTTTTTATAATTCTGTCCATGCCAATCAGGCTGGATCTTTCAGTTCATTAAAAATTTATGATGACATAGTCATTGAGCGTCTCATAAAAAAAGAAATAGCTGGCGGTCCAGTAACTGAAGCTGATATTTTTTTTAAAGGTCTAAATCCAAAGTATAATTTTACTGAGGCGAGAAAAATGATCGATAAAATATTAGGCGAACCGGACAAGGCTGAAGAAGAAGTATTATTTGATACTATTTTTCTTACTAAAAGGGTTGAGAATTCCAAAGAATATAAAAAAGACCCAGAAAATGTAATAATGAGAACTTATCATTATCCGGATTTTGAAGTGCGGGCATTTGTATTGGATAATGTTGAGAGTATTCATAGTATTACCTTGATTGGAAGTAGCGTAAAAACGGTTCGCGGGATTGCTGTTGGAGATTCAAATGAAAAAGTTGTCGAAAAATATGGACAAGGAGATTTCTACGTTGTATTAAATAACACTCTTCATTTCTATCATTTAAAAGTAAAAGATGAAGTGTTTGGAGAGCACGGAATAAAAATTGATCTTGAAGATGACAAAGTAGACTATATTTCTATTTATTAACCAATTAAGTGTAATCAATACTTTCCTGGCAGTTTCTAATCTAGTCCTCCCCTACCCTATGGACTGGGAGTGGAAATCGATTATGTAATATTAATACAACCATAATGTATTTTGGAGCGAATGAATGATTGATGCAATAACTAAACCAAAAATATCTAGAGATTATTCATTTGTATTAAAGACAACACAACTTGAGGATTTCCTCAAAAGCAATAACATCGATCTCAATGTAAATTTGGACTATTGGAAACCACAAGAGATAGGGTCGATTTTTGAAGTTCATTATTGGTTTCCAAATCAAAATATTCCATATGATAGACTATATATTAGGGCAGGAGCAGTATTAAAAATAGATATTCAATTGGCAAGAAAATCTTTGACTGACGAAGTATTTCCTGCTTTTATAAAATGGTTAATGAATATAGACATGTTAAAAAAGTCATTCACTATTAATGAAAAACCTTATTTTAATGCATGTTTTGAAAATGGATTACTTTCAATTCATACAAAACTGCATATTTAAGTCTTTGAAAAATATTGTTGTCGTGAGTAATAAACACGCCATTCGAGGAAAGTCTACCATCAAAAAATCCAATTTTTAAAGCATTTGCATTTATCGATAGGCGCTTGGAAAAAAGGAGATTTGAACAAATAGCATTGGCAGAAAATGAACATCCCTTGGTAAAAATATTTTATGACCTGAGAAAAGAATGTTTTCAAGAAAAATAAATGTCTCCCCTACCCTACCGGCGGGACTGAGACTGAAAAAATATATTCCGATTGACAAGTTATGGAGGAAAAAGATGGATTCAACGCCTAGGCAAAATAGTTTAGTCAGGTATGTTTTTGATTATAAAGAACATCCTTTTGATAAAAATAAAACCTATGTTTTTTTAGGTGAAATATCTCAAATGCCTGGGCATTGTATTGTGGCAGATTACAAATCAGGGCAAATATTTTGTGGGTATCATACTGATAATTTTGAAGAAATTCCTGAGGATGAGTGTTAAGTCTTAGATCAGCAACATCAAATCGATATTTTTGAAGGGTTTTTTTTATTTATTCCAATTCCGAAAAGGCACTTTCGACAGTTGACCAAATTCTTCATCAAAATAGAGGCGCGGAGGAGCAGAGAAATGACGAAGCACTTTGAGACTATGTTTTTCTGGTCTAGACGTTTCCTATTCACGGCAACCGGTATCACGAATTACCTTGCAAAGCGCATCTCGCACTCTGCGCCAGAATAGGCGGCTTGAGTTAAATCAAGCTGATTTATCTTTATAACCATGATTAATAATATGATATGGAGTTATTATGGCATATAACGATAAAAAGATAAAAAAAGAGGTTGGCTTGTTTATTAAGCAGTATAAACGCAAGAGCGATCCACATGTTGATCCTAATGATCGCATGTATGATAGAAAAATCGAGCAAAAAATTAAAAGAATGAAACCAGAAAAACTTCAAGATATTCTTTATGATGAATCGGATGACTATTGAAGTAATTCCCATACTTGGATTACCTCTCCCCTACCCTACCTATAGACTGGGAGTGGAAATGGGATTTGTGAAAAATTGAAGGCATGGTATGAGCGACACATGGTGCACTATTTAACCTAAATTATCTTCACTAGGGCAAATGATAGCCTCCATGGCTGCCTTGAAAAAAAAAGAAGGTGAGTATTTGGGTAAGATTCATTGTTGTAATCAATTAAACGAAAGGAATTCCGTGTTAAAAAGGGTAGCGACTTATACCATTTTCAAAGATGATGAGCAGTGGATTTTTTCTCATGAATCAAGAGCAATAGAAGAAGATGTTGAAAATGGTGAAGCTGAAGAAGTCGGCGAATTCATGACAGGCGGTGAATTTGTCGTATATTTCTGTCCGTTTTGCGGAGAAAAATTGTAATCGTAGGATAAACCTTCATCACTTTGTTCCTGCTTATGGGTGAGAAAAGTTGAAGTCATTGATTCTAAGCCTCCCTATCGATTCACTGGGAGTGGCAAAGGATATGTTATATGTGGGAAATTGGAAGCGCATACGATATACAACTTTACATCAAAATCTCTGGAGGTTAAATCAATATGGTGAAAAAAGGAACTGTTCATGCTTTTTGTTGTTTCAACACAAAAAATGGTAATAAAAAGTTTAAAAAACGAATTACTACATAAAAACAAGCAAATAGTGAATGTAATGAAAGAGATTAGGGAATTAAAGAAGTGAAATGATTAATTATGAAGCTTATCTTACTGTCCTCCCTATCCTAACTATGGACTTGGAGTGGAAATGATAACTTGAAGAAATTTGAAAAAACAAAATTTAATCAAGGAGTATAAAAAAGCAATAATGGAGACTCAAAAATCACCTTTCATTACGTGTCTAGCTATAGTGCCTGGCATTATTATAGGAAATCTTTTAGGTAGTACAATAATTTTACCTATAATTGGGTTTTTTATTGGCAAATTTATTGTTAAGAAATGGAACAAATTTAATAATATGAAGTCGTTTGAGAATGCTTTTTTAATTCAGACTTGTCATTTGTTCTGGTTTTTATTCGGGATTGTTATTTTAATGTCTGTTAAATTAGCTGTTTCGGTTAATATTCCATTTTTAATAATTGAAGGGACAATATATTCAATTTTGTTAATTTGGTTCTTGTTGAAAGTGAGTTCTCTTTCGAGTTTACTTTTAATTTTATATCAAATATATGGGCTTACAGTAAACATTTTTTCTTTAAATGAAATTGGAATAGGCAGTTCTAATTCGAAACCTTTGTTCGTCCATATCTTTTTGAGATTGGCCGCCATTGTGTTAATGGTAACGGGCATTTTAAATACTATCAAATTTAATAAGAATAAAGTAAATCATATATATAATTGAAAATTTATTTAACGTTAATCCCTTCATGCCCTGAATAAAAGTTATTGGCAGGTACTTTTATCTACAATTAAATAAATTCAAAGGAGGTAATACTCATGCGCTCCAGGATTAGCTTTACAATCTTAGCCATCACTGTGTTATCATCCATGATTTTTACTTGCTCTCCCGGTAGTTTTGCAGGTCCTCTATGGCCGGGAGTGGAATGAACAAAATTACAAATAATATTGGGTGAAAAAATGGTAAAACAAGAAAAATATTTCTTAATTAGTTCACTCATGATACTGCTAATTGGATTTGCTTATTATAAAATTAATTTCCAGCATCTTGCAAATAATAAGCTGCTAAACAATACTATATTGGTTATGTTAACTTCTTTACTTATTTATCTATCAATATGCTTGATGATACACGACTACAATTATCTAAAACAAAATGGGACAAACCTCGTTAAAATCTATCTGCATATCTTATTTATTTTGGTTGACGCTCTATTCTTTATAATAGCTTTACTATCTGGAGGCTGGACAAACTTACACGGGAATGGAAAAGGTTCTCCTCCATGGCAGAATTAAAGTACTTGACTGTGGAAGAAATTCAATCCTTTTTCCCTGCCCCACCTATGAACTGGGAGTGGAAAAAGGCAACGAAATTATAGTGATTTTTATCCCAAAGAACTATTTATTGGCCTTTCTACTATTAATACTGATTGAAGATTGGGGTGAATAAAATGAAAAGAACTATTATATTTGGAATTATTCTTTCATTTTTAAATTGTTCTTCTTTTTATAATGACAAATCGTTTGCATCAAAAAGTGAATTAACACCCGGTGATTTTTCAATAGGATCTTTAAAACTGGGAGACCAAGTTAATGAAAAAAAAATTAGATCGCTTTTTGGAAATCCAATTAAAATACGGCATCCACACTCTAATGATGAAAAAGAATATGATTTTAAAGACCTTAAAGTATTTACATATAAACCAACTTATACTTACGATATGTTTTGGAAATTTGAAATTATTGGTGGAAAATATAGTACAAGCAGAGGTGTAAAAGTCGGGGATTCACTAGACATTGTTGTTGAAAAATATGGGGATGATGCAATAGGCGATTATGAAACAGGTTTTGAGTGCCGTCTCTCTTTAAAAAATACAAAAAATCAATCTGAATATTGTATACAATTCCATTCTGATGATATAGGAGAAATCAAAGAAATAATCGCCTTCTATATGTTATCAACTAAGGATGCATGTGAACTGGGAGTGAACAAAGTTGTTTTTTAGGTATAAATCATTTTTACTTACATAGGAGATTCAATGGACCAGTTTAACAAGATTTCAAATTTATCAAACGAGTTATAAAACAATAAAATATTTTATAAAATCAGCAAAATTAGAGGTGAAGGTATTTTAATTGAAATTGCTGTTCCTGGCAAAGATGGGAAGTCGAATTATGGACGGTGGAGCAATTTAAGATTTCCAAATGTCGCCAACTTTTTTAATATTAAGGAGAAAAAATTGAAAAAACTTTACCGAATCATATTAATATTATTTGCTATTGCGTTTCTATTTTGTACAAACAGTCAATATACAATGGCTTTTACGGAGGAAGAAATAGCAAAAATTGAAAAGGAGACTTGGGCTATTACTATTATTGCGGATGTAACTGACCTATATTCTCCGGGTATTCAATATTCATTCATCAGTGAAAATCCCATACCAATATTTAAAGCCAATTTTGAATCTGATAGTACTTCTGATGATTTACCAATAAAATTAGCCGCATCTTGGAATTTAATATTTAAAAAGGTAACAGGAGATAAAGTCGAATTATTGCCGTCAAAAACTAAGGATCAACTTACTATTGGTTCAAATATATCATGGGGCAAAAAATGGTTCATAACAAAAACTGTATCAAAAACAAATGGAGCAACTTTATGCTGGTGTATTCCGATTCAGGTGCAAATCGGGCAAAATATCTGATCAAGCTAGATGATAATAATTGTCTTGATCTTAGTAAAATGTTCTGAATATAAATCCAACATCTCTATAATTCAAGTTTTTATGTAGATATTCTAAGATTATTTTTACAATCTTAGCCATCAGTTACTGCTCAGTCCTACCCTATCTATGGCCTGGGAGTTGGAATGGTCTGACTTTTTAGAAGTTGCGGTTTCCTGGGCAAAAACTACAGATTTAGTGTTACTCAATGGCCAATGTGCCACGATATCCGGCAACGAAGAGAATAAGGAGGACACAATGGGTTTACTAAGAGATATTTTCGGACGCAGTAAAAATGAAATCTGGGAAATCTTCAGTCGGGAAATTGATGCCAACTTTATTGAGGGAGGGTTTTGGCGAGGAGATAAGGTTGTTGCTAAAGTAAATGAATGGACAGTTACATTAGACACATATGATTCGGGCGGGGAAACATCCTCAACCTATACAAGAATAAGGGCCCCATACGTAAATAAAGACGGATTTCGATTTAAGTTTTATCGAAAAACTAATTTTAGTGATTTGGGAAAGCTATTCGGTATGCAAAACATTGAAATTGGGATTCCGAGTTTTGACAAGAAATATATAATTCAAGGCAACAACCAACAAAAAGTCAAAGAACTTTTTGCAAATCAAAAAATTCGTGGGCTCATAGAAACTCAACCCACTATCTACTTTAAAGTGAAAGATGATGATGGAATACAATCTGAAATTGATTTTCCAGATTGTGTAGATATATTGTATTTTGAAGCTGCAGGAGTAATTAACGACATCGATCGCCTAAAAAAATTGTTTACCCTTTTTTTAGAAATCTTAAATCAGTTATGTTTAATCGGTTCGGCGTGCCGTGATAATCCCAAAACCAATGTGAATTAAAAAAATGAGTCGGTTTCTATTCGCCTAAAAAACGAGGAATTATCCATGATGTGGTCTCAACTGAAAGAAAGAATAAAAGAATTTATTACACCTCAATTGCAAAAAAGGATTGATATTTATTGCACTTGTTATCATGAAGCCCATGATGATGTTGGGGAAGTTTGGATTACCTTGGATGGGAATAAAATCTTTGGCGGGGGTTATTACCATTGGTACGTAACTCCATTACCCGATAAGCTTATCAAAGAATTCATAATTAAACACGGATTACATAAAGATTTTACTAATGCTCAAGTACATTCTAAAGAAGTTGAGGAAATCATGAAATTAGGTGTTCAGGAAACCGCCCATATTACAAATGCGCTTGGTAACTATTTAAACACGCCATTCGAGAAAAGTCTATCATCAAAAAATCCAATTTTTAAAGCATTTGCATTCATCGATAGGCGCTTGGGAAAAAGGAGATTTGAACAAATAGCATTGGCAGAAAATGAACATCCCTTGGTAAAAATATTTTATGACCTGAGAAAAGAATGTTTTCAAGAAAAATAAATGTCTCCCCTACCCTACCTATGGACGGGGAGTGGAGAAAAGTCACGGAGTTTGCCAAGATCCGCTTGCATGCCGCTTTCTGTCCAAGCGAAACCAATGGTGAGGATAAAGAATGTATACCGAAAAACATGTCATTCCTCTATTTTGGAAATTCAAAGGAGGTAATACCCATGCTCCAAGATTTTCTTTACAATCTTAGCCATCACTGTGTTATCATCCATGATTTTTACTTGCTCTCCTATTAATTGTTTCATAGCAGACAAGGAGCGTTGAATGTTGGGTATGTTCCGTGTAAGGTCTGTAGGCCGTAATCGGAAGCCGGGAGAGTTAGTTTGATACTTATCTAATATCATTTTGAACAGGCATCTTCAGATAAACAGTTAATATAACTGGAGATGAGATTTTTGATAATCAATTGGAAAGACAAAATCAAAGCGTTCCAAGATGCTACGGCCAATAAAAATAAAATAATCAAGAATATCAAAAAGGACTTGAAATTAATTAAATCCACTCTATCCGACGAGGAAGAGGTTATATTGATCTTTGAAAGCGGGAGCCGTTATGAGATTTACCCGACATACGGGGAACTTTTTGAACATGGGAATAACTTCAAACGAAGCTTCACTGAAATCCTCGAAATCAAAGCGCTTGAAAAGGAGATCATCGAAACTGAAAATACATTAAGAGACCTGCTAAAAAACAATCCGGTTCAGCTCGCAAGCTTCGAAGAATATGTAGAATGTAGGCATACAGTTCTTCTATACACAGTTTATTTCTATAAAAATAATAAAATCAACAAAACATACAAAGGGATGACTTACAAGAATATAGAAGCTTATGTACATAGGATCTTGAACGATTTTGGGATCGGGATCTGATAATGCAAATCATGAAATAGTGGGGTCATCTTCCATGGTTTTTACTTGCGCTCCAGGTAGTTTTGCAATTCAATCCTCCCCTTCCCTATCTCGCCTAGAAAATAGCATTTTCATCGATGTTCAAACAAGATTAGGGCCAATAGCCAAACCAAGGTAATTGGGGGATTTACAAATCGGGACAAGTTTCATTACCCTTCCTGCCGGTGGGACTAGAGGATTAGTCCGGGGAATCTGGTTGTGTTTCATAGCCGGAACGGCGTTGGGCTGGGTGATATGTGCCGTATAAGGTATGTAGGACTTGATTAAAAACCGGGAGGTATGACAATTTGGCGCATCATTGTTTCGAAAAAGCTTTCTTCATCTACTGTTGGTTTTATATCGCATTGTTTATAACCTATCTATTCTATTTTACAATTACTTGGAAATTAAATGACAGAGCGGCCATGGTATTTGAGACGATTACATTTTTTGTAAGCATCGCTTGTACCAGCTTGTTAATCTTTATCTAATCTCGTTTGGATTACCCAACTTCTTCAGATAAAAAACATTAAAATAACTGGAGATGAGATTTTTGATCATTGATTGGAAAGAAAAAATCAAAGCATTCCAAGATGCCGTAATCAATAAAGATATACTGATTAAGAATATCAAAAAGGACTTGAAATCAATGCAGTCCGCTCTATCCAACGAGGAAGAGGTCATATTAATCTTCGCAAGGGGGAGCCGTTATGAGATTTACCCGGAATATGAAAAAGATTTTGACTATGTACATAGCTTGAAAAAGGGAAACTTCAAGAAAATCTTCGAGATGAAGGCGCTCGAAAGAGAGATCATCGAAACGGAAAATACATTAAGAGGTCTGCTGAAAAATAATCCCGCGATGCTCGCGGAATTTGAAGAAACTTTAGAGATCAGGCACACTCTACTGCTATTTACAATATACTTCTATAAAAATAACAAAATCAACAAATCATACAAAAAGCTGACTTATAAGAATATAGAAGCTTATGTATATAAGTTCTTGAATGGTTTTGGAATCGCGATTTGATAATATAAATAGGCGGAATTGCAATGAGCGGATGACTTTTTCACCCTGGTAGAGTTTCTATCGGGTTTTTATTTAGGTGGTTCGGGAAGCGGCATCCAGTGAGTTATTGAGTTTGGTTTATACCATTTATCATTCCACGTAAAAATATCAATTCCAGGATTTTTCCCATTATCAAAATAGACTAAAACCGTCGCATAATTATTTGGGGTTCTTTCATCAATACTTATCCATTCCATTATTAAACTCTCCTTACCGTGTAGGTCCCTTCACTACCGTTTTTTATAATCAAACACCTGCTATTCCAGTATATCAAGGATGGAGCATAAAAAAAGGCCTAATTAACTAGGACAAAAAATAAACTAATAATAAATTAGTCCTAGTTTTATAGGGCTTAAGGGACCTAGCTTAAACGGACGTTGGCGATGGAGTAATAAAAAACCAATTCAAACTGGTTTTTTTATTTTGGCGCTGTTTAAGAAAAATATTGAAATTTGATTATTATTTTGTTTTAGGTTCTTATGTTACCGACAGGCAGCGAATTTATGCATAATAAGTTGTATAATGGAATAGGACGTCATTCTAATATTATGCGAAGCAGTCATCTTAATTGAACGAATCGATAAGTTAGAATTCGGGAGGTGGTAGTAAATAATACATTCTTTTTTGATGATAGGACAATCTAATATGGCAGGGCGTGGATATGTCAAAGATGTACCCATAATATGTAATGAACGCATTAAAATGTTGAGAAATGGACTCTGGCAAATGATGATAGAGCCTATTCATTGTGATAGACCCTTTACTGGAATAGGACCAGGTGCATCGTTTGCTTCCGCATGGTGCAACAAAAATGAAACTGAAGAAATTGGATTAATTCCTTGTGCAGAAGGCTCTACCAGTTTAGATGATTGGACTGTTGGTGGAGTGTTGTTTGAAAATGCTGTATTTCAATCTGAATTAGCACAACGAACAAGTAAATTAGACGGAATTTTGTGGCATCAGGGAGAAAACGACTGTAATCCAGAAGGTGTTAATCATTACTATGAGAAATTTTTAGTTATAGTAGAAACTCTCCGTAAAAGATTAAATGTTCCTGATATTCCAGTGATTGTTGGTGCGTTAGGTGATTATTTAAATACTGGTAAATATGGGCGTTATTTTCGTGATTATCCTTTGATAAACAAAGTTCTGCTTGAATTTGCGAATACACAGGATAATTGTTATTTTGTTACGGCTTCTGATTTGAAAGCAAATCCAGACAATATACATTTCAACGCAAAGTCACAAAGAATTTTTGGCCTTCGATATTTTGAAGCGTATGACAAAAGAATTAATATAGTAGAATCAATGAAAGAGGAAATTTCAAAAATTAACGAATTGAATAATAAACCTTTGTCTAAAGCAGAAAAAGCAGCACTAATAGGTAACGAATTTGGGAAAGGAAATATATCTTTGGAGGAATATGAGGAACAGTTATCTAAAATAAATGATAAAGAATAGTGTGAATTCCAGTTTGTAAAATTGAATCAAACGACCCTGATAATTGAAGATTAATGATGAAAATAAAATCCGGCAGGTTTCCTCCCGGATTTTTATTCAATTATTTTGTTCTCAAGTGGGTCAAGGGTCATCCTCTTTAACTCTGATTGGCTTAAAATTAAGATTAGCCTGGACTAAAAAAATCCATCCTTATCCACCGATATATTATGTAAATTCCCCCTGGACCGGTTGTAGCCAATTTTTAATATCCTTCATGGTAAACTTTCACTAAAATCCACTTAAAGCTTTGCGTGTTAAAACAGAGTTCATACTGGTTTGGGTTATCGGTGGTTACCATCATATGAACCAGTCTAGCTCCTCCTTCTTTTTCGCTCCACATGCTAGCAACCTTTAAGTTATAATACCGGCGGTGTTTCCATGAAAATAGCATGGGCATAATTTTGCCGGCATTAAAAGCGGCGACAACATCGATAGATTCCCCGATTTCCTCGAGCATATTTGCGCCTCCAATTCGAATATGTGTTCGATTAAAATTATATACCTTCTTCTTTAAGATGCCAAGATAGAATTTATTGGTTTTTAATGGAGATTAAATTTATTATTTACCCAAAAAAAATTTTCAAATAATGGAAAAGAATTACCGGATTTAACTGGTATTATATGAAAGTATACTCAAATAGGATATTTTTGTATTCAATAGTATGTGATATAATAATTTTATAAATTAAATAATATTTTTTATAAATAAAAGGTGGCTGAAACGTGAATTATATTTATTCTCAACCCGATAAAACAAATTATGTATCGGTAAACACTTTACTACAACCCAAGAAACGCAAAGGAACTACTTTTTCGCCAAATCTTATTCAGAAGAAAGAAAATAACACTGGCCTACCGGACAATATTAAATCGAATGTAGAATCTCTTTCCGGCATATCAATGGATAATGTTCGAGTTCATTACAACTCCCCTAAACCCGCACAAATCCAAGCATTAGCATATACTCAAGGGACAGATATTCTTGTAGCGCCAGGACAAGAAAAGTATTTGCCACATGAGACATGGCATGTTGTACAACAGGCTCAAGGTAGAGTTAAACCAACATTTCAAATGAATGGTGCGTTTATAAATGATGATTCGAGGTTGGAACGAGAAGCAGGTGAAATGGAAAAAGTGATAACGGACGTGACAAAAAGCCATACCGAAACTCCTCGTATTCAAGAACCAATCTTTTCCGCTACCCCATCATTAAATAGTGTAATTCAAAGAAACGTGGGCTTCGAATTCGAAATAGACGGCTTTACTGCAAAAACATGGCAAGTTAATGAATCCGGGGGCTACGGCCCGTTATCAAAGAGAGCCAGAATATTGGACGGTGAAAATTTTTATATCGAAGCCGATGGGTTACCGAATGGCAACACATCTTGGGAATTTGTAACAAAAGACTTTGAGGAAAATGCAGACGGTCTTAACCAGTTACTCCAGGTATTACGAAAAATTGACGGAATTGTACAATTACTACGAAATAGTAAACTGTCTTCCACAGAAAAAATGATATATAATCCTGTGAATAGTAGGTTCGCCCAGTATGGAACGCCGTTTAATAATCGCTACTTTACACTTATAACCGATAACTTCACTGTCGCCCCTCAGATAACTGCAGGTCTATCACTATCATCCTTGAATAAAGTGCTAAAATCTGCTTGCACTGGAGAAGATTTGATAGGGTATGTAAATTCTATGAGTATAATCGGAAAAGTTAAAGACCCAAGTGGTGATGAAGAGTTGGGAAAAATATATACGGCAGCTGAAAAAGCAATTGAACATAATCCAGATCCCAATTTATTGGCTTTAATAACGCAGTTAATGCAAATCATCATCGGAGGTCAAAACGATATTGGCGCCACTCCAAAGACTGTTATGAAAATAGCGCTTGGCCGAACCGACATGAAAGCTACGTTTAACACCTTACCGAAAGAAATACGCCAACCTTACGAAAAAAATCCACAGAATTTTGTGGAACTGGTTATGAATGCCGTAAGGTCAACGGGAAAAGAAATGATGAATCTTGACGATAATGCGCCTGTCATTAGTGGACGCCTATTTTCCCATAAACAGTATGCCGCTGATAAGCGTTACCGTACGAAAAGCCCATTCCCTACAACATGTCGTGATTGGCTATGGGGAATTGCCATTCCTAACGGCAGAGACTTGCTCTCCAACGATAATTCAGAAACAAATAAATTGCTCGGTTCTATGGGCGCATTACAAGGCAAACTAGATCCCGGCGATCGGCCTGTTTTCGAAATCCGTAGCAGTAAAAAGATTTATGCTTCACTGATTGTGCCTTACGCCTTGGATTTCTTCAAATATGTCATTTCGCTAAATGAGCCGGAACGACGGCAGATTAAAATAAGTGACACGGAGTTACACCAAATGAGTGAGGATGATATTTCTGAAATGATAACATTTGGCCCAAACCGTTCTACAATGCTATGGGAATTTGGAGGACGCACCCGATTATATTACTTATACGAATTATAAAATGGATGACAAATAAAATCCCACCACCTAACTTGGCAGTGGGATTTTATTTGTCCAGTTTTTTTATCACCAGAAGGATATATTTATAATTAATAGAATTATATGTAAATTAAGTTTATGAACTAAAGGAAAAAAATGAAATATATTAAAGTCGACTCCTGTAAGAATTGCCCATATTTAAGCGCATTATTCTCAAACACATGCCGTCATCCTAAAGCGGAAAACATGTCAATCTTTGATGTTCACAAAATTAATAATTTTTGCCCTCTTGAAGATTTGCCAGAAAAATAAATTAAATTCTCGATATCTGTTTTTCTTGAAAGACATTTAATGCTTTATCAGCAATTCTGAAAGGTTAATCTAAAAAAAATTCCTTTATCATAATATAATTTTCCTATTAGGTTAGTTATATTTGTGTATACTATCTTTAGTGGCTTTATAATGTACCTTAACTCCCCAAAACCAAATTAATGATATAATAAATCGGATAAATAAATTCCAATGATAATATTTTAATAATCCGGCTTGATGGAAAATATCATCTAGTCCTGCACTGGCTAAAGAGAATGTAATTAAATACAAAGGATAAATATACCATAGATTGCTTGTAGGCAAATAAAATAAATAAATCATAATAGTAGGAATCCATGCGAAATTTAGCCAAATATTTGTATAAAATGGCCTGAAGGGTTCCACTAGTTTATACTCATAGCAATGTAGCCATTGCCCAAATATCCAGGCAAATATACTACCTGCTAAATATCCCCAAATTAATCCATACCAAAAAAGCGGCTTATATTTTTCTTTTGGTATTAAAAACAAAGCTAACCCCCACATCAAAAAAGCAATTACTATATAATACCAATCAATAGGTATTTTACTCATCAATCCACCTCCATTAATTAATTATTTTCAATAATTGCAAATTTATGTAAAATCTTTTTAACATATCAAAGAACAATAAAAAACCCACTGTCTAAAGAGACAATGGGACTTGACTTTTTTACCGGTTGTCAATTCCGCGTGTTGATTCTTGGGAAAAAGGATAAAGCCACTTGATAGGTCTATCTCTTTATATATTATGAATTTCATGGATAAAAAAGCTAGGAAATTTGACAAAAATAAACCCCACCACCTAACCAGGCAGTAGGGTACAAAGAGGAGTCACAACAGTTATTATTCACTAAAAACTATATTCCATTCCAACCATGCTTGAAACAAGCGAACCCATCACCCATTAATAAAACCGGAGTCAACTCGGCCATTTTCAAGCTACGTTTCATCTTAAAATAATATCAGAGCTCATGATTGTGCTCCGGAACAAAGCCAGAAATAAAGTCTTGGTTCATTGTATTGTCGGCCTTATTTAATAGTTCTTTACACAGAAAAATATTTCGCTACGTACAATATTTGTGAGCATTCTTTTAACTAGAGGTGTATTATGGCGATTTTTCTTACCATTGGTAGCCAAATTGTTAATCATATGGCAAGTAATTCAGGGATATTTTGTGGAGAAAATGTTCAGCAAGGTTGGTCAACTACGGTCAAGTCAAATACTTCTGTCTTTTTCTCAGGCCAATTTAGTGCTCTTATTAATAATATTAATTTGGTTTCCGATCCGGATTTTATTGATTTTCCCACTAATGAGCCAAACGTCGATGCGACTACTGCACCTGTGATTTTAAAATGTATTTAATTCATGCGTTTGATCTCTACCGTGATTTACCGATCACCAAGTTTCAAGAGAATACTTAATACAAGCAATTTTCATTTTATCCTATCCCCTTCCGGTCCAAGCTCCTGTACTGTATCGCCTCAGCTAAATGGGAGATTTCGATCGCGGGAGAAGCTTCCAAATCGGCAATCGTCCGGGCTAATTTTAGGATTCTTGTATAAGCCCTGGCGCTCAGGGAAAATCGCTGGACCGCCTGGCGAAGTAATTCCCGGCCCTCCCGTTCTATCTGGCAATACTCCCGCAGTTCTTTACTGGTCATCCCGGAGTTGCAAAAGGTTTCCGACCCTTTAAAACGTTCCCGTTGCAGAGAACGGGCTGCCTCTACTCTTTCCCGGATTATTTGGGAGGATTCGCTCTTGGGGACCGTATCCAGTTCGAATTCGACCAGTCTGGGGACTTCGATTTGCAAATCAAACCGATCGAGCAGCGGTCCGGATATCCGGCCTTGATATTTTTGAATCTGCAGCGGCGTGCACGAACAAGCCTTCAGAGAATCGCCGAAATATCCGCAGGGACAACCGTGCCAATAATACCTTCAGCGAAATAATAAAACATGTAATTTTACCTTGGAATAATATTAAAGAAGGTTTAGAGCTCTCCACCTCAGCCGGCCGCATTTGCCAAGCACGCCAGAATAAGAAGATGACCATCAGGAAACTTGCTGCAGCGGTCCAAATGACTCCCGAAGCCCTTAGCATGATCGAACATGGAAAAATTCACCCCTCTCTCCCCCGGCTCCGGAAATTATCCGAAGTACTCGGTGAAACTGTCGAATATCTTGGATGCTTTGAGGATCTACCGGTAGATACTTTAGGACAAAAAATAACCAAGGCCAGATTATGCCTTGGTATGGAGAAAACTGAATTTGCAAATTTGATTGGTGTTCATGCGCGAACTGTTTGGGATTGGGAAACAGATTTGAATAAGCCGGCACCTAAACAGTGGGAGAAATTAAAATCTCTTCTCGATGGTTAAGCAGTCTTTTCAATACAATATAATTTTAATAAAAACTCTCTTCCTAGTTGAGTCCATCTACGATAATAAATAACAACCCCATTATCCAAAGCTTCCTGTTTAATTTCGACATAACCCTTATTTGCATACTGACTGTATAACACCCAAGTATCATTCTGCTGAAATTGTATTCGCTTTACTCTAAGGTCGTTATTTAATGCTGTAGCCGATTTAAATCCAAGTTCTTTAGCGATCTCCGTTGCTGTATATGTTTTATTAACGTGCATTAAGACTGCATTAGTCTTTTCGGCTTCCATCCTCTTTCGACGTTCTTCTTTCAAACTGATGGCCATCCTGATGATGGTATCTGGATCAGATAATACTTCTTCGATTTTGGCAGGAGTGAGATATGCATCATGTTTTTGAATTGAGGGCAAAACTTCCTCATATAGCCAGTCCTGAAAGGGCTCAGCTTTTGGCATATGGCTATTGGCTAGAGCCTGATTTAAACCATGATTTGTTAGGAAAGTCTCTCCATTGTTATGCAATTTCCACTCAACCATTTTGGTTAAGTGGGAATTTCTCACTAATACCAAATATTTTTCTTTTACTATGTCTGCGAACTTTTGAGTTGACGCATATTCCAATATTTCCGCAACATCCTTTGCCCTAATCAGAAAGTCACCCTTAAACTGAAAGTTGACATCATCCGCAAACAATATCGTTAATTTCTTACCTTCAAATATTGACAATTGATTATCCAATATTATTCCTCCTTCACCATGCCGATGATAATTTGTTTACTTTGTCGTTCTTAATATCGTTTTGTTCTCTAATCAAATTCTCCCTGGGGGTATATCCAGCTTCAATCCTCCCTTCCAAGTTTCGTATTCTCTCCATTAATTCTTGACGTACCTTTTCAACTGCGGATATCTCTTGTTGTTGGTTTTCTTCAGCATCAAAACGTTCTATTACAGCCCTCTTGACAAAATCACTCATCGTTTCATCTTGGGGCTTTTGGGCGGTAACCACCGCCCGGAATTTTAAATCTAATACCGAGCGATTTCCGACCCTAAAATGAATGTCTAAAAGATCAGATGCTGCCATTTTCCGCTCTCCATTTATCCTGGGCTATGAGTAACATTCCCCGGGCGTTCTCAACAAGATAATTCCGCGATATTTCCGGTTTCATGCCGAGCTTTGCTCCTACATAGGGAGCCATTAAAACCGCTCGGCCTCCCATAATAACTATCTCGTTGATCGAGTCAAAAAGCGCCTTTGAAATATTCTTAGGGTTACTCAGCGCCCGGTATAATTGTTCCATAATTTCAGCCTGAGCCGCTTCAATGATCTCAGATAAATCAATCTTGTTATTGTGCTGCAAATAATAGCCTCTCTCAACCGCTTCCTGTAATTGCGGAATCGTGGCATTCACATAGTATGGAGCTGCATTCAAATAATCCTGAACCGCGCTTATAATCCGAGCACATCCGAAATCAGTTGAATGGCATGAAGATTGAATAAACTCCAAGTTTTGCATTATTCCAAAATGGACTTGTCCGTGCCCAAAATCTAATCCAAGGACAGTTTTATTATCCCAGTCATCCCGGCGCGGCCGTCCCTGATCATCCCGGAGCATTCCGATTAATCCGGCTCCTAATTGGGGAAATGTATAAGTACTGGTTACATTGGCATCTACCGTTTGTCCTGCATGAGTACCATACCTGAACAATACTTTGTGCCGCTGCGTAAGTCGTTGCTTTAATCGTGGTGACTGATCCGCAAAATCCTGAAACGTGGCTCCGGTACAAAGAACCATTGGAGTTCCCGTGGAATGCAACGCTAAAATGGTGGGAGTAATGATGTTGATACCATATGATTCCGCTTTGTTCCGGTCGGTGTCCTGATCGGCATTTTCTTGAAGCTCCCTTTGGGCTAATTTTCCGACAAAATACTCTTCCCGGTGTTCGGGCTCCTCGGCTGTTTGTACTTTAACCGAAAGAATGTTATCGTCGGACCCGCTTGGTGGAAATTTTAAACTACATGCTGGCCCCGCGATATTTGGAATAGTAGAAAACTCAATTCTTCCGTCCTTGCCGAATTCGCAAATTTTAGCCGCAGAATTCCCCATATCCACCGAAATAAATTTTACTTCTTCTTTCAATATGAACCCTCCTAATTTCGTTTCGTGTCACAAATTGACACGGGTTTTATGACATCTAATTAAATTATGAGGGATACATACGAAATCAACAACGAATCAATGATTCGTTGACAAATTAAAGAGTGTTGTTCTATAGGCATCAAATATAGAAAAACGGACTATTAGACTTCGTTTAAAAAAATGAGATAAAGGATTTATAAAAAATATATAGAAATTTATGGAAACTACATATCTCAGTGTCAAAAAACAAAATACTTTGGCACGAAAGGGTGATCCTATGAAAATGAAATTTTGGCTCATTATCGCTGTACTAGCTTTTTGTCCTACAATTTTTGCAGAAGGTAATTATAAATTTATTGGCTCTAGTTCTTATGAATCCTTATACTTTGATACGGATACAATCAGGTTTAAAAAAGAATTTGGTGAACTGTTCATCGAGGTATGGGTTAAACACCAGCCGACCACTGAAGGAGCCAAAGAATATATTCAAGAACGACAAAAGGACAAGCTTAAAACCCAAGGATTTGAAAATTTTGCTTATTATATTGACCATAAACTCTATTCGCTTGATAAAAAATCTTGCTGGATAAATAGTATTGATTATGCTAAGGATGGAAGTATTTTAGATTCAAAGTATTATCCTATAAGAAACTGGCAACCCATTATAGCAGGCAGTGAAGGAGAAGTAATTTGGGCTTTAGTCATGCAGTATGCCGAGGATTACCAATACCTACTTGAGTATCGAATGGAAAATGATTAATCTCGAAAATAATTTGAACTAACCATACACCGTAATCTTTTGCTCTGATTATCTTTTTATATTATAATTTCATGGAAGAACATACCAAGGAGGATTTAATATGTTTAAAAGAAAGTACTTATACGTGGGACTTGCTATTATGACACTTTTAGCATCAGCTGTCGTCGAGGCACGGCCTACACCGCCTGGCGACATTAGCCACCCTAATACCATCCAGGCTACTGGTACCATCCAGGTTGCTTTCTCTCCCCGGGGCGGGATCACCGATATGATCGTCCAAGAACTCAATTCTGCTAAAAAATCAATTGAGGTACAGGCTTATAGTTTTACCAGCGCGCCTATTGCACAGGCATTGGTTGACGCTCATAGGCGCGGGGTAAATGTTCGAGTTATCTTGGATAAGTCGCAGAAGACAGAGAAATATTCATCAGCTACATACCTGACTAATGCTGGGGTACCGACACATATTGACCGAGCTTTTGCGATTGCTCATAGCAAGATCATGATCGTGGACCGAGCCGATGTCATCACCGGGAGTTTTAATTTTACGAAAAACGCCGAGAATAATAACGCGGAGAATTGTTTGGTTTTTAGAGGGAATCGGCAATTGGTTGAGCTTTACGAGAAGAATTGGGAATGGCGATGGGGAGAGACGGAGTAATAAAAAAGCCAGGTCAAGAAGATTAATTGACTTGGCTTTTTTGGGAGTGTCACGCGATTCGTGTAAATGGAATAATCTAACAATATTTTTAACATACTAATATTGCTTTTACTCATGCGCAGGATAGGGCAACGCTGGGGAGCGACCCGAGCGGCGCATAAGGTTTAGCAAGGCGGCGGATTTCCCATTGGGGCCGCCGTTTTTTCTGCCGCCTTGGAAAACAAAAGCGCTAAACCTCGGAAGTCCGGAGGCGGAGCCTCAGCATTACGAGGCTATCCTCCCTTGCAGCCGGTCTTCGAAAAATATCAGTAGTTGTCCGATTATTATTCCCCAGTCGCGGATCGGCATACTCCATTTTTTGGAGATTTCCTGTACCGACAGGTATACTGACTTTTTGACTGCGTCGTCGGTCGGGTAAATCGTTTTGGTCTTGGTGAACTTGCGTAACATCCGATGGAAGCCCTCCACAGCATTGGTGGTGTAGATCAGTGTCCGCACTTCCTGCGGATATTTGAAATAGGTTGACAACTCGGCCCAGTTCGCGTCCCATGACTTTAGTATTTGGGGATACTTTTTACCCCACGTTTCCCGGAATTCCTCCAGTCGATATTCGGCCACTTCCAATGAGGGGGCGCCATAAACCAGTTTCAAATCCGCCATCACCTGCTTGATGTCCTTATACGGTACATATTTGGTAGAAGTACGGATTTGGTGGATCACGCACAACTGTTGCTCTGTTTTCGGGAACACCGTTTCAATTGCAGTCGAAAATCCGCTAAGGTTATCACGACACGCAATTAGAATATCTTCAACACCACGGTTTTTCAGTTCATTGCATACGGTCGTCCAAAAGCTGGCGCTTTCGTTCTCTGATAACCACAGCCCCAGTATTTCTTTGTGCCCATCCATGTTGATTCCTAAAACGGTGTAAAGGCACTTATTGACTACCCGGCTGTCCTTGCGAACTTTGAATACTATTCCATCCAAAAAGACAACCGGATAAATCGGTTCAAGGGGACGCATCTGCCATTCGACCACCGCCGGCATAAGCTTGTCTGTTATACGGCTGACCAAGCTTGGCGAGACGTCTACTCCATATATGTCATGCAGATGGTCCTCTATATCGCGGGTAGACATGCCTTTGGCATACATCGCCAGAACCCGCGTTTCAATATCGTCGGTTCGCGTTTGACGTTTTTCGATAACCTGGGGATCAAATGTACCGTTCCTATCCCGAGGAACGCTTATTTCGCTTTCTCCCCATTCGCTTTTGATGGTCTTTTTGCCGTAGCCATTACGACTGTTACCGCTGTTATTACCCAGGATACTGTTTTTTTCGTAACCTAGATGCTCGTCCATTTCGGCTTCGAGCATCTTTTCTAGAGCCCCAGCAAAAAGATTTTTGAGCTTCGACGTCACGTCAGCGGGGGTAGCGCACTCTTTGCTAATGAGTTCTGCAAGCTGTATTTCGTTTTCATTTAATTGTGTCATGGTTATATCTCCTTTTTATTCTATTGGAGATTATTCCCATTTACACGGTCGGAAATACAGCCTCGCTTTTTTTGTACCTATAGCCTTAAAAAATAAGTTTTAAGTTAAGTGGTTTTATTTTTTTATGCTGCTTAATTAAAATTCTTTTCTTACATTCATCTAATTCATTTCGTTCTTGCCTTTCATAACATTCCTGCCGCGAACAGTATTCTAACTTCCCACTAAATGGGCAAATAGTCCAAACAGTTATTTTAGACATGGTAGCATATTTCCCTATATACAAAATGATGTAACATTTATAATATATCATCTGTTTATGTCTATTATGTGGTCGATATGTGAGAAATAAGTAATATAAAATTAAAATAGCCCTCCGAAAAGGGCCTATTAAGAAGATTACGACAAGAAGGGTAGGCGTTTATCCCTTGCCGCATCTATTGAAAAAATACATTAATTATGTGTTCATTGGGTGAACATTAGGTGATGGAATGGAAAAATAAAGTCGAGTCGAAAAGGCCTGGCAATATTAATTAAATAGATTTTATTAATCTAAGTGTAGGAACTTTATTATTTGTATTCAAACTACCCATATCGAGATTACAAAGAGCTTCGATTTCATGAACTGGCAGTTTTATTGAATCTAATATCTGTTCTACCGATTGAATTTTTTGCTTGATTAATATATTCATCGCTTTATTTAATGTTCTTGGTTCTTCGTCTGGTATTTCATCATCTAACGGTTCCCTAGTTTTAAAACCCTTCCAAGAACGTTGACGTTGAAGATATTCATATTGATTTTCATTAAATACACCTAAATTACGACCGCGATACATTATCATAGCAATTGATACTTTCCAACGCCTTTTTAAATTAATTAAGGAGTCGAAAGAATCTGAATAAACCTCACGCATAAAAGATTCTCTAGGCATCAGTAAAGCTCCCGCAAAACGATTTGCCTCATACTCAATACGTTCATAATTATCTTTGTTATTTAAATAATCAAAATCTACCCAAGCTTGATGAAGAATTCTATGGCCGAGTTCATGAGCGGCATCAAATCTCGATCTACAAGCCGATGATTTGTCGGAAGTTAAAAACTGTAATGGACGATCACCGTATCTGGTAGAACACGCATCCATCTTTCTTTCACCTAAATTTGACTTAGAAATAATAAATCCATTATTCTCTAATAAAAGATGTAAATCGCTAATAGGTCCAAGCCCCATCCCCCATAACTTACGTACTTCAACCGCGATATTCTCGATTTCTTCATCTGAATAAGGCTTGGGTTCGACCTTTTCTATTACATTCACATTAACGAAATCAAAAAAATCTTGTAGATAATCTAATATTTCAACCATCCATTTAACCCTGCATTTAGCCATATCACATTCTTTGTTCTGAGCAGTTTTATATTTCCTAAAAAAAATAGGTTCATTAAGTACAACTGGAGTCTGACTATAAAAATAATCATGAGGGAATCCTAAAACATTTACAATTTTTTCGAATTTCTCAGCCGTAGGGGTTATATCTCCAGATTCATACTGAGAAATAGCTTGCTTAGATATATCCCCGACTAATCTTGATAGATCCGACATGCTATAACCCTTAGCAAGTCGTGCCTCTCGTATTCGTGCTCCTATTATTTTATTTTGTTTAGTTGTCACAATAATCAGCCCATCTCAACAATTTTTTCTAAATTTCGAAGCATTACAGAATCTTTTTCCTCGATAATGGAAACATCATCATTTACGCTTACATTTGAAATATCAATCTGATAAGCCCACGCCTTTAATGGCAAAGATTCCGGAACTCCAACTCTTATAAACTGCGGAGTTGATGATTTATATCCGTGAGTAATAATTATGTATGGTAATTGTTCACCACTTCCATCATCGATTCCTTCAAGTTTTAATTGATAACTATATCTATGCATTGTTCTATACTTTGCATTGCGAGGGAAACCATTTTTATCACGTACTTGGCTAACTGTTAAAATAGCGTTCGGATTTTTTAATTTTAAATGATAACAATTTCGTATGGAATTAGGTTCCTCATTCCAATAAAACGATTCCAAACTATGATTGTTGGCCGCTTCAATAAGCCGATGTTCAACCATACAATTCAATGCTTTAACCCGATATTGATCTTTTAATTTATCACCTATTTTACAATAGTTTGTACAAAAATCATCCACAATTTTATAAGCCACATGAATTTCTCTCGAAATAGTAAGCTTATTATTGTCATTTAATAAATTATTTAATAATAACTCAGGGCTATTACTGAAATGGTCCAATTAACATTCTCCTTTACTTGACAATTTTATTTAAATACCGCAAAATAATTAACCATCTATCTGTCTATTATTTTACGGTTTATGATTATAATTGTCAAGTAGATACCACGGATGATTTTTATCATAGCAATTAAATCCCCACTGCCTATCATGAATTAGAGTTTTTAAATTTGATTCATACCTTCTTAATTATATAAGTCACGATCCCCCATACCATAAAATCGTCTCCCTCTTGCAAGATTATCGGCTCATAATCCGTATCCTTCGGAGGCAATATCCAGACCATACCCCGTTCTCGCTTAAATCGTTTAATCGTAAATTGACCCTCCAAAATACAAGCGGCCATGCCTTCTTTACAGTTCAACGATCTATCAATTACTACTATATCCCCCGTACTGATCCCAACATCATCATAGCAACACTTGGCCCGGCTACAAAAGGTCGAGGAATTTTTAATCAGTAATTTTACCGGGTCAATCTCTGGCTCCACATAATCTTCTGCCGGGGACGGAAAACCCGCGACAATGGCGGGGAGATCAGTCTCATTCATGATCGACTTTTACCAAGCTCCACTTAAAATTTTGATTATTAAAGCAAATTTCATATTGATTAGGACTATCGGCAGTCACTGTCATATGAACCAGCTTAGATTCCCCTTCTTTTTCATTCCACGTGCTGGCTACTTTCAAATTGATATAGCGGCGATTACGCCAAGAAAATAGAATAGGCAGAATCTTTCCATTCGTGAAAGCTGCTACTACGTCAATATTATCTCCGATATCTTCGATCATGATGCACCTCAATTTCGAATGTATGTTCGAAATAATTATAACACTATTTAATGACTTCATCCATCATAAAAAAAGCCCTCCGAAGAGGGTATGTAAAAAAGGAGGATTATGAAAAAGTATCTTAAATATACTCCCTGTTTGTGGCTAAAAAATGTACGTTATGTGTTTAAACGATAGATATAAGGTAAAATAAAAATGAAGGAAAAATAAGGATAATTTATAGAGCCCCACCACCTAACCAGGTAATGGGGCTTTATAAAGGAGGTAATGCAATGAAAAAAGAGGGTTGATATTTATTGTAACGGCCCCATCATATGATAGTTCCTGCTAAAAATTACCTTCCACTCCAACTAACAATTTCGGATCCCTGTCAACTTCTACCCTTCCGAATCCAATCAAATCAACTTTTTTAATCGTTGCCAGTTTAAAATTTCTTTGGACGAATCCACCTATTCCAAAGCCGTCTTCTATTGCCCCGGCATATAACCCAACATGCCATATTTTGGGCTCCTGGTAAATAGTTTCTTTGACGCCCTGGTCGAACACCGTATTAACCTTTAAATTGTCACCTTTTCGTTCCACTGTGGTCACCCCGGTGAATTGTAAGTCAACATGACCAGTTTTTATCTCGCCGCTCACAGGTATCGACACATTAAAATCCAAACGGTTGTTCGTAACAGAAACAGGGTCAGGCAGGTCTATTTTAATAGTTTCCTTATCATTTATCGTTTGAATATTATCCCCGTCTTCTTGGGGCGATTTTGACACGATTTTAACCTTCCCGCTCATTTGGCCGGAGATAATTTTATCTTTATAAATTACAATCGGCTCCCCCGGACCCGGCCGGGGCAGAAATTTATAAAACAAAAAAGCCGTAATTAATCCACCGATCACAGCCCCGATAAGTATTTTTTTCATGTTAACCCCCTAACAAATCTTTGTAGAATTGAATCGGGTCAAATAAATCTTTCCCCGGGTTCCCCCGGCCGGCTACAAAATCATCCCAAAAGAACGGGTCAAAGTGTCGGTTCACCGGGTCATACTTGGAATGAGACTGAATGTAATCCTGATTTGGCAGAAACCCATACCTGCCGCAAATATCATGGATTAAATCAAGCAGGTTTTGATATGCTCCCGGTTGTAACGGTTCACAGGTCTCTATCCCTATTGCAAAATGATTGGCGCCAATACAATGATGAGCGCGTTCGCTCTCGGGTATGCACTGGATAATCTGGCCGGCATCCACAATATAATGAGCAGAGGCATACTTTTTACCGGCCAAGGGCGGATGATTGAGACTTTCAAAATAGTTTCGATTCACTCGGGCTAATGTACCCGGATTGCCTGTCCGGTGGACAATAATCATCCGGGGCTTGATGGAATCCCCCGGGCGATTCGGGCCAAGACTAAGCAGATTTTTTGTAATTGCTATCATTACCGCATCCCGCCTTTAATCTCGTTAAGTTTTCCTTGCAACACCTTTGTTAAACTATCAAGGATCGGAATAGTTACCTTATGCAAGTCAGCAATCTTTTTGGCGTTTTCGATAAGAGATATCGCTTCGGTAATAATGATATACCCCTCTATCAGCGCCTGCACGAATGCCGCTATTGCTACAAGGCTGCATAGATGCCCTAACGCTAGCAGACCGGCATAGACAAACATTTTGACCGCTCCTGCCCGGAGTTTTGACGATTCAATTTTAAGCTCTGGGTGTATCCAGGCATAATAAATACCGGTTACCCAGTCAGCCGCCACAAGAGCAACAACCGCCCCATAAACCGCCCGATAGTCTCCGAATAAAAACGACACGCCCCAAATAAAAATCCCGGCTATAGTTTTCCATACCGGGTAATCAATGAGGCGTTTCAAAAAATATATAAACATGTCCAATCAAATCAGCTCCTTTTTATAAATTAAAAAACCGCCCCGGGGGGACGGTCAAATCTTACTTATTTCGTGGACAACTTGTATTGGTGCATTTACCTGTAGATGAATCGTTTTTATTGCCACAAACAAAGCAATAACTATTGGCCATTCGTAATCGCCTCCCTTGCCGTTGTGTATTCTGCTTTTAATGTCACATAATCTGATTGACGAGCCGCTGCAGTAGTAGTGTCGCTGGCTAATATAGCAGTAATATATGCCACTGCCAATGCTTCAAATTGAGGCTGATATTCTACATCCAGTGCATCCAACTTTTGTTGCTTTAATGCTATAATATACCCAGAAAAAGCTGCTGTTAACTGACTTTCTGTAGCAATGGCATCAAATAAAACCTCCCCGGTTACGGCTACATAATCATAATTTACTTCTTTATAACTCAATCCATTATTATAGTAACAGTATTGCTTCATTTTTCGTAAAATCCATGCTCCATCGATAAAATAAGCTTGCTGTCCATCTGATATTGTTGGTGGGGCCGTAGTTGTTGTAAAAGCTGGAATTAAGTAGTCACCAGTAATAGGACATTTATCAGAGCTATTTAAATCACTAGATCCTAAATATTGACCGTCTGAATTATAATGATAAATGGTCATGATTTCCTCCTAATATTTAATTGTATAATAATAGGCCACGTTTCTAGGACGGGTTTCTGAAGCGGTTCTAGGGGTTCCGTTGGTTCCGTCTGTACAAGGATTCAACACTTTATTATCGGTTGTAAAGCCATTTGAATCTGGATTATTCACTTCTCCAAGCCTAAACGCAGTTCCGCTTGCGCCATCATTTTGGTTTTCATATCCCAAGGTATGCCTATGGCCTTGGAAGGCATCCAATTGTCTACTACCTAACACACGACCTGAATCAACACCACGTGAATCATCATAACCCCTAATAAATTCTCCCCGAAGGTCAGGCAATCTAAAAGTCGTTGAACCATCGCCTTCGCCAAATAATCCCCAATAACCAGCTGCCCAATTAGTTTCCGTAACTATTAAGCCATTATCATTGGCAAAATTAAATAATCGTGGATATGCAGCACGACTAATAGCTGCACCGTTTGCTTTAATCCTTCCAGAACGAACAATCATACTTGGTGGACAAAGATCCCCAGGGGCTGTACCATCCCTTATATCATCAACAATCCAAGTTACTGTATTATCAATAACAAGAGTGCCAATCCCGGTCCAACTTGGTTCTGTTGTTCCAGATGTTCCAGCTATTACGCATTCATATCTTTTGTAGCTTGCTCCCGTGATAGAATAACAGATATCTCCGATAGAATACGAAGTGTTAGCAATCCAAACATTAATTAATGCTTTAGTAGCGGCAGCATAAACAGTAGCCAAATTCATAGAACAATTCCCCAAATTAATCTTGTCCCCAAGATCCCATGATGTTATTGGATTGATTCCAGCAGATGCTGAATATAATGTTAATTGTCCATTATCATAATCGGTAGTGATCCGAATGGCCTTTTTTGTCGTATCAATCCGGTTAAAACTCGTTCCATCCCAATAACAATTCCCACAAAAAACAGTATCATTCTTTGCTCCTAATACTATCCCCGCGGCCAAATTCTTTAATTGCGTTTGACTATCGGATTCAACTTCTAAAATTTGATTGGAACCGGATAACTCAAAGTATTTGGCTATAAGCCCAGTAAAACCTGTTTCATCATTGGTCTTAAATGCAAAATTCATATCAGATTTCTTTATTCTTGGCCCGGATGAACCAATTTGTAAATAATCAGTCAACATTTCGTGGAAGGTACTCGAATCAAATTCCCATTTACTCCCGTTGAAACGAAAAATAGCAAACCCGCCAGCCGGTATTGTTTTCGAAATACTGGCTTGATAAGTGACTGTAGCGCTATTCGAAGACCCGATATCCTCAACAATGATCTGCGCTCCGGCCGCCACCCCACCACCAGCAAAAGGTAAAGTTAAAGTGATTGCTGCCGAACTGGTATCCAGCAAATACATAATCTGCTGATAGGTTATTGCCGATATTTCGGTATCTTCCGTTATGGTCTCTGAATGGAAACCATAGGAACCTTCCCGGATGACGTGCTTCGTTATGGCGTTTATCGTCGCTTTTTTATCGACCAGGCTCTGCCGGATATGAGTCAAATCCGTTGCATTGATACTCGTTGCCTGGGTTAAATCCGACAGCGTTTTTGATGACATTAAGATTCCTCCTCTTCGATTTTATTTACAGTCAAGCTTGTACCCGTTGGGATGACGCTCTCTAAGATGGTAACTGATCCTTCATCTTCTGATGAAAACAGTAAAGCATTTCCGTCAAAGTCCACCATAAAACTGTCATCGTCAAGCCGAATATTCCAATAGGATAGCAACCCGATTAACCCATCCTGGCTGATGACAATGTTCTTGGCCGTGGGAACCGTGTAATGAATCTCTGAAGCCCCGTATAGCATCCGAATGGCGTCAATAATCACTTCAGCGACTCCCCCGGAAGTATCGATATAAATCTTTGTTTTCAGCAATGATCTGTATTCGGCGTCGGATTTGTCGTTACGCTCCAAACCGAGATGGATACCCAAAACATCCAATTGCTTTCCAACTGCATTGTCCAAGTCGGTCATGGAGGTAAACATGTCATAAATAGCGTTCTCAAGTGCGTTAAATTGGGAATCGATTGCCGCAAGTAGTTTTTCAACATCCGTCCCGCGAAATTGCTCAAGCAAATAAGGAGGGACATTAAAACTTGAGTAATCATTAATCTTTTCCACGGTCATAAAATCACCTCATATGGTGCTGACATCAATCTGAGTCAAGTCAAATACCGCAGCTTGCGAATCACCGATCGAAATATTTGCCGCGGAATATTCCGTTGGCTCAGTCCCGGACGTAGTGGACGAACCAATTGTGATCGTAGCGGATGTCACTCCATCGACGGAATAAACACAGCTAAATAATTTTTGGAAAATCACGTCGCTGCCAACTGTTAGATTTTCAGTCGCCCAAGTTATGATGTTATTGGCAATCGTATCGGTACCGTCTGTTGGGAAATCCTCCTCGGATGAGATCGACAGCACGATCTTGACCCAAATATAAACCGATGTGGGCCGACTAAATTTAACCGTTTGAGTGTCCCCATCGCTATCGGTTATATTGATCGAGGTAGTGCCGTAAAACGCGGTTCCCGCAGGCCATATGTCCCATAATTTTTCGGCAATAGCCGAATCCGTTCCGCCCAAAACAATAACCTCTGTGCTATGCGCCGGCCGACCCTCCGAATCCGCTGAATCTGTTCTATTGGAAACCACTTTCACATAGGAAACATTGTCTACTTCCTGGAGAATCCGGGCATAGATGGCATCATCAGTGGCGTAGCCATACCCATATAGGGCCGTCCGCCTACGCTCCCTTAATTCCGCATCCGTTTCCGTGGCATTGCCGGTTTCTCCGGCGACAAGATTATTTACTGAATCCAACCCGGTAATTGTGTCTGTGCTCAAGGTTACCGTATTGATACTACAAGCAATGGCCCCCTTGGTTGTGCATTGATATTGCCCAGAAGAACCCAACTTCGTAAACTCCAGATTGCTCGTCAGACTCATAGAAAATGCGCTATATCCATTTTGCGAATAAATACGCACTGTAGATGCGCTACTATCCGCCTCGGCTTGAACCGCTAACCCGCCTGCGTTAATCAAATTTTGCAGAGCCGTCACAATAGACAGCGCAGTATCCCCGTCAACTGCCTCATAACTGTAAACTGTCGAGCTAATCGTGATCGAATAGGTTGACCCGGGAACCGAGCTATCCGCTAACCCCACGATTACATCCGAGACGTTCGCTTTGGAAATCGTTATATCCGTCAACAGTTTGTAGGTATAACCATCCGTAGACGCAACCTTATGACTGGCTGAAATCGTTGTGCCTTCATCGCCGTAAAGAGTTACATAAACCGTCGTGTAGGTGGAACTGGTTCTGACAACGTTAACCAGGGAAACTGCTCTATCCAATGATGTTCCGCTAGCGCTATCAGGGTTATAACTCGCGTAAACCACCGCAAGAATCTCCCAGATGTTCGAAAATTTAACCGCCAAATTAGCGATGATTTGACCCGCTACCGAAGTCCCAGACGTATCCAAATCAGAGCCCCAAACATCCGTAAATGCCTCGGTCAATTCTGATTTTATAGTCGCAAGGTCTTTTGTTACAAACCCTTGCGCGGTAACCCCATATTCCGCCATGCTTTACACCGTCCCTTCTACCGTTTCGTCATCTTCGGTTTTGACAGTAAAATTTATAGTCAATTTTCGGCTACTTCCCGTATATGACATAGTAAAAGAGGTCAATTCCGAGACACCATCAATAGCCAAAATAGCATCTTTCATTGTAGCTTGCAAAACTTTCAAATTAGGATTCTTGTCCACCATATCCCAATATGGCATACCAATCGTAGTGTCCAAATAATACTCCCCCAAAAAAGTTTTCAAGAGGATTCGGATTTTCTGCGACACATAGGCCGCAGTAGTAGATGTGAGCTCGAAAGCATTTTTTTCCTCGCTGTTCTGAACAAAATTGCCGTTCTTATCAATAAGGATGTCAAACATCAATATCACCCGCCTGTCAAAACAGTCGTAGTCTTACTGGAACTAATATCCAAAGATAGTGAAGAGATTGGGACCCCTGTTGGCGATCCCTCGTTGCCATTACTATGCGTGTGGGAATTCAAAGCGGTAATTAATAATTGCAAAGCCGAATTAAGCCCATCATAGGTTACAAATGCCTTGCTTTTCCCATTCAAATAGATATCACCGTCATCCGTGAGTTGGATTTTTCCGGTCTCATGGATAATTTCGAACCCTTCTCCGGTTCCTATTTTCCCAGCGGCCTTCATCGGGAAAAGACCGGGAATGCAAAATGCGTCGGTAAGAGAAAACCGCCGAGTATCTCCAGCGGTTATCAAATCTCCCTCGCTATTAATCCAATTGTCCAGCGCCTGGGAACTGCAAATTAACAGGCAACCATCCCCTTTTTTCAGGTTATATTGGATCACCGATCGTTTCGTGCCGGGGAAAATAACTTGAACATTGTTAACCTTTGGCAACGCCGTTGTTTTCCCAGCATATGTGACTTTGATTGTCGGTTGCACAGTAGCCGTTTTGGTTTTATATGCATAACTCTGGACGATCCCCGGGATGGCCGTATATGAATCTTGAGTCAATGCATTTATTGCTTGTTCCAAGATTTCCGGCAAATTGGTTTCTTGCAAATCGCTCATGCCGCTTTCACCTCTGCTTCGACGATAAAGTCTCCTTCGTAACTATCTCCGCTCATCGTCACATTTTGCACAATCATATTCCCGGTAGCCAATGATGATTTAATATAAACCTGGGCGCCGGGGATAATTTGCGGAAAAAGCAATGTACGGATGGTATAGTATGATTTTGCACTTTTGGTCAATTTTGCATCATGCTCAAGCTTAGAAATACTTAATAGACCAGTATCCGAGGCCAGGGACAGCTCAAAAGTTTTGGCTGATCCGCCTTCTTCGAAAATATAAATTTGATCGTTTTGTATCGACCATGTATATCCAACCTTATTTAAAACCTTTGACAAAACGTGACCACATTTCCCGCTAGCCACATATCCAGGAGCGTATGAACCGGAAATGTTTGGCTTAGTGCCGCCTATTACAAACCCCATTTCAGACACAATATCATTTACAACCGTGGAAATAGACGTTCCAGCGGCATAGGATTTATTGATGATCGCCTGCTGTAGGCTTTTCCATCCATCCATGGCTTCAATTTTTAATATTGTGTCTGGCGGCTCCTTGGATATTTCGCTTTTATTGATATCCCCGTAAAATATAGTGGATAGAGAATTTTCGTCTTTATATCCGGCTTTTATGATTAATTTGTTCATTCGTTTTCCCATAGATGCCATCGTAGTGTCCGATAGGTTATAAATCATCACATTGGACTTATTAGGAGTCTTTCCAATGCTTTTCTCAATATCAAAAGAAATTCTGCAATCCGATATTGATGTTCCAGTCCCTCCGGAAGGTCCGGAAATTACCGTTATAAGCCTGCCAAAAGCCATATTGTCACCGCCTTTGAAAATAAAAAAACCGCCGTAGCGGTTTGCAATTGAATAATATGTAATATAACAACAAAACCTATTTGGTGTTAAATATTTTTTTGAGTACTTCCTGCTTAACCAAGTCGGCAAATGAACCCTTCATCGACTTGTAGGTTGGGGAAGTAGCCAAATCTGATTCAAGGATCCCGAGTGATTCCCCATATTCCGTAAACATCCCCAACCATGTAATCCCATAGTAATTATCCCCTTGAATCATTACTCCGAAAATTAAGATATCGCAGTTATCAGGAAGACTAAATCGTTCCCTAAAATTTTTTTCCCTATTATTTTGTGCAATAGCTACACAATTAACATTTATAGTGGTAAAATCGCCGTCGATATGTATTTCTTGTCTTTCTTTATCATAGCCAAAGGCTATATCTTCGTCTTTATAGACAAAAACTAAATTTTTCATTGAACAATATGTTTCAATATCGGCTCGTTCTTCGACTTCATCACTAGAATTGTCATTATCCGCAGAGGCTATATTTGCACTAAATAAAACGATTATTGCCAATGTTAGAATTGCTAACCATTTATTTTTCAAATACAGTCACTTCTTTCTGTTACAGGGTATTTATATTTGTAATATATCATTCGTTTAAATAGCAGTCAATATTTTTAAAATAGGCCTTGTTTATTGAATTATCGCAAAGAACGCTCTTAAAACTTATTAACCATATATTTCGTCATTTGTCACGTATACCAAAACATATCGGTCCCCAAAATTGTCAAAATCCAAGTCTTCGGAATAATCGCTGTCCGTGTCGTTATCAACGATACAAAATTCTCCATCGGGCAATCCGTCAAGATATGCAAATTGATGTAATAAGGCATATTTGGGAACTAATTTAATGCCAGCCAGAATAAGTTCATCGTCCAAATAGATATCCATATACCAAGCAGAATCTCTGGCATTCCAGTAAAATTCTAATACGTATGCGGTATCGTCCAGTTCCACTTCAATGGAATAACGTGCTGATTTTGATTGATAGGTCGGGATTATAACCATATGTTCGTCTCCTTAATTGGTGACATTAAGTTGTTTTTTTATCGGACTCATGAAAGATGCCCTTTTCTTCGAATCTGTCACTTCTGTAGTCGATACCTTACCTACATTCACCTTAGATTGTGCCTGCTTTTTTGTTTTTTCATCGCCTGTAACTTTTGATACAACAATTTCCTTCGATGTAATGACCGTAACTTTCTTAAGCGACATGGAAAACATTAACCCTTTGCCGTTTTCCGCGTTTCTTGGAATCGATAAGGATGTTATCGCCATGTTGCTCCAAGAACGCAATCCGCAGACGACCGTAATCAATTCACCGGCTTCCTTCAAAGCAAGCAATTGAGAATAATATTCACCAGCCCGGTTAACCGGTGGATTTTCAGTGGAATAGTCTTCGTAAATATCAATATCTCCAACCATGCCCTCAATGGATAGCTGGTCCGGATCCTGCACGATATGATCGGCAATAGTACTTCCGTTTTCGACCGGGTATTCTGTCACAGTCGCGCTGTGTTCATAATTTTCCTGAATAAAAGCATCGATGGTTATCCCACCGATGCTTTTTGTGGTATTCGACTTATATAAAATTTGAATCTCTTCGCTAGACGTGCTCATGTTCTAAAACCTCCATTATTACGTTGTTTCCGGCAAGGAGAACGATCCTTTAGTTTGCCGGAGTATCGACTGCCATTCTTCCCGAAATATCTTTTTTGCCGCCGCCTCCAGATATTGGACCTGGGAATTCGGAGTTCCGGGCGGGACCTGGATTTTAGGCGTGGAATTAATCTGATATATTACCGTGGGTTTCCCGCTTCCCCTAAAAGTCCCAGCCGGCAGAATCCGCTCTCCCTTATGCAAATATGCCAATTGATTTTCCGGCACATAATCAGTACCCTTGGCGTAATGGGGGACCGTTGCAGGAGCGCCTTGTTTTGGATCCCTCGGCTTTCCGGGAGGAGTATCTCCATCTTCACCCCCGCTATTCCCTTTTCCCTTCTTATTAGGGGATTTAAACCCGAGAAATTGAGCAACTTTATCAAAGGCGCCGACTAACCAGCCCCACACACTACTGATTTTATTTACAGCCCAAAAAAAGGTATCAACAATGCCCCTCCATAAATCAGTAAAAAACTTGCTGATAACATCCCAATTTTTAATAATCGCAATGGGAATTCCAATAAATGGGGCAAACATCGCAAGCAAGGCTTGAATCCATTTATTATCCAACAGACTCCAAATATAAGACCAAGCCTGTTTAAAGGCGCTTACTATTGAATCCCACATTTTCACAAAAAATTTCTTTACTTTATCCCAATTTTTCATAAGAGTAACCGCAACGCCAATTAATAATAAAACAGCGATAATAATTAAGCCAATTGGATTTGCAGCTAACGCAACATTCCAAGCCCATTGCGCAGCAGTGATTATACCGATTGTAATTGCTAAAGCTAAAAGAATTCTTCTGAAAGGCCAGAGACCAATAATTAGGCCTTCTATGATGTTACTAACGAAGTAAAAAATCGCACCAACTACTTTAGTGATAGTGCTTAAACCACCAAGATCCTTGATTAGTCCCTCTACGGCTACAACAACATACCCTATCACCCACATAAGGCTCTTGAAAAACTTAACGATACCGCCTTTTATGATATCTTTATTGGCCTCCATGAAATTAAGAAACTCAATGGCGAGATCCTTTATCATGGGTAACAGGTCTGCCCCAATATCACCGGCTAAAATGGTCAAATAATCGACAATATTGGATACAATACCCAAAAACGACTTCGATTGTTTCACCATTAATCCAGCAAATTTAGTTTGTTCAACTTCTTTCAGGCTCTTCTGGACTTGCTCAAATGATAATTTTCCATCGGTGGCCATTTTGATGATTTGATCTTTTGTCATACCCAAATCTTTTGACAACTGATCCAATATAGGCACACCAGCTTCAACCATTGGCCATAATTCTTCAAGTGATGCTCGCCCTTTGGATTTCATCTTATTAAAAGCCAACATGATGTTCGGTAATTTTTCTTTACCAATACCGGCTGCAATATTGCCTAACATATTAAGAGTAGGAATAATATCATCAGCGGCCCATCCTACTCCTAGCATGGATTTGGCATAGTTAATTAATTCTGTCCTTTCAAAGGGGGTTGTTGCGGCAAACTTCGCTATTTGAGCTAATAATTTATTGGCTTTCTGAGTAGAACCAAGAATAGTATCAAAGGCTATTTGGGTTTGTTCCATATCGCCTGCCGTTTTTAAAAAAACAGTGCCGAGGCCAATTACAGCGGCCCCGGCAATTGCAATGCCTGTCTTGACTTTTGCTATGCCTTTTTCATATTTTTGTAATTTCTCATCTTCGACCTTGAAGCCGAGCAATGTTATGAATTCGCGAACTACCAAGGCAAATCAACCTCCTCCCCAAGGGACATAAAAATAGAGGCATCGTTATGCCTCTGGCTGTATCCCATCCATTGCTAAATCATAAGCTTCTTGATAATCAAGTACCGCATTAGCTTGCAAAATATCCGGGTATGACCATTCCCATCTCAGCTCCGAAAGGGGAATCCCTTTTGCCATCCAAATACGCCAAATCGGAAATTCAATTTGAATTTCTTCGGCAAATTCCCCAACATCCCCTATTCGGTCTGTGATTGCTGCTCGTTTATGCTTACCAGTTTGGACAGCATAGTTTGCATTCGGTTTCCAATACCCGCCATTTGGCCGAAAAAATCGGGGAAATTAACCTCCAAGACAAACAAAATTACGGGATAAATTGTAAATAGCTTCCCTTGGAAAACTAAATCCATCTTAGTTTCAAAATCATCCCCAAAATTGATTAAGACTTTTTTGTCTTCGCTTTTGAGTTCGCAGGATACTCCGGAAAATAATTTTTGCAGCAAATCAATGAACTCATTTTCACTCACTTGAGCGAAAAGTTCTTCCAGGGCTCCAGCTAATGCCGCGCCATCAATTTCAGCATCCGCAACATTGCCTTTGCCAATCCCTTTAAAACTACCTAACAGACGGCCAAAGGCTGGTCCAAGGATCTTCAGCAAATGCACCTTTAGCCTCAAAGCCGTAACCGCAGGGAAGGGGACCACCTTAAAATTGATGCCATGTATCTCCTTTGATTTTGCTTCAAACATATTCTAACCCCCCATTTTAAATAGATTCCCCGGAAATCTGCCCCGTATCAAACACCCATTGCCGATCCCCAACCTCCTTGGCATATTCACCGCCAGGAGATTTTTTGATCCATGCTTGAGGCCAAAAGAAAAGCCCTGCGCCGGACACATCGGTAATGGTCAAAGGTAAAACCCCAGTGCTGGAAAGTTTGTCCGCTTCTTTGAATGCGTTTAAGACTTTATTCGACAGGGAAGTTTGCATCAGCGTCAGCGTAACCTCGTAGGTGTCATCGTTTGATCGTGACCTTGCAACCTCTCCATCTGACCCAACCTTCTTGGAAAACAAATCAGAGGCCGCGCTGATCTGAATAAAGGTGCCATCGGCAAAACCTGTTATAATCGTTCCACCAAATGTTACGATTACTTTCTTCGGATCATACGTTTGAACCTTAGAACTCATATCAATCTACCTCTCTTTCTCACAACGTAACAACACCATTAATTTCGGTCTTGTGGATAGCTCCGGCCAAAGTCCCGGCAAATGTGATATCCGGCAATGTCCGAGCAGATTTATTTGCAGAAGATACGTCTGCCACATCTGGATAATCAACATCATAATCAGCCAGTAGCCCAACGTTAACGCCTTCTTCAAGTGCGGCTTTTAATTGGCCTACTACCACTTGTACGCCGGCGCTGGTGAAAGGAACCTTGTCGGTATTAACTAAAGTAGTAAATACTTTGTTTTGGATATATGCTTGGAGCCAATCCAATCCGTGTATGACATCCAAATATTCACCGGATCCAACCAGGCCGAACTGAGTACAAGAAACATCAGCAATAGAGGTATATACATTACAATTTTTACCGCTGGCATATGCAAATTTACTCGAAGTTAAGGTATACGCCTCTACGCCGGTCAAAGTCTTAAATGCCCAAGTAATGCTCCCGGGATCGCTAGAAAAACAAAGTCCGAACCAAGCAGCATCCGGGCAAGGATCATTTGAAGTCCCATCGGCGTCAGGATGATAAATGACGGCGGTACGATCGTAGCTATTCGCCTTGAGATAATCCGCAATACATGTCGGAGTAGAATTATAAATCGAGCTTACATTTACCGAATCCGATGATGCCAAAATGCAAAGTTTGTCATTGCTTTCAACCCAATCGGCGACCAGTTTCTGATCTTCCAAAGACCGAGTTGAAACAACCAGGCCGTACCAATCCGAGCTGGCGGTTAACATTGTCGCTAATGCCGTAGTCCAAGTTTCCGTACCATCGTCACCGGTTAATTTTCTGCCAATGTAAATGGTATCAATGGAAGGATCTTGGGCGAAAACCGCTTGAGCCGCTAAATAAACCAAGCTTGTTTCATCCCATCCGTCAGTTGACAACTCGGATAGGCTGCCATATGAACGAACTCGCTCTGACGAGCTAAAATGGTTATTAGCCGGAGCGGTAATCAAAAATTCCGCAGCTATCAGAAGCCCGTTGAAACTCTCCATCGTTGCCGTGGTCGATTGCCGGGTAATTGTGACCGCTACAATCCTGTCAATATCATTGCTCATCTCATAAACCTCCTTTATTGTTTGGTAATTTCAACATTTTCAATATATCCTGTGGTATCAGTGGCGCTCCAAGCATAGCCAAGCTGCAATTCCATGATCCATCTTTTTTCCGGGGTTTCATCGATGATTTCCGGCACCGGAGTTATCGGGCCTATATTGCGGATTACAAAGCCGGAGTCATTCAACATGGCCATATTTGTTTCAAGATCGATAGATTGCTTAATCGCTATCAAATAGTCAACGCTATTCGCCCCAAAGCTCTGTATTGATAGCGAAATATCGTTATGACCTGTTAAGGTTATGACTCCGTTTGAATCGGCGAGAGATTTCTCAACGGTGCCCATTGGGGTATCGGATGGTATACTCAGTTTTAAATAAGAGCAATTGGGTCGTGGCCCGCGTTCTGCTTCCCAGATGATAGGAACGGCCGAACCCAGCATCATACCAAGCCACATATGCAATGCATCTTCTTTCTCTTGCTGGCCCATTTAATTCCCTTCCTTCTCCCGGATTGCAATGCACTCATAATGTGGAAGGATACCATTCTGCCACGATAAAACCTGAATTACCTCGTAATCTAATCCATCAATTGAGGATGTTACAATATCCCCAGTAGTTTGAGTTATCGGATCAGTCGCCTGTAACTCGGTACCCGTGATGATCTCGATAATGCCTTGGATCCGTTTCCCCTCTAAAAGTGTCTGTAATTTATCACCGGTAGTCGGTTGTATGGATCCAGAAATAGAAAAAGTTGAAGGATTTGACCCTTCAACCCATCGTCCCTTAACCCATTCACCGGCAGATGCCCTCTTAGCAATAATGGGTTTTGAATTAAACAAACTCATGCCGGCATCATCTCTTTTCCACCTTATAATGGATCCCACCGCGCAATTGCCCGGTATCAATCAGGGGTTTGCTTGATTTTTTACGCCGGATCGTAGCTTCGGAAAGAGGTTTGAATGGCCCGGTTGAAATCTTTTTCCGAATCCCACTCACACCGAATGCCCCAAGTCTTTTTAAGGCCATATAGGAAGTGAGTTTCCCATCTTCAACCGCCCTCAATAGAAGAAGCAACGTTTTGTTGATTTCCGCTTTCGAACCATCTACCCAGGAGCGGATAAATGAACGCTCAGGAATACCTCGTTTTGAAGACCCATATTCATGAACAGCGGCTATCATTGCCATCATAATTGATCCCTTTGTTCGTTTACGGCCTTTTTTGTCTGTATATTTGATTTTTTCTTGCGTACCCTCCAAAACTCCAACCTTTACATAAGAGTTTTTAAATGACCGTATTTCCGAAACGATGCTATCCAACTTTCGATGATCATCCTTAATAATCTTGATACTCTCTTGAGCCATCAGCAAATCACCCTCATAGAAGGTTTAGATTTCATTAAACTTTTTAACTGCCGTCCGTAATGGGTTTGTGGTAAATCATCATCATTATTAGATGAAACCGCAAAGGAGAGACTAAGTTTGCCTTCGGTTTTACTTTGAATCGCCCCGGCCTCACCATTGGTTCTATTTGAGTTTCGATCCAAAGTCCACATATGAGCTGCTCTTAAGGCTATTGCTCTATTTCTATTGGCCCCAAAGAATGTTGGACTAGTCTGTTCAGTAGCCATTTCAATATAGCTATCTAAAGTTGAATCCGCCGCAAGTCCCGAACAAATGGCGGATATAATTTGGTTAACTGATAAACTCATGGCGGAATCCCCTTTATTCGTTATTACCATTTCCCCCATTGCCTTCTTCTTGGTCGATGGTTTCTTCGTCTTCCGAATAATCAATGATCATTCCCTCCGGAGGTTTCTCGCTTAATTGCAATTCCTTGATTCTATCCCGCACTTGATTACGGAGGCTATCTCTGTTTTCAATCCTGCGCCATAAATATAAAGTTTCCGGGTTGTTAGTCTCAGAAATGAGCGCCGAAGCCTTTTTTGTTGCAACATTTATTATACTGGATGCTTCTTTCTGGCCTTCCTTTTCGGATTTTTCACGGAGCTCTTCTAAGGTACCAGCCTTTAAGCTATCTTCAATATGAGGTTTTGCCACTGTATAAGTGTTGTCAGAAATCTCATTTATACCAGGCAATAATATAAGCGTAGACTTTTTAAGCTGGATTTTCTTTGCCTCTCTTGAGGTTGGAACCAAGTCGATTACTTTCAAATTATCTTTTTTCCATCGCAATAGCATGATATCGCTCCTTTACAATAAAAAGGGCTGGTCAACTTAGACCAGCCTCATATCACTTATAATCTTTGGTTTAAAACTTAAAATCCATCAGTATAAGCCACGGATGTCGGGTAGTAAATAATTACACCGGCAGTTTCGGAATGGCAAGGAATTTCAAAAGCCATTCCTTTTTGTTGTGGTTCAAATTGCTCAAAAGATTGCGGGATTTCCAGCGTAATGTGGTTTTCATCTCTCGGATATGCCATCATCCGATCGGTTCCATCAGCTCCCGCTCCGCTCAACTCGGTCAGCCAATCAATGGTTTTTAAATCCGGATTGGTTTTACGAACATATTCAAGGATGGTAAGATCCGAGCCATCACCCATACGGGTAACTTTGATATAATTGAATTTTTTCAGCGGTAGCAAAAGAGTATCAACTATCTCTATTCCATATGTCGATTCAGGTACCGAGGCAAGAAATCCAGATATATCCCTGGCGATCTGATCAGGGGTTTTGGTCGTCCATAATTTAGAATTCCCAGTTCCGTCAGCAATTATGGTATATTCGGTAATACCAGGATAATTAATGAGTCCTTGTAAATTATTATTGGAATCGCCTTTCAAAGCAATGGAATTGACTTTTTCATCATTAGCCCTTCTGGCTTGTTCAGCCCTCCGTTGATCCAATCGTTTACCGGTCATTTGGCTGGAACGAATCTCCTTGATGTTATAGCCATAACTATCACCGATTCCTTTGACTTTGGCGGTCTCTTCCGCACCATATACATCCACCCGGGGAAAATCATTGGCATAGTCCGAAATGATCTTTGCCAAGCCAACCCCTTTATAGCGCCGGAAAGTAATTTCCGTAGCGCCGGCATTCGCCTCGGTGGAAATAGGGATCAATTGCAACCCCTTTAATTGCTTGTACCGGGCATCGTAAGTCCTGGATTTTACATATTCCAGCTCGCGGTTAAAAAAAGCGGATTCCCCGGCGTCTAAATGCATTGGATTAGTTCCCAACTTGTATTCCTCCTTTGTTCTCTATGAAATTATTTCAAACCATTAACTTCGACAATTGCCAATCCGTTCGAACTATTGCTCCGGAAGTATGCGCCGCAGTCATAGTTCCCGCTGGATTCATTGGTAAATTGGCCCTGGTTATCTCCGACCGCATAAATGATATAGGCCGCTTCCTTGTCCTCGACCGTTACGGCCACCGGTACCCATCGTTGACCTTTCGAAATGATATTAACCGAATCATTTACTTGATAGGCACTGTTTTCAGCGCCGAAATCGCGGCCACCCTTTTGCATAAATCCAGCGATACCTAAAAATTTCGCCCAGGTGGAATAGGCTACTGTCGCTGTAGCTTGACTAGCTCCGGCAGTGACCACTCCGGTAACGGTCAGGTCCAATCCTTTAGCCTTAGCCTTGATAATCAAAATGAGATTGGAGCTTCCAGCCGATGCCTCAATATCTCCCAGCGCCAAAACATCCGCATCGGTATTAATAGCAGAAATTAAAGCCGTCATAGTCGTGGCGTGATCAGTTGCAAAAGTGACAGATACTTCAATTCCGTTGATCGTCACGGTATAAACATTGCTGGTAACCAACACACCGCTCAAAGTCAATGACGCTTGGTCCCGGTGGAAGTTGTATACCTTTTCTTCTTCGCCAACAAAGCCGGCCACTGGATAGCCAAAATTAATTTTCTCCTGGGCAACCCCGGATTCAACTCTCTCGTTTAAATCCATGCCAACTTGCAGACCAGGAAATGCTTGATCTAAATTCCCATATAAATCCACTGTATTTGCCTCCTTTTATTTAATTTTTGCTTTCGTCACCGCGGCTGGCCGAATTCATATCCTCGACCATTTTTTTGCGGGCAGAATCGGCGTTATATTGGTCTTTGCCGTCCTTGTGGCTTGCAGATGATGCTCCGGCTCCGGGCAATGCTTGACCAGTAACTAGGGTTTGGGTGTTAGAGTCGTTTTTGCTGCTCTCCTCTAACATCTCCATTGCACCATCGAAACGGGCTTGGATATAAACATCATCCTTGTCATCAAGATTGGCGCTTGGAAATACCGCCTGGATAACAGTTTTGCGGATATCGGCGTCTTTCATGTCAGCTTTAACCTCGACATTTGCCAGATTCGCCCCTTTGAGTAACCGGAATTTAGCTTCCACTGCCTGATCAATCTTGGTCTGGTCCGGAGCCGCGTTTTTAAAATCGTTCAAGTCTTTTTCGAGCTTGTCCGCCTTTTCTTTTTGAGTGTCCCGGTCGGCGGTTATTTTGGATAAATCGGTTTTGGATGCCTCTAAGTCCTTTTCAGCCTTGTCAGCCCTTTCATTCGATTTGGTTAAAGCTGCAATTACAGGGGCCTCCGCCTCGTAATCGACACCATCAAGTTTGATAGTTTTTAACATTAAGTTTCCTCCTTTTGTTTTTGTATTAATACTCACACCGCTATCCATACGGATTTTGGCTTCATCTCCGGCCCGTGCCGAATCCACCAAAGCCACATGGTTGTAGCGAATGTTACGCTGAATGTAATCATATGCAATACCACACCACCGAGAACCGTCCTGGGCTTTTTCAAGGTCGCAGGTATATCCACAACTTAGCGCCCGTTTGCCATTTTCAACATCTTTAATCGCTTGGTCCTCGGTAATAATAATATCAATAGCTAAATGATAACCATCGGTTATTTCAAATGTTCTATTACGGGCTCCGCTCCAATCGGACGCTTGAGTGGTAGAACTCGGATTATCACCAAGAGAGCCGACCTGATATTGTTTTACATTCTCCGGCAAAACCAATTCTGTCGGATGATCATTGGTAATGGGCTTCATCTTCAGCGATTCAAGAGAAGCACTATCGAAAACTTCCTCCGGAAGCCTTAATTCGGTATGCGTCGTTCCATCTGCATTCCGATAGGTAAATACCCCAACGTTGGTGACAATGGCACGACCTTTTAAAAAACCTTCCGGAGTTTTGCTGAAAGTTGTGGTCAATCCCCACGTCGGTGCATCGTAATAGTCAAATCGTTGAACATCATCGACCTTTTTGGTCTGCTTGGTGTAACCGCAGTCAGGGCACTTTTTGTCTTTCATGGTGTGCCCGCATTTGGGGCATTGCTCAAGCTCCAAATCATCGCTAGCGTCCATCCGTATTACATGTAATACATGACTTGTTCTGTCCCTAATCGTCTTCATCACCTCCTTTACCAAGCTGTTAAAGCAATTCTTACCCAAGTGTCGGTAGCGGTACAAAGATACAAACAGTTGGTATCCCAACTAACAGTCCCTTTGGTCCCGGTTGAGTCCGCTGCAGTCGGTGGGGTTTCCTGGTGCTTAAATGTTTCGTTTTCCGCAATAAGCGAAACAACCGTTTCCTTATTTGCCAAATCCGCGATGGCCTCCGCAATTAGTGAAGCGACTTTCTCTTCAGTTACCGCCGTTTCCGATGTTTCCAAGATTAAAGCCTTTACCTCATCTTGAGTTATGAATCCCTTGGATTGAAGCTCCTCCATGACTTTGGCGGTAATCTCGTCCGTATTGATGTTCTTCCTCGGATCATTTAACATTGGCATTTCTCCTTTACAAAAATAAAAGGCCACCTGATTACGGTGACCTTTGCTGACCGAAATTAAAAAAGAGGAGCCAGATTAACGGCACCTCTTTTAGCACTGAGGAGATATATTTTTGAACCTCCTGAAAAGCAACTTCATCAGGCATTTAATAATTTTATTAAATTTATAAATGATTAGTTCGTAATCATCAAGCGCCTTTTGATCCACTTGGGAAGCGATTGTTTTAGTTCAATAACAGCATCTTCCCATATAATTCCTGATAAAACACAATTGCCCTCAAATGTTCCTTCGGCAATTTTCAAAACTTCTTCATCGGTAAATAGACATGTCGGCATGGGGCATCCTCTTTTTTCGAAACTTTTCCTAATGCGTTCAACTTTTGTTCCGAAGCGCTCTCTGATGCGTTCGATATTGGTTTTCATATTGATCCTCCTTATTTCACCCTTGATGTAATTCGCCAGACCGCAATATAGTCTCTTTATTTGCCTTCCAAGCACAAATAAAAGTAATTTTAGAGCCTTCCTCAATATACTCTGATATTTCGGCACCTTTTATATTTTGTTTCTCACCAAATAAATCAACATCAATATTTATTTTCAAACCAACACATCCGCCCCAAATCTTGGAATGACTCATAACGACTTCGATCTTATAATTACCATCTTTATCTAAGCTCGCTTTAACTATTTCACCCCCAAATATACCATTTTGAAATATGCGTCCTATCATAATGCCTTCACCCCTCGATCCACGTTATCCCCAAACGATTTATCAATTTCTCCAATCAAATCATCCATATATGCAATAGCCGTACACCGACATTGTATCTCCATTCCCGGATGTGATTGAGGCATTTTATCAGTCCGCTTTTTCCAAGTTTTCCCCTTATCATCCGAATAAACGGTAGCATCATCCCATCGGCAAAGCAATCCATTCATAATAAAATGACTGGGTATTGCCTTTGGAAAGCGCCCGGTAGGATTTCCTCGAACTCTTTCATCTCCAGCGGTTTGCCAAATATACATTTCAATACCGGCATCAACTTGCTGGGCTTGAGATATTTGACCATTAAGCTTCCCAATTTGATCCCGTGCAAGCCTTTTAATCTGATACCCAGTAGTTTGAGCACCAATTTTCTTCAAATCGGCCATAAGAGTCTGATAGCTCCATCCATTCGTAACAGCCTTTTCAACTAGGTCATTAACACGATTGATATAATTTTGAGGGATGGATTTTATCAGCTTAAAATTTGTCTCAACCCACTGCTGTTTAAGGTCCGGCCACCAAGTCTCAGAAGTATTAAACTGGAACCCCAAAACAGGTTCGGTTTGTTTCCCCCATTCCCGCTCCGCCGCTTTCTTAACACCGTTAGCGGTTGCCCCAATTCCCATCATAATACCGGAAGGGCTTCGGTTTGTTTCCGGATCTGGGTAGTATTGAGCTATCCATCCAGCTAGGGTTTTGGTGAGAGTGACAAAACCAGGTCCAGGAAGAACGTCTATATGCTCTTCGTGTAATATGATTTCCTTTCCGTCTAAATTTGCTGTTTCCCTTGGATGGTATATCTTTGTGGGTTGGAATGAATCACCATGTAAAATGCTTTCTGCCTGTTCTGTGATATACTCCTCAACCGCTTTAATGAAAGGGCGTACCCATTTATAAATATTTTGAGCATATTGGCGTTCCTGAGCCCAAGGGTATAACCAAGCTTTCCTTTGGGCTTTTCTGCTTTGAGCGCGGTTCACCGGACGCATGGTGCGACGTTTGGTCACTAGAGCCTGCTTGAAAAAGACCTTATTTTCACTTCCCACCGTTTTTCCCACCTTCAGATATAACCTTAGCTTTGGTCGCTACAGGAACGGATTGTGGATTGTTTTCAGATGCTCCCTCTTCTTCCTGCTGTTCTAACCCCATTGCAGCTAAATCTTCCGGAGAGGGAATTTCTTCCTCATCGGGGAATTCTCGTGGCCCAAGTTTTTCAGCCCATTCTTGGTTATATACATCTTCCTGAGTAAGGACATTAGCAGTAAGATAGGTGTTATACATATTGGCCTTCTGCGCCGCTGCCTCTGCTTCAGTTTTTTTGACTTCAGCCTGTTCCTTTTCTGTGAGCTGAAAAAGCGGGTTAAACTTAATAAGAACCGACAATTTGTTTTTCTTCCAAGCCTTTACAAGCTCAATAAGAGTATTAAGCGAAGGTTTCAATTCTGTTTTCTGCTTGGACCGGACCATATCATAGTAAATACCCTCTTCGGCTTCACCTTTGTTGTTCATTCCGGTTGCCTGTCGGCCAAATAAACGAGTCAATGGGATACCGGAAGTGCCTGAGACTTTCATCATATATTTATCCATTACATCAGCAATACCGGCAAGGCTAGCTGCATCCCGGGTGTAATTTTCGTCCTTGTCCAATAAAACGCCATGAATAATAGATTTCATCATGGATATGATCATAACCCGATCCATGACCTGTTTTTCTTGTCCGGTAGCTAACTTCTCCGCTAAACCTTCCATCTGAAACTTACCAATTATGAGTTCGTACAGGATATTTGCAATGCTATCGGATATACCGCCGAAATCACGCAGCGATTCATACACCGGTTGTAATTCGGACATTCCCCAAAAACGTTGTTCAATCGAGAAATATTTCGAAGCGTTGTGAGAAATAGGCTTTCCTTTAAGAATTATGCAACGGGAAACATGGACCATCTGATAAATATCAGAAGCCCCAACGTGAAAGCAAACATAAAACCGAATGGGTTGCCCAAAACCAGGTTTAGAAGGATCTGTCTGAAATTCACTTGAAGATATTAATACATCAGTCCTATCTACAACCTTTAATCCATCAATCAAACGAATGGCATTCGTCCGTAATGGGTCAGCCATTAACTGCCCATCCTGTGCCCCGATAATTATTAATGAACCGCCATAAAGTCTTTTCCATTTCAAGGCCGTATTAAAAGCGGTTTCGGCACCAAGATCCTCTAAAAATTTTTCTATTTCTTCTGCTCTTTCTTCTTCTGCTTTATCCTCCGAATCCTCGGGAGCCAGGTCAATCCATTCACGAGTCATATCATCGGCGACAACATCAACTATTCGGGCACCTATACCCTCACCGAGATAGATATTATGCAATTCTTCATCAGATAAACAAGGATGCACCCCGTATTTGGTCTTATCCCTTTTATCCATCTTACTGCCGAGGCCCACCAGTAGATTGGCCCAGCCGTCATTGCGCTTTAGCTCTTCTAATTCTACTTTTAAGCTGTCGAGATTGACTTCTGCCATTATTTATACCCCTTTACATGCTCCATAGAGCATCTTTCGCACCTTTTTGGGTGATCATCTCAGCGATACCAGTCATTGCATCAGGCGCATCATCGTGAGCATTTTTGCCTTCTTTTTGGTATTCTGTTAAGGCACGATAGAATTCCGGCCACTTCTGGTCCCAACCCTTTGGAAAATAGATATGGTTGATAACAAAAGTGCTATTTGTGAGAATTCTCGCTATTTTATTTTCTGTCTGGTGAAACCATTTAATTTGAACTTTCCGGGTTTGATGCCTCTCCCAGATAAGCCTTTCAACATTTCGGGCAAATCCACGACCTCCATTATTAGATTCAAATTCGGAAAAGTTCACCTTATTCCTTACCAATAAATCCGCTGTTTCGGGTTCGGTTTCTTCCATGGGCTCTTTTGTATAATAAACATCTAAGAGCCATCCTTCTCCTTTATAAACACCGACAACAGGTGCACAAAGAAAATCAGTTCCCTCATCCGCAGTATCCACATATGCAATTATTCTTTCAAATAATGGCTTGTCATTATGAGGATCGCGCGGAATATCAATATATTCTTTTAAGTTTTGATATAAACGGCCCCTAATATCAACCGGTTTTTGGTGATAATTGGCTTCAAATATTGCCGGGTCCATTGTTTCTTTTAGTTCTTCATATCTTTCTTTAGGCAAAAGGCTTTCGCAAATCATATTGCCATCTCGATCAATAGGCTCTAGCTTCCATTCATACCAATCTCGACCTCTTGGACCCGAGTCTATTTTCCCGCATGGATCTAATTTGCTCCACCTTGTCATATTGATAATATCAATCGGCAAACCAGCGCCGCGGGAAAGAAATGTACCTGTGAACCATCTCCAAATCTTTTCTAAAGCACTTTCGTTATAGGCTGTTTCTGCGTCTTTAATTGGGTCATCTACTATCCGGATAGTACCGCCTTTTCCAGTAATAGAACCCCCTACGCCACTACCCTTATATGAAAAGAACTCTCCATCGAGAGCCCATTTTTCAAAACTTGCATTCCCTTCTTTTAGTTTAACATCAGGGAATATGTCATTATAAACAATCACGTGCGGTCGTTCTTTTTCCTCTGCTATGCCATCCCGGGTATACCGGGAAAAATCACTTGCTAAGTCATCATTATAAGAACAAGTGATGATTCGTTCGGAGCGATTCTGGCCGAAGACCCATTGGCAAAATAAAACTAAAGTCCGGGATTTACCGGACTGCGGCCACATATTAATAATAAGCTTCCTACATGTCTCATGCTTTGAAAGTCCGTTCAGTGAATCAACTATTTGCCATTTTTCTTCTTTTGAATATCTGACGATTCTTTTTTCATATAAAGCCTGAAGCAGATTACAATAATCTTTGAGGTATTTCCGATCCGGTTGTTCGGTATAAAAATCTGGCGCCTTTGTTTTGCAAAATTCCCAAAAGGAATGGCGTGATAACCTAATCCTTTGCTCTCGCCTAAGAGCAAGTTTCTTTTCCTTTTCTTCACGGCTTAACTCGTGCTTCATACTTCCTCAACTCGTTTTCGAGTTCTTCATCAGATAAATAATTATAATTGATTACTTCGATTGGACCACCATTTTTGCCAGTTACTTCTTGATTAACCTTAACCTTAGATTCTGGTATAAGGCCTTTCATTTTATAAAAAAGTTCTATAGCTTGCATATTCCCTCGTTTAACTTGCATCATGTGAGCACGCCAAACTTCAGGTAATTCACTGCTTGTATATTGGTCAATTAAATCATTAACAAAAGAAATAAATTCGGGTAGTTTCATCCATTTATAAAAAGTACGCCGATTCACACCGGCAGCTAAACATTTATCAGTTTTTGGCCTTCGATCTCCCGGATCTGCCAGGAGTTCGGCTATTGCTCTTTGCTTTGCGTTTGGCCTCCAAGTTGTGTCCTTTTGTGCATTTTTGTTTTTGGACTTGCTTGTTGAATTCCTCTTCGGCCTTGCCATTTTCCTCACCGCCTAGAATATCAGGAACCTCATGGCCGTATTCATCCCAATCAATTCCGTACTCTCTTAAAATACTCTTCCAGTCATCAACCTCATGAGGCCGGATTGTAATTCCCTTTGGACCTATATCAATATGCCTCAGTTCATGCCACATTACAATCTTTTGCTGATTTTCCGATAGGATACTGATGTTTGGTTCATAAAAGGTAATAAGAATATCAAAAGGCAAATAGGCTTGATAGGGCCCATTTACCTTTCTGGTATCTGCAAATACTACTTTTCCTTTATTAACTTTTCTCTCATAGCTTAGGACATACCCAATTTTTATATCGAAGTCCCGGATATGAGAGAGTTCTGCGATTTTTTCTATAACCTTGTTTCCGAGTTCTTGAAGGCTTTCTGATGGTTCCCAATCAATGATATTCAATAAGAAACGTAGCTTTTTTATTAATTGAATTTTTTCATCAACTCGTTGCTCATTATAGATTTTGACTAAAAGTTTTAGAGCGGTGCAAGGTTCTTTACATCCTACCGAGCATTTTTTGCAAATAAGATTATCCATTATACCTTGGTCTCAAACATCTGAACCCCAAATTGAAAGTTACGGCATGTTAAAAACTCATCTGTACGATCAGGGTATAATCGCTTTGCGGCTTCATCAGAAATTGATATTTCTTCAATCCCTTGTACTTCTAAAACATCACCGGTATAGAGGGTTACTCTTACATTTCCATTCCCGACCCTGCCGGCTAAATGAAAGTTCTTTTCCCACCGGTATAGGCTTGATACACCACAAATATATATCAAGTCTCCCTCATTGTACCTCGACAATTCAATTTCAACATTCCCCGGTAGATGGTTACTAACCTGTTTTTCATAACCGCCTTTCAAACATCTGGCACAATGAACTTGATTATTGAACCCGACGACTTTCTTCATCCAAAAATACCGGAAGCCTTTTAACGAATCGTTCTCTGTAATTAATTTAACCTTAAGCATAGAGTTTTTGTACCACCTTTCGCATGTCCGTATGACGGTTTAGTCTGTGTGAATTCCCGATAGGTAGATTGAATTCAAAATCGATAGATTGTAATAGTTCATCAAAAGAAATCTCTCTGATTTTTACGGAACTAACCTGCCAGGATGTACGGCTTCTTTTCCTTTCGTGAATCTCAATCTTGAATCCATGGCTTTGAATCAATTCGTTGACCTGTTCTTCGGTATGGAACTTTTGATAAAACCAACTACCCTTACGATATAGGGCTGTGTATCCTTTATCGTCAACAAATTCAATATACCGTTTCATTCCGCCCAGTTTTTTAAGCCGGAGGAAAGCATCAACACTCTCCCGGGAACGGCCGGAAATAAACATCCGTCCACCCATCTTACATAAAAGATTCAATACCTTCACCACGGATGTTTCCGCCTCGTCGCTGTCTATGCTGTTCATAACGCTATCACAAATTACAACGTCATACGGACCATATCTTTCTAAATCCCGGACCATTTTATCAATCAGCCGGTTGATCTCCGTTAAGTTTAGACTGTTTTCCTTTCTGCGGAATAACTCGACATCGTGAATACTATAACCTTTCTTCCGCAGCATCAATGCGTAATCCCCTTGGCCGCTTCCAAAATCAATAGCCCTGGCAGTAGGATTCTTTATCAAATAAGGAATTACCATTGTTTCATACAAGGTACTCTTATTCATTTTTTCGGAATTCCCTTCTCTGAGCCTATACATTTGGGCGAAAGATTGGATATAGGTTTCTTTTTTCAGGTGGTCATAAGAAAAAACACCATATTTCTTATTTAGATATCTTGAATACTTCTCCTTATATCCATCCTCAATCACATAAACCGTTAAGGGTTTACGGGTGATGCATGAGGCTAAAGCGTACTGCGCACAATGAATAATTTCTCCTGATTTTGTAGCGACAACGGCCCCCCACGGCCCATAAGTCATGATTAAATCACAAATTTCTTTCCGGACTACTGCTAAACGTGAATTAAAGTTTCCATGGATCCGGGATGATTCTATGATGCTGAAACCTAATTGACTAAACCCGCCTTCGATTACCGCTTCCTCATCCCCGGAATCCATATCCGTTCCGTTGTGAAGCTGGTTAAAACGTATTTCATCGTAAGTTGTGACGTTGTTCGGTAACACATATACCGGTGCCGTTTTAATCCCTAATTTCAAAAGAGCTTTAGTACGTTGATGGCCCGCTACAATCAATTTGTTTCGGACGATAATCGGCTTTACAATTCCGAGTTCTTTAATGCTTTGGGCGAGGGTTTCTAAATCTTCTTCGCTGATTCTCCTTGGGTTATACTCGGCGCCATGGAGATCGGTTATATCATAATCAAATTTCAGCATCGTTCAATACCTCACATAACCATGTTACAAATCCGAACTGTACGCTGTATTTGTCAACGTATTTCTCCACTAATTTCTCCGCCTTTTTCTCTTCTTCATCGGTGATGGGGACTTTAACCGAACCAACCGTTAAATATTTACCCCGGATCCCGGTACCGGTTATGTCTTTATCACTCGGGACAATGTCAATTAAATTGGAGGCCGTTTGTTGAATAAGTTGTTCTATTTCATCATCGGTGTATCCGGTTAAATCTAGGTCTATGTCAAATACTCCATCCTTAATTTCTTGAAGCAAGTCTTTGAGCATATCCTCATCAGTATCCGCCAATTCCGCTACTCGGTTATCTGAAATCAAGTCGGCCCATTCTTGAGCTTCATTCTCGTAATCTTGATAATCTACCGGTACAAATTGGGCGCCAAACTTTTGAGCGGCCATCAACCGCCCGTGGCCACGAACAACAAAACCGCTTCTTGTCGAAACGGTTATTGGTGCTCTCCATCCTTGGCTTTTAATAATCCGGGAGAGTAGTTCAATCTGTTTTTCATTATGCTGCTTTGGGTTTCTCGGGTTCGGTATGACATCGACAATATCAACTAATTTGTCATACGAACACATTACTGCAATTCCATCAATTACTTCTTTGGGGTTTACATTGCTCATCTAAGTTGCTCCTTTGAGTATGTTTTTGCCAACCCCCTATAAACTATTTTTTATATTGAACCGATATATAAATCTGTTATCCGGTTTGGAGTGCCAACCCCTACCGGGTAACAAAAAAGGTCGAGTGTGACAGCACTCGGCCTTGATCGGGTTTATTTCACCTCGTTTTATACCAAATAAAAAAGCACCCGAAGGTGCTCTAATAGCTTATTAGATTACTATCTTTCGCTTGGTAATTCTGTTAAACGTGGGATATACCCCTTAATTTCATCCGATGATGCTATATCGACAAAGTCGTCGATGATTGGCGAAAGTACACTCTCGATATTTGTATGCCAACTTTGATAGGTATCATTATCGCAAAGTACTCCCCATTCACCATTGACGGGATCATATATTCCTAATTCTCCTTCCCTTGAAATTTCATTGTTTCTACCATTAACAACGGCAAAACTTATTTGAGGTAAATACTCTTCACCTGTATTCATTTTTGTAAAAATGAATTCTAATCTATGATTATATAGTTTTAATATTATTTTATAGTTATCAAGAGTTACCCTAATTGGGCTGTGAGAGTTATAACCAAGATATTTTTCAAGAACTCGTTCTAAATTATTTTTCCCTTTAATGAATGACTTCTTCATCATTTCTTGATGTTGATATACGGCCCCAAAACTCTTCGAATGTTCTTCGCTTATTTTTTGAAAGTTCAACATCTTAACCTCCACAATTTTTATGGAAGTATTCCCCAAAATATTATGTATTCCTCCAAAAGTTAAACAAATAAAAATAAACCCAAAGGTGCTATTCTGTTTTTATTTTATAATCTTTCATTATAATTCCTTCTTTCGCAGAGCCACGAATTTGATCCTCCCACCAATATAACCCTTGATATTTTCCAAATAATCCAGAACCATTCGAATAATCCTTAAAATGTCCGCGGCAAATATGTAATGCTTGTTTAAATCCTTGAGTTTCTGCTTGACCTACCTCGTTCAATATTTTTTTTATGGGTGATATTTCTAATATATGATACTCTACAAGTGGAAGTTTTTTTCTACGCAGCCTTGCTTTCTGCAATGCTTTGGGGTGTTCGATTTTATTGGATTTAACATTTTTACAATGCATAAACGATACTGCTATTCCGGTTAACATAAAGTTTGATTCAATTGATTTACTTACATGATTTTCGGCGACTTTTGGATCCAATTGATTTAATTCTACAAGTCGATTTACTACGCTACGAACATATTCAATATGCCTTGGCTCATTTAAATCGAGTTCCCCCAATTCATTCGCGTAAATTTTTTCCCTTCCTACATATTCAATCACATCATCAATATATTTTTCGAAAACAAATACTTCTACTCCCCATCTCGACTCTTCTTTATAGCTATACCAAAGCACCCCGGTTTTTTCAATGCCAATATTTATTTTACTAATCTGTCCTTTATAATTTATCTGTTTCGGAATACTCCATTCAAACCACATCAGCGGAAATGCCGGAGCAATATTTGGCATATCGTTCATTCCAAAATCGCCTTCAATTTCATATCGATAATTTACTACGTTAGATATTTCAATGACAACCGAATTTCTTAAAGCATCTAAAATGTTATCTTCCATCAACCCATTATTAAGTATATCGTCAATCATCATTTGTCAAATACCTCTATATCTATTAAATGGTATTTCCAGATTTATTCTAAAAGTATTCGACAATTTTTAATTCTATCCTGTTAGCATAAATTAAAACAAAGCTAAAACGGAGTCTCCGGTACCTTTTCATCCATAAACCGTCGAAAATCCGGATCATTATATTCCCCCCAATGACTATATTTTTCATAGTCTTTGAAAAATGGCGAGGTGTCTACTCCAAGTTTTTCAATCATCAATTCCGCATTGACTAAATCAAAAAAACGGACAAAGTCTTTTTTATCAAGACCAGCCGTTGAAAAGTTTTTATCCATAGGAAAATCATGACTATGTTTTGCCTCAATCCATGCCTTAACATTTTCGTGAAAAGCATCGACCGAAAAATGTCCCTGGCTTTCTAAATCTCCACCAAGCGGGTGTAAGCACCAAGTTAAATATGACCAGTAAAACGAATTCTGTTTCAAGGTCCGTTTAAACCTTTTACTTGATACATTAACCGGCTCATTCAGCTTAAACTTGCATTTTTCATCGAATTGTATAAAGACTGCTTTTGCATCATCCTGGAGAGCAGTTACTTTTCCAACCATATATCATTGCCTCGTTTTTGATATTTCTGTTTTAATAAACCCCTTATTCTCACGAAAAAAGAATGGATTAAATTCTCCCGGTACTTTAGGCCGCTCCACTTTGCTTTTTCGCCTCTTCTCTATTTTGCTTTTGGAACACTTTTTTCTCAACCCGTACCATCTCTCCGTCTATAAATAAATGAACCCCGGAACATTGCTCCAGGGTTCTTAACAATTCTTCAATTGTGATTCCTAATTCATGGGCCTTTAACTCGAATAAATCTATTTGACTTATTTCAAATTCATCCGCTTGACCGTGATGCTCCGAGCATAAATCAAATAGATTAAACTCGTGATCGATAATAACCATTGACTTTTGAATTCCATGATGTCGACCGGGGCCAACCGGTTTATTACAACCGGGGATGAGACATCGAGTTCGTTTCCGCTCTTTCCGAGGCTGTAAATTAACTCGCTGTTTCCGGTTTGTTTTTCCAAAAGGCAGCCCTGACATATCGAGGCAGGTTTTCTTCCGTTCTGGTTTTGGAATCATGTTATCCTCAAAATAAAAAAGCCGCCTTGTTTTGGCGACTTATCACAATACCATTATAAACCCCTATAATGCATTGCGGTAAATTACAGCTAAATTATCCTGCTTTTTCATCATTTATTTCAAATAGTAACCCTCGCTTACATGCCAGCCGGACAGTATAATCAACGATTTCATTCCACCAAATACTGAATGTTTGTCGGCTGTCAATCCAAACTTCTTCCGGATTTACATTTAGAATTTCAGCAATTCTCTGGTTATAACGATATTGTACCGCTGCAGTCCATCCCTTTCTCCCTGATGAAAAACGATATTCTCTTCTTAATTGAAGAAAGACTCTTTTTCTCCATGGCAACTTTGTTTCGACCTCATTAATCAACTTAATCCATTTTTCAGTATCTTCGCCGAGGGCTAATTTGTAGCCAATCTTTCCGGTGGGGTCTGAAGTACCACTTCGATTACTGGATACCGCCAATTGATACTCATGGTTCTCTGCATTAATTAATTCGGTTCTTCTGTTAAGATATTCCGCTTTCCTTTCCGCGATCCATAAAAGCCAATTTGCCGCGATCTTGTTATCATCCTGGATTTCACGTTCATAAATCTCATCTGGTGCACTATGCATCCCCATTCATCCCCTTTTTCCTATTTTAAAATAAAAAAGCCGACAACCCGGGCCCCTTTTCCCGGAATGTCGGCATCGCTTCGTGGCGTAGCCTTATTAGATTAATCTTGTTTCTGAAAACTTCTTATTATCTTTTAGGCAAATAACAAATAGCAAGCATTACAGCAAATATCACAAGTGAAACCACTAATGTTTCAAGCCCTTTTAATAACCCATCATACTTATCATCGTCATTATAAATTATTAGATTTATTGCCAACCCAAACAGTAAAATTGCATAAAACATTACTTTAGATGAGATTCCAGGGAAGTTAAGTTGATTTCCAGTACGTCCAAACATGACTACGTTATTATCGACGAAAGCTTGATATCCAAAACCAGCTAAAAAGAATGTAGTTATTAATGGGATTAATATTTTTAAAATCTTTCTTATAATACTCTTCTTTCTCCGTTGCCTTTCACGATATGCTTTACTCATAATATTCTCCCTTTTCCCAGAATGTCGGCATCGCATTGTGGCGTAGCTAGTATAGTTATTTATCATACATCCCAGCATATTTACAAAGTTGTTTTACAAGTATTTCTGCTTCCATTTTGCTTTTAATATACCTTTCATCATCTCTGACAATAACAGACTTTGCATATAGTTCGAAAGATGTATAAATGTATACTATTCTTTGAAGAAGCCACATCGGCAATGTTCTTATCATTTCTGGAGTTAAATTTCGCCAAAGATTTGACGACAAAAGACTTCGTTGTATTGAATCTGCAATATCAGAATTCTCGATTTCTCCCATCCTAATAATTGCCAATAAATCATTGACAAAAATTGAACAGAGCTTTTTCGCATCTCTTTTATTTTTCCAAAGCACTATTAGTCTATCTAATAAAAGAACGATAATAGCACCTATTAAACCACTTAATAAATTATCCCAAGTCATAACTACCCCACCCTTTCCCTCTCATGCTTATCCACCCAAATGGGCTTTCCATTCTCGACCTTTATTACAATCTCGCCATATCTGATCTGTTCAAGCCCTTTCCGGACTTTCATCATTGTTTCATCAATACTCATGGTTACCGGAATAACTTTCTTCTCCAAGGAAAACCCTCCCCTATAATATCGTCATTATAGAAAAATTTGTTAATTAGTTGCCTTAATCCAACAAGAGTTACAATATAAATCATCCAGCTTCTTTAAGATTTTTCTGCCGCTTCTTATCGATCGAAACGACATTCGATTTTAAAAGCTTTTCCCGGAATTCCGCAAACTGCTTACCGGTATTTTGGTTTGGAATTTCGGATACATTTTGTGATACACGAAGCTTTCCAATCGTTAATTGCTCTTTGATCTGCCTCTTTCTCTCCGCCGCCCCCGGACATACAATAGCCTTTACTGCCGGCTGGTTATAAATTCGAATGTAATCGTAATCAAGCCCCTGATATATTGGGATACCGCCGTTTGAATGGATGCTGGAATGGCAATTCCCGTCGCACTGAATGCATTTAAGCATGTCCTGTAAAACGGCTTCGAATAGGTATTTGTGCGATTGCAAAAACTCCTGCAGATTAAATTTCTCATATCCTCTCAAAACAAGGCCAAATCGCTCTTTCAAATCCTCGTGACTATTGACATCAATTTGGGCCTTTTGAAAATAGTTTTCGGGGATTAAATCTTTAATCAATTCCGGCTCACCCACCGTGCATCACCTCCTTGGGTATTAAGTTCAATAATTCTCTAGTCAGTTCTTCATTTTCTCTTTGCTGCTCAGGTGTAAGTCTCGAAATACTAACTACTTTTTCTTTTAATCCATCCCGAGGCTTTTTGTCATCTCTTCTCATCCAATTTTTGATAGTATGATAATGGCTTGAATATTTCACTCTAGCCTTCTTTTCTCCGATTTGCCCTATATAGTCATCTAGAGATTCAATATACTTTCTTGTGTCAGTCTCACCATAATCTGTAATAAGCCTTTGATATTCATCGTTAGTGAGATAAACAAAACTCAGATATTTATTTTTGATTTCAGATTCCTCCGTACTCGTAATTCGTTTTTTCGATATACGATCTTTACGTATATACGGAGCCTCGGGAACATCTGTTTTCACCTGATTGCAAATGATATCACCAGGTAAATTAGTTTTCTTATTTTCTTGATTGCAATTGATATCAAATGATATCTGTATACTATCATCTTCATCAGGGCCAGGATATTTCGGTTTTGAAGCCCTGATTTGTTGATGATCGCCCCAGGTTAGGTATTGAAGATAACGTTTATTGTGATTTTCATAGATCTCAATTAGACCTACTTCAACCAGTTTAGAAAGCCAATTTTCTATATCTTTGACAGTGATTTTATCGACCAATAAGGGAAAGCATTTGGCTCTTATGATTTCAGGCCGGGCTTCCATCCGGCCATAATCCTCACAATTGACAATTAAACGATAAAAAAGGCGTTCTTCTTCTGGAGATAATTGTGCTATGGTATCACTTGTACAAATGCTTTCCTTGATAATACGGTTAGGCATCTTTTTTCGCCCCCAATTGTTTCGCAAGATGAGCTAAAAGCTCTTCCATAGGCGGAGTACATTGCCCATCATGAAAGCCATCATAATACCTTGATAGTTCTAAGTCTCCAATTTTGCTATTGATTTCAAATAGGTCTTCAATGCATTGTTCAGGTGTTAAGAAAACCTCTGTTCCCATGAACCTTACCACAAAGTATCCATTTTTCATTAGATAACGCTCTCGCTTATAATCGTAATCTCGTTGTTCTTTTGTTTTGTGGTAATCATGGCCATCTATCTCAACCACTATCCTCTTATCAAATAAAAAATCCACTTTATAAGGCCCTATAACTTTTCCATATTCAATCCAGTATTGAAAAGTCTTCAATTCAAGATGGGAACCATACTTTTGCTGGCATTTATTTATAAAGGCACTATAAAAAGCTTTTTCAATTTCGTTCATTTCCCCACCCCCACAAAACCAATTTTTAAGCCTTTTCAAATGAATCAATTAACTTCAAATTCTTTTCCGAGACATCAAAAGCTTGTCCATCTTTATATCCCATCAATCTTGCCGCTGAATTGTTTTGAACAGTTAAAGTTCTACCATTTAATGGTTTAGAAAATTTAATCTTGTTATAAGCTTCATCCACTTCTTTATCCCGAACCAGTACCAGACCCCAACCATACTCCTTAACCTGTTCCTTAAATTTAGCTTCGAGCCCCAGTAAAAAACCAACAATATAATCTCCTTTGATTCCCTTGGTGCTCCTAGCAGTCTCTTTTAACTGGCGATAGCATCTATTAGCCCCCGATTCAATTGCTGAAACAGCGTATTCAAAAACCTCGGCTGCTATCTTTGCATCTTCTTTTAAGCCTAAAAATGTAATAAAGTGCTGTCGATTATAGGAAGTGAGTAGACTCATGCAACGAAAATTAGTTTCAATAATATTTGCTAACCACGATTTCCAACTTGAATATGACTTTTGATTAAAGACAGTCACCTTTTCAACTTCTTTTGGAGTGTTATTTGAGTCAACTGTAGATACTTCTGCCATATCAATATTCCATTTAACCATTAATCGCTGTGCTAATAATAGGACAGATTGGGCCTCTTCCTGCGAGGGATTATTTTTAGTTTTAGCAAGCAATTTCCGAAGTTTATCAAGCTTTTGTTCAAATGTTAGTTCCACTTTAAATCCACCTCATATTCAACTGTTATCAACGATGTAAAAATGAAGGATTCAATAATGTGACATCCCTTTCTATTGACAATACTATATTTTTTTCTAGTGATCCAGCTAAACGTTAAAACAAACTCAATTGAACACTCTCTTGCCCAATAATTTCACACCCTTTTTGCCCCCATTGAGCTATCGCAGTTTTTTCAATATAATCAGCCTCGTCCTCAGTAATTTCACAACCAAGTCGGATACCTTCGCCGGTTCGCTTCCAACGATCTGCACTAACTTTTTTATCAAGCCAATAATCAAAATTAGCTGTACCTGGATAAAAATCAAATGAGATACCTGAGTTCGTATATTCGATCCGGCAATTGACATTAGTTTTTGCCATGATTTAAAGCTCCCTCCAAATCAAATTCCCATAATCCCAATTGGCCCTTTGCCGGGATTGGTTTCTCCAATGGTTCAATGTCTTCAAGAATCCAAGCAAATCGGCCAGGGGTGTAATCGCCAAAACAATACTCTTTACCTTCCACGGTAGATCCGTTCATTAAATAGGCACGTGCTGGATGAAACAGTCCATCTTCGTCGATTATCTCAATGCAACCAGCCAAATTACACTTGGCTATAATGCATCCGGAATAATAGATTGTATTAGGTGGTTTCAGAGCACTATAAAAGGGTTCTTTCAATGCCAAATTCAAATTCTTTACATCCGATTTTTTACTGGCATGAATCAAAAGAGGTCCTCTGTATCTTGTGCTCCATGAACGAGTTTCAATGTGTTTCTCATTGAGTCTTACCAAACTAGCCCAAGGGTCCTGAAGAGTAATTACCTTCATAAGCCCACCGCTTTTCTTTGTGTTAGTTCAACCAATTCCCTATACTCCTGTTCAACCTTTTTTCGCTTGACCTGTTCTCGTGCAAGCTCTTTTTTAAGTAATTGGTTTTCAATATTGAGTTTAAGGAATTCTACCTCTGAAATCATAGGTTAACCACATCCTCAAATAAACTTAACTGCTTTTCTGATTCGCGTTGTTTAAACCAATCCGGTTCTGCTTGCCCAGAAATCCGTATAGCAAAATTCATTATCTCCTGTCCTTTTGCAATATCAGAATGTTTGAACTTATTAACGAGATCTTCGATGTTCTCGGCTGGCCAATACCAACGATATAACTCGCCTAGTTGGTCTCTGGCCAAAACATAATATTGCTTCATAGCCAAAATCACCCCGCATTTTTCTTAGCCATTTCTTCATAGTCAGCCAAATCAATCAAAGGCATCTGCTCGGCCTTATTTCGTTTTCTAGGTCTTTCTGGCGCCCTTAAAGGTAAAACAATAGCCACCTTTTCTTCTTGGGGCACATCAACCGGCTTCTCAATCGAATGCGTCACTATTCCGCATTCTTGTTTCCGTTCCCAGCCATCCCAGATATAGACCGGCGTGTACCATCTTGAATATTCCTTGACTAAAAGTGTATCTCCATGAATAACAACTGCCGGGATACCGTAAAGCGATAATTGGAGATAAGTCATATACACACATTTCAAATCAACGTCCACAGCCGTTACAACCATCTGTGAACAATAGTTATACTTTTTCTGCTGCATTGCTTTGGCAAATCCGAGGACCATGGCGCCGGATCCGGCACACGGTTCCGATAGGGTTAAATAACCTTTTTTATCAATTATGGATTCATAATCCCCCAAAGCTATTTGGCCCATCATTTCACAGATATGAACCGGGGTGAAGAATTGGCCGGTCCATTTGTTATGGAGTTCCAAAGAATGAAATACTTGGCCCAATATATCCCCCGGGCCGCCTCCGGTAAGTTCATCTTCGAGAGCTGAAATCAGCGCCCCGAATAGTTCCGGGAATTTCTCCACCTCTTTTGGCTCATAGCGGGAAATGATACTCATGTATTGTTCTTCACGTTTTTCTCTTTGCGGCCAATCTATGGAATTACTTATGGCTATGGCCGACATTTCTACGAAGTCTGAGAACACCTGCCATGTTTGGTGGCGATATGAAAACTTTTGAATAAGCTTGATAATGTTGTCCTTATTATTCATATCTAACCTCGATTTATCATGATTCCTGCGCAGGTTGAACGGAGCGGGGATTACTCCCCGATCCCGGCGTTCGCGGGATTGTCCTTAGCCCTGATTTTCCATTGTTTCAATCCACGCTCCCATGCAAGGAGCGACCAATATCTGCGGTCTATGTAACCCTGTCCTAAACCAATATTTATTATTTTGATGATTTGATAACGAACTGCTTGACCAAATGAGATACATATTTTACTAGATAGTCTCATACGATTTATTAATCAATACAAAAGGAGCATTGAAATGGATAATTCCTTAGATATTATTAAAATTGTGTTTGCCACTACCATAACGGGCTTAATACTAATGCTGACAATTGATAATAAAATAAATAATGTAATGGCAAATTTGATAAAGAAACTCAAGAAATTTTCAAAATAAGATTATGCCTTTGCAACGTTAATCATTCTGCCAGTTAAAGCCTGAATTTCTCTCTTAAATCTGGCTTCATCCGAATTTCCATCGGATAAATGAATCAAATGGATTTCGTTAACCGCCGATAAATCGTTACTCCTCAAAAACTCTTTGACTTGCTCCAATCCGAAATGAGTCTTTATAATTCTCCGCCTCATTGCGTCCGGGACGGTCCCGGCTTTGACGTTAGCATTCAGAATATCCCGGGAGTGGTTCGCCTCTATCATGATGTAATTCAATCCAGAAAAGGTATATTTGCAATAAGCGGTATCTGTGATGTAAATAAGCTTTTCACCGCATTGGTTCTGTAATAAAAACCCTAAATTCTCGACATCATGGACTAAATCAAAGGGGAGAACTACCCAAGAACCAAGTTTAAATTCCTTTTTTGACTCAATCACATTGACCCTATGAAAACCATCTATGATGTCTCTGGAAGCCGTTAAAGCCTCCTTTGTGTCGCTGGACATATAAACTTCCATTCCAGCTTTCAAAACATCTTTAACGGCCTTGCAGTGGTCAAAGATGTTGGTGGCTAATTAATACCCCAGCAATATTTGATAGCTGAAAATTAAGCTTTTGTTTAATAAGCTTTATGGGTATGCCACATTCAATCAATATTTGAGTTTGACCATCGTCGGCGATATAACAATTTCCGTGACTGCTGGAAGCCAAAGATTTGATGGTAATCAATATCCCGGCTCCTCACCCGGAAACAAGGTTTTTTGTTTTGCCGGTTGTTCCGGTTGCTTATCATCTTTTGGTTCCGGCTGTTTTCCAGTTTCAGGACCGTTATCCGGATGAACAGTTCCCGTAATGTCGATAGGCTCTTTGTTGGCATTTTCGCCGATTTCTGCATCAATTTCCGCTTCGGCCAACTTATGTTCCATCTGTTTTAGGTGGAGGTAGTCATCGTCGATCTTTTGGCTATCAATGGTTATACTGTTATAGGCGGCTCGGTAAACCGTTTTGTAGCACATTTCTTCATACCAGCCATCAACTTGTTCCTTACCGACTTTCTGGCCGCCTTCCCATTTGTCTTTTTCCCCACCCCAAAACTCGACACTGGCATACTTTGGTTTACGTTTCAATATGTCTTTCAAGGTAAAAACAACAAGCCGGTTCTTTTGGGGGCACTCTGAATACGAATGATAGTAAAAACCCCCAACGACTTCTCCCCGGTTAAAACTATCAACGATCTCAAACTCATAACTCTCGATTTGATTGCTACGGTCCTTTTTGATTGCTTTGAACTTATCGTTCTGACAAACGAGTTCCACTGTTACCGCATCCGGGATATCCAAGCCATACTTTTTAGCTTTCAATTCGATTCCCCGGTACCCGTCAATAAATCCGATATCGTATTTATTAAGGGCATTGTTTTTATAGGGAATCATGGCAATATGGTTGCTTTGTGCCGGATCAAGCCCTACTCTGGCTGCTGATACGACATCGCAAGCCAGTTGAGCCATATTAACGTTTTGCCATACAATAGGCAGCGATTCCTGATGAGTTGATTTCTTTTTCCGCTTTTCCTCGGCTGCTTTCAATGTTGCATCCATGGCGATAAAATAGTTCTGGACTAAACGCTTTTGAAAATCGGTTAAGGCTATCTCTCCGACACCATTGCCAAACTCTTTAACAACCATGAATGTAAATCGTTCGGATGCTGTTGGTTCTTTCTTGGCTAGTTCTTCTTTGTTCTTCTCTTGCCCATTGGTTTGGTTACTCATATCAGCTTGCCTCCTCTAAGATTCTTTCCGGGTACTCTATGCGTAGTTTTCTGTCCGGCTTTGATACAACTAAGCTTATAATCTGGGCATTCATCTCCGGCAACCGAGTAACGCTCTCCTGATTATCAATAAAGATTGGCGCCGAAAATCCATAATGTTCCGATAGGGTCCGAATGATATCAAGACCAACCAGAATCCGGTGTCCGTAATTTAATCCGGATGAATAGGGAACTCCATCATAAAGCGTCTCACAAACCTCTTGGAGTCCTCCGTTTACTTGCTCTGCGAAAAGTTTGAACTTCGCCAGCTTAAACCGACTATTGATTTTTTCTTCCAAAAGATTGACCTTTGTCCGAATGAACTCTTCAGTCAGATAAAGTTCTTGTTCCAACCGCTCATACTCGACAGCCAAATCCCGTTCTTGTTTTTTAAGTTCTTCAATCCGGGCCAGTCCTTTTTTCCGGTACTCAACATCATTAAGAGCTTTTTCAAGGACTGCCTTATCGCGGATTAGCTCATCAATTTTAGTTTGTAATGGCTGTATATCCGCCTCTTTCCCGCTCTCTGCTTCCTTAATTTCCTTATCCAAAGCTTCTTTCTCACGAAGTTTGTTTTGGTATTTCGGGGTTTGCTCAACAGAATTTTGAAGTAAGACTGTAATGGTTTCCCGAATGGATGCAATCCGATTTTCAAGCTCGGTAAGTTGCGCCTTTTTGCCCTCAACCAGTGAATTGGCCTCAGATTCTTTTTGTTTCAGCTCATAAATTTTAGCTTCAAGCTTTGTGATATCTTCAACTTTTTTCTTACCGGTTTCGACGTTTTTCTCAATCTTTTCGGATTTCTGTTGATTAAAATCAGCCAAGGCTTTTTCACGGGCTGCCTGTAACTGATCCTCTGGTAAAGCTTGTCCACATAATGGGCATGTTTCAGATTGTTCGAATTCAAACTCTGATACCTTTAAGGTTCTCCATTCACCCCGGAGAGCTTCTAGTTCATTGTTGAGTGTTTTGATTTGTCCATTAAGCTGGTCAATAGTTTCTGAATAATCAACTGGAATACTTTCCCGCCTTAATGCCGCGGCTTGGTCTTCAAGGTGATTGATGTCATTCCGTTTGATTTGGACTTGGCCATTAATGGCGCTTTGAAATTCATTCTTGATTTTTAGGAGCTCACCCTCAACAATGCGGAGTTGTTTGATTTTCTCGGATATTTCGCCGCCGTTTTTGATTGAAATCAATTCCTGCTGCTTTTCCTGAATCATGCCGGCATACTTTTGAATATCTGCGGGTAACGCATCGGGGATTAGATTACTGATATCCGGTAATGATTGTTGAACTTCGCTGATTCGAATCGGGATTTTATCAAGTTCGCTATTGATCATGGCTCGGCGATTGGCGATAACTTTCCTGTGATCCTCGATAGTCCTTCCTTGGAGGATTGAAGGCAGTTTACTAAGCAATTCTTTTGTGGCAATTACATCCTCGTCGCTAATGTCCCCGCAAACTTGAAGGAGCGTTTTCCGTCGTTCTTGCCATGAAAGCTGGGTATTAAAATAAATTGGACTGGTTAGGAGTTTAAATATCGTCTCGCTGGCAATCTCGGAGATTTTGACCTTATATTCCGACTCCTTCACCGGTACGCCGTTGACGAAATAATCCGTTGTATGGCCTGAAAATTCGGCTGTAGGCGATCCTCTTTTTTTGGTCCATTTCTCCGAGAATACCTTTTTTAAATTAAGGGGTTTACCGTTATGTTCAAAAACAGCCTCTACTTCATGTTCAAGGCCGTGGAGCGGTTTGTTATCTTTGCCCAATGTTTTGATCTCGAAATCCGCCTTATTCTGGCTGTCTTTACCGTATAAAAGCCACAAAAAGGCATCAAAGATACTTGTCTTTCCAGTCGCATTATCACCGAACACGCTTACGTTTTCCCCGTTTGCCTGTAATTCGAAGGACCTTATTCCCTTGAAATTCTTTAGTTTGAGGGTCATTAATCTCATTTTTCTTAGCCTCCTTAATAACTTGGTTCCATAAAACTGATTCAATAATCATGGCCTCACCCGGCCTTTAAAAGTACCGGTGAAGAGTCGTTGTTCTGTTCCGGTTGTTTTGCCACCGGTAACTGTGACAAAATACTTTGAGCGATTTCCCGTAATTGGTCATTGGTACCATAGATATAAATGGTTTCAGGAGCGAATTGATCAGAAGTCGTGACTTTAAGGCACAAATAAGAACTATACTTCCGAGGTTCCACTGATACCGAAACGTCTTTATGGAGTTCAATTGAAGCGTACATATCAATCATTCCTTTCTCACCCATCCCCCGAGACCTCAAATTAGAGGTCCGGGTTTGATGGATTAACCGAATTCATTTCCCGGAAATTAACCGGATGAATACGGGACTAACTAACCTTTTGCAAAAATTCTGTAGCAAATCCCCCACGGAAGCCTTCGAGTAGTATTACTTCTGAACCACATAAATCCCATGGTTCACTTCGGGTTATCCAAACCTTATCCGGGTAGTGCTCGGCTTCAAGACAATGAACCATTTTTACTGTGTCACCCGGTTTTAAACCGCTTGGTTTTATCCTTCTTGGCCTTGACATATGTAAAACACTCCTCACTTAAAAATCAAGAAACCTTTTCCAATCCATTCGAAATCCCGGTCTCAAATATAGTGACAATCTTGATGTCTTTCCCGGTTTCATTTTGAACATCCGATAATGAAGCTTTAATCATATCCATGGCCAACATCAGGGTTACATCCTTATCGACGACCATAATCTCTTCACCGTTTGGGTGTTTTACAACCACCGCCCCGGTTTCTCGATCGGTGTCTATAAGATATTGTTCCGGCTTTGTAATCCGGCCATAAAATCTTAAGTCTGACATTTTTACGCCCCCTTCTCTTGAGCTTCTGCCTTTTGTTTGGATTTTGCCTTCAATACAATTTGCAACGCCTTAATCTCGGCATTTCTGTCAGGCTCATATATTTTAACGACCGTGAATATTTCATCCGGTGTCTTACGTGGCATTGCAATCAACCCTTTCAAGTGATAAAATAAAAAAGACGGGATAAACTTTGGAAAAGATGCTCGTCTAAACTGCCTCTGCAAAGGCGGTTTTTTCTTTTGTGCGATACATTGCTGTAAACCTCAATTTGATTGCCTCTTGAACCAGCCGATCTGATTTAGCCATAATAGAATCAAATTGGCTCTGTTCTGAATCATCGATTACGCCATCACTTACAATGGCAATTAATTGGTCCCTATCCCCGGCCACATCGTTAAACTTCCCCAGAAAACCAAGAGTGCATTGAGATAGGTCGGTTCTGTCAATCTTCCAGCCGAGCGAACGGCCAATTGGGTTCTTCCCGAAAAGATGCTCTAACTTTAGGATTGGGTCGTGGTAAACCCTGGCCATTATGATAACCGTTTCATCCGAGGGAATAAGTTGCCCACGTTCATATTTTCCGAGCGTTTCATAGTCGAAGTTTAACTTTTCAAGGGCTTCCTGTCGGCTTAACTGGGCTGCCAACCGTGACCGAAGATAAATATTGCCTGTTTCTTTGTACTTTTGATACACAAATACACCCCCTTTCCGGTAACTTGATTCGTTGTTGTATTCCAATTCGAGTGGTAGTATTAAGTCATAAGGACTTTCAAGTCCATCCCCGTTTCCCTATCCCCTTTAGTACCCGGCTTCACATCTTGGGGCCGGGTATTTCTCTAAGCAGCAGTTTTAGGGCTATAAGGCGGGATAACAGGCAACAGTAAAATGATTTTGTGGCCGTCTTTTCTGACTTCATACGGATTCATTGACTTTGACTTTCCGGCCATGATGTTCACCCCCTTTCCCATTAAAGATTTAGCGGATAGCTCTGACAAATAGAAATACTTCAAGGAGCATAATACCAGCGCAAATCGCAAACCCAATGAATTCGCCTTTTTTATTGCGGCATATTAGCGGCTGTTTATGTTGGTTGAGATTTGAGAGAGTTTTCATTGCTTGGGTTCCTCCTTTTCTTTGGTTAAGCCCCCGAAAAGTACATTGATTAATAACTCATCGGGGCCGCTTTGCTTGAATAGTTCCCGGAGTTTCAGCGGGAATTTTGTGGTGTTAGGCTTGTCCATGGTGGTACTCCTTTAGGCAGATTTTTCAAGGACGGAAGAAATATTTATTACCAAATTGGTAGGAACGGGGCATAAATAAAGATCTACAATTGAAATTCCAAGCTCGTTGGCAATTATCAAAAGCTGATCAGCACTAATTTTACATCTGCCAGATTCTAAATAACTGTAACCTGCCGGCGATTTATATCCAAGAATTTCAGCCATATGCCCTAATGAATACTTCTTTTTCTTGCGCATTTGCTTCATTTTCATGAGATCAATATTTTGTGTCATTTAATTCACTTCCTTATATTAAATACTACCAAATCGGTAGCTGATGTTTTTATTATAAACTACCATTCTGGTAATGTCAACAATTTTTCTACCATAATGGTAAAGAATATTTATTTTTACTACCAACATGGTAAAATTAGTTTAGAAAGTGGGGAATTAAATGAGTTTTACCTTACCGAATAGACTGAAAGAACTGCGCGAAAAAATGGGTTGGACTCAACAACAAGTTGGGGAAATGCTCAATGTGTCTGATGCAACGATAAATAGATACGAAAAAGGTCTAAGAAATCCAGATCCTAAGACACTTGAATCGTTTTCTAAACTTTATAATACGACAATTGATTATTTAATGGGTCTTTCTGAAATCCATGAGCAAAGAACAAATTATTCCGTTACTCCTTCACACCCTATAGTAGGTGAAAAACTACGATTGCTTCGTGAAGAAAGAGGTTTAAAGCAGAGAGATATAGCAAAACATTTAGATATTACTCCAAGTGCCTATGGATATTATGAACAGGGTGAACGAGAGCCAGATTTAACTACATTAAATCGTTTGGCGGATTATTTTAATGTTACGATTGATTATCTTTTGGGCCGTTCAACTATTCGAAATTATAAAGAACTTGAAGAAAAACTATCTTCCGGTCAACTCAAAGTCCTTGCTGCCCATCGGTCTGATAACCCTTTAGATGAGCTACCCCCTAAGGCCCGTAAATCTCTTGAAGATGCAATTAGATATATCCGCGAGGAAGAAAATAAAAACCAGGGGGACAAGCCACATGACTGATCGGGAACTATTAGAGCTGATAGCCCAAAAAGTAAATAGTACTGACCAAAAAATGACCGACATGAACCACGAATTAAGAGGTATAAGACAGGATATTAGTCTCATTAAAACCCAACAATCCGAGCACGGAGAAATTCTACAATCACTTCGACATGCAAGTGAAACGCATGAGGCCGAATTTGATAACCTCAAAGTTGAAATGGCTCGATTATCCGGAAAAATTGAAGGTCTATCAACTGATATCAATTATCTTGTTCGAAAGTCAGTTCAAAACGCTGACGATATACGAGAACTACGAATGGCTAAATAATACAAATAAATCAGGCACCACGATAAACCTGCTAAAATAGCGGGTTTTTGATTTAAATTAGGGTTTCGTTAAAATTCGACAACCACGATACATCATGGAGGTTTCAAAATGCCATACGAACTCATCAAAATTGCTACTCAAAATAAAATTCGTGTCGAATTTTGGAACTTTGAATGGCCGATCGAGGCAATATACTATTCCGAAAAGAATCCCTGGATAATGTTATCAAGGAATCTCTTCAAAAACAGAGCTCATTTCAGGAGTGTCTTAGCCGAAGAACTCGGTCACCACTTCACTAGCGCAGGAGACCGTATAATTAAGGCCAAACTCAATTATCAAGAAGCCCTCGAAATTAGCAGACAAGAATATCGGGCAATGGTATGGGCTGCTAGATTTTTAATACCGATTGAGGATTTAGAAAGGGCTTGCTCCAAAGGGTTGAGCCATGATTGGGAATTGGCTGAATTCTTTTGCGTGGACAAGCAATTGATTAGGGTTCGTATGATGATTTATTTTGAGAGGGAAAAACGAGAGGCGTAAAAAATAAATATCAAATTCTGAAGACATCAAGTCGTTTTAAATACTTTATTTTAGAAGGACGCTCTCATCGAAGAAGGGGAAAACCATGAAGGTTTTTATAATCTTAGGTAATGGGTTCACCATTGATTTTTTGACCACCTTTGGATTTCAACAAAAAATTGATGTAAATAATTTATTTAAATATGGTTCTCATGTAAAATGGCCTTGTGATAATGAATCGGGTTTTTTATCTTTTAAGCATTGTCCTAATCTATGGACATTAGGTGCGCGCCCCCATATGGATCAGGATTCAGCAATGAAATTAATTGAAGATATTATTACATGTGCAAATGTTCTAGCTTCATCACAATCTATTAAGCCCAAAAAAGGGGTGCCAAATCAAGTTAATACTTTCATCTTCGCTTATAAAGAATTACTTCAGTATTTAAAGTATTTATTTGTTCACTATGATAATTGTGTGCCTGAGTCTGGTATCAAAATTGATAACTGGAAATGGGGAAAATATTTTAAAAAATTAAACTCAAACCCAGATATTGATGAAGTTATTGTTGTAACATATAACTATGATATTTGGCTAGAAAAAACACTTAAACTATGTGGTATTAATTTTGGAATTCTCCCCTTCGAAAGCAATAAATTTAATTTAAAATTTAAAATTTTTAAGCCGCATGGTTCTATAAGTTTTACGCATAAAATTATAAATGAAAAACCAGCTTATTCGATAAAATATAATTATGAATTATTGGACGGTAAATTAGCAGATTTTGAAGTTGCTTATGAAAATTTAGATGGCAACTATGCTCTTACCGCTTTAATTCCGCCGGCGGGTGAATCCGGTAGATTCAAATATACATGGGCGAACCAAATCAGGACAGATGTTGTGTCTTTGGCAAAAAAGATTAAGAAAAATGATCAGGTACTTATTTGTGGAATTTCATACTGGCATGTTGATAGAGCGGAATTAGATGAGTTATTTATGAACTTTGACGATGATATTAATTTAAGGATAATTAATCCATCAATTGATAGAACTTTAAATGCAGTCATAACTAGCCTTTTTAAAAACTATATTTTATATGATTCTTGTGATATGTTGGAGGAATAAAATGGAAAATTTTATAAAGCGGGATTCAAATTCTATCACTATTTCAACTTTTTGGGAAAATTATCAATTGGAAAAATATAATTTTAATCCTCCGTATCAGCGGCGGAGTGTTTGGAGTGATGAAAAGCATTCCTATCTAATAGATAGTATAATGAAAAATTTTCCCATGCCGCCCATTTTTTTAAGGCAAATAGTTGACGTAGATACTGGCAAAACCACCTATGAAGTTATTGATGGCAAACAGCGGTTAACTTCAATAGTTAAATTTATTCGAAACGAGATTCCTATAACTAATGAGTTCCCTGTTGACGAATTAGACGATGATAATCTCTCTGGCTCATATTTTAAAGACTTAGATAAAGAAGAGTTCCGTGATTATAAAAAACAATTTTGGACCTATTTATTGCCAATTGAATACATTGACGTGAATTCACTGCCAATTATTGATAATATTTTTGATAGACTAAACCGTAATGGTGAACCATTAAAGGGTCAAGAATTAAGAAACGCAAAATACCATGATACTGAATTATTAAAAACAATTTACGATCTATCTAATGACCCATTTTGGAAAGAAAGGTTAAAAATTGTTGAAAAAAGCAGAATGGAAGACACTGAATTTATTTCAGAACTTCTATTCATGCAATTAGAAGGTAAACCTTTGGGTGCGGACCAAGAAATTTTAGATAAGTTATATGAAACCTATGCAGAAAAAGAAATCAATTATGCGGAAGTTAGAAAAAGGTTTCTTCAAATAACTAACGTTCTTAAAATCTTGAATTTAGATTATTCCGAGTTAAAAATAGCAGGTGTAAGCCATTTGTATGGCTTATGGTGTTTAGCATGGTATTGTAATGAATATAAAATAAAACCAGAAACAATTAAAGACAAAGTCTCTCATTTTTATGAAGATTTAAGAAGTAATCATGAATATAGTAACGCTTGCCTAAGAGATTATAAATATTCTATGAGTTCACGTACAAAAGAATTTAGCCAAAGAAACAAAAGAATGGCATCCTTAATTGATTATATTATAAATCAAAAGTGATAATTGCTTTCCCCTTTCATATGGCGTAGCTTGTTAGGCTATAGTATAATTAATAAAAATACTTTAACAAGGTGAATCCATATGTTTTCATCATTCGAAATATGTGCTGGCGCCGGCGGCCAAGCATTAGGATTAGAACAAGCCGGTTTTAACCATGTAGGGCTTTTGGAAATTGATTCTTATGCTTGTTCAACTTTGCGCTTAAATCGGCCTTCATGGAAAGTTCATGAGCAAGACATAAAAACGTTTAATGGGCATGATTTAAGAGGGATTGATTTACTATCCGGTGGTGTTCCTTGTCCCCCCTTCTCCAAAGCAGGAAAACAAGAAGGAGAAAATGATGAACGCAATTTATTCCCGGAAGCATTACGCCTTGTTGGTGAAATCATGCCAAAAGCAGTAATGCTTGAAAATGTCCGAGGAATCCTAGATACAGTATTTGACGAATACCGTCAGCGTATAATCAATGAATTAAATGATTTAGGCTATACTGCAGAATGGAAATTATTAAACGCTTCCGATTTCGGCGTTTCCCAATTGCGGCCGAGAGTAATTTTTGTTGCAATCCGCAAAGATATTGCCAATCATTTTGAATGGCCCAAGCCAAGTGAGATCCGTCCTCTAACAGTCGGAGAACTCCTTCATGATTTAATGGCCGAAAAAAATTGGTTCATTGCTCCAAAATGGAAACATTGGGCCAATGACATTGCCCCCACCTTAGTTGGCGGAAGCAAAAAACACGGTGGCCCCGATTTAGGCCCAACACGGGCGAAAAAGGCATGGGCTACACTTGGAGTAGATGGATCTGGAATAGCTGATGAAGCACCTCAACATGATTTTGTCGGGCTTCCGCGCCTGACAGTAAGGATGACGGCTAGAATCCAAGGATTCCCTGATGATTGGGAATTCTATGGTAAAAAAACTGCGGCATATAGGCAAATTGGCAATGCCTTTCCCCCACCAGTAGCAAAAGCAGTTGGCATCCAAATCCGCCGCTGCCTAGAAAACGCCGCTAAAGAAGGATATGCAATATGACTGATGACGCAAAAAAAGCAATGCTAACCGAAGCACGCAAACAGTATCATAAAGCTATATTGGATTCTATTCTTATTACCGATTCCCATGGCATCCCGAGCAATGCAGACAAATCTAGTGCTACTTCTTTACATATTGCACAAAGTATCGCTGAACAATTATGTTCAGAAACCGGTGAACGCCTTGCCGGGCAAACAAGCGGAAGTGCCTTTGAAACTTGCAATGCTGATTTCTTACGGGAAACCTTTCCTAAATTAGGGCATTTACGTCCGGGAGAATGGGAAATCGCAAAAATCGGCAACCGTAACAGAATGGCTATAGCCAATTATGAGCAATACTCCCACCTATCTGAACTTGACCGGATCGCTGCATCTAATCCCGAATTAGCAGCAGTGCTTGGCAACGATTACTCGATAGCTCCCGATATAGTCATTATCCGCAATTTGCTAAGTGATGAACAAATAAACAACCCTGCCGTTATTGTTGATGATACCGTGGCACACGGCGCCACGATACGGGCAAAAAATGGCGGAAAGCCTATTTTGCATGCGAACATTTCTGCAAAATGGACAATCCGTTCTGATAGAAGCCAAAACAGCCGTTCGGAAGCCCTTAATTTAATCCGTAACCGCAAGGGCCACCTCCCTCATATTGTTGTTGTGACAGGCGAACCGCTTCCAAGCCGCTTGGCATCTATCGCTTTAGGTACAGGAGATATTGATTGTGTTTACCATTTTGCTCTATATGAATTAATTAAAGCGGTTGAAACGTTAAATCAGGAAGAAGCCATGTCAATTTTAAAGACAATGGTTGATGGAAAACGTCTGAAAGACATATCTGATTTGCCACTGGATTTGGCTATCTGATTGCCAATTATGCTTATATGTGATTGGAGTAAATTTGATGGCTGATTTAATGACCAAAGAGCAGAGAAGCCGCTGCATGTCAAATATCAAGGAAAAAAATACCGGGCCGGAACTTTTACTTCGTAAGGCTTTATGGAAATATGGCTGTAGGTATCAACTTAAAAACAAGCAAAAAATTCCGGGCCGCCCTGATCTTATTTTCTCTTCAGCAAAAGTTGTAGTTTTTATTGATGGCTGCTTTTGGCATAATTGCCCAATCCACGGCCATACACCTAAAACTAATCTAGAATATTGGGAAAACAAGCTGGAAAGGAATAGGCAACGTGCGGAGTTTGTTAATGAAAAACTTGCTGAAATGGGCTGGTTGGTCTTAAGATTTTGGGAACATGAAATTGAAGATGACCTAGCTCTCGTGGTCCAAAAAATTGCTATGGCTATTAAAAAAGGCAATGTTGATTGTTAAACTTTTATGAAAAGCTGAGTTTTAGTCCTAAAAATTAGCACTTAAATTAGTATAAAACCTATTTAAGCCTCCAAATGCTGCGATTGATAAAATCACTCCCTTCTCTTCCACCTTTGATAAACCAGTTAAAACAAGGGATATATTCAAAACAATCTTTTAATATTAGGAAAAGTCCATATAGCATATAAATAGGATAAGTTAAATTTAAGGAGGTTAATATGGCAGAATTTACTTCTTGGCTTGATTTTGAGAAATTCTCTTGTAGCATCCTTAATCGAAATAGATATATACACGAGAAAAAAGTCGATGATTTTCTACAAGCAGTATTGGAAACAAGTAATGAACGTCAAGTTCAGCTTTGCGAAGGTTCGCTTTTGTGTAGAGCACAACTTGGTAATGACTTAGAACCTCATTATGATGAAAAAGATAACTATGATTGTGATATTCCGTTTCCATACCATAAAAAACGTATGAAACCATTACCCTATCAAGCTTCTGAAGGGCGGGCAAATCCTAAAGGAATTCCTTTTCTATATCTTGCAACGAAAAGCGATACTGCCATATCAGAAGTACGCCCATGGATTGGTTCTCTTGTTTCAGTAGGGCTATTTAAGACTATAAAAGATTTAGTTTTAATTGATTGTTCAATAGCTCAGAAAAAAACTAAATTTTATTTAAATGAACCAGATCAAGAAAAAATGAAAAAGGCGGTATGGACAGATATTGACGTTGCCTTTTCTAAACCTGTAACAAATAATGATAATCGAGCTGAATATGCTCCTACTCAAATTATTGCTGAATTATTTAAAACGAATGGTTTTGATGGGATTATATATAGAAGCGTTTTTAGCAATTCTAATTCAGGTAACGAAGGAAAAAATATTGCTTTATTTGATATCAATAATGCTGATTTAGTCAATTGCCAGCTATTTAAGGTTAGTGGGATTTCTATAGAATCTTCCTTAGAAGAAAATGGCTATTCTATTAAGTAAAACAATTTTATATCTCCTGAACTTAGTTCGGCTATTCGAAAGTTCATGTTTTGAAATACAATTCAATCCCCTTTCCCCTTCCTTATCTGTGGACTGGGACTAAACATAAGGTATTTTGAACTGACATTGAAAATTGTCTGCTGCTCCTATTATGAAACGTCAGACCACTAATAAAAAACGGGGTGATCTTTTGGGTTTAGCCTTATCTGTTGGAATATTAGCTGAATTAACAGAAGATGAAGAAGGATATAATTATTACTTAAAGACCTTTGAAGCAGTTAATAAAGCATTAGCGAATAATAACTCACCTACCTACAACGAACCTACCCACCTAAATGAAGAATCCTGTTCTTTTGATATGTATGGATATTCTGGTTTACATTATTTAAGAAGAATTGCAGCTTATTTATGGGCCGGTAAACCTCTCCCCTCTCCCGGAAAGGATAGCCCTGAAAAGGACCCTTTATTAGAAGAGTATTATTCCAGTCTTGGGGAAGACACTGGTGAATCTAAACCCAGGGAAATGAAAAGATTTGATCATCTCCTATTCCATAGCGATTGTGAAGGCTTTTATGTACCGGTTAAATTTAGCGAAGTAATCTTTACAGATCAAGAACTTGAAATACCCGGTGAAATGATAGGTTCTTCATATATGTTATTGGAAGAATGTAAGGCCTTGGCCCAATACCTTGAACTTCCACTGGATATTGACCCGGAGTCAGATGAAGTTTGGAATACAGCGGATAATCAAGGTCAAGGCAATACAAAATGGAAAAGATATGGGATAGAGTCTTACATATGTTTAAGGCTATATTATGCTGCTAAGAAATCCATTGAATTAAATGCGACTGTTGTATTTACTTAAAATACGGGGATTGAGAATGATTGGGGTTTGAGGGTTCTCGCCTCCCCTACCTATGGACTAGGAATGGAAATTGACTATGTCAGTTAGGCCAATACATATATTTATCATATGGGCTATTTATGACATCAGGCTTCTGAGTGGCTTGATAATGATTATTCAGCATGGAGGAGTCTAAGTGATTATATACAAACAAAAAACAGAAGGAATTCCAGTAGAATATTTAGACAAATCATTCAATTATATGGAATTATTATCAAATAGAGATAGTATTTATGCCTTTTTAAAAAACAATAAGACTATAGGATTCAAATATGATAATAATTTCATTGAAATATCTTTGTCAAATAACGATTCATTTATTATGCATATTAAAAATAGCGATATTGACAAATTTTATGAAAGCAGAAAGTTTTCACATATACAGAAGAGATTCTATTCTTTCATAGAGTCTATTAAAGAATTAAAAAAGAAACAGATTAACAACATTTATCAATTAATACCAAAATATTATTTGTTTACACTTCTCTATTTGTTTATTGCATTTATAATATTTGTTATTATCAATGCTACAATACTAAAAATCCATATTCATGCACTATTTTTTCGTGGCTTCTTTTTATGGTTGTCTGCTTCATTTTTGGGTGGGATACTAACTGGTTTAATAAAAAAGGAAATTTGCTTTTATTATCACCACTGGAGCGAATATGCTAGTAAAGAGGGAGATCCAGTATCATATTATTTTATACTATTTATGTGTTTAATCCTTTGTGTAATGTCATTTTGTGCATATATTATAGTTTCCGAATAATTCTCTCCCCTACCCTACCTATGGACTGAGACTGAAAAAATATATTCCGATTGACAAGTTATGGAGGAAAGAAATGGCTTCAACGCCAAGGCAAAATAGTTTAATTAAATATGTTTTTGATTATAAAGAACATCCTTTTGACAAAAATAAAACCTATGTTTTTTTAGGTGAAATACCGCAAATACCGGGGCATTGTATTGTGGCAGATTACAAATCAGGTCAAATATTTTGTGGGTATCATACTGATAATTTTGAAGAAATTTTTGACGATAAGTGTTAATTCGACCGGCTAAATATCTCCATGTAGCAAAGCTGGTCTCCCCATGCCCCACCTATGGACTGGGAGTGGAAACGGGATTTGTGAAAAGTTGAAGGTATGGTGTGTGAGATACATGTTGTACTATTTAACCGAATCTTCACTAGGGTAAATGGTGGCCGTAACTGCCTTGAAAAACAAAAGAAGGTGTGTATTTGGGTAAGATTCATTGTTGCAATCAATTAAACGAAAGAAATTCCGTGTTAAAAAGGGTAGTGACTTTTACCATTTTCAAAGATGATGAGCAGTGGATTTTTTCTCATGAATCAAGAGCAATAGAAGAAGATGTTAAAAATGGTGAAGCTGAAGAAGTCGGCGAAATTATGACAAGCGGTGAATTTGTCGTATATTTCTGTCCGTTTTGCGGAGAAAAATTGTAATCGTAGGGTAAATCTTCATCACTTAGTTCCCGCTTATGGGTGAGAAAAGTTGAAGTCATTGATTCTAAGCCTCCCTATCTATGGACTGGGAGTAGATTTAATGAAGAAAAGACTTAAAGCAAAAGGAAGAAACCTTTATGAGCCAAGCATATCGACATCGACGTAATAAAAAATACAAAAACCATGAACCTTATAAACCATGGGAATTATTGTTACTTATTCTGGTTCATACAGTACCATCGCCACTTATTATATTATTAGGAACATATATCGTCAAAACACAATATTTTTTGGGTGGCTCAAAAAGTGGAGCATCTGTAGAAATACATGGACAATCAGCGATATTTTTGGTGTTGGATTGATAATTGCAGGTATAGCTATGTTTTTACATATTTTCGATCTTCAAGATGATAACAAATTTATAAAAGTTCTAATAAAAATATTTATGGTAGCTGCAGTGATAAGTGCAGTACTATCTTTATTACCGCATTAAGATATTTAAAATCAAAGGAGGTAATACTCATGCGCTCCAAGATTATCTTTACAATCTTAGCCATCACTGTGTTATCATCCATGATTTTTACTTGCTCTCCCGGTAGTTTTGCAATTCAATCCTCCCCTATCCTATCTCTCCCAGGAAGTACTATTGCCAACGACAATCAAACTAGATTAGAACCAATAGCCAGCCAAGAATATTGGGGCAGTGCCAGATCGGACAAGTTTCATCATCCTTCTTGCCGGTGGGCCCAAAAGATTAGTCCTGGGAATCTGGTTGTGTTTCATAGCAGACAAGAGGCGTTGAATGCTGGGTATGTTCCGTGTAAGGTGTGTAGGCCATGAGAATCAAATCATACAATACGAAACAATCGGGGTAATTGATAAATGAAATATAAGGTTTCACTTTCTTATTCCAAAACTTCACCTGAACATGAAAAATGGGTAAAAGACTTAGCAGACAGGTTATTAAGCAATGGCATTGATTCAAAATATGATAAATGGGATTTAAACCCTGGTCAAGATAAGTATGCCTTTTTGGAAAGTATAATATCAGATAAAACACTCGACAAAGTATTAATTATATGTGACCGTGGTTACAAAGATAACGCTGATAAAAGGATTAATGATGGTGGATATGTTACACAAATTATTTCTCCTATTATTTGTTCGGCATTAGATCAAGGGCGATTTGTTCCTATAATTGCGGAAAAGGGAGAAATGATAGATTCTTTTGTGCCGGATATTTTAAAGTCTAGGATGCCAATAAATATGTCTTCCCGGGATGTTTATGAAAGTGGATACGAGGAATTAATAAGGTTAATTGCTGGCAGGCCAAAAGACATAAAACCAGTTTCCGGCTCATTACCGTCATATTTAAATAAAGAATCAAGCGATAGAAAAAGATTTATTTATTCACAAGTTACGGCTGAAGGTTTCTTTGATTTTAACAGTATATATCCTCCCTATGATCTCGACGAAGAGGGTTTGAATATCCAATCTGAAATTTTCATTGGGCTATGTTTACCACATATAGAAACAATAGAGTCAAAAAAACCGTATCGTTTTTTATCAGTTACTGCAATTTGCTCAACTAATACATTATCTGCAAAAAAGGTATTAGTTGAAGAATTAAAACCTTACGAAGTTAGAATTCTCGAGGACCTAAAACTAGATAAATTGAGAACTGATGAAAAGGAAAGAGTTTTTTGGGCTGTCGGAAAAGCATTAGCATACACTTTTTCTGTTACAATTGCAATTCCAGGATTAATGTTAAAAATCGGAAAGATAGATGCTAAATTGGCTTACCGATCTATAATTGATTTATTTCTGTTACCTATGCTTGGGTTGCATATACAAGTTGGATTTGATAAGTTGCATTTGGTTTTATCTAAAGTCGGAAGACCATTTGATGAAAATGATAAAAATAATAACGCAGATGCATTCCTATTAAAAACTGTAAAAAATGCTGCAAATTCTTTTTATAAAAATAAAAATATTGTTAAATTCGAAAACGAAGATAATAAACAATTTGATTTTATTATAGACATGGGAAAGGTTATAAATAAAGCCTCAAATGTCTATTATAACAATGGCGAAAATGGGTATATTCAGATAATAGAAGGTGCTCTATACAATAACAAATAATGGCTCTGCCCAAATGGAAGAGTCATTATTTAACGACCTCACACGCTTTTGCCTTTCGTTAGCTTATCCTTCTATTGCTAGAAGAAGAATGCTATCCGTTTGGCTTTCGCCACACGACAGTTCAAATTACGATGTGTTAATATTGCTCGACCTTGGCTCAAACCGCGTTTGCAAATTGTTGATGTTCACCATTTTTTTCACCCCTTTTCTATATACGACGATAGAAATCCCATATCGGCAACATAATTTGATACCCTAATGGCATCGGTGGTGTGAGGAACCTTTATTGTCCCAATTTGGAACTATCGTTCGCGCAATGTCGGATACTACTTGAGTATCCTACTATATACTATTACTGTTTCTAAAATTTGTAAATATGCTATAATTTATATTGTTCAAATATTTGTTTACAGACCTTACTGCAATTCATTTAAAATCCTGTTGAAGTGGAGGTTCTAAAATGAAAAAAGTCAAACATTACAAAGCTTTTATTTCTTATAGCTGGACTTCTTCTGAACATGAAAAATGGGTGCTAGAACTAGCTAATCAATTAGTGAAAAATGGTGTCGATGCAATACTTGACAAGTGGAATTTAAACCCAGGTAATGACAAGTATACGTTTATGGAGAGCATGGTACTTGATAAAGAAATTGATAGAGTATTAATTATTTGTGAGCATGGATATAAAACTAAGGCCGATAATAGAATAGGCGGAGTGGGTACCGAAGTACAAATAATTACTCCCGAATTATATTCTAAAGTCGACCAAAATAAATTCATTCCTATCATCGCAGAAAAAGGAGAGCATTTGGATTCATTTATGCCAGTTTTTCTAAAGTCTAGGTTGGGAATAGATATGTCTTCTCCTGAAGTCTATGAAAAAGGATTTGAAGAGTTACTAAGACTTATAATTAATAGACCATATTATACAAAACCATCAGTAGGTAAATTACCGGAATTTTTATTAGGAAATGATACTCAAACAAAGAACAACTAATTTTAAAATATTACTAACTATTAGTTCGGAGAAATAATGAAACAAAGAGAACAAGTTTCCGTGGAAGAGCTTCTTTTTAGCCAAATACATACTTTTCATGCATTGGTCAATGTTTTGGAGGAAAAAGGTCTTATTTCTAGAAATGAAATACTGGATAAACTGGAAGAGTTAAAGCAAGATTCAAATTGAAAAATTGATTCTTTGACCAAGACATTATATTCGACCCGTCAGAAAAAGGCGGAGCAAAATAAAAATACCCTTTATGCGCACCAGGGTTGATTAGGAGGCAAAATGATTATTACTACATTAACAATCAAAGGCAATGATTGGAATCAATTTATCGATAAATTTCAGAGAATGCATCACTGTTTTAAAATTTTGAACGCAGAAAATCCCTATATTTTACTATGTGAAGATGATACGTCTAATGTTGCGGAAACTATTATTATTAATATTATCGACAACCAAACTTATCACATTGAGTATATCCTTTCTGGTCGTAACCAAACACGTTTCATTCCAACAATAAATGAATTTGAAGAACGATTCATAGAAATGACAAAAAAATTGTGTCAAAGCAACTCTTGGGATTTCAAGGTAATTAAACAGGGCAAACGAAAAATGAAAACCATCATAGCAATTTAATATAGTAATAATAACACCCTTTGTCCTGTTAAGTTCGTCATTTACATAGGAATTTATGAGGTGCAATAATATGAAGCAGATTAATATAACGATAAAAGGGGAACGTGTAAATAGACTTGTTGGCAAGTTACGTAGAAAATATGGAAAAAAATACTGTTTTACCAAGGGAAATCTTTCAGTTTTAATCATTGATGTAATTCTTTATGGGGGGTATCGTGCTCTTCATATTATTGGATATCTCTCGATTCTCAGTACTGTTCGTCTTGTTAATGATCAAACTTGTAATATTAAAATTCATGTTAGTGGACATATTGATCAAACTAGTGTAAATCCTTTACTAACAAAAAATCTAGAAAAAAATAATTTAAAGGGCTTTCTAAGAACAATAAAAAATCTATGTAAAAAAAATTCCTGGAGTTGTGAAGGAATTGATATTTTCAAAGCAACAAAAATGAGCGGCAGAGACATCTTATTACGTATAATTATAGCAATTGGACTAATTTTAGCAGCAAGCCTGCTGCTAGCATTTTTATATGCTATAATCCAAGCCGTAAGAACTGGACTGTCTTAGCCATCGTCGTGTTCCATGATTTTTACTTATACTCCTGGTAGTTTCAATTCAGTCCTCCCCCTACCCTATCTCTCCCAGGAAGTAGTATTTCCATCGACAATCAAACTAGATTAGAACCGATTGCATACACTATTGAAAAGGAATTAGACAATGCCATACAGCAACGAAGTGATTCGAAAAACAACGGAAAAGGCAATTGAAATGGTAAAAAGTAGATTAAGAGCCCGTATCTATTGCCGTGTCTCATCCGATGAACAGGCAGAAAAAGAGACTATTCAAAATCAGATTGATTTTGCTCAAAAATATTGTGACCTCTATGATATTGAAATTATTGATTGGTATAAAGATGATGGAGTTTCTGGAACTATTCCTCTTGAAGGACGTCCAGATGGGAAACGTCTAATAGATGATTTAAAATCCGATTCCATTCCTTGTATTATAATCACTTTCAATGTTAAACGTCTTGGCAGAGGCGCGAGGGTTATTTTGAATGCGGTTTATGATATTGAACAAACTGGCGCTACAGTTAGGAGTATGACAGAACCATTTGATACTGAAACTCCTTTTGGACGTTTTATGCTTACCATTCTTGCTGGCGAAGCCGGGTTCGATCGCGAATCTTTCCTTTACAATATGTGGCTCGGTGCCAATCGACATGCTGCAAAAGGAGAATGGCTGGGCGGCATTGTCCCTTATGGATATCGGAAAGTTGGAAAATTTCTCGAATTATCCGAAGATAATATTCCTGGATACGATTATTCCGAGAACTATGTTTGCCGTATGATATATTATCAGGCCGATGCCCTCGATCAAACTTGTCCCAAAATTGCAGATTATCTCAACTTATTCCAAGCTCCAACCTCTTATGTGAAAGATGGAAGGTTGGTCGCAAAAGGAAAAAGAAAGATTAAAACTGCTACCTCTGGACTTTGGACTCCTAGCCGAGTTAGAGCTATACTAACTAATCCAACCTATAAAGGTTTGCACATATACGGTAAGCGGTCAACCAAAAAAAGGGAACTTATTGAGCGGAAGGTCCCAGCAACAGTACCAGAAGACCAGTGGGACCGAGTCCAAATTAGTCTTCGCAATCACCAATTGGAAGCTATGAGAAATTCAAAACGCCAATATTTATTGCGCGGCCTGATTAAATGCGGAAAGTGCGGGCTAACATATATTGGAACTTGGTGTTATGGAAAAAATATTGAAGGCAATGAACACATTAAGGATAATAAACGGGGAAAAGTTTATTATTATCGTTGCGACGGCAAACAATCTTATCGAGGGCAATTGCTTGGCAGTTGCTTATCCAAAAATGTACCCGCAGAGTGGCTTGAAAATATCGTTTGGGATGACTGTGTAAATTTTATCCTTAATCCAGGAGATGCAATAAAGGAAGTCGCGGCAAGCCTAGAGGAAACCAAGAGCCAACGCGAATCTGTAGAGACTGAAAAACAGATGTTACTCAAAGCCGTTCAAGAAAAAGATATTGAAAAGCAGCGTGTTATAGACCTTTATCGAAAGCAAATTATTGGATTTGTAGATGTAGAGGCTCAACTCCAAAAAAACGCTATTGAAAAGGAGAACTTAAGACTGCGAATCCGTGACTTGGATGACGTTATTAAGGCTGAGGATATCGCCACAAATCAAATGAATTCTATCGAAGAACTTCTGAGCCAATTCCGCGAATTAATCGAAAACGGCACAATTAACTATGAAGATAAGCGGAAAATCGTTAAATGTTTGGCCAAAGAAATTATAGTAACTAACTTGGGCCCGGAAGACGAAATTCCCCCAAGAGAGGCAAGCATTTCCATTACTTATAGTTTTGCTAAAGGTGCATCCCGCACGCTCACGGATTCATCGCCGCCGCCAGCATGAATCTTGCTGGATAAGTTAAAGAGGTAGCGGCTCTTGCTATCGTGACTTTGCCGTCCTCAATGGGCTGGCGGAGTACTTCCAGGACTTCCCGGGGAAATTCCGGCAATTCATCCAGAAACAACACACCATGATGGGCCAGGCTTATTTCACCCGGACGGGGAATCCTGCCTCCTCCGATGAGTCCGGCGGGACTCGTCGTGTGATGGGGGGAACGAAACGGCCGGGTATGAATCATCGAAACCCCGGAAGGCAGCAAACCGCTGATGCTATAAATTTTGGTCAATTCGATCGATTCATCCTGACCAAGTGAGGGAAGGATTCCCGGCAATCTTCTGGCCAGCATGGTTTTACCTGATCCGGGAGGACCAATCATTAAAATATTGTGCCCGCCGGCAGCCGCAACCTCCAGAGCCCTTTTTGCCTGCTCCTGCCCTTTCACATCGGCCAAATCTTCAAGAACGGCTGCTGCTTCTTCTTCTTGATGACAAACCGGCTTTATGATTTCTCCATTGGATCGTCCTTCTAAAAAGTCCACGACTTGTGTCAATGTTACCACAGGAATTGGAGTGATTCCGGAAATAACTGAAACTTCAGTCAGATTATCAACTGGAATCACGATGTATTTTTTGCCGGCCTCCCGGGCAGCGATAGCCATTGACAAAGCTCCGTTCACCGCACGGACTCTACCATCAAGAGCCAACTCTCCGATAAAAACCGCATCCGCTATCCTGGTGAGAGTTAATCCTCCTTTCGCCGCTAAAATACCAATGGCAATCGGTAAATCGAATCCGGAACCCTCCTTCTTGATATTGGCCGGCGCCAGATTGACCACAATCCGGTGATAATGAAACTCCATATTGGAGTTTGTAATTGCCGCCCGTACTCTATCCCGGGCCTCTTTAACCGCCATATCCGGTAATCCCACAATATCAAAACCGGGCATTCCACCGCCCAGGTCGACTTCGATTTGCACGATAAAACCATCAATACCGTTCACAGCCATACTTTCGATTTTAGCCAGCAAAAAGATTCCTCCCGCTTCGAGCCTTGGATAGTCTTAGCCCTCATAAGGCGTATCGTAGATAAACGGCAATCAGGAATGGGGAAGATACGCTCTAGTTAAGTAAAACGTTCACAATCATGAGTAGTTATTGAGAGAACGTTTTACTAATAATCCGCTGACATATAAAAGGCATTTCGAATGAATTGGATTTGATAATCTTCTGCGGAAACATAGTCAATAGAAACCACATCGAAGCGCGCCGGGGCTTCGTAAAGGGCCAATTGACCCAGATAATACTGGGCAACTTTCGTAATATGCTTTTGTTTAATACGGGTCACCGAATCGAATCCATATCCGTAGGATTTACTCTTTCTGGTTTTTACCTCAATAAAACACCAGACATCTTTTTCTTTGGCGATAAGGTCGATTTCTCCATAAGGGCAACGGAAATTGCGGCTCACGATTTGAAAGCCTTGTTTCTTAAGGAAATCGGCAGCGATTTGTTCGCCCCAACAACCAAAATCTTTTTTACCAGAAAACGTATTCATATTGATGTTTTCTATATTTTATGGCAATTTCCTGCAAATAAAATAAAAAAGGCTGTCTAAAAAAACTTATAATTCGGAAGCCTTCGTAAAATGAGCCACCGTCAATAAGTATTAGTCAGCCGTTTTTTTAATATCGGATCGTTTGGTTTTATGAGCCGTAAACGATTTTATCCATGATATCCACAATATTCGGGTCAAATTCAATTCCCCGGTTTTGGTGAATGTAATTCATAGCCTCCGCGGGAGATTTGGCATGTCGGTAAAGGCGCTCTGTGGTCATCGAATCATATACATCCGCAATCGCGGTAATTCTGGCAAACTCATGGATAGCCTCTCCGGCCATTCCCCGAGGATACCCCGTCCCATTGAAGCGTTCATGATGCTGATAAGCGACATGAGCCGAACTTGCGGCGATACTTTGGTTTTGTTTTAATAAATTATAACCTTCTTCAGGATGAGTATGGATTAATTTTAATTCCGGATCCGTCAGACCGCCGATTTTATCAAGAATTTCTATGGGAACTTTCGTCATTCCGAGGTCATGAAACAGCGCTCCCACTGCCAAGTCAGCCAACTTCAGCTGATTGTAACTCATATGAATCGCTATTTTAACGGCGATAATGCAAACGTTGACCGAATGTCCATAAATATAGTCTTTTCGTAAGCGAATGTCGGTCATTCCGATTAAGGTCTTATGATTGGTAACAATTTCATCAACCAAATCAAAAAGCGGCCCTTTACTGGCAAGTAAGTTTGCATTCTGGCCGGAGCGGACTTCGCTATCCAGCTTCGACAGGCTCCGAATTAAGTCTACCCGGGTCATTTCAGAAACCGGTTCGGGAATTTTTTCTTCATTTGATGTACCGATATAGGCAGCCGGTAAACCAAGTTGACGCAATTTGGAGATGATGTGATCCGTAATGGCCGTATCTGCACGAACCAAAATCAAACCCTCCGGTGAATAAATCGTTCTTGCCAATTTCATTCCTGATTTTAAATTTTCAATACGCACTTTCTCCATGATTCATCTTAAGCCTCGCTTCTTGGTGAATAGTTTTTGTCCAGCCGCCAAATAAATGCTAAAATTTGTGCTACAATCTGATAAGTTTCCTCCGGAATGGGGGTTCCCGGTTCGAGTTTGGCTAAAATCTTAGCGAGATCCGGCTCAACATGATTGGGAACTCCGGCCTCTTCCGCCAATTTCAGAATCGTCGCTGCCACGTGGCCCTCTCCGGCAGCCAATACAACCGGAGCATTGTCGGTTCCCGGTCTATAACGGATTGCCGCGGCATATTTCGTTTTCCTTTGTTTATCGCCTGATTTCACATCCATAAATCAACTCCATATGCCTTTGAATAAGGTTTTTCTTCATCTGAAACATTAACCGCTATCGTCACATTTTCTTTTGAGATAGCCGATTTCATTTCCGGAACATGGATCCTTAAGTATTGGCGTATATCTTCGCTAACAACCCCTAAATGGATTTGGACACCTTTTGGGCTTACTTTTAGTTCCAAATGAATGATACCCATGTTTTCTGTTGGGATTGCCGCATGGATGGATTGATCATTACCGGTATTATTCTGGCTGTTGTTTCCTTTTTCCTTTTTCCAGTCAATAAAACATTCGTGAATATTTGACCCCGAACCCATTATCAAAAGCGGGACCAGATTTGTAGAATCATGAATGGATAATTCTTTTGAAAGTTCTTTCTGGATGTCAACGTTTTTTTCAAGGAGCCATTGAAGCTTTTTGGAGATCTCCGCATTAGAGCCGGACACCGGCGATATCGGCTCCCCGGGATCTGAATTTTTTTGCCCTTTGGTATCCGAAATCCGCAACTCGGATGCGAGTTTGAGTTTTTTAGTTATCTCGGAAACATTGCCCGGCAATTTTAAGATCGATTCCGGAAACAAAGCCCGTTCTTCTTTGGAACTCACGGTTTCTTGCAACTTTTTGCGTAATAATTCCCGAACTTCGGGTTCCCGGTTAATCCAGGCGGCCAGAACGGTTCCGGAAGTCATGGGCCAATTCCGGGCAAGCATAAAACTAAAAACTTCGGGTTCAACCGGTTGTTGATAACGGGATTGAAATTCTTGCATATAACGGGCTATCTTGGTCACATTCTCTGGAGTTACAGGCAGATTGTCTTTCATCAACGCCGCAGCGATCACTTTGTGCAGCGCAATATTTCCGGAATTTCCGAAAGTCTTCCATGTATCGATAGGGCTCGTATTCGTTTGATTATCCGCTGTCATTGCCGAGGAATTTTTTATCAATTTCAGAAGCAAACGGCCCTCAGCATCGTGAGAAACCGAAAAAGTCTGACTGGTACCGATTGCCGGAGGTTCGCATTCGATTTTGGCCTGGATGGTATGTCCGGCTAATTCTAATACGGCTTCATTCTGATCGAGGGAAATGATTTTCCCCACGACATTTTGGCCATTCTTCAAATTCAATTCATTAACCTGCCGGGCTTGGCCGACGGTGGGAAATAAATTGGGTCCGGATAGTTTCAAAATTTCACGACCCCATCTTCTCCAAATAAATTCAAGTTCCCTGGATTGTCATTTTTATCCAAACGGAAAGACAAACGGTGAATGGGCGAGGGCCCAAGTTTTTCCAAAGCCAAGTAATGCTCCCGGGTGGGATAGCCTTTGTGTTTGGCGAAGCCATAGCCCGGATAAAGGGATTCATATTGTACCATCATGGCGTCTCGGGCGCATTTGGCAATTACAGAAGCGGCGGCTATGGAAACTGAAAGAGCATCACCATGAATAATGGCCTGTTGAGTAATATCAGTATTCGGGATCTTTAAAGCATCAACCAGCAAATAATCCGGAGACTCTTTCAAGTTTTGTAGAGCCTTTGCCATGGCTTGCCTGGAGGCCTGATAGATATTAATTCTATCGATTTCTTCGGCTTCAACAATACCGATGGCAAATTCATAGTTTCCGCCGGTAAGGATTTGATAAAAACGTTCACGGCGTAAGGTTGTCAATTGTTTGGAATCATTAAGGCCTTCCAAATAAAAATCGCCGGGAATGACAAAAGAGGCAGCCACCACTGGCCCGGCCAGAGGGCCTCTCCCAGCTTCATCAAAACCGGCTACACGTTGGAAACCATTTTCCCAACAACGTTTTTCGTGGATAATGCGTTCTTCCCATGGTAAATGGATGTATTTTTCAGACTTTTGCAATGATTTTATATTTTTCTTCACCAAATTAATCCCCTATACCGGTGTCATCGGAAAAAGTTTGTAGAACTTTATAGAAACCAACAGTCACCCTTTGGAACCCAATCCAGGGTATGGTTTTTTTCTAAGTTTCAATCGATAATGAAACCTATGTTCTGGGAATAAATTTATTATAGCATATCGCAAGATGTTATCTTTGTTAATTTTTTGCTGAAAATTATACTGTGTTCTTTTTTTCAGTTATCATTTAAAGATGAATCGATGTCCAAAAAAAGTTGCTTGGAATTTATGAACAGCAGTTTCGAAATTTTCCGGCAGGAAATATTTATAAAAAGGAGAATTTAAATTTACATCTTTTATTTCAGGAGGCGCGGTTTGAACCAGCAGACATCATTGCCTATCCATGCTTGGATAAAAAAGGGGCTCAGCCTGGTATTAATTTTTACTTTAATAAGTTCAAGTTATCTTTTTTTCAAGTCGGCCTCAACCCGGAAATTGTTTCAATGGGATTCCCTTAATTATTGGGCTTTTCTGGTATCCTTTATCGCTTTGATTTGTTCCTGGTTGATTGAAACCATCCGGATCCGCTTAATTGCAACCGGTTTGGGGGACCAAATATCCTTTCGTAAAGTATTGGGGATTAATTTGGCCACAGCTTTTTCGGGCAATGTTACGCCTTTCAGTTCGGGAGGCGTGCCGACTCAAATTTATTTATTATGTAAAAACGGCATCCAACCCGGTAAATCAAGCGCTATTGTAACAATCCGGGTTATTTTTACGACTTTACTATTTACTTTGTTTTCTCCTTTGTTGCTGTTTTTTTATTATACCAAATTTTCCAGCGGTTTGGTTCATCAAATCACCACGGTTGCGATTCCGGTTGCATTATTGCTGTCGATTGTCTTGATTACTTTTATTATCAGACCCAAAATCGCCCGGAATTTGGTGGCATTTTTCATTCGCTGCCTGGAGTTTTTTAAGCTGGGAAATAGGTTTCAACCCTTGCTGAATAAATCATTAAGCGAATTGGACGTTTTTCATGACTCCATAAAATTATTCCGGAAAGGCCTCAATTTTTATTTAACGATCCTATTTACCTTCCTATATTGGGCGGTTTTTTTCTCGATTGCTCCATTGTTAATGTATGCGTTTAATTACAATGCGACGCAAGTCTTTCTGGAAAGTATCCTTTTTCAATTTATATTAGTGTTCATTCTGGCGTATTTACCCATTCCGGGCGGCAGTGGCGTCATGGAATTGAGCCTGTTTTCGGTGTTTGTATTCATTCCATTGCATATCCGGGCGATCTTCATTTTGGCCTGGCGTTTTGTAAGTTATTATTTATCAACGATTATCGGCGGGTTTGTTTTACTGAAAATCATCAATCACGGGACCGATCCTGCAGAGGAACTTCCAGGCTGATGCGTCCGAGGACGCTCTTACAAAGGTACTTCCAAACTGATGCGTCCTAACTTTCCATCCCGAAACTCTTTCAATAAGATAGAAACCGCCCGGTTTAAATCCGGCATATTCCCTTTTAAGAGAAACCCCCTTTTCCTGGCAAACCACTCCAGCTGTTCTTCCGGAGCCGGTATTCCTTCCGCTCCGTTTGCCTTCCAATGAAAAATTTCCTCACCCAGCAGCTCCAATAACTTCAACGATAAATCATAAGCCGGTAAAATTTCCTCACGAATCGTCCCGACCAGAGCCAGTTTTAAACCATCATCTTGCTTGATAATTTTCGGAGGAAGCAGACCCGGCGTATCCAATATTTCGATACCATTCCGTTTGACCCATTGCTTGCCGCGGGTTACTCCCGGCCTGTTTCCGGTTTTGGCAGAACCGGTACCCATTAAGCGGTTTAAAATCGTAGACTTACCCACGTTCGGAATGCCGACAACCCCGACTCGAATGACGGTTCTGATTTTACTAGCCGTAATCAATTGGGGTACTAAGCGCCAAATCTTATCAATCCCGGTTCCGCTTTTACCCTCTACTTCCAATACGGGAATGGAGGAGCTTTGAAACCAGTGAACCCAGGCTTTGGTTACCCCCGGATCCGCCAAATCAACTTTATTTAAAATTACCATCAAGGGTTTTCGGGCTAGTAAAGTTTCCAAATCGTCGTTATGGCTGGCTAACGGCAACCGAGCATCCCGTACCTCTAAAATTAGGTCTATGTAGCGAATTAATTCGGTCAATTCCCGTTTGGCCTTTGCCATATGGCCGGGATACCAATGAATTTCCTGCATTAAAACTCCTTTGCCATCTTTTCCTAAAGATTACCGATTTTTTCCCAAACAATCGCTCCGTTTTTTATCTGGTCTTTTCATTATAGCAAATCCAATGAAAAAGAGGCTGTCCCAAACGAAAATTGTTTGAAAAAGAAATACAATATATTGACTCAAGGAACTATATATTGTATTTCCACGTGATTTAAAGTAAGGACAGCCTCGTAAAAGTATTCTATTTTTGGCACATGATTATGATTGAATCCTGATTTTTTATCGGTTCAATTCCCCAGACCTCCAGACCTATTTCGTTCCCGGCATCCATTGCTATTGTGCTCGAGGATGAGTTTTTTCATAAACATCCTTAATCTTTCCGTTGGTTAAATGCGTATAAATCTGAGTTGTCGCAATATCGGCATGTCCCAGCATTTCTTGTACCGAGCGCAGGTCGGCGCCGTTCTCCAGAAGATGGGTGGCAAAAGAATGACGTAGCGTATGGGGGGTAATATCCGTTAGAATATTCAAATTGTCCGCATATTTCTTAATGATTTTCCAAAAACCTTGTCTGGTTAGGCCTTTACCGTGATGATTCAAAAAAAGAGTATTTTCTCCAATCTGAGAGGCTAAAAATTTGCGGGCATGATCTTGGTATAGCCGTAAAAATTTAATAGCGACCGAGCCAAGGGGAACAATTCTTTCTTTGGAACCTTTTCCATAACATTTAATATAGCCGGTGTCCAAATTAACGTCGGCTACTTTTAACGACACCAGTTCGGATACACGGAGACCCGTTGCATAAAGAACTTCGAGCATTGCGCGGTCCCGAATTCCGACCGGGTTTTTAACATCCGGTTGCTCCAGAAGTTTCTCAACCTCATTTACGGATAATACTCGCGGTAAACGCTTTTCTTGCTTTGGAGCATCCAAATTTACCGTTGGGTCCCGTTCGATCCTCCTTTCTCTCGCCATATAATGGTAATATGACTTAATGGCAGCCAGACTTCTGGATAACGTGGCGGTTGCCTTGCCCCGGGCCTGCAATTGAAGTAAATATCCAATTACAGTGGCCTGCGTGGTTCCGTCAAGATTAAGTTTTTTCTTTTCTTGAAGATATTCCAAATATTGATTCAGATCTCTGCCATAAGATTCTAAGGTATTTTTGGCCAAACCGCGTTCAACCGAAAGGTAATTGAGGTAATCTTGTAGAGTCTCTTGCAAAGCTGTCACTCCTTTCGTTAGCTTTCAAAATGGTTCCTGAATAATTTTCGACAATTTTTATGACAACTCCTTTTTTAGAGTGACAGGAAACATTTCCAATTCAAGCAGGGAACGGATTTTCCTCGGGATTCATACCGGAAACTTAAATTAAAATGAAAACCCGCCATGTTGTCAGATAAATTTGGCAAACCACGCTGTTACCAGAGGTGATATATTTCCTTGCACAAAACCGGCTAAAATCATTACCAATAATACGCCACAAGTCAGGATCGAACATTTGATGAGTTCAGCACTTAAGACCACTGGTTTTTTGGAGAAACGGATTTTGGTCAAAGCGGCCGCGCAATCCATGATGGCGATGACCATTAAAAAAAGGGCCGGGATAAATAAGATATTATGAGGCGCAATTCCGGTCATTGTGAGGACAAACCCTTTGAGGCCCATGGTTTGAAAAAGAAAGCCCGTGCTGAATCCCAAAATAAAACCCCGGGTAAAAACCAATAAAAGCGCCAAAGGAACCCCAATTACGCTTATTCCCATAAAAAAGAGAAAAAAAACCATTTGAATGTTGGCTAGGATGGTTTGTCTGGTATAGGCTTGATTTTGGATAAGGGGCCCGTGTAGTCCTTGATTCAGATAATTCATCAAATCAACTTTTTGGTGTTTATCTAAGATTCCGGCAGCCAAAACTCCAAAGATAATTCCCATTGTAAAAAGGATGGCCACCAAAGCCAATAGAAATATTCTTTCCCGCAAATAATCGCGAATTAAAGTTTGAAATTTGAGCATAAAAAAATTCCTCCCCCTTGTCCCATCATACTCAATTTATGGTCAAGCCGAGGAATATATGATTGTTTTCCAAAATATCAATAAAACAGGGTTAACTCTAATTTTGAATATCCAAAAAACCTCGATGAACAATCAGTTGGGTAAGATATTGAGCAGCCAGTACATCTTCCATTGAGTTGGCGCTGGCGGCGGTTACGGTAATCCCGCAATTAAATTTATTCGCAGCCTCAATGGCTCTCTCAATTCCGGCCATCGCGGGCGCTATACCCTTTTTCCCGGGAGTTCTGGTGACGGTGGCTGTCAAAACCACCGGCGCCCCGTTATTGTAAGCGGCATCAAAAGAAACTCCGCCGGTATCCGAAACGATTAATACCACTTTACCTCTAAAATCAGCCAGTTTTCCGATTTCACTGCCGATATTGGGAATAATTTGATAATCGATTTCACCGGAGCGGGCCACCCCCATTAAAGCGATTTCCGCTCTTTTTTTCCGTTCGTCTTCCGTTCCATAACGAGGCTCAGCCACAATAATGAGAGGAACTTTATATTTTAAGGCGTTTTTGCCGGCGATATATCCGATTCGATCCGGATTCAGATTTACCGGCGCTTTACAACCGCCGGGGGCAGCACCGAAAACCGCGATGGCGCCATTTTCAATTGCAACTTCGGCGCTGGTCGACATATCGATAATATCCACGATAACGACAACATCGCCCCGCCTGGCGCCTTCAACCGCTCCGGAAGCATTATAGGTCAAACTTAAAGTTTTCAAGCCGGCCACCCTATTCTTCGATTTTCAAAATCTCCACATTTTACTCAAGTTGACAAGCCTTTATAACCGAAATTACCACAATTTTCTTAATTCTATCATCATCAAAGCTAAAGCCGTTTTGCTATCAATCAAGGAATCATTATAAATATGCTGAAAAACTTGTTCTTTGGTCATCACGACGATTTCTAAAAACTCATCGCTGTCCATTGGACGGCGTAATGGTTTCAAGCCTTTGGCAAGATATAGATGAATAATTTCATCGGTCATACCGGGAGTCGTCCAGATCGAAGTCAAATGAATTAATTGCTGGGGTTCATACCCTATTTCCTCAGTTAATTCCCGGCGGGCGCACTCTTCCGGATTTTCGGACTTCTCAAGTTTTCCGGCGGGGATCTCTAAAATAACCTCGCCGACAGGATAGCGGAATTGTTTTTCCAAAATAATCCGGCCGTCATCAAGGAGCGGAACGGCGGCAATCGCCCCGGGATGATGGAGATATTCCCGGGTTGACATTTTTCCGTTGGGTAGAATCACTCGATCCTTATAACATTCGATAAATTTCCCCTGATAAATCAATTCTTTTTTTTGAGTTTTTTCCACCAGGTCCATTTTTTGTCTACACCCTCATTCTACAATGGGTTCCAAAGATGATAAATCGCCTTTAGCGGCCAAGCCTGCTAAAAAACCGGTAGTGACTGAACTTTGAAAAAACCAAGGATCTTCCTGAATGCCACGGCCCATGGTTTTAACTTGAATTTGATATTCTTTAAACAGGTCCTCCGCAGAAGGATCATTCACCCCATACCAATGATGCTCTTTGAGTAGATGATGATCCCGGAGTCTATCGATAATCCGGTCAAAAAAGGGTTTCGGGAGCCGTTTTGACAATCCCAGCAGAGCCGGATGACTCGCCAATTCAAGAATCGTTAAAGAGTGGTGGCTGATTCCAAGGTGCCGTTCTCGGGAGTCCGCATCGCTGATTCTGGGAACCGCCAGGGCTGTGCCCTGTAATTTGGACACGATATCGATATACCAGGATTGTTCGATGCCACTGAAGCCAAATGCGGTCCCGGTTCCTACAATGCCGGGGCCTAAGGCAATAATGATCAAATCGGGATTGATTCCCTGTTGGGCTGCAAGGATTGCCGAAGGAACGCTGACCGTTTCCAGATCCCCTCCAAAGGCATGACCGGACGTAACGGTCAAATCAAGCAAATGTTTCTTTTTTAATTCCCGGACCAAATCACTCAAAGCAATGGGTAAAGCAGCTCCATCGGTCATGATATAAGCGATTCGCGGATTTTGAAAAACTGCCCGGAACCCCAGGATAACCCCGGGCAACATACTATGAAGGGGCGCCATCACCACCGGGGTCCCTTCCAAAGTTCTACAATCTTTAAGGGCTTCATGGTAAGGGCTATCCTCTTCTTCAGCAGCCAAAACCGGAAACTGCCAGGGAGTATAACGTAATTTCATAATATGCCCCGGAAATTCGAATTCATCGCCGGCGGCGGCATATTGGGGAATAACAAAATGCCGCCCTCCGGTACCCAGTCCAAGTTTGACGGCAGCAGTATTGACGACAACTTTCTCGCCCTTACCGATTAAATGATTGAGTTTGGGATAGTTATAAGCCTTTTCAGGCTTCCCGTGACCATCGATTTGAATCAATAATTCCTGGAGTTCCGGGTTATCTTTTAAAATACCGAGCACGTAACCGGTTGCTACTGAGAACATTAGTGATTCACTCGTTTCCTTTTGAGAAGATGAGCCGGTATAACGAACATACGGGATTGTTCCAATTTCTCCTCTAATTCTTCAATCTTCAGTTGCGCCATTTTAAATCGCAAATCATTATCGCTTTTCCAAAGCAATACAAAGCCCCACCCGCAAATTAAAAAAGTGACCAAAAAGGCCAACGGTTCATAGGCATCCATTACCAGATACGCAACAAGGGAAAGAATCGCCAGCTGAAGCAAAATTAATCCCCAGTAATAGTTGTTATCCCTGTTCAAATCCAGATTAAACATCCTTTTGATCCAACTTCTCATTTTTGTACGCCTCCGCTTTGTTCAACCCCGAATTTAAGAGATTCCCCCGAATCAACCCATTCGGGTATTTTCGGCAATTCACCGAGATCGTTTAAACCAAAATATTTTAAAAACTGCCGGGTGGTACGGTAAAGAATCGGCCGCCCCGGGGCATCCTTTCGCCCGCCCTCTTCCACCAGGTTTTTTTCAACCAGGGTATTCAACGCGCTTTCTATACTGACCCCGCGTAAAGATTCAATTTCCGCTTTGGTAATGGGCTGCTTATATGCAATAATGGCTAGAGTTTCAATGGCTGCTTGAGAAAGGCCGGCGTTACGGGGAGCTTTTTGTAATTTTTCCACGTAAGGGGCGCAATCCGGATGAGTAACGAATTGATAGCCACTGGCCACCTCAATGATTTGAAGGCCGCTTTTATTTTGGACGCGCTCTTCAATTAAATCAGTCACCATTTGTTTTACTGTATGTTCATTAATTCCGACAATATCCGCCAAATTTTTATTGGTAATAGGCTCAGAGGATGAAAAGATTAATGCTTCAATAATAGACCGTGCCGTTGTTAGGTTCAAACGCTATTACACACCTTTTCCGGTAGAGATAATGTTATTTCACCAAATACCGCATCTTGAAATACATTGATTTTATGAAGCCGGATCAATTCAAGAACCGCCAAAAAGCAGGTAATTAAACCGATTTTGCTGCTTACATCGCTAAAAACCTTTTTAAAAAAGAGTTTTCCGTCCAAGGCCATCATATCTAAAATTTCCGTCATCCGCTGTTTAATGGAAACAATCTGTTTGGGAACAGCCTCGGGAGTTTTAGGTTCCAGGCTTTCCATGATGACTTTAAACGCTTCAAGCAGATCCCAAATGGATAAATCCTTTAACCCATCCTGCTCGGGAGCGGTTTTTTTATCGGCGAACTCCCCGCTAACCCGGGTAAAAAACCTGGACTGCTGGCCTTCTAAAGCTTGCAAACTGAGGGCGGCTTCTTTGATCTTCTTATACTCAATAAGCTTCTGAGCCAGTTCCCAGCGGGGATCTTCCTCATCCTCGGCGTTTTCGTCCTGGGAAATGGTCTGCGGCAGCAACATTTTAGCCTTAATTTGCATAAGAGTCGCCGCCATCACTAAAAAATCACCGACGGTTTCCAAATTCAAGGACTGCATAGTATGGATGTATTCCAAGTATTTATCGGTGATCGAAGCGATAGGAATATTATAAATATCAATTTCATCTTTTTCAATAAGATGCAAAAGCAAATCTAACGGTCCTTGAAACACATCAAGTTGAATCTGATATTCCATCCATTATTCCCACTTCGTAAAATACTTTTAACCCGAAGGCCACTCAATTCATTAACTTTTATTGTCGGCCAATTGTAACCAAGTCAATTCGGCACTTTGATCGGAACGGGGCGGATCGTGATGGTGTCGGATAATTTCCACAATCTGCTGATCCACGCCGAATATTCTGGCCATATGCGCTCCGCGCGCCGGATGTACCAAATCGACATAGAGACCATAACGAAACTTTTCCCAAAAAGTCAGCGGATATCTCATCGCCAATTTACCACGCAAAGCAGGTCTAATCCTTCTTACAATTCCAACCATCATCCGGCTGAAAAAATTAAAATCACCCTCAACTTTTCCAATATCATGTAAAAGGGCTGCGGTTACCAGTGTTTTTAATTCAACAGTCTCTGTGGCTGTGGTGGCTTTTGTAAGAATCGCATTGGCTACCGTTAAAGCATGTTTTTGATCAATCCGGCTCATTTGACTAAAAAGAAATTTTCCGGGATCGTCAAGATAAAAATCGATTAAGGCCAAATCTTCAGGGCTTGTTTTTTTACCCCATGAATTCGTAATCCTTTTAATTACCCCCAAAGTTTTCACCCCGCTTTTCATAATATCCTGCTATATAAACATATGGCCCGCAAGTAACGAAGAAGTGATATTTACCAAATTAAACAACGCCCGTTGGAACGGATTCAGCAATAACAGCAATAACAAGACAAACACGCCATAGGATTCAAACCGGTCAAAATAATAGGCCGCATTTCCCCGTAAATAAAACCGCAACACCTTTCCGCCATCGAGGGGCGGAATCGGTATCAAATTAAAAAATCCCAACATTACATTATACCATAACCCTATTTCCATAAACCAAGGATTTACATTCATATACGCCGTGATCCGAATGATCATTGCAAAAAATACGGCCAACATAAAATTTCCGCCCGGACCCGCCAGGGCTACCAGTAACATCGCTTTCATAGGGTTCTTATAATACTGTGGATTGATCCGAACCGGTCTTGCCCATCCAACCTTTAAAAAAATCAAAGCCAAAAAGCCGATTAAATCAAGATGTACCAATGGATTGAGTGAGAGTCTCCCCTCCTTCTTCGGAGTCGGATCCCCCAGCCGGTTGGCGACATACGCATGACAAAATTCATGAAATACCAAACCCAACACAATCCAAGGCAAAGATAAAATGAGAAATCGAAAATTCAAACCGGCCATGAATACTCCTTTAGTATTCGTTTTGTAAAAAACATCTCGCTCATCTTCATCGGGTAACTAAAACAAATTGGATAAAAATATCCGGAATAGCAAGCAGCGGTAATATTCCGGACGATTTCCATTTTTTACTTTCTTAGCAGTGAATATTTTAACATTTTTTTGCAAGATCCGTCAAGCCGGATAAGGGCTGCGCAAAGTGGCTAGAACCCGCTTGAATCGATCTTTTTTCTCGAAAAAAAGTCCGTGATTTTCCAATATTTTCATTACCCGTTTCCCTTATTTTTCTTTGCCGCGTAGATTTGCTGGAGAATTTCAATCGCCGCGGGCAGCAATGATATGATCACAATCGCAAAAATCACGATGGAAAAATGCGTCTTAACAATTGGTAAATTGCCGAAAAAATAACCGCCGAAAAGAAAAATGGCAATCCAGGCCATGCTTCCAATCACACTGTAAAAAAGAAAGCGCCAATAGACCATTTCACTTACACCGGCAACAAAAGGGGCAAAAGTTCGAATAATCGGAATAAATCTTGCCAATACGATGGTTTTACCTCCATGACGCTGGTAAAACGACTGGGTTCGTTCAAGATATGATCTTTGAATGAAGGGAATCTTTTTACCGCTAAAAACGTGGATTCGCAGGAAATAACCGATCCAATAGTTGGTGGAATCGCCGATCATCGCGGCAAACCAAAAAATAAAAAACAGCCATTCCGCTTGCAATTCCATCGTTGCCGCCGCAATGGCCCCTGCGGTAAAAATCAAGGAATCACCCGGTAAAAAAGGAGTCACCACCAGGCCGGTTTCGCAAAAAATAATCAGGAAAAGGACAAGATAGGACCAGCCGCCGAAATCATGAATGAACAGGCCGAGGTGCTTGTCCAGATGAAGAACTATATCAAATAAGGATTGGAATGATAACATTTTTTCTCCATGTCGTGACGGAAGTCGATTTTTAATCTTTGCCAAAAAAATAATTTTACCAAATTAAACACTGGATATCAAATGACTATACTTCGGTTTTAATCAGCTTTTTTCCTTTTTTTATCCAGCTATTTTTAATTTTCATAACGGAAGGGAATTTATTTTCCGAGTCGAAAAGAAGAATGAAAAACCGCTCCAATCCGAAAAGGATCCAGTATGAAAGTCATAATGAATAAAACGGCCCTATATTCAAAAGCATATCAAATTTTACAAACTGTGACTCCCCTATCTAAATAAATATCAGGCGATCAATAATCAATTTCAACTAAAATAAAGTTTAACAGGAGATTGGATGAACATGAAATTTTCAAGACGCACCAATGGATTGACATCGGCCATCTTTGCGCAGCTCGAGCAGAGAAAGCAAGAACAATTGGCCAAAGGACGATCCATTATCAATTTCAGTATCGGTACCCCGGATTTGCCTCCCGCCCCCCATGTTATCGAAGTACTCCGGGAAGAAGTAGCCAAACCTGAAAACTATATCTATGCCATCCGCGACTTGCCGGAACTGACAAAGGCGGTCCAAGACTGGTACCAGCGGCGTTTTGGAGTTGGCTTGGAAAAAGATGAAGTGCTGGCCATGAACGGCTCTCAGGATGGTTTATCCCATATTTCACTGGCAATAACCAATCCCGGCGAACTGGTCTTGACTCCGGATCCCTGTTACCCGATTTTCAGCACCGGGCCGCAGCTGGCAGAGGCGGAACTTTACCCCATCCCTTTGGTAAAGTCCAACCATTATCTGATCGACCTTGATAAAATCCCGCCATCTGTGGCTGAAAAGGCCAAATTGATGATTGTATCTTATCCCAATAATCCGGTGACCGCGACAGCGCCTTATGAATTTTATGAAAAACTGGTTTGGTTCGCTAAAAGGTATGACATTATCATCCTCCATGATAACGCTTATTGCGAGCTGGTTTTTGGCGGCCAAAAAGGCGGCAGTTTTTTAGCCGTTCCCGGCGCCAAAGATGTGGGGGTCGAATTCAATTCCCTCTCCAAGACGTATAACATGCCCGGCTGCAGAATTTCATTTGCTTTAGGAAACCGCCGGATTATTGAAAGATTAAAGAACCTGAAATCTCATCTGGATTATGGCGTCTTCCTGCCGATTCAGAAAGCGGCCATCGCGGCTTTAAACGGTCCTCAGGATTGTGTCGCTCAAACAGTAAGCGCCTATGAGACCCGGCGCAACCTGATCGCCGACGGTTTGGGGGAAATCGGCTGGCATATCGACAAACCCCAGGGAACGATGTTTATTTGGGCGGCGATTCCCCCCCACTACAAGTCGTCAGTGGATTTTACCTTTGACTTAATTGAAAAGGCCGGAATTATTGTGGTCCCCGGCAGTAGCTTTGGAGAACACGGCGAGGGGTATGTCCGCTTAGCCATGGTGCAACCGGAAACGGAAATAAAGAAAGCGATCGCCGCTATTAAAGAGAGCGGGATATTGCTTTAACCCGCCCCCTGATGTGTTTATGGCCAAAGATAGATGGACGGCGGCGGCGGCTGCAGGGAGACAGCAAAGGAATGTTCAATTTATGGAACAAATAAAAGGGTTATGATTGCTCCGACAGCCAAAAACGGGCCAAAGGGAATTTGGGTTTTCCGGGTGATGGTTTTCCAATATAGAAGGCCCAAGCCAATCACTGCGCCCAAGGCCGAGCCGATAAAGAGAGTATACAGAACCCCCTTTACTCCTACAAAAGCTCCAATCATGGCCAGCAATTTCACATCTCCCATTCCCATTCCCCGAGGATAGAAAAAGGCGATCGGAAACAAAATGCCCCCGCCGATGAGCATTCCTAGACCGGCATGAAGCAGCGGGGTTTTGCCGTAAAAGAAAGCCCATGCCAGTCCGGCGATGATGCCGAAAACGGATAACTTGTCGGGGATCCGCCGGTAATGGCAATCAATCCAGGCAATGATGATCAATAAGCAACCCAAAAGCGCAATTTTAAAGAAATCTCCGGTGAGTCCATATTTTTTATAGAATACCAGAGCCAAAAGGGCGGTGGAAATTTCCACCACGGGATATTGAATCCCAACCGCCGCCCGACAAAACCGGCAACGGCCCCCCAAAATGAGATAACTTAAAACCGGAATCATGTCGCGCCATGGAATGTTTTTTTGACAATTCGGGCAAAAAGACCGCGGCCAGACAATGGAAACACCCCGGGGTATCCGGTAAATGCATACGTTTAAAAAACTTCCAATCGCCAAAGCGTAAAGAAATATTATCAGCGCCATGTTTTTAGGATTCTGGAAAGAAACAATTTTTCCTTCAAAAGTAAAAATTTATCGAATATAAAATTTTATTCCCTCTAAATTGGAGGAGATATTCTTGATTTGAAGAATATTCCAATTACTTAAAAAAAACTTGGATATGGTGTCTACGATGATGCGATTTTTGAAAGTCCATACGATAGTGGAAGTTGTCCTGCTGGTCCTGTGTCTGGCCTCGGCCGCTTATTGCGCGCCCCCGAGACTTATTGATCTCGACTTCAAAAACGCCGATGTCAAAGATGTGCTGCGCGTACTGGCGAGCCAAAACGGCGCCAATTTTTTAATTGATAATGAGGTCAGCGGCACGGTGACGATTCACTTGGCGAAAGTCACTTTCGACGACGCGCTGAATATCATCACCCAGTCCAACAACTTACGCTTCATCAAACAAAATAACGTCTACCAGATCACCCCCATCGATAATTCGGTTTTACATGTGGAATACGACAATAATCTATTATCGGTCGAGGCCAAGGAAGCAAAGGTTTTACAAATAATCCAAGCCATCGCCCAAAAGGTCGGGATGAATCTGGTCCCCGACCCGGCCATCAAAGACCGGATTACCATCCGCCTGCAACAAATTCCGGTTCAAAACGCCTTGGATTCGATTTTAATTCAAGCCAATTGCACGGCCGAAAAAAACGGCGCGGTCACTTTCATCCGCAAAAAGAGTTCCCTGCAAGCGGATTTTACGGTCAGATATCAAAACAACCTGCTTTCCATCGACGCTCAAAATGCGTCTCTGACTGCGTTAACCCGGGCCATTACCGAGAAAACCGGGGTATCGGTGATCCCCAATCAGGATTTAAATCTGAATATCAGTATTTATTTACAAAACCTTCCCTTGCCGGATGCCTTAACCTTGCTTTGCGGCGCCAATAATTTGCAATTAACGAATTCCGGGGAATCCTGGCGGATCTCCCGGGCGCCCACCATGGGCCCGGGCGGTCAAAATATGAATATCAATTATGACAGTAAAGAAAAATTATTCGATGTGGAAGTGCAGTCCTCTTCCCTAACCACCGTGTTATGGGAAATGGCCCGGAAAGCCAATGTGGACTTGGTCGTTCTGGCGCAGGTCAATTGGACCGTGAACAATATCCGCCTTCATAAGCTCCCGTTTGAGCAGGCCCTGAAATACCTCTTTGAAGGAACGGTTTATTCTTACCGATTGCAAAATAACATCTATATGATCGGCGATGGAATGATCGTCCGGCCCGAAACCTCGGATTTTAATACGGTTAAGATATATCCCATCAAATATGTCAAGGCCGATGTGCTGCTCAATACCTTGCCGGCCATCTTTTCCAGGCAAAACTTCGTATTGCTGACGGACAAAAATTCCTTAATCGTGACGGCCCCCGAGTCGGTTCACAAGATGTTCGGCGATTATTTGAAACAGGTCGACACCGACGATAACCAGGACCGGACCGTGGTCGTTCCCATAAAAAATCTCAAGGCCGAGGATGTACTGAAATACATCCCCTCCTCGATTTCCAAAACCGACATGGTGGTGGTGAAGGAAATCAATTCGATTACGGTTACGGGCCCGCAAAATTTCATCAATCAAGTACAGCAATATATCGCTAAAATCGATCAGGTCAATCCGACAATTGTCTTTGATGTGATGGTGGTCTTGATTACCGGGGACGATGAATTTAATTGGAATCCGAGTTATTCGCTAAATATTGGAGGCACAAAAATTGGGATTAGTACCGAGACAGGCACAATTGGGGAAGTTACTTCCACGAGTACAAGCGATTCCAGCGATACAGATGCTACGACTAGTACAAGCCTTACTTTTTTACTCGAACATAAAAAAGCCAAAATACTACAAAACCCCACAATTACTACTTTGAATGGATATCCGGCCAGTTTCAGCGTGTCAACCAAAAGATATTACGCAATTCAAGATTCAACTTCAACTAACGGTACTGTTACATATACTACATCATATAAAAATGTCGATTCTGGTTTGAGTATCACAATCACGCCATGGGTTGCTGATGATAAAATTACCATGGAAATCAAACCGAAAATTTCCGAGTACGGTGCTATTCCCCAAGGGCAAAAATTACCGGAAACAACTGAACATGCAACTGAAACTACATTGCGGGTTAATGACAAACAATCAGTCATTTTAAGCGGGTTACGAAATACCCGCCAAGAAAAAATTGTCACCAAAATACCCATCTTAGGAGATATCCCGCTGCTTGGTTTGCTTTTCCGAAGTTATTCCACGACAGATTTGGTGGAAGAGTTTGTGATCGTGATCACGCCTCATTTGGTTTACAATGCGGAGGATGCCAAGGCGGCTACACAAAAGGTTAACAATAACGCCAGTCAGGAGTTAAAAGATACTTTAAACCCGCCGGCCGAGGATCCGAAAAAGGAAAAAAAGCAATAAATGTTCAAACTATATATATTGCATTCGATTTTTTAGAAAAAGTCGGGCCTAAAAAAATCCTGTAAATCCATAAAATCATGTTAATCCTGTTTAAGTTCTTTTCACTTGGGTTTGCGTTCATCCGCTAGCATTCAAAAATTTACTTCATTACTATATCGCAAAGAAATATCCATCTTTTTTTTACAACACCTCACTTACCCCAACATGGAGCGATTTGAATCAATTTTCCTTCAATATCTTTTTTTTCAAAAACATCTATCCCAGCTTCCGGATTTCATTTCCCGAACCCAAATCTTGAATTCCCGCTTCCGGAAATTAATCCTAGCTCTTAAGAATTAATCTTACCTTCCGGATTTCATTCCCCGGACACAAATCATTAATTCCCGTTTTAAAAAATGAAACTTTGCGCTCAAAAATCATTCTTTGTTGCAAAGTTTCATTCTCCGGTCTGAATGAATACATTACCCATCGAAAAATCAGATTCCGGCACAAAATTACTTTCCGGTTTCAAAAAAAACAATTTCAATATAAAATCAATCCCGAAGCCCGCTCCCCTTCCTTCTCGAAAAAGATATCCGAATAATAACTAACACTTGCAAAGAATCTTTCGGTATGTTATGATTTTACTAATCCTATCAATTTACTTATGATTATAAATTCAAGGAGGGTCACAGTTTGCAAATATCGACAAGGGGTCGCTATGGCTTACGGGCCATGGTGGATATGGCGCTTCATATGACGGATGGCCCCCTGGCTCTAAGAGTGATTGCTGAGCGTCAATCGATTTCCGAATCATACCTGGAACAGGTTTTCACCAATCTTCGCAAGGCCGGTTTGGTCCGGGCTTCCCGGGGTTCACAAGGCGGTTATGAACTGGGACGGCCGGCTCACCAAATGACTGTGGGAGAAATCATCCGTTCACTGGAAGGGCCCATCATTCCGGTGCATTGTGTTGGAGAGCCATCCAGCAGTTCATCCTATTGTGAACGGGAAAAATACTGCAGCACCCGTTCCTTTTGGGAGGACTTTCGCGATAAAATCAATGAATTTTTAGATAGCGTCACGCTGCAAGATCTGACCGATCGGGCCCGGAGCATGGCGCCGGAAGAACCAATGTATTACATTTAGAAATGGATTCACTGAAATGACGCTGTAAGTCAACCCCATAGAAGCGCCCAACCAAAAAAGACCCGGCTGTGGAATCAACCAGCCGGGTCTTTCTATAAACGCCCATGATCATCAGCGGGGTCTTTTCTTAAAAGGCCGGTACGACGGAACCCTTATATTTATCCAGTAAAAATTGTTTTACTGCCGGAGTTTGTAAGACGGATACCAACTTTTTGATTTCCGGACGGTTTTCATCACCCTTACGCACTACAATCACATTGGCATAAGGAGAATTGGCGTTTTCCCGAAAAAGGGCGGTGTTGGGATCGATCTTGGCATCCAATACGAAATTGGTGTTAATGACAGCCCCGTCAACATCCGGCAAACTCCGGGTCAACTGGGCGGCATCAATTTCGATGAACTGAAGTTTCTTGGGATTGGAAACAACATCCGCGGGTGTGGCTTGATAGTTGGCCAAACCTTTTTTCAATTGAATCAGGCCATTGGCTTCCAAGAGCACCAAGGAACGGTATTCATTGGAAGGATTGTTGGGGATGGCAATTTTAGCACCCGTCTTCAGCTGGGCTTTGGAGTGAATCTTTTGGGAATAAAACCCGATGGGTTCCACATGGACTTTTCCGGCCACGACAAATTGATAGCCTTTTTCCTTGGATACCGACTCAAGATACGGCACATGCTGGAAGTAGTTGGCGTCGATTTGCTTGTCGGCCAGGGCCGGATTCAATTGGCCTTCGTCATCCAAAACCACAATTTGCAAATCAATCCCGGCTTTTTTGAGTTCCGGTTTGACGAACTCCAGGATTTCGGCATGAGGCACCACGGCAGCGCCGACTTTCAAAGTAACATTGTCAGCCAGGACAAACGAAGATAAAGTTAACGCCAAAACTGCAACCAACACCAATAATTTACGACTCATTTCAATCTTCCTTTCAATTTTTTTGATATCATTTTCTTTAAAACGGCAAAGACCATCTCTGAAACGAACCACCTCCTCAGGGGAAACCAATCCATGGATTGGGGACTTTGGGTTTCATTTCTCTAAATAAAATCATTCATACAGAATTGCTAATATTTAGGATGAATTTTCAAGGGGTTCCATCCCCCCATATTAAATCAAATCTATCGGTGATGCTTTTTTTCCAAACGGCGGGCGATAAAATTGCCGGTCCATTGGAGCCCCTCCACTAAAACCACTAACACCAGCACTGTGGCAATTAGCACATCATTCCGGTACCGCATGTAACCGAAACGGATAGCCAGACTGCCCAGCCCCCCGGCGCCGATGGCGCCGGCAGTGGCGGTAAATCCGGTAATGGTGATAACCGCCAAGGTAATCCCCCGGATCAAAGACGGCAGAGATTCCGGAATCAATACTTTCCAAATGATCGTCACGGGTTTGGCGCCGATAGCCAGCGCCGCCTCAATCTTGCCCCGCTCCACTTCCTTTAAGCTATTCTCGATAATCCGGGCCAAAAAAGGGGCCGACCCGATCGCCAGGGGTACCACCGCTGCGGTGGAACCTAGCGTGGTTCCAATGATCAATCGCGATAAGGGCAGCAGGATTACAATTAAAATGATAAAAGGAAAGGAGCGAAAAATATTCACCACGGTTCCTAAAATATTATTTAGCCTCGGAAGTTCGGAAATATGGCCTTCCGCCGTAACCACCAGGGCGATTCCCAAAGGAAGCCCCAACGCCAATGCCACTAGTGTCGATAATAAGACCATATAAAGAGTTTCCAGTAAAGCCACTCCAAGTAAAGGTAAAACATCATTTGCCAATACCATTTTGTCCCGCCTCAGATTACATAATTGTTTTGTTGCAATTCCAGATCACTTTGGACAAACAGCCGGGTTGTATCGGTTTGAGGATGGGTGAACAAGTCTTTGACGGAGCCCGTTTCGGTGATGATTCCATCTTCAATCACCGCCACATGGTTGCATATCCGCCGCAGGACATCCATCTCGTGGGTAATCAATACAATGGTCAAATTCAATCGCTGATTGATATTCCGTAATAGCTCCAATATGGCGTAAGTGGTTTTAGGATCCAGGGCAGAAGTCGCCTCGTCGCTTAATAACACTTCCGGATTGTTGGCCAGCGCCCGGGCGATGCCGACCCTTTGTTTTTGACCACCGCTCAACTGGCAGGGATAGGCGCGGGCCTTTTCCTTTAGTTCAACCAGTTCCAATAACTCTTCCACCCGATTGCGGATAAAGCTTTTGGAGGACCCGGCTACTTCCAGGGGAAAGGCGATATTTTCAAAAACTGTTTTGGAGTCAAACAGATTGAAATGCTGAAAAATCATGCCGATCCGTTTGCGGGCTTCCCGAAGTTGTTGCCGGTTTAAGGTGGTGATTTCGCGGGCGTGCGCGGGATCTCCAATAAGGATCCTCCCGCTATCCGGTTCCTCCAGCCGGTTCAGGCAACGGATCAACGTTGACTTCCCGGCGCCGCTGAAACCGATGACCCCAAAAATGTCTCCCGCGGCGATTTGCAGGTTGATGTTTCGCAAAGCATAGACTTTTCCGTCCATGGTATTAAAAGTTTTGCTAAGTCCCTGAATTTGAATCATCGTTATTTATCCCTCTTAAATATTAGCCGCAGCACTCCGCACCTCGCCGGTCTCCAGCGCCAGAAGCTGATCGGCCCACTTGGCCGCCCATTCCCGTAAATCCTTTACATCTAGCGGCGTCGGCGTTTTGGAATCAGTGTGCCCGGCAATACGATCGGCCAACCGCTGGTATACTTTGGCCTGTTCGGAGTCGGGAGCGGCCTCGATGGTGGTCTTACCCTGCAGTTCACTCTGGGTGACCGTAACCGAACGGGGAACATAACCAATCACTTGAGTGCCGGTTTGTTTGACAAAATCGTCAATGATTTCTTTGGCATAAGGTGCATTGATGGAATTGGCAATCACCCCTCCCAGGAGCGCTCCGCCGCTGTTGGAATATTTTTGAATGCCCTTAAACAAATTGTTGGCGGCATAGATGGCCATAAAATCAGCGGATGATACGGTAAAGACATGCTCGGCGATACCTTCCCGGATCGGAACGGCAAAACCGCCGCAAACCACATCCCCCAAAACATCGAAAAGCACATAGTCCAAGTCCAATTCCTCAAAGACCCGCAGTTGTTTTAAAAGCTGTACTGCCGTGATGATGCCCCGTCCGGCGCAGCCGACACCAGGAGCCGGTCCGCCGGCTTCCACGCAATAAACGCCGCCGAAACCTTGAAACAAAACCTCCTCGGCTTTGACAGCATTTTTTTCCCGCAAGGTATCGAGCACGGTCGGTATGTATTTCCCACCACGCAGGGTATTGGTGGAATCACTTTTGGGATCACAACCGAACTGCATCACCTTATACCCGCTCTTGGCCAATGCGGCACTAATATTTGAGGTGGTGGTGGATTTTCCGATGCCTCCCTTTCCATAAATGGCAATCTGTTTGGTTTTTTTCGACAAAATGTTCACTCCTTTAAAATTTTTCACCGGCTTAATCTTTAGCCGTGTGAGAATGTACTCAAGTCCTGATCATAAAGTTCCTCTGCGAAATCTTTGCCCTGTTCACCCAGACGCCCCGGGATTCCAACGGCGTCGGCCCGGCAATGCTGGCAATGGCGGAATACCCTCAGATGTTTTTCAGCCGCTTGCCGGGCGGTATTCAATTGAGCACAATCCGGAGCCGGAAAGTCTTTCAATTCGTGCTGCGGAATCAGCGGAATGATATTATAAATGGAAGCTCCCAAGTCCGAAACCAGTTCAGCGATATGCCCGATATGATGATCATTAATTCCCGGGATTAGGACGGTATTAATTTTCACCACTGCACCCAAAGAAACGATCTTCCGAATCCCGGCTATCTGGGCAGCTATCAAAAAACGAGCGGCAAACGGTCCGGTTATCAACTGGCCTTGATAAACGATATGGGAACAAATTTGTTGCAATATAATGTCATCCACTGCATTGACCGTAACCGTGACGGTTTTAACCCCTGCAGCGATAACCTGTTCGGCTTTTTCTTCCAAAAGCAGACCATTGGTGCTTAAGCAATTGATCAGGGCCGGATAACGCTGATGGATCAGTTCAAAGGTTTCCAAGGCATTGTCGGTCGCCAGGGTGTCTCCCGGCCCGGCGATTCCGGCTACGGTGATTTCGGGACATTTCTCCAAAGCTTTGCCAACCATATCACAGGCGGCCTCCGGACTTAAAAGGCCGCGGCTGACTCCTGGCCGGTTTTCAAATTTGTTAAAACCCCTCTTGCAAAAGCGGCATTGAATGTTGCAATCCGGACTCACCGGCAAATGAATCCGGCCGAATTTAAAGTGGGCTTCCCCGTTAAAACAAGGGTGTTGTTTGACGAGGTGACTAAAATCTTTGGGATTTTCCAGCATCTCAGACAATGAAAACCACCTCTTTCCATTCAAGTTATTCCAATATTATATTAAACCTATCAATTAACTGTTAATTTTAAAAAATCTCACCAGTTCATTGATGCCACCCGGCATACTCAATACTCGTTGTATGTCGTTATAGGAAGAAATATCAAATTCATTTGTAACTCTCGATCCGGTTTTTATAACAACTCTAGCCTAAAAACAAAGGCTAAGCCATCCCTCCATTTGTGTAAATCCAATGGGGAAAATTGACTTAGCCTCCAGTTTTCTGGTCAACTTCGTTTATGAAATTTAAAAGTAAATCTATCCGATTAATATGTTTTAATTTATACTTATATTACCTCAAATAGGCTCCGGTGTCAATAAAAAACAATTGTGCAAGCTTATTTTAAAATACCGCCTTCAAGGACTACATCTTCGGGGGAACGTACCGCTTTGCCAAAAGCTTTTTTAAGCTGTTCATCGTATAGTTTGTGAAGGTAATTTTCTTTGGCTAACCTTTTAAATTCACCATTGATCCAATTACGCAACTCAGTATTACCCTTTTTAACCGCCGGTGCAATCGGTGCCGGCTCCTCCAGCTTTTCGTTGACAATGGAAAAACCGGAATTTTCGTTGGCCCAGGCAAATAGCAACAAGTTATCATGGGCTAATCCAACACCGCGTCCATCTTTTAAGGCTTGAAAGGCTTCGGTATTTTGGTCAAATTTTAATAATTGAATTTTAGGATATTTTTTGGTAAATAAAATATCTGCAGTAGTCCCTTTCACCACAATGATGGTTTTCCCATATAAATCTTTTACTGATTTTATGTTTGCCTTGTCATTGGCCAAAACCTGGATTGCTACCTTCATATAGGGGTTTGTAAAATCGACTACCTGCTGGCGTTCGGGAGTCACCGTCATATTCGCCATGATTAAATCAACTTTATTGGATTGTAAAAACGGAATCCGGCTGGCAGGCTCTACGACAACCCATTCAATTTTGGATTCATCTCCCAGCAAATCTTTGGCAAACCGTTTGGCGATCGCAATGTCGAAACCATCATTTTCCCCTTTTTCATTGATATAACCAAACGGTGGCTTATCGGTGAAAACACCAATAATAATTTTACCCCGTTCTTTAATCTTGGCGATTTCCCCTGTAGCCGCAACCCCTGACGACAACAACAACACCGAGATCATGACAGCCATGAAAACAATTGCGAAAATCTTCCTCATGATACTTCACTCCTTTGTAAATTTTCAAAAAAGAAAAATTTATTTAAAAACCGTTGGGCCCGTTCCGTTTGGGGATGATGAAAAAACTCCGCGGGGCTACCGCTCTCGCATATTTCTCCCCCATCCAAAAAAATGATCTGATCGGCAACAGCTTTTGCAAATCCCATTTCATGGGTTACAATCACCATCGTCATTCCTTGTTTGGCTAGTCCCAACATGACCTCCAAAACCTCACGAACCATCTCTGGATCAAGCGCTGCAGTCACTTCATCAAACAACATAATTTCCGGATTCATACAAAGTGCCCTGACAATCGCAATCCGCTGTTTCTGTCCGCCCGATAACTCTCGGGGATACGCCTCTTTACGCTCAAAAAGGCCGACTCTTGCCAGTAAATTTTCCGCTTGTTCCAATACCATCTTTTTCGACCGCTTTTGGACTTTTATAGGGCCTAATAAAATATTTTCCAACACAGTCATATGGGGAAATAAATCGTAGCTCTGAAAAACCATACCAATCCTTTGCCGAATCTCCTGCCATCGAGTATTTCCACAATGAAGATCCACATCATGATATAAAATTTGACCGTCCTGAATTTGCTCCAACCCGTTCAAGCAGCGCAATAAAGTACTCTTACCGCAACCGCTCGGCCCTACTATCACGACCACCTCTCCTTGATGTATTTTTAAGTTAATCCTTTTCAATGCCAGTCTGTCACCATAAAACTTAGTCACATTCTTTAATTCCAACACAACCTCTTGAATGGGAAATCACTTCCTTATAAGAATCTATAAATTTAATCTTGCCAAGCTTTTTCCAGATATCGTGACCAGCTTGAAAGAGGATAACACAATAAAAAATAAAGCAAAAACAAAAGGCTGTACACCCAAAATGATTCTTTGGTCCTTTCGATGATCTGCTGTCCACTCTTGATTACATCAACCACACCAATTAAAACAGTCAGGGAAGTGGTTTTGATCATCCTGGTTGCCAGATTTATACCCGCCGGAATCATGCGCCGAATCGCTTGGGGAATCAGGATATAAATATATAATTGAAGTTGATTCAATCCAATAGCCTTTCCTGCTTCAACCTGGGTTCTTGGAAGGGACTCCAATGCTCCCCTGACAATATCCCCCATTTCAGCGATACCCCAGAGAGAAAATACCAAAACAGCCGCCACTTCTCCCGATAAATTCAGTCCAGTAGCCATAGGTATACCGAAAAAAACAATAAATAACCAAACAATAATCGGAATCACCCGGAAAAGTTCAAGGTAGCTTCGAGTTACAATTCTAAGCCATTTTATCTTGTTCACTCGTAAAAGCCCAAAGGCGATTCCACCGAATGAACCAATCAGAATAGAATAAATTCCAATTTTAAGAGTAGTCATTAGGCCATCCCATAAAAAAGGCATTGATTGGATGAGGGTTTTAAATCCCGAACTGGGCATATTTAACCCTCCTCTCAGCCCAAGTTAACAAAAATGAGATGGGTAAAATCAAGATTAGATAACTGATAGTCAACATCAATAACATTTCATATGTTTTGTAATAAATGGCTATCAGACTGTTGGTGGTATAAAGAAGCTCCGGCACAGCTACAGCTGATACAAGGGAGGTCTCCTTTAATAAAAAAATGCAATTGGCCGTAATCGCCGGAATTGCTACACCTATGGCCTGAGGAAGTATTACATATTGCATCAATTTACCACCGGTTAGTCCGATACTCAAACCAGCTTCAATCTGATTTTTGCTAACTGCCTCTATCCCGGCGCGAAATGCTTCTGTCATATATCCACCACCTAAAAAAGCCAATCCAATAACTGCGCAGCTATAACCGCTTAACTTGATTCCAAATGTAGGCAGTGCAAAATACAAAAAAAAGAGCTGAATCAAAAGAGGGGTATTCCGGGAGACCTCTACATAGGTTCGTACTATTCCAGAAAGGAATTTTACCCGGTAATAACAAATCATACTATTAATAATTCCGATGATTATGGAAGCCAATATACTGATTAAAGCGATCTCCAGTGTTAAAATGGCGGCATGAATAAATAGCGGAATCTGTGCTTTCATAAATTGAAAATCAAACGGCATACCCTTTCTCCTCATCCCGGTATTAACGGTTGCTTGCTTTCGAGCCTTCAACTTCAAAGCAACCACCTAGTAATCGCTGGCCAGTTAAGACAAACTATCGGTTGGTTGAAGCAATGGCGGATCCATATGAACCGTATCCGGATATTTAATCCCGCTTCCTGTATTAAGGGCTACCACAACTTCGTTTTCTCTAATCCAAGCTTTCTGAGAGAGTTTTCGAATTGCTGCTAAAGTTGCCGCCCCTTCAGGACATATGAATCTTCCCTCTGACATTGCCAAGTTTCGCTGTTCCTGTAAAATCTCGGTATCTGCTACTGTTACCGCACAACCATCTGTTGCATACAGCGCTTCCAAGACCAAAAAGTCGCCCAGCGCTTTCGGTACATTAATACCGAATGCCACCGTGGAAGAATTCTCCCAAAACTGAGATACGGGTTGCTTAAGCTCCCAAGCTTTTACAATTGGAGCACAATTTTCAGCCTGTACCGCCACAAGCCGGGGTAATGGACCGCTAACCCATCCCAAATCCATCAATTCCCGGATAGCCTTGTAGATTCCGATGATACCAACGCCACCACCAGCGGGATACACGATCACTTCCGGTAACTGCCATCCTAACTGTTCGGCAATTTCTAGGCCCATTGTCTTTTTGCCTTCAATCCGGTAAGGTTCCTTCAGAGTAGAAGCATCGTAAATACCCTTGTCGGCGACGAGGCGGCCGACAATTTTACCGGCATCACTGATTAAACCATTGACTAAATACAATTTGGCCCCGGCTATTGCACATTCATTCCGGGTAATCAAGGGCGCATCTTTCGGCATTACAATGGTAGCTTTGATCCCGCCCCGTGCCGCATATAAAGCCCAAGAAGCACCGGCGTTGCCATTAGTGGGCATTGCAAACTCCCGAACGCCCAATTCTTTGGCCCGCGATATTCCCACCGCAGCCCCCCTGGCTTTAAAAGTACCGGTTGGAATGATCCCCTCATCCTTAAGATAAAGCTTGGGCACTCCGATTGTTGTTCCCAATTTAGGGATGGGCAATAAGGGGGTCATTCCTTCTCCTAGGGTTACTATATTAGCAGGATCATGGATGGGTAATAATTCATGATAACGCCATAAGTCATTGGAACGTCCCTGAAAATCTTCCGGGCGAAGCTGCGATTTCATCAACTCTAGATCATAGGCTACTAATAAAGGTGAACCACAGTCACACAATTGATGAATTTCGTTAATTGCATACCGTTTCCCGCACCGGGGACAGTATAAATCAACCCCATAGCTAAAACTCATGATATTTTGGCGAAGCCCCTTTCAGATTAAAGTCCGAGATATATGTAAACCTATCAAAATAGTAATGATTTACCCAATATCCCAGATATAAATATCCAAAAAACGATGTAAATACTTTTTTATAAATCTAAGCTCACATTATTTTGAAATTCGGCCTGAATTTGTTGTAATTTTTCAGGCTGGGTCAATAAAGTCAACCCAGTGATGGCTAAAGCTTTCGCACCCAATATCAAAGCGTGATCTCCGGCTTCGGACCTTGCGGCATTGCAAAATTCGATGCTATGCCCAGCCAGTTCTTTGGGGCCAATCTTTATGGAAGGTTGAATCGTGGGTACAATATGACTGACATTCCCGGCATCTGTTGAGCCTTTGCCTTTATTCACCGGCTCCTCCATCGCTTCACCCAATTCTTCCATGACTTCCTTAAATAAATGATTCAATTTTTGATGAATCAAGAAGTTGTCCACTTGATTTTGAAAAAAGCCAATTTTAACTTTGGTGCCGGTTGCCAAGGCCGCGCCTTCTGCAATTGCTTTAACTTTGGCGGTCACTTCGTTACATCCGGACCTTGTTGAAGACCTGATAAAAAACCTAGCTTTCGCATATGCCGGAATAATATTGGGCGCATCACCCCCATGGGTAATAATGCCATGAATTCTTACATCAGTGGAGAGTTGCTGCCGTAACGCATTAATGCCATTAAAAAGTTGAATGACTCCATCCAAAGCGTTAATCCCTTTTTCCGGCGCGGATGCGGCATGGGCTGCCTTCCCGAAAAATTCAAAATCAATTGGATCCAGGGCCAAGGTGTTTTCAGTAACATTGGTTGTATTGGAGGGATGAATCATCAGGCAAGCATCAATACCCTTAAATAGATCTTGTTTCACAAAACTAGCCTTGGCACTGCCATTTTCCCCGCCTTCTTCGGCAGGCGTACCAAAGACCACCACTTGACCGCCGACATCGTCGATTAGGCTTGCAAGGGCGATAGCCGCCCCAATACTGGCGGTACCAATAATGTTATGCCCGCATCCATGGCCGATCTCCGGTAAGGCATCATATTCCGCCAAAAACCCAATCACTGGACCAGTGGCGTGGGAAGATTTTTTCCGGGCTATAAAACCGGTCGGGTGTCCGGCAACGCCAATTTCGACGGAAAAGCCTTGGGATTCCAGCATCCGATAGAAGCGTTCGACGGCATAAAATTCCTTATTGCCAACCTCGGGGTGGTCATGAATATCATGACTCACTTGAATTAAATCATTTTTCCGTTCTTCAATCCAAGCGACAATGTGGTTTTTGATTTCATCAACCTTTAGGGAGTTGCTCATAAATTATGCTTCTTTCCAAGATATTTATCTCTCTTCTATCACAGAACAGGATGAAATTTCCGGTATTAAAATGTAGGAATTAAAGCACCCTGATAAATCTCTCGGATTGCTTTTTTGACATCGCCGGAACGGTAGGCTTTTACAACCTTTTTATAAAGTGGGTTATCTTTATCTTCTTCCCGTGCCACAATAATATTGATATAGGGTTTGGAAGTCTCTAATTTTGCATTCTCCAGATAGATAGAATCTTTGATCGGCGACAGCTTTGCATCAATGGCAATCCCGCTGTTTATCGCCGCAATATCCACATCGGGCAGAGATCTTGGAATTTGAGGAGCAGCTAATTCAATAATTTGTAAATTTTTCGGATTGGCAACGATATCCTTAACCGTCGGTAGCAGCCCAGCCTCTTTGTTGATTTTAATCAAACCGGCGCTTTGAAGCAGAAAAAGGGCTCTTCCGCCATTGGAAGCATCATTGGGGATGGCAACTTTGGATTCATTTTTGAGGTTCTTCAGCGACTTCAGTTTCGCCGAGAAAATTGCCATCGGAGCGAGTACGGTTTCGCCAATCGGCACAATTTTGAGATTACGGTCCGCTTTAAATTTGTTAAAATAAGCATAATGTTGGAATGCATTCAAATCAATTTCTTTCTCGGCTAATGCCAAATTAGGGCGAACATAATCGGAAAAACTTACCACCTGGAGATCGATGTTTTCTTTGGCAAGTTTCCCTTTGACGATATCCCAAATTCGATGGTCATCACCGGTTATTCCCAATTTGATAGTTTGTTTTTGAGCATCAGCCGCCACTTTGGTTATATTGGATGCTAAAAGAATATTGAAAGTCAAAATCAATGCTACTGTTAAAAAAATAATTTTTTTCATGATCGGATTCTCCTCTGTTGTTTAATTTGTTTAATGAGTGACTAATTTTAATAAAAAATCCCCGATTCCCTGGACCACATTCACCAATATAAGCAGAATGATGATCGTAACAACCATTACATCAGTTTGAAAGTATTGATACCCGTAACGGATGGCGAAATCCCCAAGCCCACCTCCTCCAACTGTTCCCGCCATAGCCGAGAGGCCTATCAGACTAATGGTTGTTATGGTAAGGGCATAGATGATTCCCGGTAATCCCTCCCAAAACATTACCCGGTACACAATCTCCATCGGGCTTGAACCCATGGACTGAGCAGCTTCAATAATTCCCTTATCGATATGTAATAGGGCAGTCTCAATTTGTCGGGCGATAAAAGGAGCGGTACCGAAGATCAGCGGCACAAGCGCGCCCTTTGTTCCTATAGTTGTACCCACAAAAAATCGGGTTACCGGGATAATGGCCGCCAATAAAATAATGAAAGGTATTGAACGCAGAATATTAACTATTTTGCCGATGACGTTATTGGCGATAGGATTTTCTAAAATTCCACCTTCCCGGGTTACCACCAAAATAACTCCCGTAGGAATTCCGATCATGGTGGATATAATCCCCGATACGAGGACCATGAATAATGTTTCAGATAGCGCTTTGAGCATATCCGGATACAAGTTCACCACATTGGGCATTAGTGTTTTGAATATTTCCACCATCATTGATCACCTCTACTGAAATCTGCTGTTGTTTTAGATATAATAAAGCCTTGAAGACATCCTGCCGCCTGCCGCTAAACTTGATCGTCAGATGACCCACCGCTACTCCCTGGATCAGTTCAATGTTTCCATACAAAATACTGACATCAACCGTAAACATTCGGGCTATATTGGATATAAAAGCCTGAGCCGTATTGTTTCCCATAAAAACAATTTTGGCGATAGTTTCATCTTTTTTAATTGATTCCGCAATTTCCCCGGTTTTCAGCACTTCATTTGTTTGATCCCACCGAAACACCGTGGCAATAAAGTCCTTGGTCACTTGGGCCTGGGGATTGGAAAAAATCTGCAACAGATTTCCGGTTTCAACGATTTTACCATTTTCCATGACAGCGACTTGGTTGCAAATTTCCTTAACCACTTGCATTTCATGAGTAATTATCACGATGGTGATCTTAAATTTCCGGTTGATATCTTTCAAAAGTTTTAATATCGATTGGGTAGTCTGGGGATCCAAAGCCGATGTCGCTTCATCGCACAAGATTACTTCCGGATCATTGGCTAGTGCTCGGGCAATGGCCACTCTCTGTTTTTGACCGCCGCTGAGCTGTGATGGATAAACCTGAGATTTTTCGCCAATACCGACGATTTCCAAGAGATTGAAAACCTTGGCCGCTATCTCTTTTTTACTTAATCCTTTTCTTTTTAAGGGGTATGCAACATTCTCAAATACAGTCCTGGAACTCATCAAATTAAAATTTTGAAAGATCATACCGATTCTTTCCCTTGTTTTTCGAAGTTCCCGCGGCGACAAGGAAGTAAGTTCCTGGCCATTCACTGATACAGAACCGGAGGTTGGCCGTTCCAGTAGATTCATACAACGAATCAGGGTGCTTTTTCCAGCCCCGCTGTAACCAATAATACCGAAAATTTCTCCGGCCGGAATATGTAGACTTACCCCTTTTAATGCTTCCACTTGATGATTTTTTGCGATGGAATAAGTCTTTTTGACGTCCTGTAGTTGTATCACAAAGTTTCCTCCATCTTTCTTTCGTAAACTTATTTCCTTGTATTCCTATTAAATTACTATGTAATATAATATTACGTCCCCGCAGGGACTTTGTCAATCATTTCAACCCAAAATATTTTTTAAATTTCCCGAAACCAAGAAAATACTTACCTACCGCTCACAATACTACTTAGCAAATCTTCGATCAACCGCAAGCCACCCCGATAACCGGTGTAGCCACGATCAATCACCACCCGGTTAGCCACAGGAAAACTCACGCTGAGATGGGCGGCGCCGATATTTTGAGCGAATTCCCGATCTAAAGAACTGCCCACTACAAACGCAGGGGAAAAAGCATGGTAATATTTCTGGCTTTTAAATTCCGGCCAGCTTTGCTTAAAATGCCTGATGATTTCACTGGTATCGGTTTCAAAGACCACCTTTGGTTTAATTCCTGAATTCAGCAGAAACCGCGATGCCAACAATTTTTGCTGTTGTTCCTCACTCAATGGGTCGGTCATTACCACCAGTTCCGGCAACCAACCCAGATCATCCGCTAAAAACCTGGTGATTGCCACCGCATAGTTAACATCCCCGATCACTACCGCATACCGTTGCAGGTCAAGATCATTGTAAGCCTCAATTAGGGGTTCCAAATAAAGATAATACTTTTGCTGTTCTTTGGCGATCAGAGGATCTGTTACAGAGGGATCCAACGTTAAAGCCGCGCTCACTTGTTGCAGGAAAAGATCGGTAGCCGCTGGTCCGATAGGTAACGGCAATTGAATGTAGGGGGTACCGTGAATTTCCTGAAATACTTCGGCGGCTTCAAGTCCATAAACATCGGAGACGACAATGTTCAATTCAGCTTGGGCGGCTTCCCTGATATCATGTAAAGAGTCTGCCGGGGTAAAAAAACTATTGACTTCCAAACCCAGCTTTTCCAGCAGTGTTCGCACACCCTCAAGATTACCGCGCCAGAAAACATCCATAAAGGGAACCACCCCCCACACATTCACCCGTTTTCTGACTTTTGGCACTTCCTTTTGTAAATAGTTTTTAAATAAAGCTTGAAGCACCAGATCATAGCCATAATATGAGTTTCCCTTAAACCCGCCCGTCTCCGCATGAATAATCGGGACCCCTTGATTTTGGAACTCATGGATCACAGCCTTTACATCATCCCCGATCACTTCGGTAACGCAACCGGTAATCACAAAATAAAGATCCCCTTCCATAACTTCCAAAGTAGTCCGAATCTCCTCCCGAAGCCGGTCAAGACCGCCAAAAACGACCTCCTTCTCTTGAACATTGGTACTGGGAACGGTTAATGCGCCGCAATGGCCGCCGACCTGCAATCCGCTGCCGCCATTCTGAGCCCAGGTAATATTGCCGGCACACCCCGGAGCGGCATGCAAAATGGGGATCACTCCCGGCAGGGCGGTTAAAGTCTCCATCGCGCCCCCCAAGGCACAAAAATAACGGGGCCGTTCAATAAACTCAGCCATCACTTTGACCTCCCTGGCTTTTAATATAATGAAAGGGATTCCTCTGATACCAATTCTGAGAGTAGGGCAATGTCAGATGTTCACTGAGATTGCGGTTTAAACTGGGGTTATTTAACTGACGGTATAAGCGCCGGGCCAGTTCATAAGCTCCCTTATAACCGATATAATTGAAACCCGTATTATAAATCACATGAGCGGCGATGCCAAGTTTAGAGGCTGTGGCGTTACCGTTCCAGTGTCCCAGAAAAAGATCGGGTTTCAACTTTTTCAATAAATTAGCCTCTTCAAATGGCTGGGCATTGGCGATATTTACCGGGAAATCTCCCGGATAAATCGAAGCCAGTTTTTGGTATTCCTGCTCTGCGAACTGATCATGATGAAAGGAACGGATCCCGCAAATTTCGAATCCCAATTCCGTCAAAAGATAACCGTTGGCAAAAGCGCGGATTTCTCCGGCGCTGATAAAGACTTTTTTCCCGGTGAAAACCGCTTTAAACTCCGCCAAGGCAGCTTGCAAATCGGCTTCTTCCTGACGAATTAATTTTTCAGCTTCTTCTTCCAAATGGAAAAATGCCGCCACCTCCCTCAGCCAGTCACCGGTATTTTGAATCCCGATCGGCATGTGCTTTAGGATATAAGGCACACCGTACTTTTCCTGTAAGTGCTTTAGGAAATAATCGTCATGAGTAGGGCAAGTACTGATGGAGAGTGCGGCCTGCGTGGCTTTATACATCTCCTCGGGCTTTGTAAAAACCGGAAACACATTGACTTCCAATCCCAAAGCATTGAGCAACCGGATTAATTCAAGTTCATCGACTCGCCCCATGGATGAGACATTCATCAAATTTACAGTCCGGCTGAAACGGTATCGTTCTTTGAGTTCCTCCAATTCATCTGCAATCAGCCCCAATGTTTTCTCCGGCCCATCCATCAGATTCCGTCCCATGCTGTGGTAAACCGCGTCATAAGCGGTCGCCCAAATTTTTGTTTTAAAACCTTCGCAATGAACCGGTAATATTTTCGCGTTTATCTCCGGTTGCAAACGGGCGGCGAGGCCATCGATATCATCGCCAATAATTCCTGGTACACAACCGGCGACCACGATAATTGTTGCCGGCCGGTAACGCTGATCGGCTTTCCGTATCGCCCCCTCCAATTTACTTTCACCGCCGTTTACCACTTCGCTTTCATTGAGTGCGGTGGAAAGCCATAAGGCATCTTTAGTCCGGCACCAACGAATGGCACCACCCGAACGGACGTTGGCATTTTGAGAAAGACTGCATGAACCGCAACCAATCGCCCCATGAAGTAAGACCACACTGTCGGGGATACTATTTAACATGGCTAAGCCTGGTAGAAGCAAGCAAATCGACCCTTGGGTGAAACTACGTTCCTGGCTATCCAGGCAGCATCCTTTGCCCTGCTTCGCCAAACTACAAATGCTTCCACCATAGGTAATAGAGGCGCCCAAACGTTCCTCTCGTTTGGGCGGTTCTTTTTGATCCAAATAACTCAAGGTACTCCCCCTATTCTATTGAATGTGATAGTGATGGGCTGTATCTCTCATCGCCTGAATATTCTCAAGCGGCACTCCCGGCGGGATATCGCAGCCGGGCATTACAATATAACCCGGTATGGCCGAAGTCTTGTTAATACAATCAAGGCAGCTCTCAGCTACCAAATCTGGAGTTGCATTCTGCATGACAGCGACCGGATTCAGGTTCCCGGAAAAAGCCATCCGACCGCCAAGGGTCTCTCGAGCTTTCCCCAAATCTACTTTATAATCCATGGATAACAAATCAGCGCCCGTTTCCGGAATCAAGTCAAGCCGGTTAGTGATATTGCCGCAAATATGGATGCAAACAAACACCCCTTTTTGTTGCAGTCTGCTTACAACTTTCTGGAGATGAGGGATTACAAACTCCTGAAACTGGTTTCTGGAGATCAGGTCGCCGGAAGCCGAAGGATCGGCAATGGATACAATTTCAACCCCGTTATCGATGAATAATTTCAAATAACGATAGCATAATTCGGCAGTGAAATCTAAAATTGCCAAAACAGCGTCCTGATCTTTGTATATGCTCCGCATCAATTTTTCAACACCATAAATATGTCCGGCCAAAGTGAATGGCCCCCATTGACTGGCTCCTACCAACACCTGCTTACCAAAGACCCTGGAAACAATGCGGGCGGTGCTCAAAAGATTTTGAATTCCCGGTTCTTCCGGTAAGTTTTTCAGCGGCAATTTTTCTACTTCGATAACTTTATCGATGAGTGACGCCTGGATATCGGGTGCTCCGCGGGGACGAAATTTAATGGATCCCCCCAGAGCCCGGATGGCTAGATTGTGATACCCGGAACCCGGCCAGACAATATCCGATTGAACCAGCTCCTGAGTATCGATAATTATCTCGGCAGCCAACTCCGGTTGATTCAAAATCTCCTGCAATGAAAAACTCCGGCGGTTCATTGTCCAAACACCGCCGGATAAAAGGGCCACCGGCAACCTTGGGGTCCTTTCCAATTTTAAAGCCCTGGTGATGATTTCTTTGGAATTCATTCCCTGAACCCACCTTTTTACTTTCGTTGATCATAACGATTTCAGCTCACAAAACAGCTGATGGAGAGATTTCTTCGGCCAAATCCTGAATGCGGCCGGTTTCGCTATCAACCGTTTTGGAGGAACCATTCCCGTTTTGCAATAATTGCCATACCTTATGCCTAATCCAGTTAAAATCGGGCGAGGAACGAATATCTCCCAGGCGTCTGGGTCGCGGGAGCCCGACCTTGACAATTTCCTTGATAGTTCCCGGGTTAGCAGACATAACCGCCACCCGGTCCGCCAAAAAAACCGCTTCATCAATGGCATGGGTAACAAAAACAATGGTTTTGTGAGTTTCTTCCCAAATACGCAACAATTCATCCTGTAAAATCTCCCGTGTCTGGGCATCCACCGCAGCAAAGGGTTCATCCATCAGTAATACTTCCGGATCATAGGCTAAGGCCCGGGCAATAGCCACCCTTTGTTTCATTCCCCCGGACAATTCGTAAGGAAACCGGTCTTCAAAACCTTGTAATCCCACTAGGTTGATGTATTCCTGGCTTATTTTCAGCCGTTGCGGTTTGGCGATACCCTTGATCTCCAAACCGAACGTAACATTATCCCGTACAGTACGCCAGGGAAAAAGGGCATAACCTTGAAGGACGATGCCGCGATCAAGGGCCGGACCGGTAATCAATTTGCCATCAATCCTGATTTCCCCGGAAGAGGGATGATTTAACCCGGCTAACATATCTAAAAAAGTAGATTTTCCGCAACCGCTCGGTCCCACAATCGTCAGAAATTCACCCTGATCTACCGTTAAATTCAAATCATCAAGGGCCACAAATTCTTTAGTCCCTTTCCCTTCCCTGCGGCGGACATGAAAATTTTTATGAATATTGCGGGCGGTTATTTTCCCCTCCGTTTTCTCCGGGTCAAACGTTGTTTGTAAACTGCTGGCTTCGTTGGCCATTTGAACTTCATCCTTTCTCGAAAATTCATCCTAAAAAATTACTTCTCCTCAAATTTGTGAGTGAGCAAATCCGCAACTTTGATTTGCCCCTTTTTCAGTTTCTTATTGTTGACCAAATCATCAACCCAGAGTTGTACGTCTTTCTCGGGAATAACAGTGGACGTGGCATAATAATGGCTTCCGGTAGCGGTAACGCCAATAAAGTCCGAGGTTATTTTAGATGCTTCCTCGGGGTGCTCATTGGCCCAGATTTGAGCCTTTTTCATCGTCCGAGCAAAGCGGTGAACCGTATCGGGATGTTTAGCAACAAAATCGTCGCTGAAATAATATAAATTGAGTCCCGCGGCTTCGCCCAGTCCGGAATCGGATGAATCCCCAATCAAAGTCAAACCGGAATCGGCGGCTAATTTATAAAAAGGCGGATGTACGCAGGCGATATCGATGCTGCCTTGTTCAACTGCCTGCAAGGCGGCTTGATCCGTATCAAAATTTACAAAATCCAGTCTTTTACGGCCTATCCCATATTTATCAAAAATAACACTGGCAATAAAGGTTGAGCAATTTGGTGCTAGACCATTTTGGGTAATTTTTTGCCCTTTTTTGTAATGAATCAAGTCCTTCCAACTCTTAATACCGGTGCTTGGTTTTACGAACCATCGCATATGGCGGAATCTGGAGTCGACCTTAGGGTCGGTGGGTTCGATGATCGAACGTCCGATAGCTTCGATCTTTGCCCCGCCCGCTACATAAGTAGCCAATAAGTTGGGATGGGCTTCCGCAAAATCATTGTTTCCGTTAAGAATGGAAGGCAGAATTTCCGTAGCCTTCAACTCTCCGGTATAAACGATCTTCAATCCTTCTTCCTTGTAAAATCCCAATTTATCTGCAACTAAGATGGGTGTGGAAGTGCAATTTTTCCGGGTATATGTTTTAATTGGAATCAAATTTTTGTCACCTTTCGGGGAATTGGATGCCGCCAAGACCTTGGAATGAATTCCGACATACCCTCCAACACCTATGGAAACAGTTGCAACAAGAGTTAGTAATCGCCCCGTCCATTTTGTGGTAATTCCATCCAGTAACATTTTTCAAGACCTCCTATTTTTAATAATCTGATTATAAACATGATTCAGCAAAGTAATAAAATCCTTTTGCCATGCGTTGCTTGAGACCCCACCTCTTTGTCTTCTCCCCGGAACGGCCTGTTTGGCCGTAACGGAGAGGAGATAGGCTAATGCTTTATGGCCTATTTTGGACTCTTTCGAGTACTTTCAGGTTATCTCCCAACATAGCTTCGGAGGATAATGGTTACTCTCCCCACACAGGAGAGAGCAAGAGAGAGGTCTACACCATATTTTCTAGATTTCATTTTTCTAGATAGAAGCTCTGACCACTATTTAAACTCTAGTTTATCTGAAAAGAATTTTCTTTCCAAACTAAGAAATGTCTTTCCAGTTTGGTGAATAACCCATTCATGATCACGGCAAGTAGCGTAATAAAAAGAATGATGCCGTACATCAGAGGAATTTGGTAGGCCTGGCTCGATGAGAGATAATACCAGCCTAGCCCCTGGCTTGAACCCATCATTTCAGAAGCAATGATCATAAAAAACGCCAATTGGGCACTGATCTTAATGCCGGTAAAGATATTGGGAACCGCCCAAGGCAGGATTACTTTCAAAAAAACTGTCTTGCGGTTGGCTCCCATGGAGCGGGCTGATCTGACCATATTGACGTCAATACTTTTAGCGCCGGCTGCCGTATTGAAAAGCAGGGGCCATTGGGTCACCCAAAAAATCACCATGATTTTTTCAAAATTGCCAATCCCGAAAAGAATCATAAAAACCGGGAAAAGTGCAAAAGGATTCAGTTTTTCCAGCATCCGTAAAAAAGGCAGTAATGCTTTTTCCACAGTTTTAAAATAAGTGCCAACTATAAAGCCGGCGGGAATGGCTAAAACCACTGCCAGTAGGAACCCCATTCCCGCCCTTCCAAGACTCACCATCATGTGGGAAAAAAGTTCCCCCGATGCCGCGGAGTCGATCAGGGCTTGCAAAACCAGAGTCGGCGGAGGTATAACGGCACTTATTACCAGGCCGGTTCTTGAAGCAAATTCCCAAAATCCAAAAAAGAATAGAACCGATAAACTTCCAAACAAAAAATTTTTCAAAGAAATACCGAAATTCTGCATGGGAAACCAACTCTTTCTATGCGACTTTTATCACTCGGTTCAGAATATTTTTTCCGGAGCCACCTCCTTCCAAATAATGACCTTCCTCTCCAGCCACTCCAGAAAATAATTGATTCCAAGGCCAATCACTGCAATTAAAATAACAGCCAGATAAATTCGGGGAATAAACCCCATGTTGGTGGAATTATGAATCAGCCAACCAAGACCGGCATTGGCTCCCAAGGTCTCCGCCCCGATAAGCATCATAAAACTGATGGTCATTCCGGTTCTCATTCCGGTTAAAATTGAAGACAGTGCACCGGGAATCACCACCTTCCAAAAAATGGTGAAGGAGTTTGCTCCCATCGATTTGGCGCCTTTAATTAAAATTGGGTCCACCTGCCGCACACCCAGGATCGTGGTAAATAGAATCGGCCAAAAAGCAGCCCATAATATCACCACCAGGATTCCGGTTTCTCCGATCCCGAAAATAACCACAAAGACTGGGAATAATATAAAGGCTGGCACTTGAGCTAGAAAATTTAATAATGAATTTAAAAACCTGGCTATTAGCGGAAAAGCCCCGCCCAAGATAAATCCAACCGGTAAAGCCAAGGCGCTTGCCAATAAAAAACCTGTCAGGATCCTCTTCAAGCTCACGATGATATCCAGGAAAAGTTGCCAATAAGTAACCTGCCTGGCTGCATTCAAGACTTCGGAAAACGGTGGCACAAAATGAGGATTCGCCCAGCCGATCCTGGGCGCCAGTTCCCATAATATAAAAAAGCCAATAACGATATAGATACTGATTATTTTTTTATTAATTCCATTGAGAAATTTAAACATCCATCTCCACCTCCTTTCTTGTAAAAATACATGCAAAATCGTATTTTTCTCAGTTGAAATTTTCAGGATTGAACGGATACTGCCCAAACTTACGGGCGGCTTCTCTTAGGGCGTGAATGTTTTCCGGCGGGGTCTGAATCGGTAACCCACATCCCAAAGCTAAAATATATCCCTTGGGGTTGTCGTAAGCCTTTCCAAGGCATTCCTTGGCATTTTTCTCCACATCCAAAGGTTTACCCAAATACATGGTCTCAGTGGGTTTGATATTACCTACCAGTATCACTCGCTCTCCAACTGCCTGCTTAGCTTCGGCCAGATCAACCTGATTATCAATACTTAACATTCCAGCACCCGTATCTGCCATTTCTCTCCAAATTCCTTTGGTATTGCCGCATATATGTAATGAAGGAGCGGGTTTCCCGGCATTTTTGATAAAATAAACCAGCTCTTTCAGATAGGGTAATGCGAATTCCCGGAACTGTTTCTGGCTGATTAAGCTTCCGGAAGCTGTTGGTTCAGCAATACTGAATGATGCATCGAGCTTCGCCGCTTCTTTCACAAAAGCAATAATACTGTCCGCCGAGAGTCGCAACAGCCGGTGGGCAAACTCCGGATGTTTATACAAATCCCGCATAAATTTCTCGGTTCCCCGGATATTGGCTGCTGTAGTGAACGGTCCAGGTACACCAATGGATACCGGAATTTCGCTGCCCAGTTTTTCAATGAGAATATTATTAGCCTTCAGAATATTGGCTAATCTTGCGGCTTTTAATGGATCAGGAACCGCCAGCCGGTCCAAATCAGAAAATTCTTGGACTACAAATTCTGAAACAATGGGTGCTCCTTGATCCGGAAAAGCTAGTTTACTTCCGATGGCCTCTGCAATCCCTCCCAATCCGGGCCCCACTCCCGTACCTTCCGTTTGATAAGTTTTAAAGGCGGCAACCTGAGCCTCAACAGCCTTGTCAACGGAGAGATGCAATTCGGATACTTTAGCCCCAATCAACCTGGCGGCATGATCGCCGATAAACAGATTACAAGGAATCCGGTCATAAGGTTTACCTTCCAGAAATGCCTGAAGTCGTTCTTTGGCTGTCATCTGATCCGCTTCTATCCTTTCAATTCTCATTTTCTTACCTCCCCCGAGCAACTTTTCAACCAGATTCACTTTTCCGGGTAAAGAATAAGGCCACAATCCGCAAGGGACTATGGCCTCTAGTTTTCTAGTCAGACATATTATACTATTCCAATAAGTTTAATTATATTTTATGCCCTGGTTTGGTGTTTGTCAATTATATTTCTTTAGAATTGGTTAAATCTTTTGATGGGGCCTGCGATCATAGTTTATCTATGATTAACTCAGATTAAGCGCCGGCTATAAGCTTTTTGGCAGTATCGTTAATCATCTTCACTACAGTCTTCTGTTCCCGAATAACGCTTCCCGGGCCCACTCCCAATGCACGAATGGTATAAATTTCTGTGAAATCAAGACGGGTTAAGATCCGGGTGTATTTCGTGATAATATCTTCAAAAGCTTTCTTATCTGGATTTCCCTGGGGCAGAATAAATACTAGCTTTTCCAGGTGCCAAACGGCTTGGACTTGGATTGGTTTAATAATCCGGAAGATAATATGAATAAAGACGGTCGATCAAACCTTTGGTTTGAGCGGTAATGTCACCGAAATAAACTGGTGAGGCGATAAGTACAACATCCGAGGCTTTTCATAAAACCCTCTCCTCTGGAATTCTGATTTTCATTAACTCCAGTCAATCTTTATTCCATTATATAATATTTTTCAGATCGAAATACTTATATTTTCAAATTTTCTCCTATTTTTTGCCGGTAATTTTCTAGATCATATCATTGGTAAACGATGGCAGCAATTCGTAGAAACATAATCCGCTGGTGGCAACTATCGTTTCTGCTTCAACGGCTAACCAGGAAATATAACAGCTAGTCCGAATATTCTCTTTGCAACTTATTTACCACATTGTTGATTGAAGTGTAATTATTTTCTGTTGTTTTTTTGCATTTAAAATATTATTTTATACAAATAATTTCCATTTTGAAACAAACTCAAATGCTAAATTTTATTTTTTGTTTAGCAGTATTTTTCAATGACTTCTATTTTATCCTGATATTCTAACAACACTAATATTGACAAAAAATGGTTGGTGTTGTAATATGAACATACCATCCAAACAAATGGGAATAGTATGAAATGATTTATCAGAGCTAGGTTACTGAGCTTGGAACTGAAGAGGTGGTTTCATCAAAGATATTTCTAGTTTTGGTAGCGGTTGCAAATGAGTTGCTGGAATAAAAATAATACTAATTTAAGCGAGGTTAGTCATGAAGAAACTAGTGAAACCCATTATTTTTATGATGAGTATAGCTCTAATGTTTTCGATTTATTTAAACCGGTTATCTGCTGTTACTTCAGCGCCCACCCAGGGAATTACTCAAATAAAAAATCTAAAGGAGGAAATCATTAAGGCAATTGCTCCGGAGAAAAGCCCGGCAAAAGCAAAAAACCGTAAAGATACGTTTGTGGCGGCCATCTCCTCTCCAGGTGGAGTTTTTCTCCCCTATTTCTATGACAATGGGTGGGACGGTAACGCCACTGATCCGATTTTTGCAGCGCTGGTTAATTATGATAAAGATGGGAAACTGGTTCCGGTTCTCGCCCAAAAATGGTTGATCTCACCCGATCAACTAACCTACACCTTTTATTTACGCAAAGGTTTGAAGTTCAGCGACGGTTCTCCGTTGACCGCAGCAGATGTAGCATTTACCCTTACTTTGCTAGATGATCCCAGTTACAGTGGGTACATCGATATTTCCAAGGCTTTTATCAAAGGCGGTCAGGCCTATAAAGAAGGAAAAGCCGGTTCCATTGAGGGAATTAAAGTCATTGACCCTCTGACTATTAAGATCACTACGGAAAAGATCAATGCTCAAACTTTATTCTTACTCGGAGTGCAAGTTTTACCTAAAGCATACTATGGCAAAGGATATCAACGAGGCAAGCTTGATTATTTAAGAGAGTTGTATTCCAAACCACTCGGCGCCGGGCCGTATAAATTCGAGAAATACGTCCCGGATCAAGAAATCCGTTATATCGCCAATCCCTATTATTACAGCGGTAAACCCCGGGTGGAACATCTGATCTATAAGGTGACGGTCCCGGAAACCAAACTCCAGCTGTTCCAGACCGGAGAAACCGATTATGATGGATTTGACGCCAATAAAGACAATATCGACCTACTCAAAAGTTTAGGCTTTGCCACCATTCGAATCTCCACGGCCAATATTTTCTCTTATGTTTATATCAACAATAAGAAACCTTACTTAAAGGATAAATTAGTGCGGCAAGCCTTGATTTACGGGCTGGACCGCCAAAAATATGTGGAGGCCAAGTATAGAGGATACGGTCAGGTGGCCCACGTCCCGACCTCCCCTTTATCATGGGCTTATACCGAGAACAGCGTCAAGAAATACGAATTTAATCCGGAAAAAGCCAAAGCGCTGTTAACCCAAGCGGGTTGGAAAGTAGCTCCAGACGGTATTCGCGAGAAGAATGGCGAAAAACTAAAGATTAGTTATTTAACTCGAGCCAAAGACGACGTTTTCATTCCGATCGCCCAAGAAAATTATAAAGCCATTGGGATCGAGCTCGATCCGGAAGTAATGGATTTCAATACCTTGGTAGCGAAATTGAATCAAGGCACTTACGATCTCGCTTCTGTATCCACTTCGTTATTAACTGATCCGGATGAAGGTGTAAAAGAATTCGCCTCCACGTTTCCAGACAATGTGTCCGGGTATTCCAATCCTAAAGTCGACCAGTTGCTCCTGGAAAGTGTGGGCACCACCGACCTGAACAAGCGTAAAGCAGTTTACCAGGAGTTGTTCAAAGAACTGACCGAAGATCCGCCGATAATTCTCTTGAATTACCGTAAAAGTGTGGCCGGTTATAACAGCAGGATTCAAGGATTGGAGATTGACAACTATACCGGGATCTCTTCCAGCTTAGCCAAAATAACCATTCAGCAATAATTGATGATAATACCGAAAACATTGAAAAATGTCTAGTTCTTAAAAAACTAGACATTTTTAGGGAGTCGTTATGAAATATTTTATTTTACGCCGTTTTCTTCAGATGATCCCCACCCTGTTCGGGGTTTCAATTATTGTATTCTTTTTATTCGCTTTATTGCCCGGCAATTATTTCGATTCCAACCCCCGGTTGACTCCGGAGCGGGCCCATGAATTAAAAGTCCTCTACGGATTGGATAAACCGATTCCGGAACGTTATATCCATTGGGTAAAAGAGGTCGCCACCGGGCAGTTCGGTTTCTCCTTAAAATATCAAGAACCAGTGGTGTCCCTTTTAAATAAATTTATTTGGAATTCTTTTCTCATTGCGGTGGTGGCGTTGGCACTTACTTGGTCGATTGCCTTGATCATCGGGGTTTTTTCGGCGTTGCATCAATATTCCTGGTTTGATTCATTGGTCACTCTGGGCGTTTTTATCGCAATGTCGTTTCCGGCATTTTTTCTGGGCCTGTTGCTGATTAAAGTAGTTGCGGTGGATTTTAATCTACTGCCCATCGGAGGGATGATTGACACTGGCAGCGAGGCCACCGGCCTTAATTATGTTCTGGAGGTGATCCGGCATATGGTTTTGCCGGTCACCATCCTTACCTTGTTAAGCATCGGCTCCCTTACCCGTTATTTCCGCACCAGCATGCTGGAGGTGATTCGGATGGACTTCATCCGGACGGCTCGAGCCAAAGGTCTGAAAGAAAAAACGGTCATCTTTAAACACGCCTTGAAAAATGCCATTCTGCCGGCAATCACCCTATTAGGGTTTGAACTGCCCGGTTTGTTCTCAGGGGCGATTATTACCGAACAAATTTTTAATTGGCCGGGGGTGGGGCGAATCCAATTGGAAGCGCTCAGTTTCCGGGATTACCCGGTTTTGATGGCGTTTACCATGTTTCTTTCGGTCTTGACGATTCTCGGAAATTTTCTGGCCGATATTTTATACGCCGCAGCCGACCCGCGGATCCGACTATAATAGGGGGTAAACGTGAATCTCAGTTTGGAAATAACCAAACCGCAACAAACTAAATCGGAATCCCTTTGGCAGCAATCCCTACGGCGGCTTACCAAGAATAAGCTGGCCATCGGGGGGCTTTTTTTTCTGATTTTTATGTTTTTATTCAGTTTTATCGGGCCGATCTTTTCACCATATGCTTCCGATACGGTGAATGTATCCGTAATGGAACAACCGCCGTCCTTGGATCATTGGCTGGGAACAGATGAACTGGGCCGGGATGTCCTTACCCGGCTAATGCTGGCCGGGAGAATCTCCCTGACAGTGGGCCTTGCCGCTATGGTACTTTCGGTTCTGATTGGAACATTATTGGGAGCCGTTTCCGGCTTTTATAGCGGGATCACCGATCAATTGTTGATGCGGTTGGCCGATATCTTAATGTCCATTCCCGAACTTCCTTTACTGATCATTATTGGCGCCATTCTTTCAGAATGGAAGGTTCCCGGGGCTTACCGTATCTATATTGTCATGCTGATGCTCGGTTTAGTCGGCTGGCCCCGGCTGGCCCGTTTAATCCGCGGCGAAATTTTGTCATTGCGGGAAAAACCGTTTATGCAGGCGGCGGAAGTTTTGGGATTAAGCGCTCGCCGTAAGATCTTTCATCATTTAATTCCAAACACTGTACCGCTTTTACTCGTAGTGGCCACGTTAAATGTAGCCGGCTCCATCCTGAGTGAATCGGTTTTAAGCTTTCTTGGGCTTGGTGTGGTCCCGCCGCTTCCGTCCTGGGGAAATATGATTGATGTGGCGAATGACATTATTATGTTTCAGATGCGTCCTTGGCTTTGGATCCCGCCGGGTATGGCGATCTTTTTAACCGTCGTTTCCATTAATTTACTCGGGGATGGACTCCGGGATGCACTGGATCCTAAATTGAAAGGTAGGTAAACTCACTGTGGAAAGGCCATTGGTCGAACTAAGGAATTTAAAAACCTACTTTTATGTTGAGCAAGAAGTCAGTAAAGCGGTGAATGATATCAGTTTCACAGTCAAAGCGGGGGAAACTGTGTGTATCGTGGGGGAATCCGGTTGTGGAAAAAGTGTGACCGCTCTTTCCCTCATGCGGCTGGTCAGCGACCCGGGCAAAATTGTCGGGGGCGAAATCTATTTTGCCGGTAATGACCTTTTAAAGTTCAAAGAGGCAGAAATGCGTCGTCTCAGGGGCGCCGATATTGCCATGATCTTTCAGGAACCAATGACAGCGCTGAATTCGGTATTTACCATCGGACAGCAAATGGTGGAGCCGTTAATGGAACATCGCTTCCTCAGTAAGAAAGAAGCTTACCGAAAAGCGAGCGAACTGATTCAAACGGTGGGAATTCCCCGGGCAGAAGAGATCTGCCTCGCCTATCCTCATGAATTGAGTGGGGGGATGCTCCAAAGAATCATGATTGCGACGGCTCTTAGTTGTGAACCAAAGTTATTGATCGCCGATGAACCAACGACAGCCCTGGATGTTACCATTCAAGCGCAAATTTTAGATTTGCTCCGCCAAATGAAATCGGAGTTTAACATGTCCATTTTGTTCATCACCCATGATCTCGGAGTCGTAGCGGAAATGGCCGACCGGGTGATAGTAATGTATGCCGGTAAAATCATTGAAGAGGCTCCTGTACTTGAGTTGTTCAGTCATCCGAAGCACCCTTACACCCAAGGACTTTTAAAATCAAAGCCAATCATTGGCCGGCATGAAAAACGCCTTTATTCCATCCCGGGGCAAGTCCCTAATTTGGTGGAACTGAAAGAGTCGTGTTATTTCAGCGACCGCTGCCAGCATTGCCTGGAGTTTTGCAAAACCAAAGCTCCGGAGCTAGTAGCCGGACCGGGGGAACATAAAACGGCATGTTATCTTTATGCATAAGGAGTTCGTCAATGAGTCAGGCATTATTAGAAGTGACGGGTTTAAAGACCTATTTTCCCATTACGGGCGGACTATTTCGCCAAGCTGTCGGCTATGTGAAAGCCGTGGATGGGGTTAGCTTTAGGATTGAAAAAGGGGAAGCTTTTGGACTGGTGGGTGAGTCCGGCAGTGGGAAAACGACCATCGGACGGACTATTTTGCGTCTAAATAAGAAAACGGCGGGAACCGTAAAATTTAACGGTCATGATATTCATGACTTACCCCCAAAAGAATTGCAGAAACTTCGTCCCAAAATGCAATATATTTTTCAAGATCCATACAGTTCCCTAGACCCCCGGATGCGCATCGGGGATGCCATCGGAGAGCCTCTGCTCCAGCACGGACTGGCCGCAACGCCGCTAGAACTCCATCAACAGGTGGAGGAGATTCTCCAATTGTGCGGCTTGGCTCCTTACCAGATGGACCGGTTTGCACATGAATTCTCTGGTGGACAAAGGCAACGCATTGTTATTGCCCGGGCCATGGCGCTGAATCCGGAATTTGTAGTTGCCGATGAGCCCGTCTCGGCACTGGATGTCTCCATTCAGGCGCAAATTATCAATTTGTTCAGCGATTTGCAAGAACAAAAAAAGCTTTCCTATCTGTTTATCTCTCATGACTTAAGCGTAGTCGAGCACTTGTGCTCCAAAATCGCCATTATGTATCTGGGAGTCCTGGTCGAGCTGGCACCGAGGGAGGAGTTATTTACCCATCCGCTTCATCCTTACACCAAAGCCCTGTTGTCGGCAATTCCCGTTCCCGATCCAACTATAAGGCGGCAGCGAATGATCCTTAACGGAGATATCCCCAGCCCCGTCCAGCCGCCATCCGGATGCAGATTTCACACCCGTTGCCCACAAGCAAAGGATATATGCCGTCAAGCGATTCCCAATTTGCGTGATTTGGGAAACGGCCACCAGATTGCCTGTCACTTGGTTTAAATACCATGCCAATAAAGCTAAGGAATCAAATAAAAGACAAAGCTTGATCCAAATCGTTGATCAAATCGGCCGCATCCTCAATTCCAACTGATAATCGCACCAGATTATCATAAATTCCGTTTTGCTCGCGAATTTCTTTTGGAATTGAAGCATGCGTCATCAACGCCGGGGCTTCAATTAGACTTTCCACTCCGCCCAGACTTTCAGCCAGCGAAAATAGCCGGGTATTTTCCAAAAATTTGATGGTAGCGGCGGAATCACCTTTCAGGAAAATCGTAATCATTCCGCCAAAATCCGTCATCTGTTCACTGGCGATTAACTGATAAGGATTCATGGCCAATCCGGGATAAAGTACTTTTTCTACTTTAGCATGCTGCGCCAAAAATTCAGCGATGATTTTAGCATTTTGGCAATGGGCGTGCATTCTCACGGCTAATGTCTTTAAGCCGCGCAATAATAAAAAAGAATCAAAGGGCGACAAGATAGACCCAACGGCATTTTGTAAAAATTTTATTTTAGGTATTAATTCGTCATGATTGGTAACCACAATACCGGCGATAATATCCGAGTGTCCATTAAGATATTTGGTCGCTGAATGGACTACAATATCAAATCCAAATTGTAAAGGTTTTTGGAGATAGGGCGTTGCAAAGGTATTGTCACAAACACTGATTAAATTATGTTTTTTGGCCAGGCCGGCGACTTTTTTCAAATCAATGATTTTCAATAAAGGATTGGTCGGAGTTTCCACCCAGATCATTTTGGTATTTGGTTTGATATTTTTCTCAATCGCCCCCGGTTCGGTCATATCGACATACGATACTTCAAGTTGATTGAGATCCTTTTTTACTCGCTCAAAAAGGCGGAATGTTCCCCCATAAAGATCGTTGGTTGCAATAATATGGGAACCAGGCTCAAGGGTGTCTATGATAGCCGACTCGGCAGCTAACCCGGAGGAGAATGCGAATCCGGCAGTTCCTCCCTCCAACGCAGTGATACATTTTTCCAAAGCGGCCCGAGTAGGATTACCGCTGCGCGAATACTCAAAACCCTTGTGCTTGCCGGGACTTTCTTGTACAAAGGTTGAGGTTGCATAAATCGGGGTGATGATGGCGCCGGTGGCGCTGTCCGGTTCCTGCCCGATATGAATTGATGTGGTGGAGAATCCGTATTGATCCATGTTTACTCCCCTATTTTAATTTTTTACGTAAATAGTTGATATAATCCATCTTGGTGATTAAACCGTAAAATCGATTCGTTTTTTTTACAATTACTAAAAACCCTTGTTTTAATATAGCAATGACTTCGGATAACTCATCGTTACTTGACACGAAAATGATATCTTTGGACATATAATCCTTGACCGGTTGATTGAAAATCGCTTCATCACCGTTTTCAACAGCCGTCAATATATCCCACTCATCAATAATCCCGATAACATCATCGGCGGCGACCACCGGAATTTGTGAGATATCATACATTCGCATTTTGGAATGAGCAAGCAGTAAGGTATCCTCCGGCTTTACGGTAATTACGGTCCGTTCGGAGTATTTACGGGTAACCAAATCTTCGATATTCCCCTGGTGCTCATTCCGGATAAAGCCTTGATCTGCCATCCAAAAATCATTAAACATTTTGGTCAAATATTTATTACCGCTATCACAGACAAAAGTAACGATATTCTTGGGTTGGCATTGTTCCTGGGCATATTTAACGGCGGCGCTGATGAGGGTTCCACTGGAAGAACCGGCCAATATTCCTTCTTTCCGTAATAAGGTTCTGGCAGCGGCAAAACTTTCCTCATCACTGATGGAATAAGCTTTTTTTATCAGTGTCCCATCAAATTGAGCCGGTATAAAATCTTCTCCAATTCCTTCCACCAACCAACTGCCAGCCGGCGGTAATTCATTTTTCTTTACATATTCTACCAAAACAGATCCCAAGGGATCGGCCAGGATAATCTCCAGATCCGGTTTAATTTTTTTAAAATAATTGGTGAGTCCTTTCAAAGTACCGGCTGATCCAACCCCTACCACAATCGCGTCAACCTGGTGTTCCGTTTGCTCCCAAATTTCTGGCGCGGTGGTTAATTCATGGGCCAACGGATTGGCCGGATTATTGAACTGGTTGATAAAAAATGAGTTTGGTGTCTCCCTGGCTATTCTTTGGGCATAATCTTGATAGTATTCCGGGTGGCCTTTAGCCACATCGGATCGGGTAATCAGGATCTCCACTCCCATAGCCTTTAAATGATTAATTTTTTCATTGCTCATTTTATCCGGAATCACCAAAATCAGCCGATACCCCTTTACGATAGCGGCTAAAGCTAGCCCGATTCCGGTATTCCCTGCTGTCGCTTCAACTAATGTATCCCCCGGCTTAATTTTACCTTCTTTCTCGGCCTGCTCGATCATGGACAGGCCAATCCGGTCTTTAATCGAACCGCCAGGATTTTGCGATTCCAGTTTTAAAAATAAACGGCAAAAACCTACATCAAAGCAATTTACCTCAACCAGCGGTGTATTTCCGATGAAATCGATTATTTTTTTTACTGAACTCATTCCAATCTATCCTTGTCTTTTATTTGCTCCAGGCCGATACGGATGGGGTACCCCCGTATTGGCACTTGATCATCACCTTTAGCTTATGTATGGTGGAACAAAATGGCTCTCGCGAAACTAATTTTTCATGATAACGTCTAGACCGTAAGCCACCCCACTAAAATAAATATGATCCGGTAATTACCGAAGAATGATTTGTGGAGTCTTCTTATTTAGAAGTATTGGGTTTGATATGGGATTAGTTCGATCCGAATTCTTTAAACCTCGTCTAATCATGGTTCTCACCTCCTGATAATCATTTTGATCCTTGTTATAAAAAAGTAAGGCCACATCCCTTTAATTCCGGATTATGGCCTCTAGTTTTCTAGTCAGACATATTAAATCATTCCTATATGTTTAATTATATTTTAAATCGTGATTTATTTTTTGTCAATTGCATTTTTTGGCAATTAACAGCTAATAATCAATATCCATTTTTTCCAACTGGATATTTGGGTTTGTTACACAAGTAATTGATATTCCGCAAGTCTCCCCCCCCTTTGGCGATGGTATCTTAACCGCATTACCAAGTTGGGAAAAACGCTCACAATTCCCCTATCGCCATCCATAGCAATATCACAGAGTCATCCACCCCAGCTTTGCTGGGACAAGGAAGTAATGAAAATTTCGCTGGTGTGGCTGCTCAATCGCGGTTTATAAACAAGCCGAAGAATCTGGGTTAGACTATTTCCTAGATAGTGTTGCAAGGTGCTTCCTTAAGTTTGCTTTGATTTTAATGCAGCATTAAAATCCTCCTTATAAGATTTAACATCATTGGCTTTTAGGGAATTCAGCTGTCGGATTAAGACAAACCCTGCCAATATTCCGGTGATAGCATCTGCCAGAATTTGTAAAAAAATGATTCCGTTTATTCCCTGGAATTGTTGTAGGATTAACATCAAGGGTAACATTAATAATCCCTGACGTGCCACCGCCAAAAGCGATGCATAAATCGCATCACCTTTGGCCTGTAAAAGCGACATCGTCACAGATTGTAAAGCGAACAGTGGCAGACCAAAATGGAAAAGACGGACCGCATGTCCTGCGATGGCAAGTACTCCCTGATCTTTTGAAAAACTTCGAACAATATCGGCGGCAAAAAACGTCACCACCAGTGCGTAGCTGCAAGTAAATATTAAAGCGAGTTTAATTTGAACCAGTACGGCAGTCCTCACCCGGAGAAGATTGCCCGTTCCTATATTGAAACCAAGAACAGACTGAGCGCCTATACATAAACCGGAAACCGGCAACAACGCTATTGAAAAAAGCCTGGTTGCGATTCCAATACCGGCCACTGCATTGTCACCAAATGGCACAGTAAGCTTGTTCATCACCAACATGGTAATCACACTCGCCAAAATACTAATGGCAGTTGGTGCGCCAATCGTTATAATGGCCAGAGTTCGTGCAGGTGTTAAAACTTGACGGGTAAGAACCAATTCGATAACGCCACGACGTCGAAGAAAATAATATAGATACATTAATACAGAGACCGATTGTGAAAGAAGTGTTGCCAGGCCCGCGCCTGCTATACCTAAATGCAACCAGAATATCAGAAGCGGATCAAGCAACGCATTTAGTGCAAAGGCAACGATTATTGTTTTCATGCTAAATTGGGTGTTGCCCTCGGCACGAACGATGAAACCGCATACCATGTTGAACACGTTCGCCACATACCCGGCTAACAACCAATCCGCATAAACAAGTCCTGACGGCAAAGTTTTCACAGTAGCTCCTATTGCTACCAATAAAGGCTTGGCAATAAAGAGCAAGAGTCCAGCCAGCATTAGAACAGTCATTGTTCCAATTATTACCGCGGCAGTTGCAAACAAGCCGGCTTCCTTGCGATCATTGCGTCCAAGGCAACGCGCAATGTTTGAAGCCGCACCGGCGCCAAAACACTGTCCAACTACTGTCAGCAACATGGCAAGGGGAAATGTTAATGACATTGCCGCCAGTGCGAAAGTACCAAGTATTCCGATATAGAAAGCATTTAGCAATTGATAGCCTGCGCTGACGCTTATGCCGATAATTGAAGGCATAGCCAATTTCAGAATTAGCGGCAACAGTGCAGCATGTTGAAGCGCAGTAATGCGTACCTCTGCTTCTTTATTCATCTTGTAACCTCATGACACACTTACTCGTACCCCCGTATTAAGAATTTTTGATTTCGGTTGGCATATTTGCCCCGAAAATGAATTCTGGTTACGAAGCTCATTAATGATTTGACTGCCATTTCTCCTAAAGTTGCTCCAACCGTCATGATTTTCCTCTTTGAGCCTCTTCAATTATTTTCTGTATAAAAGGTCCTTTATTCCGGGTATATAATTCTCGTTCGTCCGGAAACTCTTTAAGTAGTTTGAATTTCAATGCTTCATATTCCTTAGCTTTACCAGGGTTTTGATTGAGATAATTTCGAAATAAAATATGATTTTTCCATTCATTACTCGTGATTTCAAACATATGAAGATGGAATTTTACAATTTCATCATTGGTTCTAAAAAAATGACGACCGAGAACTCCGTACTCTCCTTTATATAAGTATCCGATACTATTAAGAGACTCAATACATTCAAATCCGTCGCTATATTTTTCTAAAGATATAGCTATATCGATAATTGGCTTTGCATGGATTGTTTTAATTGCTGTACTTCCAATATGCTCTATACCAATGATTTTATCTCCGATCAATTTTACGATTTTCTGTTTTTCCTCAAAAAAAGCCTTTTCCCATTCAGGATCGTGCGGCAGTAATTCAATTGTTTTTGATCTCAGCCCTAAAATCATTTTCGCTTTTCCACACCTTCATTCTTTTTTTATTCTTCATCGCTATTTCCCAAACTATCTTCAAGTTTTTGTATCGGGTCATTTCAAAACTCGAGCCATAGATGGTCCATTCAGCCTTTCTCACCATCTTTTTCATTTGTTTATTTTTTCTGATTCTATTACCGGCCTGGAGTCTGCAAATCGTTATGAAATACTGTAATCTCCACCCCATCAATAGCCTTGGAGGGAGTCGGTTATCTTTACTTTATGATGATCTGAACTACTCCCCATAGATTTTTTGCATAATGCTTTGCGTCTTCCCTGAATTCATTTCGGACCAAAATCGCATCAATGCCCATGCTTTCAGCCCCTTTAATATCAGCCTGATAATTATCACCAACCATCCATACTTCATCAGGATGGCCTGTTTTCCTTAAGGCCAGCCGGAAGATTTCCGGATTGGGCTTTTCATATCCGACATTGGCCGACGATATACAATCCTGAATATATGGATCCAAACCTAATTTTTTTACAATTGTTGATAGCTCGGGAACATGATTGGATAAAATAATATTTTCCCAACCCAAATTTACAAAATGTTTTAATACTTCTTCCGTATCCTCATATAATACAAACCTCTTGGAATCGATATATCGAAAATGAGCCAATTTGGCATATTTCATAGCTCTTTCATTGTCCAATCCAATACCTTCATAAGCCCGGATAAAAACTTTCTCAACCAAATCCCACCATGCCTTAGCATCGTTGTTTAATTCAAAATGCTGATGTTCCGGATGATGCCATGGAAATCCATCCATTAAAAAGGATCGAATCTCATCAATTTTGTAATAATGGACTTCTTCATATTCATCAAGTATTTCTAAAAGGACCTCACTAAAAAATCCGTTTCGATGGGCTAAAGTTCCATCAAAATCCCACAAAACGACTTTGGTTTTTTTCATGACTTACCTTCCATTTTGTGCCCATTCAATACGGCTTTTCTGAATTACTTTTTTTATTTTGATTCGATATTTTCATTACCAGACCGGAAGCCATAAAACACAATAGCCCCGCTAAAATAAATGTGACCCGGTAATTACCGAATTCGGTATGCAAGACACCGCCTCCAAAAGCCGCCAAAGCTGCTCCCAATTGATGGATAACCATGATCCAGCCAAAGACGATGCCGCCTTGCTTGCCGAATGTATCCCTGGTGAGCCGGACCGTGGGAGGGACGGTGGCAATCCAGTCCAACCCGTAAAAGACAATAAAAAACAATAGATACCAAAGATTCGAACCAAGTAAAAACGGTAAAAACAGCAGGGAAATCCCGCGTAAAAAATAAATCCAAAAAAGTAACCAGCGGTTGTCAAATCGATCGGAAAGCCATCCGGAGACAGTAACGCCGAATATATTAAATAATCCAGCCACCGAAAGCATACTGGCGGCTATCATTTCGGAAATGCCGATATCATTACAAGCAAGAATAAAATGAGTGGCGATCAACCCGGTTGACGTCGCGCCACAAACAAAAAAACTACTTGATAATAACCAGAATTTTTTTGAAAGGATTGCGGCCTTCAAAGCATGCCCGATAAGGAATAAAGGATTTTCATTCAATGATACTGGGACTGTATCCATATCGGAAGCGCCATAAGGCAAAAGGCCGATGTCGCTTGGCCTATCCCTCATCAGAATCATAACCAATAGAACTATCATCATAATAAGAGCTGTTATTATCCTCACTGCAGTTTGCCAATCATAAGTTGACAATAATTTCGCAAATAAAGGTAAAAAAATAAGCTGTCCGGTTGCCCCGGCCGCCCCGAATATTCCCACCACCACTCCCTGATGTTTAAAAAACCAACGGTTGGCAATAATAGGTCCCACGACTGATGAAAGACCCCCAGTTCCAATACCGATAACAATGCCCCATAATAAATTCATTTGCCACAGAGCATTCATCCAGGTTGATAGGCCACTTCCTATGGCTAATAGCAATAAAGACAGTGTCATAATCCGCCGTATCCCGTATAATTCCAGCATAGCCGCTACAAAGGGTCCGCAAAGTCCATAAAGAAAGAGATTAATAGCTAGGGCAAAGGTGATTTCAGTTCGTTTCCAGCCAAAAAACTTTTCCCAGGAGATAATGATAGCACCCGGCATGGAACGAATAGCCGACGCCATCAATAAAACCAGAAATGTGATAATCAGTATAATCCAACTGTAATGGAGAGAAATATGAACTCTTTGTAATCTAAATAATTTTTTTACACCGTAGTTCAAGTTCATCCGTCAAAACTCCTAGGCCCCATTTTTCATTTTAAAAATCCCTTTTATTTTGAATGTCCAATAAATAGTGGTATCTTTTTATTTAGAAATATTGGGTTTGATATCGGATTCGCTCTATCCGATTTTTTCAAACCTTGATTAATCATGGTTCTCACCTCCTGATGATCATTTTGATTCCTGTTATAAAAAAGTAAGGCCACATCCCTTTGATTCCGGGTTATGGCCTCTAGTTTTCTAGTCAGACATACCAAAGCATTCCTATATATTTAATTATATTTCAGATGATAAAATATTCCTTGTCAATTATATTTTTAAATAATTGCCAATTCATAATCAAGATTCGTTTTTCCCCACCATCGGTTAGGTTTGCTACACTTTCCCTTACCAGCCCAATCACATTTCAATATTGATTTGAATGATTTTCAAGAGGAAATCATTCTTCCGGGCAAGGTCGTTTTTGAATTTTTCAAAACATTCCCGGCGCTCTTGCTCATTATTAAAAAATTCACCAAAAAAGAAAACGTTTGGGTCGTCACCTGCAAACCAAAGATAATTGTCTTTACTCCTAAAAATCAGTTTCAAAAAATTCTCATAATACCCGCCTTTCAATGCAATATTGCATTAAATGCATATTGGGATGGATATAACCGTCCATGACTATATATCGCCATAATTCAAAAGAGAAACCGGTTGGAAAGATCGACTTGATAGCTCTATTTCTGTAAAAGTACCTGCGATATTCAACAAATCCTGAATGGTTCCCATGATGGATTTTCGGGCTGTTCCAAGATTACTGTTTGCGGTCCGGTTATAATTGACAATATTAAAACTATCAATATCCGCATTATTTAATATCCTTTAATCTTTGAGTGGCAAAACTCATCCAATTATTGATGTGAAAAGACAACATCTTTTGAATCCAAGTCCTGGGTATGATGAAGAATTTTTATGTTCCTAAGAAAATGTTATTATGAAATCAGCGATGTTGTCTTTTGTTTCTTTAATAAGACTCAATATTCTTTCCGAACCATTCCGTTACCCCATCCCGAAGTTTTAGTTGAAATATATATTCCCCTATCTTTCTGCTATTGTATATAAATTTATCGGGAGATACAGAGAAGGTTAAACTTTGGCTGTAATTTTTGGGGTAGCCTCATTGATCAGCTTCTTTCTCGGCTGGTGCCGTAATTTCAAGATGGTTTCCCTCGCTATCTTCAATTTCTGCTACCCAGTTGTCCTTTATCTGAGTAAGCTGAAATACCACTTTTGATTTTTTCAGAATTTTCTTTAAGATATTCAAATTCTCAACCTCAATACTCGGCAAACAATTGGTTCCATATGAATGCGGTTCCTGCACTTCTTCATATGCAAATAGCCCTAACCGGAAACCATTAATATCAAATATACTATATACTCGATCTTTCGTCATAACCGCCTGTTCAAAAAAATCCTCATAAAACCGGATTGCTCTGTCCATATCTTTCACACATAGATATAAAGATCTTATTGTCCAATCCATAAAACTCCTCCAACTGCTATTTTAAATCTTTGAAATATATGGAGTGACTCTCTTTTGAAATTTCTATTTGATTTTATTACAGAATGCTTTAGCAAAATCAGTTAGCCGCAGAGACATAGAGAAGGTTTATACGCCGACTTTAAGCTTTTTGGCAGAATCGGTAATCATCTTCACTACAGTATCCTGTGCCAGGATATCGCTTCCCGGTCCCACCCCTAAGGCACGAATGGTATAAACTTCAGTGAAGCCTAGGCGAGTGAAGATCCGGGTATATTTCGCAATAATATCTTCAAAAGCCTGTTGATCCGGATTGCCCTGGGGCAGAATAAACACCAGCTTTTTCCCGGGAGCCAAGCGGCTGGGATTGGGATTTGTTTTGTAATCCGGGAGATAATACGAATAAAATCGATCAATCAACCCCTTGGTTTGAGCAGTGATGTCGCCGAAATAAACCGGGGAGGCAATCAGTACCACATCCGATGCCCGAACCTCTTCCAGTACATCGCTTAAATCATCCTTGACAACACAATGATCGGATGTTGTTTTACAGGCCATACAGCCTTGGCATCCCCGATAATTCAATTTATTGAGCTCAATCGTACTAACCTGATCTCCGGAAACCCCTAAATGTTCAATAAGAAGTTTAGCAATCGTTGCGCTGTTTCCAGCCGTCCGGGGACTGCCGATGATATTGGTGATTTTCATTTGGAAACCTCTCCTCTCTCATATCTCGAATATAATGAATGTGATTCCTCTTTATTTAATTATATAATATTTTGATGATTGAAATACTTATATTTAAAACTTTCTTTAGAGACAGCCTATAGTTGAAATATCTCGGTCGCTTTGGACATTCCAACCTTTCCACTTTTAATTGGTTGCCTTATCAAAAAAAAGATTAACCCATTTATCGGAACGCTATTTTTTAGTCAGGCCACTTATCCAAAATTTTCTGGGCTAGATGGGCAAAATAACGGGCAGAAACGCTTAAAGCCTCCTCAGAAAGGCAGTATGCTGGATGATGCCATTCATGTTCGCCCTCGACACCCATCCATATAAAAAAGCCCGGAATCATCTCCTGATAAAGAGCGAAATCTTCACCGCCCAAGCTTGGTTCCGCCTCAACCACCGGGAGCCCTTCCTCCTGTGCCGTTTCTTTTATCAATGATGTAAAAATCGCTGAATTATTAACCATAGGAAGGTATTCATACCACTCAAACCGGACTTGGGCTCCATTGGCAGAGGCGATATCGCTGACGAGATTACGAAGCAAGTCAGGAATTTTTTCGCGGACCTCTTTCTGAAAAGTGCGAACTGTGCCTTCCAAATGCGCTTCTCCGGGTATTACGTTCCAGGTATTGCCGGAAGAAAAACGGGTGACACTAATTACGGCATTATCAAAGGCGCTGATTTTACGACTAATAATAGTTTGTATAGCCAACACAATCTGACTGCCGACAACAATCGGATCAATACAGTTCTCCGGCATCCCGGCATGTCCGCTGATCCCCGTTACAGTCATTACGAAACGATCGACACTGGCCATCAGCGCCCCTTCACGAACGCCAACGACTCCCACCGGTAGATTGGGACGGTTATGAAATCCAAATATCGCTTCGACTCCTTCCAGCACACCCTGTCCTGTCAGGCATTTAGCACCGGCAGCGGATTCCTCGGCCGGCTGAAATATAAAACGAACCGTGCCCTTTAACCGTTCACGTTCTTGCTGCAGCAAAATAGCGGTGCCCAACATCACGGCGGTGTGAAAATCATGGCCGCAAGCATGCATAACGCCGGGATTCTCGGAAGAAAACTTCATACCGGATTGTTCGGTAATGGGTAAAGCATCAATATCGGCCCGCAGAGCAATAGTCGGGCCAGGCAATTTACCCTGTACTTCCGCCACAACACCGACTTTTAAAGCAAAGTCCAAAATAATGATCCCGGCATCGGATAACCATTCCTTGATACGTCCGGTTGTTTGATATTCTTCCATGGAAAGCTCGGGAAAACGGTGTAATTCCCGTCGATATTGAGTTAACCGCTGTTGTAGATCCATTGAGGGATTCCTTCTATTCACATGAGTAATTGTAAGTTTTCCTATCTGTTTGGAATATTTTATAAAAAAAAGGGTCCGTTGTCAATCGTAAAAGAAACGGACTATCTATCTAATAGCAGCATGAGCGACAGCGATTACTTGATTTCATGGTAGCCCCAGTCTAACCATTGGACCATGATTTCTACATCTTGCCGTTCTATGGTGGCTCCACACCAAAAGCGGAGCCCAGGCGGTGCTTCCCGGTAGGAAGCGAAATCATATGCCACTCCTTCATTTTTCAATAATTCCACCAATTTTTTGATTTTATCGGGTATCAGGTTCAATTTTCGGCAAACACTGGTATTGGAACAAATTTCTTTTCGAGCCGCCAAAAATTCGATCCATTCATGTTTTTCAACGAAATTTTCGATGACTCTAAGATTTTCATTGCTGCGTTTGATCAGGCTTGGCAAACCACCGATAGATTCCGCCCATTTCAGCGCCGCTAAGTAATCTTCAATGCATAACAGGGAAACAGTGTTGATAGGAGAAGCTTCAAAAATCGCTTGGTTGAGTTGATTTCCTTTCTTTAATTGGAATAGTTTAGGAATCGGCCAGGTTGGTGTGTAGCTTTCAAGATGTTTCACGGCCCGAGGCGATAAAATTATCATTCCATGAGCCGCTTCGCCTCCCAATACCTTTTGCCATGAAAAGGTAGCCACATCAATTTTAGGCCAGGGAATTTCCATGGCATAAACCGCAGAAGTGGCATCACAAATCGTTAGTCCTTTTCGTTGATCGGGGATCCAGTCACCGTCGGGAATTTTAACACCACTGGTCGTTCCATTCCAGGTAAAAACCACATCATGATCAAAATTCACCTTTGATAAATCAGGCAATTCCCCATATTCGGCAGAAATAAATTGGACATCCTCCAGCTTCAACTGATCTTTGGTATCGCCGGCCCAGGATTTCCCGAAGGATTCGAAATAAATTACATCGACTCCTCGGGCACCCAGTAGATTCCATATAGCCATTTCGATTGCTCCGGTGTCGGAACCTGGGACAATCCCCAGCAGATAATCAGGGGGTAACTCCAGCAATTTCTTGGTTTTTTCGATGGCTTCCAATAATTTTGCTTTACCTAACCGGCTGCGATGCGAGCGACCCAGCAGGGCATTTTTGAATACATCGAAGTTGAAGCCGGGATATTTTGCGCAAGGCCCTGATGAAAAACAAGGGTTTTTCGGCTTGTTACTTGGTCTCAATTGAAATTCTCCTTCCGTTTCCAGTACTAACCATTGGGATAAAAGTATTCATCCAGGTGGCAAAAGTGCTCTCTATGGCCGGCAAAAATAAAAAAAGATCACTATCCGCTGTATTCCGTACAATTTCATGAAAGCCGCAACAAAAGAACTGCATTTTCCATAAAGAAAAGAATTGATAGTGAGGGCAAAAAATTTATTAATGGATAACAAAAGGCCATAATCCAAGTTAATTCCCAGATTATGGCCTCTAGTTTTCTAGTCAGTCCAGCTTATAACAAAGACTTTCAACGGAAATATGGTTTGCTCGCAAGCAAAGCTCATTGGTGAAAGTTCCACTGTAACAATTTTTTTATATCTTTAATTCTTTTCCGCCAATGAAGCCACTTTCAAAATGTCTCCATCCCAAGTTCCTTTGACTGTAATCGCGATGTTATCTTTTTTAGTTGCTTTTTTCACATATTCCACAGCCCGCTTATGACCCTGGGGATCGAATTTATAAAACTTGAAAGAGCCGTTGGTTTGAGAAACCAGGATTCCATACCCGGTCGCAGCGCATGATTCCATTTGCAGGCACTTCAACGTATGCTTAGCCGGATCAGTCGTTCCACTGCAACATTTATCAATCAACCATCCTGTTAATTCCACAACCTCCGGGGCTTCTTTGATCTTTTCCGACAGAGCTGAAATTTTTAAAGTGCCTTCCTCCAATATACCTGTGGCTATAATCTGAATCCCGGCGTCCCTTTTAGTTTTAACCAGAATATCTTTGGCCAGTTCCTGACCCTTGGTGTCAAATTTATAAAATTTGTAGGTACCATCGGCTTGTTTGACGGAAACACCATAACCGCTGGCGGCGCATTCCGGCATCAATATGCATTCCTTGGTGATCTTCTCCGGGTCATCATGCATATTTGCTGAATGAGCTGTTGTCAGATACCCTTCATAGTCTTGAGGCATTGCCATCGCCTCAACTTTAAACGCCGGATTCCAGCCGGACCCAACGCCGGAGATAGCCAAAGAAACTAATAATACCATCCATAAATAAAACCGTTTTCCTTTTCGTTTCATTTTTCTTCACTCCTTTACTTGATTAACTATATTGCTAAACTGAAAAATCCGGAATAAAATTTTTCGGTTTAATAACCGGAGAGGGTTGAACATTATAAACTTTTGAATATGGCGGTGTTGAATGAGTCAACCAAACGTTGCCTCCGATTTCCGAATCGTGTCCGATAACCGTATCACCACCTAAAATCGTAGCACCGGCATAGATTATCACATTATCCTCAATATCTGGGTGCCGTTTGATTTTCTTTATCGGGTTGCCTCCCCCATCCAGTGGAAAACTTTTCGCGCCCAGCGTTACTCCTTGATAGAGCTTTACATTCTTCCCAATCATACAAGTCTCGCCAATAACGACTCCAGTACCATGGTCGATAAAAAATGACTCGCTGATACCCGCTCCGGGATGAATATCGATTCCCGTCAATTGGTGGGCATATTCAGTCATTATCCTGGGAATCAACGGAACTTCTTGTTGATATAATTCATGAGCAATCCGGTAAATACTGATCGCCTCAATTGCCGGATAACTTAACAAAATCTCTTCAGTTGAAAGCGCTGCCGGATCTCCATTATAAGCCGCCTGAATGTCGGTATGCAGTTTTTCCCGAATTTCCGGAAGCAATTTCATCAGCTGGATTGTTATTTCATGAGCCCGTTCTCCGCATTCCGAGCAACTATCCCGGGAATTTTTTTCTGGCTTGGTGCAAATATTGATAAATGCTTTTTGAATCAGCATGCTGAGTTCAACTGCAGCAATGCGCAAATTATTTCCAATCAAAATATTGACTCTGGATTCATCAATCGGATATTTTTCATATACTCCGGGAAATAAAGCGGAGCGGATATGATGGAGAACTATATATACTCTTTCTTTTCCTGCAAATCCAATGGTTCTTTCTTTAAAAAAATGATTTTCATTGATATTTTCCAATGCTTTGGTAACTTCAGGCAAATCTTCGTTTAGCCATTGATTCAGTAAAATATGATTCACCTCCTTATCCATTATTTAAATTTTAATTCTTTAATATTTTCGACCACGGTAATTTTGCTTTTGATCATTCCCATCCAACAGGTATAAACAATTTCCCCGGTTTCACGGGGTGTAAATTCAATTAAATTATCTCCGACCTGCAATTTTCGTTCGATTTTCAATTTGGGAATGGTGATTGTTTCATTGCACCCGTTTAGATTGTCGCGGTTAACTTTGATAATCCACCGGACCGGAATGGCTTTTTGAACCGCAATCGCAGGGAACCGATCAGACAGAATGGAGGTGGTGACCATTTGAAAGTTCCCTTCAATATGAGATATACGGGTGTCAGCACTGATCACGTTTTGGTCTGGAAAAGCCTTCACTCCGGAAAGAGCCAGACCTCTTCCCATCATTACCAACCCAAGAATAATTACAAGAATGGCGCTGATTTTCAAAATCCAACCCGTATTATTTTTATTGAGCTTGGTAGAAAGAACTCCAAAAGAAAATAATAGCGGTACGGTTCCCATTGCAAAACTAAACATCGATAGCGCCCCAAAAACCACACTTCCGGTACTGAGGGCATAGAGTTGGACAATTTGTAACGGTCCGCAAGGCATCAAGCCATTCAGGATTCCGATAAAAAATGGGCCATAATGATGACTGCGAATTTTTTTAAAGGCAAAAGCGGGCATACTTAAATTGAAACGCCTTAACTGGGGGAAAACACCTAAAAGGTTGATCCCCATGATCAACATAAATAAGCCCCCGATAAAAGGAACGATACCTTTCCAAATGCCCATCAAAGTAACAGCCTGCCCTATTCCCCCAATAACAGCTCCGACCAAAGTATAGGCAATCACCCGGCCCGAATTATATAATAAAGTAGGATAAATCCATGCTCCGGCCTTGTCTTTCTTCATTCCGGTTGAATCGTTGATAGTTTGGGAAATTATAATTCCACCGCACATGCCAAGGCAATGAAAGGAGGTTAACAATCCAAGCACAAACAACAAACCAAACCCGCTATGTTTTCCGAGGCTGGGAAGAAAATTTACATACTCCTGAAGCATCCAAAGTTTCTTTAAAAATCCCAAAGCATTTACATGCAATGCCAACGTCACAATAATGCCGACGATCAGGATCGCCAAGATGCCGATTGAAAGCTTCAAACCTTTCTTCGGGTTCTCAGTCGTCTTCAAATTCGAATTACCTCTATCATCCGGGTTCGAAATAACTTTTTCCTGCATGGTTCTCTTTCCTATCCTTTAAACTTTTTAAGGCTAAGTGAATTCAATAGGACGGATAGTGAGCTGAATGCCATTGTCACAGCTCCAACCACCGGATTTAAATTGCCGCTGGCAGCGACCGGAATACCCAGTAGATTATAAATAAAAGCCCAAAACAAATTTTGTTTGATTTTTCTCATCGTACGCCGGGCTAACTGAATAGCCGTTGGAATTGCAGTTAAATCATCTTTCAGAAGTACGATCCCTCCCGTTTCTATCGCCACATCGGAGCCGCTTCCCATTGCCAACCCAACATTGGAGGTAGCCAAGGCCGGAGCATCATTGATGCCATCGCCAACCATCGCCACGATCCGGCCCTGCTTTTTCAAAGCTTCGATTTCTGCAGCTTTATTTTGGGGTAAAACTTCGGCAATGATTTTTTGAATTCCGATGCGATTCCCGACTGCCCGGGCGGTTTTCCGGTTATCTCCAGTAAGCATGAAAACCTCGATGCCCATTCTTTTGAGAGTGACCACGACTTCCTTCGCATTTGGTTTTATCTGGTCTGAAAGAGCGATGATCGCCGCCAATTTTTGATTGATCCCAAACAATACTGCTGTTTTCCCTTCTTCATAAAGAGCAGAAATTCTGGCCTCGGCTTCCTTGGTATTTATCCGGTTTTCTTCCATCCAACTCGGAGTGCCTATCCAAATGGATGCTCCGTCAATTTCGGCATAAACACCTTTTCCGGGAACCGCTTCGAACTTTTGCGCATCAAAAGTTTCCTGATGAATTTCGGATTTTCCCTTGTGATAGATAGCCTTACCCAAGGGATGTTCGGATTGTTTTTCAGCAATCGCCGCCATTTTCAATACTGTAGCTTCATTCAGTGAGCGATTCCCCGTGGGGAGGAGAATAATGTCTGTCACTTCCAGTTTCCCGGTGGTGAGCGTTCCGGTTTTGTCGAAAACAACCGTATTGATTTTGCTCGCTGTTTCCAGTTCCTCACCGTTTTTGATCAATATTCCTTTTTGAGCACCTTTCCCCATACCGACCATCAAAGCGGCGGGTGTTGCCAAACCAAGCGCGCAAGGGCACGAAACTACCAAAACTGCCACTGCATAAAGAATGGGTTTATCGATCACAAAAAAGGTTTGATGGTAAATGACAAAATACCAGAATAAAAATGTGAAAAGCGATATCGTTAACACCACCGGAACAAAATAACCGCAGACCCGATCGGCAATTTTTTGAATCGGAGCTTTACTGTTTTGAGCTTCTTCGACCATGGCGATAATACGCGACAATACCATTTGCTCTCCGACACCGGTAGCCCTGAATGTAAACGAGCCAAAACGGTTCAGCGCTCCTCCAGTCACCATATCCGAGGCCTTCTTGTCGACAGGTAAGCTTTCGCCGGTCAACATCGATTCATCAATTGCTGAATATCCTTCGACAATAACCCCGTCTACTGGAACCTGCTCACCGGGTTTTACCTGGATAAGATCACCGAGGCGAACGTTTTCAATTGGAATAGGTGTTTCAACCCCATCTCGCAATACCCGTGCCGTCTTCGGTTGGAGAGCGATCAAAGTTTGGATGGCTCGGGATGTTCTTCCCCGCGCCATCAATTCCAAATATTTTCCCAGTAAAACCAGAGTGATGATGACTGAAGAAGCTTCAAAATAAATATTTTTCATCCCCAGTACGACTGTATAAGACTGGAAAAGTGAAATATATAAACTATAGAAATAAGCGGCGGTTGTTCCCAGAACTATCAGTAAATCCATTGTGGCTTTTTTAACGCGTAACGCATAAAAGGAGTTTTTGTAAAATCGAAATCCCAGGACAAACTGAACCGGAGTTGCCAAGATCAGTTGTAACCGCCAGTCATGTAAACCTGAGGCCTTGTATCGTAAATACTCCACAAAAATTCCCCACCTGGTTTGGGTGGTGGGGTCAAACGTATCATGGCAAAAACCGAGCCCTCCCAAAATCATGGCTAATATTAACGGTAGACTGAAAAAAGCGGCGAAAATCACTTGACATAACAGGCGTTTTCTTTCCGCTTCGCCAGGATCTACCGCATGGATGACGTCTGTCTTCACTTCATTTTCTGGCACGGAAAATCCTAAATGTTTGATGACTTTTTGAATATCCGGTAAATGGACTTTGGTGTTTTCATATTCCAAAATTGCTTTTTCGGTAGCATAATTTACTTTAACTTTGGTAATACCATCCAAGTTTTCCAGGCTCGATTCAATCATGGCCGAGCATAAAGCACAAGTCATACCGAATATTTTGAATGAAACCTTCTCAATCATGGCCCAGCCTCCCGGAAAAGTGAAATAATTAATTGCTGCTAACTGCTTCTGCCCCCTGATCCTTAACGGTTAATACACTTTTATCGATATACGTAAAGGGATCTTGCTGATACCAATCTTCAAAATAAGGTAAACTGGTATTCTCAGCCAAATTACGGTTGAAGACCGGATTCTTAAGTATTCTCACCAGTCTGCGGGCCAATTCAAAAACTCCATTATAGCCCATATAATTAACGGTTTGACCGAAAATGGGGAATACCGGGATGCCTTGCTTAGCGGCCCAGCCATTGCCTCCAATATGGCCGACATAAATATCCGGTTTTAACTTTGCCAGCAAGTTGGCTTGCTCAAAAGGTTGGCCGGTTGCAATATTAAAAAGGACTTTGTCATCCAAGTTCAGATCATTCAAAAAATCGTCGCCAAATTGGTCATAATGATAACCCTTCATTCCCACCACTTCCAATCCCAGTTCCACCAAAGAACTGGCATTGGCAAGGGTTCTGATTTCTCCGCCAGCTAGAAAGACCCGTTTTCCCTTGAGAATCTCCCGGTAAGGAGCCAGCGCGGTTTCCAATTCCTTGTTTTCGGCTTCAATGAAACGTTCAGTAATATCTTCGATTTTAAAAAATTCCGCAATATCCCGCAGCCATTTGTTAGTGTTCATAATCCCGATCGGAATGGCCCGTAATACAAAGGGAATACCAAATTGGGTTAATAAATGGCCCACGAAATAATCATCATGCGTGGCGCAAATACTGACATTTAAAGCAGCCTCGGACACGGTCTCAAAATCATCGGGATGCGCATAACAAGGAAGAAATCTGGCATTTAAGCCAAGCGCTTTGACCAAGCGTGTCAATTCATCCTCATCAAAACGGCTCATGGACGAAACATTCAGAATATTGACGGTCTTACTCCGTCTGTACTGTTCAGTTAATTCCTCTAGTTCATCCGGAATCATCCGTTGTTCTTCTTCACGGACTCCGACCAAATTGCGCAATATGCCATGATAAACGGCATCGTAGGCGCTGGCCTGAATTTTCGTTTTAAAACCTTCACAATGGACTGGAACAATTTTAGCAGCTACTTCCAGCTGGAGCTGGGCCAGGATTCCGTCCAAATCATCGCCGATTAACGCCGGTACGCAACTATTGGCAACCACGATAGCACTGGGGCGGAATTCACGGTCCGCATAAAGTACCGCTTCTCGAAGCTTGGCTTCACCACCTTTGATGACGTCCGATTCATCAAGATTTGTATTGAGCCAAATCAAACCGGCAGCTTTCGAATCCCGGAGCTTTTGAAAATTCTTGGTCAGTCCGGCAGCCGCCACACTACTGCCGCCGCAGCCAATCGGCGCGTGGATGATAATCACCGTATCCCGAAGCGTATTTAAAATCGCCAAACTTAAATTCAACTGGCAACCCTGAGTCTGGGCAAAAGTACGTTTAATCCCATATAAACAACCTTTTTTGGCTCCTTCCGCCAGTTCACAACAACGACCGCCAAATGCATTGCAGGCTTTTAAACGATCTTCCCGCACCGGCGGGGCTTTTTCTTGAATATAATCCATTTTTCATTACCTTCCTTCCTCGTATTCAAAACAAATTCCTTAACGACTGCCAACCAAGGCGCTAAGTAAATCTTCCGTAAGCCTCAGACCACCCGAATAACCGGCATAAGCACGATCAAGGACCACCCGGTTGGAAATGGGATAAGTTACACTTAAATGCGGGACTCCCAAAGAATCGGCCAAATCCCTTTCAAATCCGCTGCCAATCACAAAAGCCGGATTCAATCCGTCATAATAGCGATGGTTACGGTTAACCGGCCAGTGATTAAAAAGATGCTTTTTTACACTGGACGTATCGGTGTCAAAGACCAGTTCCGGATTAACCGGCGCGCGGTAGTTTGCAAATCTTCCGCTGACAACTTTCTCTTGCTCCTCGTTAAGGATATCCGTTACTACAACCAATTCCGGTAACCAACCCAAATCATCGGCGAGAAAACGAGTGAGTGCCTGTGCATAATTGGAATCCCCAACAATGACGGCATATCGTTGCAAGTCCAGATCGTTGTATACATCGGCAAGCCTTCCTAAATAATTGTAATAATGCCGTTTTTCTTCCTTGATCAATTTTTCAACAAAAGCATCCTCTATTCCCAACGCCGTTCCAACCGTTCTCAAAAACTGTTCAGTCCCCCAGGCTCCAATCGGAAAAGGTGCTTTCACAAAGGGCGTGCCGTGCTCTTGTTGAAAAACTTCAGCCGGTGTAATACCAACGGTATCTGAAACCACTACATTCAATATAGCACGACCGGCATTGCGAAGATTATCTAATGTTTCATCATCTCCAAAAAAGGTGTTGACCTGATAGCCCAATTTCCCTAGGAGTGATTTTAAAACAGCCAAGTTTCCTTTCCAAAAAACATCATGAATCGGAACGATACCCCATAAATTAAGGGTTTTCGGATCTTTACTTTCTGTTTTATTTACGAACTCCCGGAATAAAAGCTCTAAAATGATATCATATCCTTTATAGGAATTGCCTTTAAAACCGCCCGTATCTGCCGCCAGTACCGGCACCCGGTTTCCTGAAAATTGTTTAACGACTGCGTGGGCATCGTCACCGATCATTTCCACCATGCATCCTGTAACCACCACGTATAGATCAGCGTCGATTACTTTCAATGTATTTTCAATTTGCTCGGTCAAACGTTTTTCCCCGCCGAAAACGATTTCATTCTCATATACATTGGAACTTGGAAGGGCTTGCCCGGAACAATAGCCGCTTCCCAAATAGCCGGCTGCCCCATTTAAAGCATTGGCAATATTTCCGCCGCATCCCGCAGCAGCATGCAAAATCGGAACCACTTTCGGCAAACTATTCAGCGTTCCAACCGCACCTCCCAAAGCGCAAGTATACCGGGGACGATCCACAAACTTGCTCATCATAAAACCCCTCCAAATCCTTATTCACAGTTTCTTCTATGAAATAAAAAAGCCATGTCATCATCAAAAAACGATGAACATGGCCTCCAGTCTGTCTGGTCAACCCATTTCATATTATTAATACATCTTTTCCTATCAAATTACTTTTATTTTATGACTAGACTTTCCAAATGTCAACTCAATCTTTTCCAAAAACATTATTCAACCAACCATTGCCAATCCAGCGATTGAATTGAAGTGCCGGAGTCAGATTAATATCAAAGGTTTATTTCAACCTTACCTTCTCATTTTTTTCAATCTGTATCACCCGGCGGTCTTGAATCAATATCGTAACGGAACCGTAATTAATACTATTCACCATTTCTAAGAGTTGTTTGAGATCTTCCATGGCAATGGGGAATTTTTTATCATTTAGATCTTTTTCCAAGCCCATTTCCATAACCTCCAAAATTTATTACCAACATCGAACCCAGGTATGCACACTTATTAGGATTCATACTCCATAATTTGAGCAACCGACGATAGTTCAATCGTATCATAACCTAAATTAATTCAAAACCCTAAACAATCGACAAAGACTTTATCAAAATCTTGATAATCCGCAAGTTCAATCACTTCGACTTTTTTAACAATTTCTTTCATTTCATTCCGGTATGATTGATTCAATAAGAAAGCCTGCCCACCGGATTTTGAGGTATTGCCAACCATTTGAATTTTATTCAAAAACGCCTCCGGCAATAATCCCAATTCAATTAGACTCTTTACCCGTAAATGATAACCGAAAGAACCCGCAATCAGAACCCGCTGAACATCTTCAGCTAAAATTTTAGCCTCAGCCAGCAAAAATTCGATCCCGCTGCGTATCGCGCCTTTCGCTAACTGGACCTGCCGGATATCCTTTTGAGAAAGCCATACTTTTTCCGATAATTGAAAAACTGTTTTACCATTGATGGTTACCAGCCGATCCTGGATAAATTCCGGTACATCTTTACTGCCTGCGTCTTTTAATTTCCCTTTCTTATCAACAACCCCATGGGCGACCAATTCCGCCACAATATCCAAAAGGCCGCTGCCGCAGATACCAATAGCCTCTAGATCTCCTATCGCAGTCATCCTCAATCCATGCTGATTAATTTCAAATGAATCAATGGCCCCGTTCTCAGCCCGCATACCGTGTTGAATATTCATTCCTTCAAAAGCCGGGCCTGCTGCGGTGGAACTTGCGAGAAGCCTTCCTCCAACCGCCAGCACCATCTCGCCATTGGTCCCAATATCTACAAACAAAACCGATTCTTTTTGATGATGCAATTGGCAAGCCAGTATCCCGGAGGTGATATCAGCGCCGATAAATGAGGATATAACCGGAGGTATATAAACCACTCCGTATTCGTCAATATCCAAATTATAATCTACCGATTTCAAAAACATTTCACCTTGAATTTGGGACCGGTAGGGATATTTGCCTAAAGATTCCGGACTTTTGTTAATCGCCAGATGCAACATGCAAGTATTACCGGAAAGAACGATTTCATAGATATCTTTATTGGCTACCCTGGCTTTCTTAGCCACCACACGAATCAGGCGGTTAATTTCCTGAATCACTCCTTGATACAATAATACCAATCCCTTGTTTTCTGTTGCAAATTGAATCCGTGATAATACATCATGAGCATACGATGCCTGAGGGTTCAGGGATGACTCTGAAAACAGTTCTTTACCCACGGCGATATCCACCAATGAAACCACCAACGTAGTTGTACCAATATCGACTACGACTCCGTAATTCTTGCTTACGGTATTCCCGGATTCGGTCCCAAGTAACTTTCCACCGGCATAAATCACCGTAGAATGTAACTTGCGGTTATATTTTTTTGTAATATAAGGATTTTTCACATTGGCTATACTTTGACCGTCATTCAGTATTTTTAAGTCCCGGTTTTGCAAATCCGGGATCAAATCCACCGTTACATCACCCATTACCCGAGACTGGCAAGCCAATACATGACCCGGTTTCTGAAAACTCCGTTCCCCTGCTTTTTGATTCAGGCGAGATAAAGAATCGGGGGTTATTTTGACCAAACATTTACCACAAATACCGGAACCGTTGCAAGGTGATTCGATCATCACGCCAGCACTCCGGGCTACATCCAGCAGGTTGGTGCCATTTTCTACATTAACCCCTATCTTCGCTTGTTTGAAATAAACCTGGGCCATTACCGGGACTCCTTTACTGTTTCAGTCAGGGCATGAATATTCGTGAGGGCTGAGGACGTACTAAGGCCACAGGCAGGTGAAATGATGTCAATTCCATCTTCCAATAATTTTTCAGTCTGCTCGGCGACCTTTTCGGCAGTCCCAAATTGCAATAAATAGCTACTTAGATTCCCCATGGTGATTAAATCCTTAAATTCTTCTTTTAATAGCCTCAAGTTGACCAAAGCATCCGTACTGATGGCATCCGATTCTAACTTGGGGATTAAATGTTTCACTGCTTTCATATCCCCGCAAATATGCAGGATCACCGGAACTCCCAAATGATGAATTTCCCGGATGATTTGATTTAAATAAAATACTACATATTCCTCAAACATTTTGGGCCCTAATATTTCCCCGGTCGCCGTCGGATCACCGATAGCAATGATGGAAGCTCCATTTTCCACCAATAGCTCGGCATACCTACCTAAGAACCTGCTTACGTAATCAATGACTCGATGGGCATGGTCCCGATCTTTCCGGAGTTCCTTCAAAAAAGTAATCGGATCGACAATCGAGGCTGCCGTACTCATAGGCCCGGTAAGCGAACCGATCACGGGAATATCGGGATAGTTTTTGGCTAAAAGAGAACTTGCCCCAGCTAAAACACGCAAACGGCCGGAATTTTTTAAAACATCAATATCCTGAAACTCCACCTGACTCACGGAAGAAAATTTTTCCTTGACTATTTTCGGCTCGCAGGAAAGGGACCCAAAATCAATTTTGCTACCCAGGATCTCTGCTTCCACTGTCATACAAAAAGGGATGCCCAAATTTTCAAATCCGGTATATTGTCCTACCGCTTCTGATAAACCGGCCATTAAGACCCCATCATGATGAGCAGCGGGCAGCGTTTGGCCTGAAAGTTCCATCACATCAACGATCGCCGCATTCATCATTCCTCCGGTGCAAATTACCGGAGGGCGATCAACGGTTTTATGTTGCAACACCCGAAACAATCGCTCTTTGGGACTCAAATCATCCATGGCTAGCCGGAACTCCTTCAATGAATCGCCGGGCTAACCTTGCGGCTGCAGCCGCATCTTTGGAATAACCGTCGGCGCCTATTCGTTCGGCAAAACTTTGGGAAATCGGACCTCCACCCACCATCACCCAGAAGTTCTCCCGAATATTCTCCTGGTCCAAAAGCCGGATGACTTCAGCCATTCCGTCCATGGTGGTCGTCATCAGCGTTGAAATGGCAATGATTTGGGCTTCAACCTCTTTAGCTTTGGCGACAAAATCTTTGGGCGCTACATCCCGGCCCAAGTCAAAGATTTCAAAACCCGACGTTTCCAGCATAATTTTCACCAGATTTTTCCCGATATCATGGGTATCGCCTTCGACAACCCCAATGACAACCCGACACTTTTTAGCCTGATTATCGATTTTCAGGTGGGGTTTTAAAACATCTAAACCGGCATACATGGCATCGGAACACATTAAAAGCTCCGGAATAAAATACTCCTCTTCCTCAAAAAGTTTACCAGCCCGATCCATGCCATCCGCCAATCCTTTTTCAATGGCCTGGTATGGATCGTGCTGCACTTGGACAACTTCCCGGGCCAGAGCAACCGTTCCGATTTCATCCATCTCCACGACTGCATCGGACAACCCTTTTTGAAGTTCTTCAGGATTTTTTCCCATGGTATCACGCTCCAATGCTAAAGTCTACGTATGATACGAAAGAAGGTTATTGGTAGTCTAAATATATTAAAGTTATCCTATTTGATTACTAATATTTTATGCCGACTTCTATATTTTGTCAATCAACAGACACTCCTCATTGTAAATATTTTGTAGCTGAAAATAACAATTTTTGAAGTAATCAGGCTGGATGCGTCTTACTTAAGTAGAACGTATCTTCCCATTTCTGATTGCCATTTGTTTACGATACGCTCTCTACTAGTTTTCAGCTGGCTCAAGACGAATCAAACTTGCTTTTGATTCAACTCTTGATGGTTATTTTCAGCTAAAAAATCAATCATTCGCGGATTCACTTTCTCCGGCAATTCATAATGGGGAAGATGACCGGCCTTTTCAATCCAGAGTAATTCCGGGCGCAATATGCGATAGAGCTTCATGGCTCCTTTGGTACTTAAAGTTTGGTCTTCGGTTCCCCAAATAAGCAGTACCGAAACATCCTGGCGGGCGATTTTGAAATAATCCGCAGTCGGATCATGGCTGATAAAGTTGCGTAAGGTTGAAAGCAAAGCCCTGCCAAAACCTTTATATTGCATCTGTTCCCTAAAAAGATCGGGCCAATTTGGAAATAATTCCGGATGCAAAAAATCTTGTAACTGTCTTTGCGGCGCAAAGGGTACGAGTGAAATGGAACCGAGATATTCTCCAAGCAACGGGATACCAAAGGGTCCGATGGGTAACTGTTCGTTGAAAGGATCGATCAGGACTAATTTGCCGATTTTTTCCGGATAGTCTGCCGCAAATGCCGTTGCCACAGCTCCACCCATGGAATTACCAATAAGATGAATCGGCTCTTTGAGTTGCAACGCTTCAATGAGTTCCTTCAATTGAGTCACAAAGAGTTTCCGGTCGTATACAACATCCGGTCTGTCCGATAAACCCCTTCCATAGATGTCATACCGGATTACCCGGAACCCGGCTTTTGATAAGATTGAAAAGTTAGGTTCCCACATGTAATAAGGAACCGAGAAGCCGTGAATCAACATAATTACCTGACCGTTTTCCGGTCCCGCAATTTCATAATGAGTAAATCCTAAAGAAAGACGGACAAATTTTCCCGGCGCCTTTTCGCGGATTGCCGGCGTCAGGTTTTGATGTTCCGAATTGAGGACAAAGGGCAACCAAAATCCAATCCCCAAAATCACTACGATACTGCTTACAATGACGATACTCATTCCCTTTCACCTTTCCTCGGGGATTAGTTAAAATTTAAATCCGTGTCCAATTTTAGGCAAGCAAGCTTTCCGACCTATGGGAAAGGGCCCGCTTGGTATAAGTTACGGGTATGCCTTCTCTTTTGGCTTGCCTTTTAATACTACCCATCAAAGGATGATTAATATAATCGCAAAAGATGATAATTTTTTCAACCCGCCTTGGAATTGGTTTTTTAATGCAGGTTTTGCAGCGACCCGTCCAGTGAATAATTTCCTCGGCACCTTCTAGATGGAGTTGTTCATAAATATTACCCAACCTGTCTGCACCAACAAGTAAAACTACCATTGGATTTCCCTCCTGCTAAGGCTTGCTAAAAATTTTATTCCTGGGAAAATCACCGATTTTAAATTCATACTTTTCCAATCGGAATAATTTATATTTCTTCCATTGTAATAGGATGGAAAAATTTTGTCAAGAAAAATGAATCACCTTTTAAATATTCTCAGATCCAATTGACAAATAATTCATTCGATATTAGAATTAAATACAATAAAATCGGTAGGAATAGTTTTATTTATCTTTAAAGAAATCATCATTCATTGGTTTGGAGTGATTCTAGTGGACAGATACGACCTGGTCATTCGTAACGGCAAGTTGGTGGATCCTGAAAAATATCAATTTTCTTCCGGCGCCATTGGTGTGAAAAATGGAAAAATTGCAGTGATCACTGCAGGTGAAATATATGGGAAAGTAGAAATCGATGCGGATGGACAATTTGTTTCTCCCGGTTTTATCGATGTCCACAGCCATATCGACGGGCACCGTGAATTCGCCGAACTGGCATTGGTTCAGGGCGTAACCACCGCGGTAGGCGGTAATTGCGGACTCAGTCCCATCAATCTACAGGAATTTTTCTCCACCGAGGACCAACTGGGTTTCCCAATTCATCAAGCGCAATTAATAGGACATTCCTTTACTTTGCGTCAAAGAGTCGGGGCTATGGATCCTTTTCTTCCAGCGAGTGCCCAACAAATCCGGCAGATGGTAGATTTAACTGAAAAGGCATTGGCGGATGGAGCCATCGGATTGTCTTTTGGTCTGGAATACGCTCCTGGTACATCCTTTGAAGAAATTATCGCTCTCAGTCAGGTTGCCGCAAAACATGGCCGTTTAATCGCCATCCATACCAGGATGCTTGCTTGCGGGGATTTGGCTTCACTCACCGAAGCAATCAATATTAGCTTAATCACCGGGGCCCGCGTTTTAATTTCCCATTTCGTTTACCAATATGGTTGTGGACTCATGAGCAAGGCACTATCCATCGTTGACCAAGCCCGACACGATGGTATTGACGTTTGGATTGATAGTGGACTCTATACCGCTTTTGCTTCCTTTGTGGGGACCCCTGTATTTAGCGAGAGATATATGACTGAGTTTGGCTGGAAGCCGGAAGATTTAATGGCCGCTACCGGAAAATATTGCGGCAGACGTTTAACCAGTCAAACCTACCAGGATATGCGCGCCAACTATCCAAATGATTCGGTAATTTGCTTTACCGGTAACGAAACAGATATTGATGAACCCTTTAAGCATGACTATACGATGGTTTCTTCCGATATCGGGCCCACCCCGACCGGATCAACCCGGGAAGGGCACCCGCAAAACACCGGAACCTTTCCGCGGTTTTTCCGGAAGTTGGTCCGGGAAAAGCAGATTTTATCCGTCGTGGATGCAGTTGTTAAATGTACCTTATTGCCTGCCCAAACTTTCGGATTGAATACCAAAGGCCGCTTAAAAGAAGGCGCTGATGCGGATCTAGTCATTTGGAACATCGACAAAATCAACGATTGCGCTGATTTTCCAGGTATCGGCAGACCGGATGCTCCTCCGGAAGGAATCGCTTATGTTATTGTAAACGGGCAGATTGCTGCAAAAGATAATCACATTCAGAAAGAGGTTTTGTCCGGGAAAACCATTCAACCTCAATCAATTGCCGATCATAAATTATCTCAAGTGGGATAGTTGGAAAATCTTTTTACTTTTGGGGTTGAGTCCGTTTATCCTATACGGATGGCTACTTACGATAATTTATACTTGTTGACAGTCCCAAATCCCTTTGAATAGTCCAAATATTCAATTTCCTCAGTTTTGATTTTAAAAATTGCCGTATTCACCAATTCCCCCTTGGCAACCCGTTCTCTAAAACGGGGATTGCGATCGCCCAGCAACTCGATGGCATTATCATATTCGGTTCCCGAAATTAACAGCTTTGCTCTGCCAGATATCAGCACACTCTTCCAGGTTTCAAGATTTTGATTGTCATGTTCGAAAAAAAAGCTTACTTGGGGATTTTTTTCTATTTCTCGGACCTTTGGCGCTTCTTTCCCTGAAGAGAAATACAAATTAAAACCGCTCAGGGCAAAACTTCCCATGGATCGTAAAAGCGGCGTCCGATCTTCACGAACGTACCCTAAAACCGCAAATCGTGTTGTGGTAATATAGTCAACTACATCAGACTGCCAGGATGTTTCGCTGATCATGGATTCCTCCCTTATTTAAACTTTGGTTAAGCGTACCTTCACCCAACCGGTCGGCTTCAATCATTACTTTCTCTATCAATTGAGGGGTAACGGGAAATGGATACTTGGTAAGGGCCTCTGTTTCAATATTCATACCTACCTCAGCTGCAGCATTCTGTGGGTCAAGAATACCCAACTGCCCCAGAGTAACCGGAAGCCCTAATTCATTCATCCATCTTATAAAATCCGTAATTTTTATTGGGGTTTTTCCCTCTAGAAGAAGTTGCGCCAAAACTCCAAAGATTACTTTCTCTCCGTGCAGACTGGAATGGGTTTCCGGAATAAAAGTAAGTGTATTGTGAATGGCATGACCCAATGCCGGGCGGTTGGCGCCCTCGGAGATGCTTCCCACTAGCCCTGCCAATACAATGATCGAATCAATGACTTCCCGGAGTATTTCACTTTCATGGTGATCGGCAGCGTCCTTTATAGCCCGAATCCCTTTTTCTTCAATGATTTTCAAGGCCAGTCTGGCGTTTTCCAAACCAAGTTGGAGTACTGGATCATTTTCGGCTTGAACTACATAGGGAGCCGTTTCATACCATTTTGCCAATGTGTCGGCGATACCGGCCCGCAAATATCGTACCGGCGCCCGGGCAATAATCCCGCTATCAACCAAAACCAGCTGAGGAGAGTTCTTTAAAATCATACCGCCTGCGAAGCGACCCTTTTCATCATATAAAATTGATAAAGCCGACCAGGCAGCGCAGGTTGCGGCGATGGTTGGTATAGCGATAACCGGTATTGCCAATTGATCTCCAATCGCTTTAGCCAAATCCAGCGTCTTACCGCCTCCAACCCCAATGATCACATCGGCTTTGATTCTCTTTACTGTTTCCGCATATTGGTCCACTGCCTTTTGGGTACAATAGCCAAAAAATTCTTCGCTGACAGCTTCGATTCCAGCTGCCTTTAAACTATGAAAAAATTCTTGCCCAGCGGCCGCCAGAGCGGTTTTACCTCCTACAACGAAAGCATTTTTCCCTATTTTGGCAACATATGATCCCGCGGATCGAAGTATATCCGGTTGATTCACATATTGCTGCGGAGTTTTAATCAACATCATCTTTTCCTCCTTCAATTTCATTCAGGACTTCTCTCAATTTTTCAATCAAAAATTCATTTTCTTCAGGACGGCCAATGGTAATCCGCAGCCATGTCGGCATAGCGAATTCCGCGCCGGGGCGAACTGAAACTCCTTTGCGCAACAGTCTTTCAAAGACTGGTGTCGAATCTTGGGCTACGTCAACCATGATAAAATTGGTCTCGGTGGGGATAAAGGTGAGTCCCATTGTCTGAAAAGATTGATAAAAAAATTGCTTACCTTTACGGTTATTTTCCAGCACCGCTGATTTAAAATCCGGATCATCCAGACTGGCAAGGGCGGCAACCTGTGCTAGAACATTAACATTCAACGGTAACCTGATCCGGTTCAAGATATCAATGAATTCAGCATTTCCAATTCCATAACCAACTCGTAAACCAGCTAATCCGTATGTTTTGGAAAAAGTACGCAATGATATGACATTGGGAAAATGTAAGAATTGAGTAGCATCCAAATGATCTTCCCGCTCGACATAATCAAAATAGGCCTCATCGAAAACCACCGCGATATTTCCGGGAATTTGGCTCAGAAACTCTTCCACTGACTTTTTAGTGAAAATCGTCCCGGTTGGGTTATTAGGATTACAAAGCCAGATAACTTTGGTATTTCGATTCATTTTACTTTTGATTGAATTCAAATGGATGCAATGGTCCTCTAATGGTACTTTAACCGCTTGACCGCCCATCGCCAAAGTCACTGTCTGGTACCAGCCAAAAGTAGGCGTTGGTATAATGCACTCATCGCCAGGCACGATCAAAGCTTCCGCAATCAGGGATAAAATTTCAAAGGATCCTGAACCGATGATTAATTGTTCGGGTTGGCATTGATGGATTTGCGCCAATTTACTTTTAAGGAGAGAACTGGCTCCATCCGGATAAAGATAAATATTTTTCAGGGCGTGTTCAATAGCTGGACCCACCCGGGGCGAACACCCCATGGTGCTTTCATTGGCAGACAAGCGAATAATTCTCCCCAGGCCTAACTCATGTTTAATTGCTTCCAAGGACTTTGCAGGAGTATAAGGAGGAAGCGCCTCCACTGCATTTCGAAATTTCAATTCCGGCATTTCCCGGCCCCCTCAACTAAAGATTATAAAGTTCTGTTCAGAAAGGCCTAAAAAAAACTGGAGGCTTTGAGTGTCATGGAATCAAATAATTCCCACCCAAAGCCTCCAGTTTTCCAGTCAGCTTATCTTAGTATTCCGAGTTATTTTATTATATTTATAATATATCATTTGGTAATCTTTTGTCAATATTGCTCCGGAAGAATTTACTATGAATATTGCCGCTGTATTAATTAAACCGGGTCAACACCACCGAATAAATATCTTCCAACAGTTTGAGCCCGCCGTTATAACCGACATAGGAGCCGTTAATGACCAGCCTTTCAATAACCGGCCACGAAATCATGATATAGTGTGCTTTTAACTCTTTGACCAGTTTTTTCTCCCAGGAACTACCAAGGATCAAAGGGTAACCATGAAAATCGGTTTGACGAATTTCATCGTGAATCTGCCGTCCGTCGCTGGAAAACTCCACTTCGGCCACGATCCCCTCATTGAGCTCCCGGAAATAGTTTCGCACCTGATCCTGATATTCCAGCGGGGTATCATCGGTGATATATTGTTTAGATGGTATCCGCCCCAAATCGTTGACCAAGAACTTGGTCAGGGCTAAGGCATATTGGGCGTCGGAAACCACCACAAACCGCTTGGACATTACCCGGGTCTCCAGAAAAACATCGGCAAAACGTTCAATGTAGTAATAATATTCATCCTCGCGCCGCTTAACGACGGGCTCAACTTGAGCGGCGGGGAGCCCGGCAAACTCCCCAACAGCCCTCAAAAACTTACTGGTCTCAAACGCTCCTACCGGAAGGGTCGGATAATGGAGATAGGGTGTTCCGAAACGTTCCTGCAATGATTGGGCATTTTTTAGACCCAGCCAGGGGGAGACCACCAAATTAAACTGGGCCTCGGGAATGCGCTGGATATTTTGAACCCCTCGCCCGTGTCCAAAGATAGTATTGGGGACCAGACCGATTTGGCCAATCAACCGTTCCAGCTCTCGCAAATTACCAAGCCAAAATGGATCATGCATGGGGAGCCCTGCCCAAATATTGACTAGCCCCTTAATTTTGGGCGGAGATTCTTTTAAGTATTGGTCGATAATCGCCTGAATGACCCATTCATGACCCTGATAATTGTTGGCTTTAAAACCGGGTGTCGAGGCAAAAATCACCGGTTTTTCGGAATTTTCAAATGAGCGGACCACTTCAGCTCCGTCATCTCCGACGATCTCCGAGGTGCACCCGGTTAATACCACATATAAATCGGCATCCACTACTTTGAGAGAATTTTCGATGGTCTCTTTCAAACGGCTCTCGCCGCCAAAAATAACTTCTTTCTCACTAATGTTGGTGCATGGAAAGATATGGGGCGAAAAATGTCCGGAACTGCCTACACTGCCGCCTAATTTTTCAGCACAACCCGGTCCGGCATGCAAGATGGGTAAAGCTCCGGGAATCGACTGTACCGTTTGCATTGCGGCCATTGCACATTTATACCTTGGTTGATCGAGTATTCTGGCCATTTTATCCTATCGACTCCTTTAGAAAAGTTGCATTGCCCTGATTGTACCACCACTGAGTATAAGGAAGTTTCACCCGGGCGGCCAGGTTTTTTTCAAAACTGCGGTTGTAAATGGTGTCCAATACCGCATAGGCAAAGTTTAAGGTCCCTTGATAGCCAAAAATCATATATTCATCGGCCACATAAAGCGCAGGCACACCTTGTTTAATCGCCCAGACGGTGGTTCCCGGGTGCCTTGAAAAATAGATGTCCGGCTGATACTGGTGTAAAATATTCAGCACTTCGAAGTTTTGTTGGTCGGCCACGCTGATCTTAAAATTAGCCGGGGAAGTTGCATCCAAATATTTTAATGATGGCGGTAACTGGCCGTTATCATACTGGTGGTCGTAATGCCAGGCCGCTCCCCAAACCACTTCCATGCCCAATTCCTGCAAAACCCGGGATACTTCGAAAGTATAGCCGGGACCCATTCCGATCACAGCCCGTAATCCTTTTAAATCTTTTTTAACCGCTTCAATCTGTGGTAGATATTTTTCCCTTTGTCCGCTGATGTAGGACTCAACTTCAGCCTCTTTACCGATGACCCGCCCGATTTCCCGGAGCCACGTTTCAAAACCGGTGATCCCCAAAGGGTTGATGGTCCTGATATAGGGAACCCCATACTGCTGTTCTAAAGCATTTCCCAGATAAGTTCCGAGGGTTCCACAAATGCATACGGTAGCCAAAGATTCAGAGATATGGGAAAGTTCTTCCACAGTGGCATTTTGGTACAAAAACTGCGGCTTGACCCCAAAGTTGGCGAACAGTTCGGTAATTTCCACCCGGGCGCTCTCAAAAAAATTTTTAAAGTTAATCACCGGGGACTTTTTACTGCTTCGCGGCGGCTTGACAATACTGGTCAGGACTGCATGATCGGCTGCGTCAAATCCAGTTGCCCAGATGCGGGATTTAAATCCTTCGCAATGGACAGCCGCTATGGGTATGGGCAGTTCCGTTTTAAGCTCTTCCACGATCCCGTCGACATCTTCACCGATAATCCCCGTTACACAAGAAGTACCGATAAAAATAGCCTTTGGCAGATAACGACGGTAGGTTTCCAATATAACATCCCGCAAAGTACCAACCGCTCCAAATACGGTATCTTGCTCATTCATATCAGTCCCTACAAATACCGTATGATTAACAACCCCAATCTTGGTTGCCAGCTGCGTGTTTAAAACATCGGCTCCGGCTGCACCGGCAGTACAACCGGAAGGAGCGTGATTGATAACGGCGATATCACGGATACCCGAAATTTGGCCGAGAGCGCAACCTGACAGGCAGGTGCTGGATTGACTGAAACAACGTTCCCGGTCTTTAGGACCCCCGCAGCGGGATTGATGGACTAAATCCTTGAGATCGCCGTTATAACCGGTGATGGAACCCAAACGGTTCTCGCGGGTTCCCGCAGTTGATACATCTAAATTAATCGGCATCATCCAAACCTCCTAGTTATTATCATATAAATCTTCCAGAAAAGTCAGACAGCCGCGATACCCTGCATAGCCGCGGTTGATGACCAATCTTTCCGTTGTAGGAAAAGCGACAACATTGGTGAGAATACCAAGCTCTGCACCAATCTCTTTTTCATAATCACTGCCTAAAATTAAAGTGGCCTCCTCCCGCCAAAATCGAATCCGTTCACCGATGGCCCATTGATCGTTTTCAAAAATAACTTGGGGTTTCCGGGCAAATTCCAAAGTGGTTAATTCCTGCTCATTGCGGCCTGGTACTTTTCCGGAACTTCATCTGTGATAATAGCGCAAAGCGGAATCTGGCCATAATCATTGACCAAAAACCGGGTTAAACCAAGGACCGTATTGGTATCCCCGACAATGATGAATCGGTAGCGGGTTAAAGAACCGATGATTTTCTCAATATACGAATATACATAATCCTCTTCTTCCCTAATGACCTGCTCCACCAAGTATGGATCCAGCGAAAGCCGAACTCCCAGTTTACGAATAAAATCCGAAGTTGCTGTGGGGCCTATGGGTAAACCCGGATATCGTAAGGTCTCAATACCAAATTGCTGCTGATATTTTCCGGCAAACTCTTCCAACAGCCATGGAGAAAGAATCAGATTCAGGGCGGCTTCGGAAGACCTTTTAAGGGTCTCTAAACCCTGATGTTCAGTAAAGAAAGTATTTACTTTTAGGCCCAATTTTCTTAAAATCCGCAGGAGCTCTTCGAAATCTCCTTCCCAGAAAATGTCCTGGGTAGGTACAATGCCTAGTAAATTAACAGTTGTGGTTTCTTTAGGAGCAGGTTCCGCCAGGCGCCCGGTCAGGGTATTCAAAACCGCTTCGTAGCCATAGTAAGTGTCTCCCTTAAACCCTGATGTTTCCACATAGATAATCGGGACCCCGGAATCTTTAAATTGATCCACAACACCCTGGACATCATCACCGATAATCCCGGCTGTACAGCCCGTCAGCACCACAAACAAATCCCCATCCATGACTTCCAAAGACCCGCTGATGGTCTCGGTTAATCTTTGGCTTCCACCAAAAATAACCTCTTTTTCAAACATATTGGTGCTCGGAACACCTTGGCCGCCTACATATCCGAAACCCTTGCCCCCGGACTGGCCGAACTGCCCGGCCATGGTTTGTAATCCACAGCCCGGTCCAGCGTGAAATATCGGGATTGCCCTTTCGATACTGCAAAGAGTGGCAAGGGCTCCGCCCAGTGCACAAGAAGTTCTGGGATTTTGGATAAAATGTCCCATATTAATGACCTGCTTCCTTAAAATATTTAAAGGGGCTCTGGCGGTACCAATTTTCCTGATAAGGTAGGCGCTTATGACTGGACAGTCGTAGGGTAAAACTGGGATTTTCAATAGCATTTTCAATTTTTTTGCCTAAGTAAAGGAGTCCGTTATAACCCATGGTCGGCCGTTTGACTTCTAAAACATGGGTGGAAGTTACTCCTTGCTTGGCGACCCAGGTTGACATCCCGATAAATAAGTCTGGTTTCAACCGGTTTACTAAATTGGCTTGCTCAAAAGGTTGCATATTGGCGACATCCACCAAAAAATCATCACCATGGATTTGGATCAGCCGGTCCAAGTCTTCCACCAAAGCCTCCTCAAAAGTTGGTGTTTCCATGCCGACCAATCGCAGTCCAAAATCCTCAATCAAGGTTGCTGCTGCGAATGAACGGGCGGTTCCGGCACAAATAAATACTCTTTTTCCTTGAATACGTTCCCGAATGGCAGCAATTTGTGGCAATATCCGCTGGTGCTGATCAGCGATATACTGCTCTACAATATCTACTTTACCAACAAGTCGGGCTACTTCCTGAAACCAGCGATCCGTATTCCGGATACCCAGCGGCATCCCCGGCCGGGAATAAGGCATATTATATTCCTGATGTAAATACGCCATAAACTCATCGGCAAAAACCTGACAGATGGAAGTGGAGTACTCGGCGGCGGCTATTTTCTTGATTTTTTCGAGACTGGCGTAAAATGGGATATAATTTACATGAAGACCCAAAATAGCCAACATTCCTTCAATTTCCTGCTGGTCTTTCCAACCAATCGCCATTGGGGCAAAGACATTAATTAATCCTTTTTCCTTTGGAGGTTGCCAGTCTTTGAGCACATAGTGGGAAATGGAATAAAAGGCGCTATCAAAACCGGTGGCAGGGACTTTCGACTTAAAACCTTCACAATGAACCGGAACAATCACCGCTTTGACTTGGGACTGCAAATTGGCGGCCACCGTATCAACATCGTCGCCGATAATAGCTGAAGCGCAAGAAGTAAATATAAAAATCAAACCGGGATGATAGCGTTCTTCGGCGGCTAAAACCGCTTCCTGCAGCTTTTTTTCCCCTCCCAGAATGATATCGGTTTCGTCAAAATTGGTTACCATATAACGGGCGTTTTGAATCTGATCAAGGCCCCGGTGATGCTGGCCGACTTTAAAAAGGTCATTCATAAATGAAACACAACCCGTGCAACCGCTGGGGGCATGAATAATAAATACCGCATCCTCCATGGAAATAAAAGCTTGAATGCTGTTGAGCTGCTGGCATTGAGTAGCCTGGGCGAAAGTCCGCTCGGCATTTTTCAAACAACGTTTTTGAAATTGCTGGGCCACTTCTCCGCTACATCCACCACCGGCCGTTATGGCATGGGGCCGGTCTTCACGATTTTGAACCGGGATATTACTCATCGCAAATTCTCCTTATTCAAATATCATAATTCCATTCCGGTAAAATCCGCTTTAAGAATTGCCGGGTACGTTCTTCCCTGGGATGGGAAAACAACTGTTGCGGGGTTCCTTCTTCCACAATCAAGCCCTCATCCATGAAAACAACGTGGTTTGCTACATCGGCTGCAAATGAAAGTTCATGCGTGACCACAATCATGGTGATTCCCTCTTTGGCGACTTTTTTGATTACCGAAAGAACCTCGCCGACCAGTTCCGGATCCAGGGCCGAGGTCGGTTCATCCAATAAAATGACCTCCGGATTCAACGCCAAAGCCCTGGCAATCCCCACACGCTGCTGCTGGCCTCCGGAAAGTCGGCAGGGATAAGCGTCGTATTTGTCGGTAAGGCCTACCTTATCCAAAAGTTTTTTGCCGATTGCCGCGGCTTCGTTTTTAGCAACGCCGCGGGTAATGATTAAGCCCTCGGTCACATTTTCCAGCGCTGTTTTGTTACTGAACAAATTATAATTTTGAAAAACCATGGCCGTCTGCCGGCGCGCACTGAGGATATCTCTTTTGGAAGCGTGTTTGAAGTGGTAATGATTTTCGCCAATCGCCAATTGACCGCCATCGGCTTTCTCCAAAAAGTTGATGCACCTAAGAAGAGTGGTTTTCCCGGAACCGCTGGGTCCGATCACCACCACCACTTCACCCTTATTGACCTTCAAATCGATGCCTTTTAACACTTGATGCTTGCCGAAGGCCTTATAAACTCCTTTTAACTCGATCAAAACGCCCCCTCCTTCCGGTACCCGGAGAGCTTTTTTTCCAAAATAAAGGAAATCTTTTCTAAGCTTCCGTTTAAAGCCCAATAAACGATGGCTGAGGCTACATAAGCCTCTAAATATTTGTAATTGGCGGTGGCCGTAATCAAGGCGGCATTCATCAGGTCGACCACAGAAATCGTAAACACCAAGGAAGTACTTTTGATCATCCCAATCAAGTTGCTGCATAACATGGGAACCGCCGCCGGCAACGCCTGCGGCAGAACAATCCGGCGTAATACCTGAGAACGGGTCATTCCGACCGAATACGCCGCTTCATATTGCCCCCGGTTGACCGACATCAAAGCCCCGCGAACGGTTTCCGAGATATTGGCGTTCGCTACGGTTAATAATGCCGTAAACGCCATATAAATGACGTTAATATCTTTCGAATGCAAGCTCCAATGGAATTTGTCGGCCATACTGTCAAACCCTTGGACTATCACAAAATAGATGATTAAGATCTGCAATACCACCGGTATGCCTTTGGTAATGACGATATAAACCTGCATCCCCCTTGCCAATACCTTGACCTGAAATAACCGCGCCAAAGCGATGCAGGTCCCCAAAATGATCCCCATCACAAAGGGGACCAAAGCCAGCAAAAGGGTTACCGGTGTATAACGTAGGGCCTCTTTCATGGCAACTAACATAAAATGAAAATCAAAGTTCATCGTATCATCGCCCGATAATTTTATATTTTAACTTCTGCTCAATATTGGAGAATCCATATTCCATCAGGATGCAAAGGGTCAAAAAAATCATCGCCGCTCCGACATATCCTTCCAAAGTATGATAAGTGCTGGCCCCGATAACCCGGACTTTGCCGATGACATCAATGATTCCCAGTGAAAAAGCCACCGACGTATTCTGCAATAATCCCACCATATTCATTCCAAGGCTGGGTAAAGCTATCAACAGCGCCTGCGGCGCCACAATCCGCCGGAAAGTCTGCAACCTGCTCATACCGACGGCGTAGGCGGCTTCCGTCTGACCGATGGGTACCCCGATGATAGCGGCCCGGATAATCTCAGCCATAAAAGCAGCCATGTTCAACCCGTAGGTAATGATAATGAAAATTAATTTATCCCAACGGTTGATATCCACATGAATCTTCAATAAAACCAGCGGTAATCCGTAATAAACAATGAACATCTGCACAATGATGGGGGTGCCCCGCATGAAAGAAATATAAATGGCGGAAATTTGATTGAGCAAGGGGGTTTTCCCCAACCGGAACAAAGCCAAAACAGTGCCCAGGAAGACTCCCAATACCGTTGCAGCTATCAGAATCAATAACGTAATATGCAACCGCGACAATAATTTGGGGAAATATTCAAATATAAGTTTGATGTCAAACAATTGTCCCATCAAGGTCTCCTGAAATCGTGATCGAGCTCTTTGCTATTTCCGGACCCGCCGAATTCAAAAATTCCAGCGCCGCCAGGGCGAAAAAAGCCGCGCCCAAAGGCAACGCCGTTTCATCCAGATCAAACTTCGGATGATGCAGAGGGAAATTCTCTTGACTGGGAGCGGCCACCCCCAAGGATACAAAGGTAGCCGGGACCTCATGAGAATAGCTGGTGAAATCTTCTCCCAGCAAAACCCGGGGAACTTCGACGACATGGGCGGTTCCAAATATTTTTTCAGCCGCTTGTTTTGCAATGGCCGTTACTTTCCTATCATTCATTAAGGGTTTATGGCCGGAAACAAATTGAAATTGATAGTGGCAGTCATGGGCCTGGCAGATATGCTTAATGATTCTCTCCATCCACTCGCCGGCCTGATGGATAAGGATTTCATTGAAACATCTCACTGTGCCGGTTAGCACCACCCGATCGGCGATGATATTGGCCCTGTTTCCGCCATGAATGGTTCCGATGGACAGTACAAAAGGTTCTGCGGGATCGATTTTCGAAGCGGAAATGGTTTGCAAAGCCTGAATCACTTCAGCCGCAATTAAAACCGCATCTTTGGCCTTATGGGGCCAGGCTCCATGTCCTGTTTCACCAAGGATTTCAATTTGAAACCCCCCGGCCAGCGCATAAAAAGCTCCTTCCCGGTAACCCAGTTCCCCCACAGGCAGATTGGGATCCACGTGCAAGCCAATAATGGCATCGACTTTGGGGTTTTGCAACACCCCTTCCCGGATCATTTCCACTGCGCCGCCTTTGGGACTTTCTTCACTGGGTTGAAAGATCAGCTTCACCTTTCCCCGGATCGACTGCCGTTCTTTGGCTAAGATCTCGGCAGCCCCAAGTAAAGCTGCCGTATGGGCATCATGTCCGCAAGCGTGCATCACGCCCGGATGGACCGACCGGAATTCCAAAACGTTTTCCTCCTGCACCGGCAGGGCATCCATATCGGCTCGTAAAGCAACAGTTGCTCCGGGATGAACGCCTTGAATTAAGCCGACAACCCCTGTGCTGCCAACGTTTTCCTGAACTTCAATCCCTGATTTTCGCAAAGTCTTGGCCACCAGTGCAGCGGTGGCAATTTCCTCAAGGGCCAGTTCGGGGTGGCGATGAATCTGCCGGCGCAGCTCAATAATTTTTGCCGTAATTTCCAGGGCATATGACTTGATATGCTGCTCCATGGTCAACAAACTCTTTTCCTAAGCTTATTTGGTATAATCCTTGCCCAATACTTTCAGGGAGATCTTTGATAAAGTACCATCATTCTTCAATTTCCTTATCGCTTTGTCCAGATCATCCCGTAATCCGGTTTCATCCTTACGGTAAATAAAATAGGTATAGGAATTATACAGCGTATCACCGACAGTTTTAATAACATCCCCGTAAGCCTTGTTAATCGAATCCACATTACGGGTAAATTGTGTCGTGGCATCGATGGAACCGGTCTTCAGATTTTGGACCAGTGTGGCCGTATCCAGGGCGCCGTATATCAGGTTTATCTTATTGCCGTGCTCTTTATTGTAACTTTCCAGGATATAAGCATCATTGCTACCCGGTGATACCTGGACCTTTTTGCCATAAAGGTCGGCGAGGGATCGGATATCATTGCGGCCGGCCAATACTGTTATTTTGGTGGCAACGATGGTGTAAAACTCCTTGGCAAACAGGTATTTCTTCTCCCGTTCGGCATTTTTGGCATATTCATGGGCGGCAATATCGATTTTCCCCGAATCCAGACTCAATAAAACATTGGGGAAATCCATGGTCTGATATTCAAATTGGTATTGGGGCAACCGTTTATTGATGGCTTTCAAAACTTCATATTCAAAGCCGGCCAAATTTCCCTCTTCATCCAGGTAACAATAGGGTTTAAAAGCATTCCCCGTTCCCACAATAATTTTTTTAGGGGATTTGGTATCTGCCAGCAAACTGGAATCTATGGCCGCCAACACTCCCATCAAAACCAAAGCGATGACCAGCAGCCGCCCCCAGCGAATCGTTGCATCTCGTTTCATCCTTGAATGCTCCTCTCTACTTTAACATTACTTCAATCATTGGTCGTATAGTCGCCGCCTAACACCTTCATGGATATCTTGGCTAAAGTACCGTCTTTTTTCAGGGACAAAAGCGCTTGATCAATATCCTCCCGCAGCTTGGTGTCTTCTTTGCGGAAAATATAATAAGTACTTGAGGTCGCAATGGGGTTCCCCACCGTCTTCAACTTGTCGCCGTACACTTTATTGTAAGATTCCACAATTCTTTTGATGGAGATAAAAGCGTCAATACGGCCATTCTCAATATTTTGAATGGCTAACGCCGGATTGGCGCCTGAATCGGCATAAACCAGTTTGATTTTATTTCCGTGAGTCTTGTTATACTGCTCTATTACATAGGCATCATTGGAACCCGGGCTTATTTGAACAATTTTTCCATCCAAATCGGTAATGGAGTGAATATCATTTCTTTTCTTCGAAACAGTAATCCGTAAAATAAAGGTGGTGTAACTTTCTTTGCTGAACAAATACTTTTGCTCCCGTTCGGGGTTTTTCTCATATTGATGAGCTGCGATATCAATTTTATTCGATTGCAGACTGAGCAAAACGTTTTGAAAATCATAGGTTTGGAATTCAAACTTATATTGCGGTAACCGCTTATTGATAGCTGTCAGCACTTCATATTCGTATCCCAAAGGTTTGCCGTTTTCGTCCAGATAGCAATAGGGTTTAAAGGCGTTGCCGGTGCCGATAATTATGGTTTTGGGGGCCGGGGCGCTGGAAACAACACCGGGATTGGCAGTAACCACCAAGATCGTTACCAATAAGAATAGACCTGCATTTTTAAAAAAACCAAATTGGTTCATCATCCATACCTCCGCTATTTTTAGTTTTGGATAATCTCCATGGTCAAAATTCCTCGCTCATCACCCCTTTATCTGTCGCCGTTACCGATTGCCCAAACCGTTATAAAACAAAAAAGACCGAGCTCGCTCCCACTAAGGCCTAACCTTAGAAGGAATCAACTCAGTCTCCAGTCTGTCTGGTCAACTTGATGATCTGGATTATATGATAAAGGCTTCAAAAATTCTTACTTATTTTATCGATTTAGTACGATTTTAACGGAAGCTTACCAAAAAGTCAACCGCGATTTGGGTTTTTTCTAAAATATATTTGGAAGGACGAGGATCCCAGCCATTCTTGGCTGCGTTTTTCTAGCTCCGCAGTCATTCGGCATACCAAACATCCGAAGCAGGAAGAAATGACTCATTGAATCCTTTTCTTTTTTCGCCCTCATCCCCCTCATCGCCCTCATTTCAGATCTTCAGGATTACCATAACAGCAGGTATTTTGTGTAAAATCAAACCCATACGCCAAATCCGAGCTAAGGGTTATGAGGGGGATGAGGTTCATGAGGGCGTAAAAATATAAAGCTTCATAGAAATCATTTCGACGATTGCTGATTTCATTCCGGTAATCGTCTAAATCATTTCGGCGATTGCCGATCTCATTCCGGGAATCGTCTAAATCATTTCAGCGATTGCTGATCTCATGCCAGGACTCGTTGCCCTCAGTTCAGTGACTCCGGATCCCTTTCCAAAGATCATTTCGCTTATTCCTGCGACCCCTGATCTCAAAACCTTCCCTCCGGCTCCCGGCTAAAATATAAGAAACCATAAAAAAGAAAAAGGATGAGTCGGATTTTCCCGCTTCGGCTCACCCCAAAACAATCACCCATCCACTCACCCGATCCACAATCCCTCCCTCGATCCGGATTTGCAATCCCTCCTGGGTTTTATTTACCATTCTCCATTTATCCAGCCTCAAGCTACCAGAGAGTGAGCTCAAGCACCTGCTGCTTACTTACCCCCTTAACCCAGTGATTTATGGTCGATGCTTTACTTATTGACAATAAAGTAAATACTCGAAAAGAGTATTGACAATCTGATATATCCTATTTATCATATTTGTATAGTATGATTAAGGTTTGTAGATAAACCTATTTGTTGTATTATAAACATATTTTTTAAGGAGGCTTAGAATTGAAGAAAATTATAATTATAGCCATGATTTTAGTTTTTGTATTTTTTTCGGGTTTTCCTGCGGTATTTATTCATTCCCAGTCGCTTTCCCCTTCTCAAACGGTTCAGGCTGCTGCCAAAAAACCAACTGCTAAAAACGCTCCAAGATTTGGAGGCAACATCACAATTGCCGAAAGCACGGATCCGTTGGTATTAAACCCACTCTATGTGGTGGATCAGGTAACTTTCGATGTGCAACAGGCGCTATATTGCCCGTTTTTTGAAATTGTCGGCGGCAAAATATTCTATGGCAACGGGCTTCTGAAAAGCATTACCGCAAACCATGACAATTCCGTATACATATTAAAATTGAAACCCAATTTGAAATGGCATGACGGAAAGCCGATCACTGCGGATGATATCGTTTTTACAATGAATGTGTTGGTTGAAGAGAGCCAGAATGTCCCGTACCAAAGCTATGGCATCATCAATGGAAAAGCTGTCAAGGCTGCCAAGGTTGATAATTTAACGGCAACCATTACCCTTCCAACACCTTCGGCTGCTTTTTTGGGAGGGCTGTCCCAAATCTATGCAATTCCAAAACACATTTATGAAAACGAACCCAACATCGGTAAAAGCGCCAAAAATAACGTTCCGATAGGCTCCGGCCCTTTCAAATTCAAAGAATATAAACCCGGTCAATATGTGGTTTTGGAAAGATTCAATGATTACTTTGATGGTAAACCATATCTCGATACCCTAACCTTCAAGATCATTAAGGATGCAAACTCTGCCAACGCTTCACTCCTCAGTGGCGATATTAATGCCAGACTTATCAGCAGTGAGGATTACGATATCATCAATAAATCCGGCAAAGTCGTTATTAATAAATATAACTCGGGCCGTGTAAACGCCATGAGCTTCAATACCAATAATGATGTGCTGAAAGATGAAAATGTCAGACTGGCTATAGCTTATGCGCTGAACAAGAAGGAACTGGTTAACTTCGCTTATCTTTCCAGTGATTTTGCCAGCCCTGCGTATTCAATCCTTACTCCGGACACTCTCTTTTATAAATCGGATTTGGCAAAGCACGATAATAATTTGAAAAAGGCTAAAAACTTACTGGCAGCCTCCCATAAAAAAAATATCCAACTCAAACTGTTATACATCTCTACCAATAAAGTGATGGACGGCGAAGCCAATTATATCAAAGAGAAATTAGCGAATGTGGGGATCGAAGTGATCCTGACCCCGCTGGATGAAGCTACCTATAAAAACAAGATCAAAATCGTCAATAATACGGATTATGATTTGGTCCTCCATTTTTATACACTGGGTGAAGAGCCTGACCTATACAAGGATATAGCATCCAGCGGCTCCAGATCAAATTATTCTCACTTTAGTGATAAAGCGTTAGATGATCTATGGACAAAAGGAGCCATTGAGCCAAATAGTTCCAAAAGAACCGCCCTATATGGAAAAATTCAGCAAATCATCAACGACCGGATGTACGTTTACCCAATTGCCTATTCGAATGGCTTCTACGCAGTAAGCAGCAATTATGGCGGGTTTGATAAGGCCATCCTAAAAACGATTTATTACGATTACGCAAAGATTTATCGCAAATAAAAAATATCGAAATTAGGTGAAATAAGTATGACGGAAATGATAATTTCCGTCATACTTTCAATTTATGAAAAGATTCCTCAATCGTTTGATCCAATCGGTATTAATCATGTTCTTAGTTTCCATTTTCTGCTTTTTACTTATCAAGTTATCACCCGGAGATCCGGTGCTCAGTTATGTCCAACCAAATATGAGCGAAAAATATATAGCTCAAATCAGAACGAGCCTCGGTCTTACCAAACCGCTATACCAACAATATCTGATATGGCTTCAACATATTATGAACGGCAATTTCGGTTATTCACTGGTGAATAACCGTCCCGTACTATGGCAAGTACTGGAGAGATTGCCTGCCAGTATTCTGCTGATGGGTACATCATTCGTGCTGTCCATTCTGATCGCCATTCCTTTGGGACTTTTTAGCGGCAGATATCGAAATCGATTGGCTGATAAAATCATCAGCTTCTTTTCATTTATCAGTATATCCATCCCCACCTTTTGGTTTGCTATTCTTCTGATTTATCTGTTCTCCGTTCACTTAAAATGGCTTCCCAGTATTGGAATGCATTCTGAATCCAATAACTCTGTTTTTGATTTAATGAAACACCTGATTCTGCCCTGTACCGTCATAACATTGAGTAATGTGGCAGTCTATACCCGCTACATCCGTTCGAGTACAATTACCCAATTATCGGCCGATTATGTAATGGTACAGACTGCCTATGGAATGTCCGAATTTACTATTTTATTTAAACATGTTTTAAAAAACGCCATTTTGCCGGTGATTACGATTCTGGGAATGTCGTTGCAAAATATCGTATCCGGTGCCATTATCTCTGAAACTGTTTTCGCCTGGCCAGGCATGGGGCAACTCGCCGTCAATTCCGTGATGACTTTTGACTATCCTCTCATTATGGCCATCACTCTGTTTACAGCTCTTTTAATTATTGTAGGCAACTTCATTGCCGATTTGCTGTATAGTATCGCCGATCCCAGGATCAAAAACATTCAATAATATGAGAGGCTGTTCATGAATACAAATTTATTCAGAAATCTTAAACAAGCTTTTCGATCCAATAAGCTTGCGCTGGCAGGATTATTGATCATTTCTTTACTGACGTTATCTTCGATATTTGCCTTTTTGGATCCAATCGACCCCAACCAATTAAGCGTAAATGGCAGACTGCTTCCGCCGGGTTTAAGCCACTTCTTTGGAACGGATGATATGGGCCGGGATTATTTTACCCGATGCCTGTATGGCGGAAGAGCATCCCTGTTGGTCGGATTCCTGTCGATGATTTTATCAACAACCATCGGAGTTATTGTGGGCGCTATCAGCGGGTATTTCGGCGGAATCATTGACTCTGTTCTGATGAGACTGGTCGACACCCTCATGTCATTGCCTACGTTCTTAGTCATGCTGGTGATGAATGCCTATTTAACACCGGGAATCCAAAATGTGATCATCATTATTGGCCTGCTGACCTGGATGAATATTGCCCGGATCGTCAGAGCCGAGGCTATCTCCATGAAAGAGCGGGAATTCGTCGTTTATTCCAAAATATCCGGTCAAAAAAGTTGGAATATTATCTTCCAGGATATTATTCCCAATATTATGCCCACGATTATCGTTTCAGCTACATTGAATATCGCATCCGCCATCCTGATGGAGTCGGCACTAAGCTTCTTCGGTATGGGCGTCCGACCCCCGACGGCATCTTGGGGAAGTATGCTCAATAATTCCCAGGGCTATATTGTTAATGCTCCCTTTTTGGCGATATTTCCGGGAACATTAATCCTGCTGACTGTCCTCAGTTTCAATTATATCGGAGAAGTGATTCGCAGAATATTTGAGCCTAAATAATCCGCTGGAGAGTATTGTTATGAATGTTATATTGAATGTGAAAAATTTAGAAACCTCGTTTTATACCGCTGAAGGTGAAATAAAGGCCGTCCGCGGGGTGGATTTCCACTTAAATGAAGGTGAAATTTTTGGAATTGTAGGCGAATCCGGCTCCGGAAAAAGCGTTGCCATCAAATCCATTTTATCGCTGGGCCCTGATAATTGTAAAATAAAAAACGGCGAAGTTATTTTTGAAGGCCAAAATATTCTCAAGCAATCCCGCAAAGAACTCGTGAACATTCGCGGTAATAAAATCGCGATTATTTTTCAAGATTCCCTGTCGGCCCTCAATCCGGTTTATCCAATCGGCGCCAAGCTGATCGAGGTAATCAGGCGTCATAACAAACTTTCAAAGAGGGAAGCCGCAACAAAAGCCGTTGATTTGCTTAATATGGTAGGTATCCCCGATGCCAGGCAACGAATGAAAAGTTACCCCCACGAACTGAGCGGAGGGATGCGTCAAAGGGTTATGATCGCCACCGCGATTAGTTCGAACCCTCAAATTATTATCGCCGATGAACCGACAACCGCTCTTGATGTGACAATTCAGGCCCAAATTTTACATCTCTTAAAAAACCTTCAGCAGCAAACAAAAACCGCCATTATTCTCATAACCCATGATCTGACCGTAGTCGCTCAGATGTGTTCCCGGGTTGCCATCATGTGTGGCGGACTGATTGTTGAAGAAGGCAGCGTTTTTGATATTTTTGACCGGCCCTTTCATCCTTATACCAAAGCGTTGCTGAATTCCCTGCCGAATGAAGATGATGAACGATTGGTTCAACTGCCGGATAACACCGGGAGCGTTTTCAACGATGCTCTTTGCCCATTTTTCACCCGTTGTCCCTGCCCCATCAAAGAATGTGCCGAAAAATTACCAGAATTCTATGATGATAACCAAGTCCATAAAGTAAGATGTTTTCTCAAGGAGAATCATTAGGCCATGAAAGAAAAAATAATAACTGTCAGAAATTTAAAGTTATACTTTCACCAAAAAACCCATCGTTTTCATTTCCGGAGCAATCCTCTCAAAGCGGTTGACAATGTCTCTTTTTCCATAATTCAGGGTGAAACCTTTGGTTTAGTTGGTGAATCCGGTTCGGGTAAATCAAGCGTCGGCAAAAGTATTTTACGCCAGTATGAATTAACCGGGGGCAATATATTCTTCGACGGAATAGACATAGGGCACCTCAAAGAAAAAGAATTGATGCCTTTTCGGAAAAAAATGCAGTCGATTTTTCAGGATCCATACTCTTCGTTGAATCCTGCCAAAACGGTTCTGGAAATCGTTTGTGAACCGATGCAGATCCACAATATGTTCACGAAACAGGAAAGAACAGAATGGGCCGCTGAAATGCTGGAACTTGTCGGACTCAAGCGGGGAGACCTGAATAAATATCCTCATGAATTCAGCGGCGGGCAACGGCAACGAATTTCGATAGCCCGGGCTTTATCGGTCAAGCCCTCCTTCGTTTTGTGTGATGAACCGGTTTCAGCTTTAGATGTCTCCATGCAAGCCCAAATCGTTAATATGCTTGAAGATTTCCAAAGCAAACTGGGCCTGACCTATCTTTTCATATCCCATCAGTTATCCGTGGTGAAACATATCTGTAATACGATCGGCGTGATGTATTTGGGAAATTTATTGGAAATCGCTTCTTCAAACCAGCTCTACACCAATCCTTTGCATCCCTATACCAAGATGCTGATGTCTTCGATTTTAATTCCCGATCCCAAAATCCCAAATTTAGATCAGATCATTCCCGATTTGGGTGTGCAAACCAGAGTCGATTTCGGATGCAAATTCAGAACCCGCTGTCCATATGGCACTCAAAAGTGTAGTGAATCCCTTCCTCCGCTTTTAGAAGTGGAAACGGGACATTCAGTAGCTTGTCATTTATACCAGAAAAAGCTGGATTGATAAACCTAAATCAACATTTTTAAGGGATGAGTCGATTTTTAAGCTTCGACTCACCCCTTTTGAAACACTCACCCTATCCACAATCCCTCGATCCGGATTTGCAGCCCCTCGGGGGTTTTATTGACATAATTCACCAAACCGCTGTGACGCCAATGCAACATACACATCCGGGGCTGGAAAAAGTAACGCATGCCGATTTTAATATCCACCCGGGATTCTTTGACCAAACCTTCATAGCCTTCGGCGATATAATAGCCCATATCCTTGTAACCTTTTTCCCTGGGATGCAACGGGCCGGTCACACACCATTGAATGACCCCGGTCCGGTGATCGGCCTCCCTCACAATCCCGCAATGGGTCACCGGACAGCCGCAAGACATCCCCAGTGGACGGCCGATCAGCACATCCCCTTTCTGGATCTCCATCTCCCGGGTTAACATCGGGTTATGGGGAATGATAATTTCCCGCGGGCCCGGGTCTTCCGGAAAAGCTTCCAGGAAAAAATCAAAGTCCCGGCCTAAATTGTCCTGCCAGACCGGCTTTTTTTCGGCGCAGGCTTTTTCTTTTTCATTTAAATCCTTGATTTCCCGGTCGAATATTGAATTTTGGGCGGGTACCCGGTTTTCCGATATATAAATACACCTTTTGCTCAGTTCCGGATTTTCAGTCAGCGGAACCATAAACTCCTCACAAGTCCGGTAACCGCACAGACCACAATTCATTCCCGGCAGTTTGACTGTCATGGATGATTACCTCTCCTTATTTTAGATTTTGATTTTAGATGACGTTTCTTTAAAAGACACTTTTTTAGAAGACGCTTTAGGAAGCTATATTTCTGGAAGTTATCGGACGCATTTCCGCCACCACCTTCGGCAGGATATCCAAAAACTGCTCCACTTCCTCTTTGGTGTTGAACCGGCCCAGGGTAATCCGCAGCCCTCCGCGGGCCTTTAGGGGATCAAAACCAAGCGCCTGCAATACATAGGACGGTTCGCCGGCATGCCCGGAACTGCAGGCGCTTCCAGCAGAAATCGCTATCCCCGCTTCATCCAGAGCCAATAAAAGTTTAATCGCTTCGCCTTCTTGCCCGGCAAAACCGATGGATACATGTCCGGGTAAGCGCATATAGCGGTGGCCAATGAGATAGGCATGAGGAATCCTTTCGAAAATCCCCTCAATCAGAAGTTCCCGCAATTGAACCAGCTCCGCTGCTTCCCTGGCCATATTGTCAAGGCATAACCCGGCAGCCATTCCGAAACCAACAATCCCCGGAACATTCTCCGTGGCGGAACGCCGGCCTGCTTCCTGACCGCCGCCATGCAGTAACGGCTCTAACTTTAGCCCCTTGCGGATATAAAGAGCCCCCACTCCCTTGGGGCCATATATTTTATGGGCGGAAACCGACAACAAATCAACGGCTCCCAAAATACTCAGGGGAATTTTTCCTAGTGCCTGAACGGCATCAGTATGAAAAAGGGCTCCATGATCATGGGCAATCTGAGTCAGTTCCTTGATAGGTTGAATGGTTCCGATTACATTGTTGGCAGTCATGATCGAAACCAGCCGGGTGGATGGACGGAGAGCCTTTTTTAAAAGCTCGGGACATACAGAACCGTCGGAATCAACATCCAGGTAGGTTATATCCGCCCCCCGCTTTTCCAAATAAGCGCAAGTTTCGAGTATCGCCGGATGTTCTATTTTGCTGGTGATGAGATGAAACGGTGTATTCCGGAAAGTTTCAAAGACTCCGATTAAGGCGAAGTTATCCGCTTCGGTACCACTCCCGGTAAAGATGACCTCATCCGGGGTTGCATTCAGCAAGTCTGCCACTTGCTGGCGGGCTTCTTCAACGGCGCTGCGTACTTCGCGGCCTGTTCGATGTATGCTGGATGGATTGCCGTAGCATTCACGAACAAAACAAGACATTTCCTCCGCCACCCGGGGGTCCACCGGTGTGGTAGCCGAGTTATCAAAATAAATTAGCCCTCCCATGGTTTATTGCCCCCGGTAAAAATTTTGATTTTCCAGGGAGCGGACCACTCCAAAATGGGATTGCCAACCAACTTCCTTTTTGCCGACACAAATCGTGCAGGTCCCCACCGGGGGATTACCCCGCAGAAATAGTTGCCCGCCGGTCATTGCAGCCGCAACTTCCGGGGAATCGTGTATTTCTTCAATAATCGGGTCAATGCCAATCCCATACAAAGCATTGACTTCGCGGATCGTTACATTGGGGGCCACTTCCTGGATCCGGGCCCGGAAAACTTCCCGTTCCGCTTGGGAGACCCGATCGATTTTGGTAACCACTGCGATATCGGAAAGGGAAAGCATCGGGCCTACTTTTAAGGGAAGATTCATCCCACTGGTGGCTTCCAGGACCACAATCCCCAAAATATTCTCTACATAAGGTGAACAGCGCAGGCACAGTCCGGCAGTTTCTACAATCAATAAATCCGCTTTCTGTTCTTCAGCCCATTTCAAAGCATCACCCAGGATCATTACATTGCAATGATCGGGGCACAATTCGCCGGAATAGATTTTACGGGTGGCGATGCCAAATTCGCCGGCCAGTTCCGCATCTTCTTCGGCAAACTGAACATCGATTTTTAAAAAGGCCACTTTCTCACCGGCATCTTGTAACTTCCGGATTACATGTCGGCAAAGTGATGTTTTTCCAGTCGTGGCCGGACCAGCGATGATTAACAATTTCATGGGATGGCCTCCTCCAAATCCGGAGCGAAAAGCCGCTTGCCCAGACGCAATTTCTCACGTAAAAAGGCCAGGCGATCATCGAGTCCACAAACACCAACCGATAACTCCCGTTCTTCTTCACTGGTCTGAAGTAATTCGATCATATTTCCTTCGGACATCACAATCCGGTAATCGGATAATAAAACAATTCGGGGATCATGGGTGACAAAAATAAAGATCTTGTGATGTTCCTTCAATAATTGCAACGCTTTGGTACGGTGGATTCCGGCGTTTTCCACTTCATCCAGGAGGACGATCGGGGTATCGCAAATGACGGTGGCATCGGCGATGAGCAATGCCCGGGTTTGACCGCCCGATAACTCCGTCATTCTACACTCCTCATTGATAGGCTCCCCGGTTAATTGATTGGCAAAATCAATGACTTTTGCAATCAATTCAGAAGCGTTTTTCTGACGAATCCGGGCATGGGTTTCCAGGAATTTATGAACCGGAAGATCGGATAAAAAATTCGTATGCTGGGTAATCAAAGCGATTGGGTTGTGAGCCGGGTCTTTTCGGTAAATTGCGGGGGGAATCTCTCCGTTGATTAAAATTTGCCGTCCGGTTGGCGTATTCCGATTTGCTAATAATTCGATATCATTAATTAGTGTGGTCTTGCCCGAACCGGTAGGGCCTACAATACTGACCACGTCGCCCATTTTGAGTTTCACCCCCTGAACGGGCTCGGGTTTACCGTTCCGGCCATGGCCGCCGATAATCATTACGGTTGACACGTCAGCATCCACCGTATTTAAAAGCTGGCTCAATTTGTTCAACTCCTTAAATAGCAATACTGGAACCTTAAGCGTTCCACTGAGAACATTGTATTCTTTGTGCCTATGGTATGTGAGTAAAGTCATTGATTTACTTGGTATATAATTGGCGAAATTTTTTGCTTCATAAAGGCTACAATGAGGAGGGGAGGGCAGGTGTCGGAAAATAACCGGTTAATCCGAAATCCAACCCTAATTGGGTTAAATTACGGAGTATTCCTTCATTAAGTTCGATTCCCAGACGGAGATTTTCGGTTTTTCGTATAAACTCTATTTCTCCAGGAAGATAGAGGGTTTTAGTATCTTGGGCAAGTTTGGAGGCTTTCACTTCAGCACTAATCTTAGCAATACCTTTTTTAAATAACTTCAAGTCAATGAACCGGCTGACATCAATCGCACCAAAGAAATAGCCGACTTGACCGGAATAAGCACCACGTCCGGTAAATTCATTCAAAAAAGCCCCACTGAGAACGGCAGACAAGATCTGAACCATTATCGCCAAACCCGAACCTTTATAACCGCCAAATGGAAGCAAAGTACCCTGTAAAGCTTCTTTGGCATCGGTAGTCACTTTCCCTTGGGGATTGAGGGCCCATCCTTCCGGAATACTCCGGTTTTCAAGCGCAGCAATAACAATTTTTCCGTAAGCAGCCTCACTCGTTGCGCCATCATAAACCAAAGGAAAAAGGCCTTCCGACGGTACAGCGATACTGATCGGATTGGTGCCGAGGACCCGGTTGATACCACCGTAGGCAGCCATGATACTACCGCTGTTGCATAGGGCAATCCCAATCATCTCTTTTTCCAAAGCCATCATTGAATAATAAGCCGCCATCCCGAAATGGGTGGCTTTGGTAACAGTAACACAACCGATTCCGGTATCACGGGCTTTTCCAAGGCATTGCTCCATCGCCTTGCGCCCTGCGACAGCCCCAAGTGCATAATCGGCATCCAGCACCCCAAAAGAAATCCCTTCCTGCAGGGTCTTCAATTCGGGCTTGGTATTGATAGCTCCTTTTTTCAGTTGCTCGGTGTACCCTTTCAACAGGGAGACACCGTGAGAACGGACCCCTCTCAATTCGGCTTCGATTAAGTTATCAGCGACAATATTGGCCTCCGCTTCCAAAACATCGGATTTTTGTAACACTTCGCTGCAGAAATTCTTTAATTTTTGAGGACTGATTCGGATTTTACTCATTAGGATTCATCCTTCTTTTAAGCGGTTTCTTTCCAACGGTGAATTCTTTTTTCAATCATTTGCAGCGCATAATTAATCACCACGCCCAAAATCGCCATCGCTACAATGGCTGAAAACATGCGGGGAATTTGATATTTGGTTTCGGCGTCAAATAACAAAAAGCCCAATCCCTTACTGGCTCCAAGCATCTCAGCAGCAGTCAGGATCAAGATCGAAGTCGTCGCGCTCAGACGAATCCCCGTAAAGATACTGGGAAAAGCCGAAGGTAATATTACTTTGCAAAATAAAGTAACCGGTGAGGCGCACATGGAACGGGCTGATTTGATCAGCAATGGATCAACCGTTTTCACCCCGGAGATGGTATTTAACAAAACCGCCCATTGGACCCCCCAAAAAACCAGCGCGACTTTGGAAACCTCTCCAATGCCGAACAGAAACATAAACACCGGCAGTAAAGCTATGGTTGATATTTGCCGGAAGGTCTGCAACAAGGGATCAGCATAATATTCAAACCTTTTAAACCAACCGATAACCAATCCCAGCGGAATTGCAAACAACAACCCCAGCGCAAACCCGATCAAAGCCCGCTGCAGGCTGATGGCGATATGTACGAATAGCTCACCACTGGAGGCCATACTCACAAAGGTAGCCATAACCGTAGAAAACGGCGGGATAAACGCCGGGTTCACCATCCTGGTGCGGGTGGCGATTTCCCAAAGCAAAAGAAATGCCAAGATGCCGAGGAACTTTCGCAAATTTAAAATGAAATCTTTCAAGCAATTCGAATTCATTCGGGTGCACCTCTACCATATTCTTAATTTTTCTCCGGTGAAATGGAACCATCTTCCCTCTCACCGGAGAAAGGGGATTCAATGAATTTTAGGAATCGGCAGTTCTTTGGTATAGTAAGGATTGAGACGGTTGGTAAAAATATCATTAGCCTTGATTTCCCCCGGTTTTTCAAACCCGGCCAATTTGTTTTTGTAAGCCGTTTGAATCCACCATTCAATCTGGGACGACTGAATCCACCATTGATCGGGATAAACATTCCCCGCCATATCTTTCAAGGGGATATTCAGATATTTCGATTCAATCTCCAGCGCCTCGTCATAATGTTGATTGATCCAATGCTGGGCTTTCAAATCCGCCACAATATAGGCCTTAACCACATCCGGATATTTTTTGATAAAATCCTCGCTAAAGGCCCGGACCGCCAGACCCCCGATTGTACCATCACCGGCTTTGCTGCCAATATCCCAGCTGGTGGTGAGGATTTTCACACCCCCGGCATTTTCAGCCTTCACATTATAAGGAGGATGTACGACCGCCACATCAATTAAACCTTGTCGCAACGCCTCTTCCTGGAGCTGGTCTTTCATTACGACAATCTCGATTTTGTTTTTCGGTAAATGATTCTGACGCAAGAACTCCGCGGTTAGCAGCTCCACACAACCACCCAGGGAAGCGACGGCTATTTTTTTACCGATTAAGTCTTTGGGGGACTTAATCTTCCCATCGTCTTTGATCAGCCAGGTCATATGTAGCTTATTATTTTGCGGATTATCAACCATACTGTGCAACACGATTTTAATCGGAAAACCGGCCTTCCGGGCTACCGCAATATTGGTGGGATGGCCCGATCCAAACAGGTCATTATCACCTTTCACCACCGATAATGCCAAATCGGCTCCTTGGGCCAAAACGCCGGTATAGATGGGTTTGATATTCACTTCTTTAAAATAGCCGTTCAAGTCCCCAATAATAAACTCATTAAAGCCGGTAAAAGTCGGCGTGCGAAGTTTAAACTCCCGGGTCAGCTTGCCGTTGACAAATTTGGGACTACTCCCCTCAGCGAGGGTCAAAGCCAATTTGCCTCCTAAGGCAAGCAAAATCGCCAGGATAGTAAAGGCCCCTATCAAAATTAGATTTTTTTTCAATTGAATGTTCCTCCTTTATATTTCGTAAATAAAAAGGCCGGATATGCAATGATGCAAATCCTGCCTCTAGTTAACTAGTCAGCATAGGATAACCACTCTGGAGACTATCTTTGAAATCGGTTTTAATTCCCGTTATTTTGTAATGCGGCGACCGTCTGGATAAAATAGTCCAACTCTTTTTCGGTATTATAAAATGCTATAGAGGCTCTAGCTGCCGCTAATTCTTTGATTCCCCTGATGATAATTTTTTTGTCGGCTAAGGTCTCCACAATTTTTGACGGTTCAATGCCCATAACTCTAAAACTGACCAAACCGGCGGTTTTCTGAGGCGTTAGCACTGTTACCCCTTTAATTTCTGCCAATTGATCTTTGACCCTCTCCGCTAATTGCCTGGTGCGTTCGAAGATCTCATTCCAGCCGATTTTTTCAGTTAACCATTCAATGCTAGCCTTTTGGCCCACTAATGCAGGCAGGTTCACGGATGATATCTCAAAACGTTCCGCACCATTCCGCGGTACAAATGTACCATCGTGTGAAAATTGAGTGACCGAACCATACCCAATAAAGGTTTGAGATAATTCCTCTAATCTGTCTCGCCTAATAAAAAGGGCGCCTGTTCCTTCGGGGCCCAATAACCATTTGTGCCCCGGTAAACTGTAATAATCCACATCCAATGCTTTTACATCAACCGGTATGGCCCCTACCGACTGAGCGCCGTCCACCAATACCGGAATCCCTTTTCCATGAGCAAGATGAATAATGTCGTTTAGGGGAAGGACAGCGCCCGTACTGTATGAAACATGCGATAAGGCGATAAGTTTCGTGCGGCTGGTAATTTGTTCTTCAATGGCCCGAACTGGATCGGCGCCAACCTTTGCCTTTTTTACAATGACTCCATAGCGTTTTGCAATTTGAAATAACGGCAAAAGGATGGCTCCATGTTCAACATCGGTCGTGACGGCTTCATCCCCCTCACGCCAGTTTCTGCCATTCACAACAATATTAATTCCCTCGGTAGTATTTTGAGTAAGGGCCAATTCTTCGGGCAAGGTGTTGATCAGTTTGCTTAAAGCTGCCCTTACTTCATTTTTGATTGCTCTTTTCCGCAGATAAATATCTACCCCTGCTCTGCCGTTCATGAATTCATAATCCTGTTCCCGGATGATTGCGGCGATGGTTTTTTCAGAAAGAGGCCCCACGGCTCCGGTATTGAGATATACATATTGATCCAGCAGCTTCAGGGGTTTTCTTACATTTTCCAGATTGATTTGATTTACCAATGCCATCCTTTTGGCTCCTCAATTCATTTCAATAAAAAAGATCAAGTTGTTTTCTTTTCCAAGAAAGAAACTTGATCTCCAGTCTATCTGGTCAATCGAATATAATATTTTATTTATCCGATAGGTTTACTTTTATATTATGACAAAAGAATTCTTTTGTCAACTGTCAATACCCGTATTAAATTTTATAAAATAGAACTCCTCTTGACAAAAGGACTCTTTAGTCCAGGTCATACTGGATCACAAATCGAATATCAGCGTGAAAGATTCATTTTTTCCATTGGTGGGCGGTTTTTGTAAGGACCTTGAGATTCTCCAATGTAACCTTTGGACCGAAATCACAACCAGGCATTAATACAAACCCATTATTCCGGGCTCCTTGCTCAAGACATCTCTTTGCCGAATCCACGACATCTTTGGGGGTTCCAAATTCTAAAACAGTTACGGGATCAATATTACCCGCCAAACAAATTCGATCTCCCACAACCTGTTTGGCTATAGCGATATTTACTTTGGTATCAAGAGACAAACAATCGATACCGGTATCGGCAATTGATGGCAATCGATCGTAAATATCACCGCAAATATGAAGCATTATCGGAGCCTGTGATTTCTTCAGCTCCGCAACAACCCGTATAAAATAGGGTAGGGAAAACTCCTCAAAATGCCGCTTGGAAATAACATCACCCGAAGCGGAAGGATCAGCAATAAATGCGCCATGAACAAAACCATTTTCAACCATAGACATAAAAAAGGCAATCGATACCCGGGTTGTAAACTCCAACAAATGATGAACGAAACCCGGGTTTTTGTAGATCGCTTTGGCAAGCTTCTCCAAACCGTACATTTGTCCCGCTAAAGTAAATGGCGCCCGGCCGCTGGCTAATATCAATCGGTTCCTTCCTGCCAAATTAAAAAGACATTGGGCAGTTTCCAGAATCCACTGAATATCACTACTTTTGAAAGCAGTCGCTATATCAATGATGTTTTCTAAATCGCCTTCACTTTTAATAAGTTCCCCCATGATACTGGGAGCGCCTTTTCCCTCAAATCGCACTTCCCCACCTAAAGATCGGATGATCATTGCGGTAGACCCCGTACCAACCATAATAATATCCGCATCTACTTCTTCATTTACCTGGTAAAATACCTGAGCTGTCCTTTCCGGATCGCCAATTAATTCTTCAAGAGTACTTCCTTTATATAGAACGGGCCAACTTCCACCGAGAAAATGGCACACTGGGATTCTTTCCGGAATTTGATTCTGAAAAGCCTTTAAAGCATGTTCCAATGGAAGCATCTATCTTTTTTCCCTTCATATAAATGTTTTAGGATCGGCAACCATGATCACGCGTTTTCCAGGTACCTTTCCCGCTCCCATTCACTAACGCTCTTATGATGTTCACCGATGTCGTGGTTAATCATTTCTCTGAATATCTCCACAAATTCCTTTCCAAAATACTCGATGGCATTTTTACTTTCAGCAAAGAGCGAGGCAGCCTGGGACAAAGTCCTAGGTAAATTTTCCAATAAATCGCTATGGTAGCCATTGCCTGTTATCATAGGACTGGGCAAAAGTTTGTTTTCCAGACCATAAAGACCTGAGGCGATGGATGCGGCGATCAAAAAATAGGCGTTTGCATCTGCGGCACCGGTTCTCTGTTCAATCCTCAAACCTTTGCCCGATCCGATTAGCCTTGCTGATACCGTCCGATTATCATACGCCCAACCTACTTTCGTAGGCGCAAAGGACAGATCCGAGAGTCTTTTGTAGGAATTAACCGAGGGGCACACAAGCGCCATATATTCTGCGGAGCTATGCAAAAGTCCGGCGACATAATGTTCTAATATTTCTTTATTCTCGGCAAATGCATTGTTTCCATCTTTACTCCATAAACTTTGATGTAAATGATAGCCGCTTCCCGATTCATTTGTCCATGGCTTTGCCATAAAGGTGGCATAAATACCGTTTTTTCTGGCAAGTTCCTTGATAGCATTTCTCGCAATAACCGTATTGTCAGCCATCACAAGCGCATCGTCATATTCAAGAATAAGTTCCATTTGTGCCGGGCCGTATTCGGTATGCAAAGCCTCGATTTTCACACCGAAATCCCGCAGGTTTTTCTGAAGCTGCTGCAATATCTCGCTGTATTCTCCGGCCCTATACAACGAGTATGTCTGCTTTCCTCCAAATAGCGGCTGCTTATTTTCATTTAAAAGGTAAAACTCAATTTCCGAACCGACTTTTGCCTTATATCCCATTTTTTCAAGCCGAGTCAATATATTTTTTAATATTTGGCGAGGGGCAAAAGGTATCCGTTCACCCGTAGCGTAATATAAATCACTTAAAACAAAAGCTGTACCCTTCCTCCATGGAATTTCCCGTAATGTGGAGAGATCAGGCACTAAAGTCATATCTGGCGCTCCATAATCAAAACCGGCAAATTCCGAGGTGGAAAAATAATCACTTTGTACATCCCATGTAAGCGGAGCTCGACAGATCCCGGTACCCGCCGTTAAGTTTTTAAGAAAAAATTCTACGGGAAGGATTTTCCCCAAAAGAGCTCCGATAATATCAGCGAAGCCGATTTCAACAGTATGGATGTTATGTTCTGTAATATAGGTTCGGGCTTTTTCTATTTCATCATCGCTAAAGGTCATTTTCTCACCCCATATTTTCATGGATTCATATTACAGCGAACACCAGATTGATCAAACAGTATCCTTCGTGTTCGCTGTAGATTATTTAGATACCGCCAAACTTTACCAAGCCGGAAGCAATACTTCGATGCCGTTGTATTCGTCTCTTAATACTTTTTTCAACCTATCCGTCTGATAGGCTTTCTGTAAAATTTTGGTCTTGGGCGAATTTACATTTTCCTCCCGAACAGCGATAACATCCGGCGATTGCAATTCTTTACGTTCTTTTAAAAGGCCGTCTTTGTTATAATCAAGACCTATCTCCGCCGCCACGGTGGCATATAAAAAACCGGCATCAGCATCCTCGAACGCCCTGGAAAGCATGGTATAGTCGACTTCAGTAAACCTAAACCTATGGGGGTTTTCAATGATATCTTTCTGGGTCACGCTGGCGGGAGCAACACCCGGTCTCAACTTAATCAATCCGGCATCAGCCAAAATGATAAACGTCCGGAAGTTATTGCCCGGATCCACCGGAATGCTTATATTGGCATTATCAGGAAGTTTATGGATGTCTGGGTGTTTTTTAGAAAATATTGCGGCCCGATCTGTAAAGACTTTAAAGGCGATGGCCAGATGGGTATGATGAACTTTATTGAACTCTGTCAAATAGGCCACATGCTGGTGGTAATTGGCGAAAGCCTCTCCGTTTTCCACCGCTTCGTTCAATTGTGTATTATCGGATAAGAATTTATAATTTAATGTGTATCCTAGTTTTTTGACCTCTTCCGCCAAAATCTTGGTAGTATCTTCATATAACTTTATATTTTGCGCGACAAATTTGATCTCTTTGTCTTCTTTAGCACTGATAGGGTAAATACCAATAGAACCCAAAAGGAAAGAAATAACCAGTATGAAAAATGCAGTTTTTTCCCAATGATTATTTTTCATTAATATATTCCTCCTCGATCTTCTTTATTAATTTCGTTTGTCTAGTCTATGGACAATGTGTCTTCCTACGGTTTGAATAATTTGAACGATCATTACGATTAATACGACGGTAAACACCATTACATCCGTCTGATATCGGTAATAACCGTAACGTATTGCAAAATCACCGATTCCACCTCCCCCCACCAATCCGGCGACGGCGGAATAAGAAAAAAAGCTCACGCTGATAATTGTCGCCGCATTTACCATTCCAGAACGGGCTTCCCGGTAAAGCACTTTCCAGATGATTTGAAATGTATTGGCGCCTGCTGCTTCCGCCATTTCAACGACTCCATGATTCACATCCATCAGTACCTGCTCCATCAGACGGGCAAAATCAGGGATAGCACTGATTGAAAGGGGAACGATTACTGCAGTGGTGCCTAAGGCCGTGCCAATGAGCAAACGAGTTAGTGGGATTATGGCAATCATCAAAATTAAAAATGGGAAGGAACGGACTACATTGACCAGCGCATCAAACACAATATAGAGGTTACGCCGTTCCATAATGGAACCCGGCCGGATGAGGTATAAAACCGTACCCAGCGGGATTCCGAAAACTGCTGCGATGCTCAGAGTGCATATCATCATGTAGAAAGATTCTTCAAGCGCTTTACCGATTTCGGGAAATAGAGGCACTATACTTTGAATCATATCCCTGCTCCATTGCTAAACAAGTATTTAGCGATCTTTGAGTGAGGTGAAACATCTGAATCATTCATATCAAGGGTTTCGATTAACCGTCCTTTTTCCATTACCGAGACTCGCCCGCAAATGGCGCGGGCCGCCTCCATTTCATGAGTTACTAGAATGATGGTGATTCCCAGCTCATTATTAATTTGAACCAAATAGTGTAAAATACTTTCGGTGGTTTGAGGATCAAGCGCGGAAGTAGGCTCATCGCACAACAAAATTTTAGGGTTGCTTACAATGGCCCTGGCAATGGCCACACGTTGTTTTTGTCCGCCACTTAATTTAGCAGGATAATCATGAGCCTTTTCAAATAAATCCACAATTCGAAGGCTGTTTAAAATCCGTTCTTTACGATCATCTTGCGGTATTCCCGCTATTTCCAGAGGAAATGAGACATTTTTATAGACCGAGCAATTCGCCAGTAAATTAAAATTTTGAAAGATCATTCCGATGCTCTGCCGCCGTTTCAATAGTATTTTTTTTGAAAGCAAAGCCAAATCCTCACCATCAACAATCACTTTCCCGCTATCAGGTCGTTCCAAAAGGTTGATACACCGTAGCAATGTTGATTTTCCCGCTCCGCTGAAACCGATAATTCCATATATTTCTCCCTGCGTAACATGAATTGAAACCGACTCGACGGCTTTTAGCGGACCGGTAGAAGTTAAATAAGTTTTGCTGACCTCAGACAATTGGATCATGTTTATAATTTCACCCTTTAGATTTGCAGTAAAATCAACCAAATCTATTCATGCGGGATACTGCCTATAAAAATACCCAGAAGAGACAAGGCAACCCTAAGTCCCCTTTGCATACCCGAGTCTTTCAAATAATTCTACTGAATGCAAAAAACCAAGTCCAATTTCCCCTTGAGGAAAATCAAACTTGGTCTCCAGTATCTCTAGTCAACCATTCACCAAACGGTCATAATTGAGTCAATTGCATAAGTCAATTTTTAAAAATTGAGGCACGATATATTGTATAACTATGTGCTTGTCAGTGCAATATATAGTACTTAATCAAAAATTTTTCGAGTTATGCAATTTCCTCAATTATGAGTTATCCGATTTATTTAGTATATTATAAATGATTTTTTCCTTTCCGTCAATGCGAATTCTTGAAACCTCCGCCATAAACCAAAACTTGCTCTTTGATTGCAATGAGAAAATCGGTTTTCATCTTTACTCCCTCAAAGTTCTTGCTTCAGCTGATATTTGAAAAATATGAAGGCGTATATCGAGAAACCCTTTCCTATAACATATCTACTTTCCCCCTCGTTAAATCCTGGCAGGGCATTGGGTATGGTCTACAAACCACGAACAGTTCCCTACATTACCACGGCCGCAATTACGACATTGGTTCACGGTCTTACCGGTCAGAACATTATTAGCCCAATTCTCGTCGGCCAACATCCCTCTACCGATGGCAACCAAATCCACATAATTATTTTCAATTAGAAATTTGGCGGTAGTGGCGGTGAAAATCTCCGATACGGTTATAACCGGTATATTGACTTTCTTTTTTATTTCGCTGCCGTTATATGCAATCATACTGCCGTTAAAGCCCGCAGGAACCTCACCGGCGGGTCGTTCCATACCGGAAGAAATATGAAGCAAATCAACACCGGCGGCTTCAAAAGCCTTGGCTACATCAATGGCTCCTGTCGTATCCGGAATATTTCCACCCATCCGGACGCTGATAATAAAATCTACACCGACACTTTGCCGGATTTGGGGCAATATTTCCGTAAAGATACGGAGTCGATTTTCCAACGTTCCCCCATAATTATCGGATCGTTGATTAAATACCGGGTCTAAAAATTTACATAAAGTATATCCATGAGCAAAATGATATTCCACACCGTCAAAACCGGCTTGTTTTCCTCGAACAGCTGCTGCAATACAGTCGGCTTGCATATCGCGGATTTGGTCCGCTGATAATGCATTAATGTTTTGATCTCCACAGTGAAGCTGAATCATTACAGCTGCATCATAATTATGGCAGTTTTCGGCGATGATTTCCAGCGGTTTCATTTGTTCCCCGCTCCAAACACCTAATTCTTTAGCGGCCCCAAAAACAGCGGTTGCCTGAATAATTATCAAACCTGCACCGCCTTTGGCTCTCTGAGTATAATGTTCTATATGCTGTTTACCGTAGGTTCCTCCATTGTCACCCCGAAAACTAAAACAAACCATCGGCGGCATCACAATTCGGTTTTTAATTTTCTTTCCTCGGATGATGATTCCATCGGATAAAAGGCTCATTGATTCCCCTTCCCCTTTCAAATTAATGGCTATCTTTTCAGAAATTGATTCATTCGATATTATCATAGTGATAACCATATCGACGGTCAAGTAGCCACTTTTTAGTATCATAGTATCCCACCGGTGTGTACTTGTTTCAACACTTTGCAAAAGTTTCTTCTCAAATAGAAGTAAACCTACAGACAAAATATAATTAGAATATTGACTTGGAAATTTATATAAGATATACTACAAATTATAAATAAAATATATTAAAACACTAGGAATAGTATAAAATCAATTTGGCCCGTTGGCGCTTTCTTGGAGATGAGAGGTTGTATGCAGCATTGCATGATTTTTTAATATCGCATAGTGATGAATATTTGAAAGCAGTGCTGTCTCATTTGCAGATCAGCATGTTATCGGTCTTAATCGCAATTTTAATTGCTGTGCCTTTAGGAATCGCCGGTTCCCGTTTATCACCAATTCAGTGGCTACTGACTGAGTTTTTCGGTCTTTTAAGGATCATCCCCAGTCTGGCCGTTCTTTTTATATGCATTCCCTTGCTTGGAACCGGTGTATTACCGGCTGCAGTCGCCCTAATCATCTTGGCCATCCCCCCCGTTTTGATCAATACCATATTGAGCTTTCAAAATATACCGGATGCGGTTTTAGAGACTGCCACCGGCATGGGAATGGGGAGATGGAGCCGCTTTTGGGAAGTGGAATTGCCGCTGGCTTCACCCTTGATTTTAACCGGTATCCGTACCGCAACAATTGAGGTTATTGCCAGCGCTACGTTGGCCGCATATATCGGCGGCGGCGGACTGGGAGAAATCATATTCACCGGTTTGGGGCTATACCGTTTGGACCTATTAATCATTGGCGGCTCTTCAGTTGCTGTTCTTTCTTTATTGGCAGACTTGACATTCTTTCTGATAGAGCAGTGTATTACGCGTTATCAACGCGTATAAATATAAAATCGGGAGGATTTATCATGCGCAGCAATAAAATGATTGGTTTTTTCGGAGTCGTTTTGCTTTTGGCCACCCTCTTCACATATACGGAAAGTTTCGGGGCCCAAAGTTCTCCTATCCGAGTAGGTTCCAAGAACTTCACCGAATCGCTGGTTTTAGGGGAAATTTACGCTTTGGCACTAGAAGATAATGGTTACAAGGTTGAACGCAAACTGAATATTGCAAGTTCAGTAGTACATACAGCCATTATCAATAAAGAAATTGATCTTTATCCCGAATATACCGGAACCGGCTTGCTGGCTATCTTAAAACACGATTTGGTCACAGATCCCCAAAAAGTTTATACGATTGTTAAATCAGAATACCTTAAAAAGTTCAATATTGTCTGGCTAAATTATGCTGCCGCCAATGATAGTCAAGGCTTAGTTATCAACCGCAGCATTGCCGAAAAATTGGGCATTAAGACCCTCTCCGATTTACAAAAAAATGCCGGCCAAATTCGTTTTGCTTCCCAAGGTGAATTTGATATCCGGGAAGACGGATTGCCGGCCTTGGAAAAAACCTATGGGAAATTTGCTTTTAAATCCAAGGCGGTTTTTGACAATTCGCTCAAATATGACGTATTGACCAATGACAAAGCAGACTTGGCGGTCGCCTATACCACGGAAGGCAACTTGGTCGACAAAAAATTCTTAGTATTGGTCGATGATAAACATGTTTGGCCACCCTATAATATCGCTCCCATCGTCCGGAAAGAAATTTTAGGCAAAAATCCGAAACTGGCAACCATTATCAATAAAGTTACCGCAACCATCGATAATGAAAAAATCATCAAGCTCAACGCGGAAATTGATGTTAAAAAACGGGAATACACCGAGGTGACTAAAGACTACTACGATTCCATCAAAAAAGAAGTCGCGAAGTAACGATAAAGCGCGTGAACGCGATCTTCAATTCTTATGGCGTCAAAAGGGGAGTTATTCAATGGGTAGATGAAACCAAGAATCAATATGAGATTGGCAGCTTTTACACTCGTCTGGATATTTTCGCTATATCGGAACCTCGTCCCTACCAGGAACTGCCGCGCCAAACTCAGGTCCCCTTGACAATGGTATTTCGAATCTTATTTGAAAAAATCATCAGGTTATTTCATTTCATTCCGAACGATGCAGAGGCTGTGGACTATGCGGAGAAAGCTGTCCGGCCGGCGCCATCCAGATCGTCAAGAAAGGAAAGGAACCATGGGCATAGCGGTTGAGTTTCAATCCATCAGCAAGCGTTTCCCGAAGGCTGGTTACGACGCGGTTTCAGAAGTTAGCTTAAAAATCAATGAAGGCGAAATCATCACCATTTTAGGCACCTCGGGTTGTGGAAAAACGACCCTGTTAAAAATGGTCAACCGTTTATATGAACCGGATCACGGAGAAATTCTCCTTTTCGGCGAACCGATTAAAAGCCTAAACCCTGTCCAATTACGCCGCAAAATCGGCTACGTTATCCAGCAGATCGGCTTGTTTCCCCATATGACCATCAGTGATAATATCGCCACGGTTCCCAAAATATTAGGTTGGAACCGGCAAAAGGTCGCTAAAAAAGTCACCGACCTCTTGGAGCTGGTGGAATTAGACCCGGCTGAATTTATGCAGCGGTATCCGGGTCAACTTTCCGGCGGCCAGCAGCAAAGAGTCGGGCTAGCCCGGGCGCTGGCAGCCGATCCGGAGCTGATGCTGATGGATGAACCATTCGGCGCCATTGACGCTATTACCCGGATTAATCTCCAAAATGAACTGCTCAAAATTCAAAGTAAATTTCATAAAACCATCCTATTTGTCACGCATGATATCACTGAAGCCTTCAAATTGGGGAACCATGTTTTGATTATGAACCAGGGCCAGGTGCAACAATATGCTCCGCCCAAAGAAATCCGCCAAAAACCTGCCAATGAGTTTGTGTCCAAACTTGTCAATTCTGTTGAAGAACAGCGTCAAGAATGGGCTGTGGGAATAGGGGGTTATATTTGATGGGGGTCTATTTTCTAAAGTATCACGATAAACTTTGGAGCGCTTTCATGGAACATTTGCAGATCGTGAGCATCTCCATGATTCTTTCCATTTTCCTGGCAATCCTTCTCACTGCCCTGATCATGCGTTCCCGCCTGATTTCTCAAATTGTAGTCAGTATTTTCGGGATTATTTATTCCATCCCAAGTTTGGCTCTATTTGCCTTGCTCATACCGCTCTTCGGACTAGGCGCCAAAACAGCGGTGCTGGTTTTACTGCTATATAACCAATTTATCTTGGTGCGCAATATTCTGGCGGGGTTTAATGCCATCAACCCGGCAATCATTGAGGCTGCCTCCGGGATGGGGATGTCGGCTTGGCAATCTTTTTGGAGAGTCAAATTCCCGCTTGCAAGTCCAATGATGCTTGCCGGGATCCGGATTTCCATCGTATCGACGATCGGCATCGCTACCATCGCCTCTACAATTAATGCCGGCGGTCTGGGGACCATCCTGTTCGATGGCCTCCGTACCCATAATACCGAAAAACTATTATGGGGGACCCTATTGGCTTCACTGCTAGCTATTGTGGCCAATCAAATCCTGTCACAAATCGAAAAAAAAACTATTCAAAAAGTTCACGGAGAAAAGGGCTGATCTTATGAGTTTTGAATCTGGCTCGAGCCGGAGATGAATTGGCTGCTGTAAAAACTTTGTATGGCGGTAGTACTAAACTGTTACAAAAAGTGTTGCCCCAATATGGAATTGTAACCCATTGGGTAGAAGATCCGGAATCACTGGATTCATAACCGGGCGGCCATTACACCCAAAACAAAGGGGCTGTATATTGAATCATTAGGAAATCCCGGTATGCCGTTATCGATATTGAAGCAGTAGCTGAAATTGCTCATGAAAACGGAATCCCGCTTATTGTTGACAACACTTTTGCCACACCTTACCTGCTTCGCCCTTTTGAGTTTGGGGTGGATATCGTATGTCATTCCGCCACCAAATACCTTGGTGGACATGGCGCCATTATCAGTGGCATTGTGGTGGAAAAAGGCGGGTTTAATTGGTTTAACGGCAAGTTTCCCGCTTTTGAACAATTCTTTGAGGAACATAAGAGAAACATCGACAATGATCTTCTTTCATTGACCGCCTTTACTCGCCGTTTGCGAATGAATTATCTGACGGATTTCGGCTCCCATCTAAGCCCGCAAAGTGCTTTTTATCTGATTCAGGGGGTTGAAACTCTTTCATTGCGCATGCAACGTCATGTCGATAATGCTCTCACCTTCTTAAGCAATCATCCGGCCGTGCTGGAAGTTTCCTACCCCTCCTTGCCCGGCAGCCCTTATTATAAACTGGCTCAAAAGTATTTTCCCAAGGGTGCCGGAGCTATTTTACAGTGCGTCTTAAAGGTGGATTGAATGCTGCACGGCGGGTACTGGAGAAAGTGCGAATATTCGATTATATGGTCAACGTGGGGGATGCAAAATCATTGATTGTCCACCCGGCGACTTCAACTCATTATGGTTTACCCGAGGAAGTCAAAAATCAAGCCGGTGTCTTCGATGATACTTAGCGCTTATCGGTAGGTATCGAGGATGCTCAGGATTTGATCCATGATTTGAGCCAGGCGCTGGAAAATTCATAATACGGATAAATAAATAAGATGACTGATATTAGTTTATCGAAAGGGGCATCCTACTCATGACGCTTATTACCAATCCACCCATGCTAACATTTAATGTCGCCGATCAAGTGAAATCCCTCGGTTGGAATGCTATTTGTTTTATAATGACCGATCTCCAAAATAAAGAATCAGATCCGGATTTTGAGGTAGTCAAAAATCAAGTAATCCAGAGAATTCTACCCGGACTTGCCAAGGATCAGATTAATGAAGACCCCATAATACAGGGCTTTAAACAGTTACATGAGAAAATCGCTCATTCCAACCGCGAGACGATAGCGGCATCGGAAAACTTATTGAACTTCCTTTTAAAAACCGGTAAAATGCCTCATATTAACCTGCTAGTTGATATTTATAATCTGGTTTCAATTGAAACGCGCTTAGCCCTGGGGGCCCATGACATCAACCATATATCGGGGAACGTCCAGATTCGTTTAATGGAGGGAACTGAAAACTTTTGGCCCATTGGCGCCAGTGAGCCCAAAAAAGTGAGAACCGGAGATTATGCTTATATCGATGATAGTAATGGCATTCTTTGTTGGCTTGAAGTCAGACAAGTAGAGAAAACCAAGGTAACACTCGATACTCATGACTGTTTTTACATTATTCAGGGAAATTCTGCTACGGATGGGGCATATTTATCGAATGCCGCCAACCGTTTGATCAATTTGACCAAACAATTTTGCGGCGGCCAGGAACGGATGATTTACATACCGGGAAATTAAATTTCCGAGGTGGGAACCAATATGAAACTACAAGGTTTTATTTTTGACCTGGATGGTACATTACTCAATACGATACCGGTTTGTTATATAGCATTTCATAAAGTATTTCAAAAATATTTGGGCCGTGAGTATTCTGATAAAGAAATTGCCGCCCTTTTTGGGCCTTCTGAAGAAGGTATCTTTAAAAAATTATTGCCTCATTGCTGGCAAGATGTATTGGACGATTATCTGATGGAGTACGAAAAAGCGGGGCAAAAAACAGCGCCTTTTCTGGGAATCAAAGATGCCCTTCAACTTTTAAAAGATAAACAAATTCGTTTGGCAATCGTATCGGGTAAAGGGCCTGGGAGTATGAAAATTTCGCTGCAGTCTTCACAACTGGCGGGATATTTTGAATATGTAATTACCGGCTCAAAAAAAGGCGCAAGTAAACCGGATCATATTCGGCAGGTTTTGCGTTTGTGGGATTTAAACCCCGAAGAGATTGCTTATATCGGAGACACCGCCTACGATATCGAAGCAGCAAAAGAGGTAGGACTTTTATCTTTGGGAGCCCTATGGGCTCCTACAGTAGAAGTAGCAAAAGTTAAAAAAGCCCGGCCGTTGACGGCTTTCGAAGATGTGGCAGCATTTATCAAATGGATTGGTGAAACATTATAAAAATTACAAATGTAAAACGGGAGTTGAAGTTAAAACTCCCGTTTTTTGAAACAACTCCATATTCGATAATAAAAAGACTAAATTGCTAAACATTTGTTTTCCCTGCAATTACCCAAAATGCTATTGGTAAGTCTTCCGATAAATAAGCAAATATTGCTTCTTATCACTTCAGTTCCTCCTTCCTGAGAAAATATCCTGCATCATTTCTGGATGGTTTGTATGTTAAGTGACTTTGTTTTCCAATACACGTACATCTTGAATATAATGCCTATGACATTGAAGCCGTTAAATTAAATAAAAGGTCTGCGAGTTGCCGATCAAGGTTTAATCAAACCGAAGTTTAGCCGCAATCATAATAAAAATCATCATTCCAATCGAAAAAGTTAACCAAAGAATACTATAACCACCTTGATGAAGCAGCCAACTACTAAAGGCGCTTCCCAAACCGCCGCCGCCAAAAAGACCCAACCCGACTAATGCAGAAGGAAGACCTTTGGATTCAGTTGCTACATCAAAAGCAATTGTCGCTAAGGTCGATTGAATAAAGATGTATCCAAAACCTAAACTGATCGTGGCTACCCACCCCGTTTGCCACCCGCTAAAAACTATTAGAAGCAAGGCTGCACTTAAAGCAAAACATCCCCCGATAATGACTATTTTTTTCCGTCCAAGCTTCTGTTCAAGTTTGCCAACTTGAGAACCGGCAAGCATGCATGAAAAACCATAAAACATCACTACTATTCCTACCTGTAAATAATCGAGACCGGTAACCTCATGCAAATAAGCACCTAAGTAACTATATAACCCCAGTAGCAAAAATCCTGTAACCATGGCCAATGGAAAAATAATTCTCCCTTTTTGGGTTAAAACCACTCGCTTTACTTCTGAGAGAAATTTTACACGCAACCGAAAAGGGGAATAATTTGGGACTCTTTGCAAAAAGAGTAGTACACATGCCGCCATTACGGCAAAAAATCCAAATGCTATCCTCCAGCTAAAGTACTTCGCCAAAACCCCTCCTAAACCGACGCTTAAGCCCTGGCCAAAAAACAAAATTCCCATAAACTTTCCCACATAAACTTGCCGCTCCTGTGGCAAAACATTATCACCAATTAACGCCAAAGATACAGCAATGATTCCGGCGGCAAAAAAGCCAGTAATGGCTCTCCAAAGACACAACATCCTTAATGAACCGGCAAAGGCACATCCGACAGTACCTAGAGCAAGGCCAAAGACAATCCATTTTAGCACCTTCGCTTTACCCCAGCGATCACTAACAAACCCATAAAATGGCTGCATTATGCCATATGGTATCATGTATGCCGTCAATATATTACCGGCCTGAGTGACCACGGTATTAAACCCCTTTGCAATTGCAGGTAACACTGGAGAAACAAACCAGTTATCCGCTGCAGAAATAAACCCTGCGAGACCTAAAATTAAAACCAAAGTATTTTTTTTTAAAACAGCTTCATTCTCTCTTTGCAATATAGCATCTCCCATTATCGCTAGTTATGTCATAACAAACATTTAGTTGCATTCAAAACGCAATATTAATCATTGAACATCTCTATTTCAGTATCTAATTTTGGTATAAAGCGATTGCTTCAATTTCAAGATCAACCGACATCGGCAAATCTTTGACAGCTACTGTTGTTCTTGCGGGAAATGGAGTTTCAATTACCTCTTCGTAAACTTGATTTACATCATGGTATAGTGACATATCGGATAGATAAATATTGACCTTAACTATTTTAGTCAGTTCCGAATTCCCAGCTTTAAGAACACTTTCAAGATTTGTTAATGCCAGCTTTGTTGCCTCTTTGATATTACCTTTAATAATCTGGTGTGTTTGTGGATTTTGTGGAATACATCCTGAAACAAAAATAAAACCATTTGCCTTAATTGCTTGTGAATAAGGGCCACTAATCGGTATATTGTTTACTTTTACGGTCTGAATACTCATTGCTGATCCACACTATTTTTCGTTTCCATTTTTTTAAATAACGCCTCCAACCTTGCAGCAAATACCCATTTGTCAGGTATATGCTGAAAAAAATTAAATCGTATCCCCCAATCAACCGCTTCAATTTTCCGGGTGTCAATTAACTTGCTTATTAATTCCTCAGCAGCGCCATTATTTGCATTATTGATTGAGTTTACTATGTAACCTCCAGAGGGTTTAGGTTCTATTGCTTCAATTACCAGATCGTACGAGGCATCGCTTCCGCTCTTTTCTATCACATCAAAATCCACAATTTTTTCCTCCCTTTTTTAATGTTTTAAAATAGTAAACTTTGGGCCATTTCATATGCCTTATATTTTAATTCATTTAAATTATGGTGTTTATTCGTTATGCATATTGAATGGGGGTTGTCGCAAAGAAAACATTTTCGTTCTTTTAACCCTATTTCTTCTCTTGACATTTTTCGCCCATTTTCAGAGCAATCGATATCTACAATTCTTCCCCACTCATTTTTATCTTCAATGAAACAACTTCTTATTTTTGCCTCTCTTAATTCAATATTTGAATTAAATAGTGCATAATATCCAGCTGAATCGATGTTATAAATTACAATTTTTGATGGTATTGCAATTTCAATAGCCGAAATACACTTATTGAAAACTTTTTGCCATACGAATCCTACTTTTGGATAACCGGGAACATTTAAAGAAAGCTCGATAATACACTTAAGGTGCTTTTCAATCTTTAACTTATTTAAATATCGTTCTTCCCGGGCTTTTAAAATTTCATCGATAATGAATGATTCCTGATTCATATGCCCCCACCATAAATAATATAATTATTACTAAATCGCCTGCTGCGGCTGCACTCCACTGGTTTTTAAGCATCCATTCTTCCAACTCATTTATTACAATGATTCCTTTTTTAGTAAAAACGCCTCCGGCTGTAAGGGATTCTTTAGCTAACAATTTTATTTTATTTGCATTATATATACCAGCCCGTTTTATTATGTTTGTATCCTCACAATTCGCTAAAAAATAAACACGTAAATATCCTAATACTAAATGTTTATTATTTACCCTATTGAAAAGGTTCACATAAAGCCTAAACCCTTCACGAATAATCTTAAAATTAGTTGTTACAAGTCCCCTTATCCCGGCTATTCCATATTTATATTGGACCCATTCGCCATATGTTTGACTTAACCCTATATGGGGTCTCTTAATTTCATTTAATATTTCTTCTTTAAAACCATGATAGGCTTGTGTAAGCATTAAATTTCCAAAATCCGTTTTACTTGAGCAATAATTCCTCTTCATGCCAAACATTTCACCAAGCGAAACACATAAAATGCCTAATAAAAAAATAATTCCTTTATGTGTATTGATATTGCCTGTAGCCTTTAACATTTCTGATTCCGCGTTCATTCCCAACCGCCTGATGACAAATATTCTATCTTTATTGTTAGGCGAATAAGCGCGCCCTATTTCAAAACAGGAATGAAAAAAAGGAGTAATACTTTTGGCACTCTTTATCAACAATGGATAATCCATGTCTTTATGGGAACCCGAATCATGGATGCTTACCAAACCAAAATGGGGCCATATACATGGTTCGGAAATAATACCATCAAAACAAATTTTTTCAATCATTTCTCCAATTGATAAATCTGATTTGGTCTCCACAAATTTATTATCATCAAGTTCAGCTTTTAATTTTTCTAAGCAACCAACCATTGTTGCTTTCTCCCATATTTAAGATGAAAAAAGTTAATTTTGCTCTCAAAAAAAGCTACTGGAAGTCGAGCAATTCTTAGGCGTATTATTTTTTTATTTTTCACTAATTTTCAAAAAGATGATTTAAACGGCTTTCTCCAAAGTTAATATAGCTTCTTTAAAAACGAGGGCCATTTATTAAAATCAGTTCCAAATTGAACCAAAATGGCCCAACACCATCTTTCCAGGCCAAAAGCTATACAACTAGTCCATATAGGCTCTTTTCCCGTCTTTCCGCTATAATTAAATTTTTTTGCAAAAAAATCTCCATGAATATTAAAGCTTGCGCACGCGAGAGTTTTATCATCATATAGATAGGGACGGTATTCTATTTTAATAATTTCCGGCAAATCATATTTGTCTCCATCATGATTTGCCTTACTGTTATCTTCAATAAAAAATGGATCGCCAGCTTGTTCTAATAAAAAATTTAATTGTAGTTTCTGTCCAAGCCCTATAACAAATTCAATGGCACGTTCACGAAATTTAATTATTTGCTCTTTTTCGCCAACAGCGACTATTTCCCTCATATGAAATACATTCATCCTTTCATAAAAATAAACTTGATTTTTTTCAGTCCGGCTGCATACACCTAATGCACTATAAACCTTGAAATCATCAACGACAGAATTTTCAAATGATTTCCAAATATTATCACATGTGGCGTTTTGCCAGTATAATTTTTTCTCATCGTTAAAATGATTTATTTGAAATAAATTATCATTATTAGGCGTATACCCGAATTTAGGTAACTCTTCCTCATGCCACAAAGGTTCGGAATAGAATTCAATAGCTTTTTCACTTTCAGCAAATTTAAGTATTAGTTTATCCAATTTTTCGAATAAACCTGCAACATGGCCGGTAACATACAATCTTCCATTTGAATATTGGTTAACATATTTACTTGATAAAATATCATATGGTCTTGCATACGTCCTGTCATTTTCAGTAATATAAACTTGATTTTGAAATTTATTATGATTCTTATCTTCTTTTCTTCCAGCAATCACGCTATTTACAATTTTTTTTAGATATTCCCAATCATTTTCTATCGCTTCAAAACTTTTACCTTTAAACATAACGGTGCAGCCATCCCATTCGCTTATTTCGACATTTGTTTGGTAGACTGATTCTGCATTGAATTTATACATGCATTTTTTTATTTCAAGTAAATTTAACGGCGTATCTAACTTCTTCATTCTTATAACAGAATCGCTAAATAATAAATCATCATTAATTAATTCCATTTATTCGCACCTCTTCGCTTTCTTTAATAATATTTCTTGCCTGATTAATGGCAAGGGGATCCATGATTATACCATTCGATATGTAATTGATTTTGTTTCCCAGTTTTATTTCCGTCAAATTATTTATAATTGACTCAGCCCATTTAATTTCCGTTTGGGAAGGGGAATAAATCCGATTTATTATTTCTAGCTGTCTTGGATTTATTGTCGCTCTGGCTTTAAATCCAATTATTCTGCTGTTTTTGCAGTCATGAATTAACCCTTCTTTATCATCAAGAAATGAAAAAACTGAATCTATTGCAAAAATCTTATGTTCAGCCGCCGCTGTTACCATTTCAAATTTTATATGCTCTAATTCATGCCCCAGTTTCGTTCTCAGCAGGCCACAATTCTGTGCCCAATCTTCTCCGCCGAAGGCAATGGCTTCAATTCGGGGACTGGCCTCAACTATTTCGGATATATGCGTTAATCCTAAGGGGGTCTCAATCATCGGATGCAGTTTAATACTCCCTATTTCCAGTTGATTTTCCCTTTCAATCTTAGTTAATGTCTCGTCAATGAATTTGATCTCATCCGCATTATTAACGGAAGGTACCCGAATTGAGTCAGGCTGTTTTTTCGCAACAATTTCGATATCATCTTGCTGTAACTTACCTGTAGAAGATAAATTGATTCTAATACAGGTATTTATGTCCGGCCTAACTGAACGAATATAAGAAATCGCATTACGAGTCAAATACCTAGCTTCTGTCTTAAAAGGAAATTTAGTAGCAAATTCCAGATCAATAATAATATTTTTTACGTTTAATACTGGCAATTTACATAAGAATCCAGCCTTATTGCCTGGTATAAATAAGTGAGCCCCCCATAATGATTTTCTTTCCATCAAGACCCCTCCCTTTAAGTTCAATGCGCATACTTTCTATTAAAGTAACTCAGTACATTTTTAATATTTATAATGAATATATTAGTTAAAAGAAAAGACAACATCTTTACAGATATTGCCTCCGGTTATCCAGTCAGCACACTTTGTTTTATTTAAATTATTGTGGTGATTGGTAAAATTATAAATATATAATAATTATATAATAGTCTACAACAACCAATTTGTCAATATTATACTAACAATTTTTATAAAAAATAAATAATTGCCAGAAACATCTCTTTAATATATGTTGGCCAAACAAATCGTAGACTTTACCATTTACTTTCCTCCTTACGGACAAATCCTTAATCCTAGTATTAATCTCCCAAAAAAACAAGTATGCTTTACAAATTTGCAAAGTTACTTGGTCTCCAGCATTTCTGGTCAACTAGCTCCCTCAAAAATGATTGGGCAAATGTCCTAATTTACTTTATTCATTTTTTCCGATAATAGGGATTATAATCATTAGTATAAATATCACTGGGTTTAAGCTGGCCTTGCTTAAGCTGTCCGTGGCGGATCATCATTTGAAACCAGTCGTTCATATACGAATCTTGAATGTACTCATTCTCATCATACCAGAATGGGGAAACCTCTTCCGGCTTCAGGTTAAAGTGGCGGGCTTCAATCCGGATGGCTTCTTGAAGGTGGGTATCAATCCATAGATGGGATTTAATCAATGCCCGTACAAAACCCCTGACCTCCTTGGGATGCTTTTTTAGGAATTCTTCAGAAAAGCCCCGGACAGAAGCGCCGGATCCAGGATTTTTAGTAATCTCCCAAGTGCTGACCAATTTGACCAGCTTTTGATTTGCTTCGGCCCGTTTCCAATAGGGAGGATGAAGCGTAGCCACATCCACCAGTCCTTGCTCCAAAGCTTGTTCTTGCTGTTTGTCGGGCATCACCGTAAACTCCGCTTTGGCATCGGGAATTTGATTCTGTCCCAGCCATTCCAGAAACAAAAGATCGGCGCAGATATTAATACCGGAAACCGCTACTTTGATTGGACGTCTTGATTTCCGGATATCCCGGGCTGTTTGAATTCGGCTGCCTTTTTTAACAAAATAAACCATATGAGGATAAGTGGGATGATCGACCATCCCGGGCGCCACAATCTTGATCGGGGCTCCAGCTAAAATCGCCTTGGCCACCGTATTGGGATGTCCGGTAAAAACATCGCTGGCGCCGCTGACTACGGCAGCGATCTCGGTTCCAGACTGTAATAAGCCGATATATTCCAGGCGCAAACCTTCTTCTTTCAAAAATCCCAAATCTTCAGCGATAAAATACTCGGTAAAACTGGTTTGAGTTTGGACCTTAATCGGAAAGAGTTTTTTCCCCGGATGGCGGTTTTCTGAAAAAACAATTCCGGAAATAAAAATGCATAGGAAGCTTATGATGAAAGTCATAAACGAAACTACTTTGTTCTTTTGCATATTTTCCCCTCCTGATCTTAATGAACCGGTAACTCTTCCTTCCAGCGGATGATCCGGGAGCCAATGCCCAGTAATAAGTAGTTTAGAGTCAAACCTAACAAGGACATGGTCAATATCGCCGCATACATTTCCGGTATCTGAAAATTAGTCTCCGATGTATAAAGTAAAAATCCCAGGCCAGCGTTGGAACCGATCATCTCGGCGGCAATCAGTATTAAAATGGAATAAGTTGCGCTTAAGCGGATCCCGGTAAAGATCGATGGAAAAGCGCCGGGGAGGATTACCTTGTGGAACAGCGTGACAGAAGAAGCGCCCATGGAGCGGGCCGATTTTATCAACAGCGGTTCCACGCTCCGCACTCCGGCGATGGTACTCAATAAAATCGGCCACTGGACACCCCAAAAAATAATGGCTACCTTGGAAGTCTCCCCAATCCCGAAAAGCAGGATAAATACGGGAAACAAAGATAAAGCCGAGGTCTGCCTGAAAGTTTGCAATAAAGGATCGATAAACCGCTCAAATTCTCTGTTCCAACCAATTAATAGTCCCAGAGGTACCGCAATCACCAGCCCAACTGCAAATCCGAACAAAGCCCGTCCTAAACTGATAATCAAATGATGAAACAGGATTCCGGTCATGGCCAAACTCCAAAATGCCTGCGCTACTTTGGAAAATGGCGGTAAAAAAGTGGGATTGAAAGCTCCCGAGCGGGCAGTAATTTCCCATACCAAAAGGAACAGAACTATCGCCAACAAATTATAGACCAGCTTCGAAATTTTTTTTGCCAAATCATATATCAAATCCTTCTCCCTCCTTTCACGAATCAATAGAAATCCCATACTTCAATCAAATTATTGGAAATCCTGCAAGACAACCGTATAAATATCTTCAATCAGCCGCAGGGCCCCCCGATAACCCACATAGGCACGGTTCAACACCATCCGGTCGGTAACCGGCATCGAAATCGACAGTTGATAACCATTGATTTCCCGAGCCAGTACCCGTTCCCAGGAACTTCCCAAAATCAAAGGGCGGCTGTGAAACTGAATCCCTCGTAAGTGTTCATCAATCACTCCTCCGTCATTGGTAAAGACTACCGGAGCCTGGATCCCCTCAATCAACTCTTTATTCAATCCGGCAGTCACTGATTCCTGATATTCCTGGGGTGTAACATCGGTAATAAACTGCGTTTCCGGCAACAAACCCAGGTCATTAATGAGAAATCTAGAAAGGCCCAAGGTATAAAAGCTATCGCCGATGGCGACAAACCGCCGCGGCATTAAACGGGTTTCCAGCAAAATATCCGCAGCGCGTTCAATATAGTAATAATAGTCATCTTCAGATTCCTGAATCACCCCTTCGACGCTCTCAAGCGGCACTGCGGCAAATTCGGCGACTTTCCGCAAAAATTTACCGGTTTCGGTAGGACCGATCGGTAATACCGGATAGTGGAAAAAGGGCGTTCCGTATTTTTCCTGCAAATGTTGGACATTGCGGAGTCCGACCCAAGGTGAAACCAACAAGTTAAACTGAGCCCGGGGAATTTTTTGCAGGGATGGGATACCCCGCCCGGGTCCGAAAACAAGATTCGGACGCAAGCCGATTTTGGAAATCAAGTGGCCTATCATTTTCAAATTGCCGGTCCAAAAAGGATCCTGATAAGGAACAACCGACCAAACGTTCACCAATCCCGACTCCACCTCTTCCGGTGTTGCCAGCAGATATTGATCAAAGATGGCATCCAAAACCAACTCATGCCCATAAATATTGGTACCCTTAAATCCACCCGTTTCAACATAGACAATCGGTTTTCCGCGCTCCTGAAAACTCCTGACAACTTCGCCGACATCATCCCCGACAATATCAGCGGCACAACCCGTTAGGACCACGTATAAATCGGCATCCAGAACCTTGAAAGAGTTTTCCACCACTTCCTTCAAACGGGCAGTTCCACCGAAGATGATCTCTTTTTCACTGGCATTGGTGGAGGGGACTGAATGGCCGCCGATATATCCCGAGCCTTGACAGCCGTTATCCACCGCTAAAGCGCTCCATAACTTTTGGCCGCAACCCGGTCCGGCATGGAGTATCGGTACAGCCCGGTCAATCGCCTGGACTGTTTGCAATGCGCCCAGTGCGCAGACATGGCGTACTTGTTCTACCAATCCTGTCGTCAAACCAGCTCCCCCTCCTTTAGAAAGTTAAAACTGTCCTGGGCAAGCCACCAATCGGTATACGGCAGTTTCACTCTGGAAGCCAAATTTTTAGCCAGGCTGCGATTGGCCAACGAATCGATAATCCGGTAACCAAAATCCACCAAACCCTGGTAGCCGAAAGCGCTGAACTCATCGGCGACCATGATCGAAGTGATACCCATCTTGGTAGCCCAAACAGCGGTCCCGCCATGGCGGGAGACATAGATATCCGGCCGCAAGCGGTTTAAAAGATTGAGCAATTCAAAATTCTGCTGGTCGCAAACACTGACCGGCAAGTCTTTTTGCCGGTTTCCGGCAATATGCAAAGTGGATTCAGGGCAGCTACCGTGGTCATAATGGAGGTCAAAATGCCAGGTAGATCCCCAGATGACTTCGATACCCAATTCCTCCAAGACCCGGATGTAATTATGGCCAAAACTGGGCCCCATGCCGACGATGGCCTTTTTCCCCCTTAATCGGGAACGGATTTCTTCCAGTTGAGGCTCAATCCGTCGTTTCTCTTCGCCGATAAATGTTTCCACTTCCTTTTCTTTACCAGCCGCCTTCCCCAGACCCCGTAACCAACTATCCATACCGGCTATGCCATGCGGTTGCATGGATTTTACATAAGGAACCCCATAATGCTCCTCCAGCCCGTTACCGAAATATCCCCCCAAGGTACCGCAAATGCTGATTGTGGCGACGGATTCCGATGTTTTGGATAGTTCTTCAATGGTACTGAAGGGGGCGATAAAAACCGGACGTAGTCCGAACCGGGCTAAGATCTCGGTAATCGTTTCTTTAGCGCTTCCTCTGAAATTAATCATATTGACCCCATTGGTTTTCTGCTGCGGCGGTTTGACAATCCAGGTTAAAATGGCATGATAAGCCGCATCAAAACCCGATGCCCACACTTTGGAACGAAAACCCTCGCAAAAGACCGGCGCCAAAGGGATTGGGAGTTCCTGGCGTAATTCATCCAAAATCCCATTGATATCCTCTCCGATAATCGCCGAGGCGCATGAAGTGGTTACAAAAATCGCTTTCGGATTAAATCGGCGATAGGCTTCCCGGACTGCTTCCCGCAATTTGTTGACAGCGCCAAAAACCGTATCTTCCTCGGTCATATTGGAGCAAATGAATTTCACATTATGATACTCCCAGTTTCGCACCCGGTTACCCCACTTATTCTGGACATTGGCGCCAATGGAATCGGCGGCGCAACCTATTGGAGCATGGCTAACGATGGCGGCGTCCCGAATACCCGACAGATGCCCCTGAGCGCAGCCGGAACTGCAAGCACTGGTCTGGCTGAAACTGCGTTCCCGGTTTTTCAGGCTGCATTCACTGGCTTTGACGGCCAGATCCTGTATGGTGCCTTGATACCCGGTAATTGCCCCCAAACGGGTTTCCCGGGTTGGCGATTCTAAACTTTTGATATTAATCGGCATGCTGGTTCCTCCTCGTTTTGAAATGTTTTGGATAAAAGAATCAAAACCCTTAATCAAATAAAAAAGACTATGTGCTTAGGCTCCATAGTCTCCAGTATCTCTGGTCAACTTTCAAAAATTGAATTCATTGGCAACTTTTTAAATAATTTTTAACTTCATAGGAATTTTGTAATTTTTCCATGATTTGATCAATAGCTCCGGAAACAGCAAATCCCTTGATACCGTTGGAAGCTAACTGCTGGGTTGCTCCGGGTCCAATCTGGTCTGCTAAAATAAAACGACAATCTTTGAGAACCTCAATGAGCGAATTAATATCATGGTGCTCCTGGGGCTCCTGAGCGCAATGGGGAGGAATGATTTCTCTTACTTCAACCAGTTTAAAATGTTCATCGATCCGATCAAAGATTAAAAAATGGCGGGCCCTGCCGAAATGTTCATTGATATTTTGCCCGTCATTACTGGCAACAGCGACTTTAAAAGACATGCTCCAACCTCCACCGGATTTATTCGATTTCTGGAATAAAAGTTGTCCCCTTTTAAATATAAAAAGGCCAAGCATCCTTGATATAAAAATGCTTGGTCTCCAGACTATCTAGTCAACCAAAAATTAAACCAGCGTTATGGGTAAAGAAATGGCGCCAACCCTTTAACGGCTGCCGTTAAACCGCTCGAAATAAAAACAGGGATCATAACAATGAAAGAAAACTTCTTTTCCATTACTAAATTTCCTGGAATAGGGGCGTCGACAAATACCGCTCGCCGGTGTCCGGCAGCAATACCACAATGGTCTTTCCCTTATTTTCAGGCCGTTTAGCGATCTGCGTCCCGGCAAATGCGGCGGCTCCTGAAGAAATCCCTACTAATAAGCCTTCCGCCCGGGCTAATTTCCGTGAAGTATCAAAGGCCTCTTCATTTTTTACTTTGTAGATTTCATCGATGACTTCCCGGTTAATAATATCTGCTACAAAACCGGGCCCAATCCCTTGAATTTTATGAGGACCGGGATTACCGCCCGATAAGACCGGCGAATCAAAAGGTTCTACAGCAATAATTTGCACGCCGGGTTTTTTCTTTTTAAGTACTTCCCCGACACCGGTTATGGTGCCACCGGTACCCACTCCGCCGACAAAAATATCCACTTTACCGTCGGTGTCGTTCCAAATCTCCTCAGCCGTGGTCTTGCGGTGAATCTCCGGATTGGCGGGATTTTTAAATTGTTGCGGAATAAACGAATTCGGAGTCTGGGCGGCTAATTCCTCCGCCTTCCGGATCGCTCCTTTCATCCCTTCCGAACCGGGAGTTAAAACCAATTCGGCGCCGAGCGCTTTTAATAAATTTCGCCGCTCAATACTGAATGTTTCTGGAAGCGTGATAATCAACTTATAACCACGGGCCGCGGCGACAAAGGCAAGGGCAATTCCAGTGTTACCGCTGGTTGGCTCGATAATTACCGTATCTTTATTAATGAGTCCCTTTTCTTCCGCATCCTTAATCATGGCATAACCGATCCGGTCTTTAACGCTGCTTAAAGGGTTGAAATATTCCAGTTTGGCAATGAGTTTCGCCTCAAAACCGTTTTCCCGATTGTAATTGGTTAACTCCAAAAGGGGAGTGTTGCCAATTAAATCGGTAATACTTTTCGCAATTTTCGACATTCAAAGGACCTCCTCATTCATTTTAAAATCAAGTATTCTTATAAATTTAGTAGGAATTTGTTACTTTTATAATACTGCTAAAAAATAATTTTGTCAATAAGTTCCTTTGGCACAAACATCATTAAAATATATCATTGAACCCTTTGTAAAAAATGTTTCGTCCGTTCCATGCTAGTATGTTCAAAAACATCACTTGGGCTGCCTTCTTCAATAATCAGACCGTCATCCATGAAAATGACGTGGTTTGCAACTTCGCGGGCGAAATTCATTTCATGCGTCACCACAATCATGGTCTTTCCTTCTCTGGCCAGCGACTTCATAACTTCAAGGACTTCCCCGACCAGTTCCGGATCTAATGCCGAGGTTGGTTCATCAAACAAAATGACTTGGGGTTCCATGGCAAGCGCCCTGGCAATACCGACTCTTTGTTGCTGTCCACCAGAAAGCTGAGAGGGATAAAAGCGCATGCGGTCGCTCAAACCGACTTTATCCAACACTTGAATACTCTTTTCATAGGCAACGGCCCGCTCCAACTTCTTGACAATCAACAAACCTTCCATCACATTTTCCAAAACCGTCTTGTTTTTGAACAAATGATAATGCTGAAAAACCATGGCAGTGCTGCGGCGAATTCTATACGTTTCTTCTTTGGTTACCCGTTCAGAATTGATGATTAAATCTCCCACTTGAACGAAACCTTTATTGGGACGTTCCAGAAAATTGATGCAACGGAGCAACGTCGATTTCCCCGAACCGCTCGGTCCTAAGATCGTGATGACTTCTCCACGTTCAACAGTCAAATTGATGCCTTTAAGGACTTTAGTATGATGGAAGGATTTATGAATATCTTGCAGCCGAATCATGAGTTCTTCCCCCCTTCAAACTGTTTCACTCTCTTTTCCAAAAGTAGCACGACTCTTTCAACAAAAATACAAATGAGCCAGTAAAACAAAGCCACCACAATATAGACTTCAAAGAACTGTAAGCCCCTGGCGCCTAAAATCTTGGCCTCGCCCATCATTTCCACGACTGAGATCATGAAAGCCAATGATGTATCTTTGATTAAACTGATCACTGTATTGCCGAAGCTTGGTAAAGCGACAGCCAAAGCCTGCGGGAAAATAATCCGATACAGGCCCTGCCAAGTTGTCATTCCCAATGACAAAGCCGCCTCCATTTGGCCCTTATCAATGGCTTGGATGGCTGCCCGAATGGTTTCTGATAAATAAGCTCCTACATTCAGTGAAAAAGCGAAATAAATAAAGATTATGGCTGGAATGCCATTTACATCAATATTCCAACCATAAGCAGTATGAGCATAGTCCAAGAGCTTGGGAATTCCATAATAGGATAAATAAATTTGTACCAGAAGTGGGGTTCCCCGGGTAAAGGAAAGATAGAACCCGGCAATTGGGTGGACTACCGGAATTTTATAGATTCGCACTAGCGCCGTGATGGTGCCAATGATTAAGGCAAAAAACATTGCCACAACCGTGATATTCAAAGTTACCGGTATCACTTTGAATATCTCCGGAACAATGGATACCATAAATTGAAAATCCAAAATTGGTTTCATCAGCTTCTATCCAATTCACTGTTATTTGGGACAACCAATGGCTTATTGAGTGAAATCGGCTCCAAACCACTTTATCGATAAGGCAACCAGGGCGCCATCCTTTTTAAGTTCAGCCAAGGCCTTGTTAAACTGTTCCTTTAATACTCCACCTTCTCTGTCCTGGCGAAACACAAAGAAACTCGGAACCAATGCCAGGGGTTTGCCTGCCAGTTTCACCTTTAAATCCAGTTTTTTCACATTATAACCCACGGTCAGACGGTCGTTGACTGTGGCGTCAATCCTGCCGGCCACAATATCCTGTAAAACAGTGGTCATATTGCCGTCGTAATACTTGATATCGATTTTCTTATCTTTATTGGCATCCTCTAAAAGCTTGGCATAATTACTCCCGACCCCGATCCCGACTTTTAAACCTTTTAAATCATCCAAGGTGCTAATACCATTTCTATCGGCCCTGACAATGATTTGGGCTCCTGAGATCAAATAACTGTCGGAGAACAAATATTTTTTCTCCCGATCGGGATTTTTGCCAATTTCATTGGCAATCAAATCAAATTTCTTGGTCTCTAGGCTGAGAAACATACTGTCCCATGGGGTTGGCACAAACTTTACCTCAACGTCCAGTTTCTTACCGATAGCTTTGACAACCTCGACATCATAACCGGTTAAATTATTTTTTTCGTCCACATATGTAAAGGGTGCATAAACTCCTTCCGTTCCGACGGTAATAACGCCCTTAGCGTCTGCCGGAATCAACAAACTGCCAAATAACAATCCAATCGCCATCACCAAAACCAATCTTTGAAAAGTCTTCATTTGCAATCTCCTCCAATAGTTTTTTAGATTAAATTCTCACCGCAATCATGGTCTTTCAGCAAATACAAACAATACCTATCTGTTTACTAATATATTTAATATCCTACTGCCTTTTGTCATTTTTGTCAACCCAATCCTTTCTGCCAACTTCAACTTGAAACTTTTTGAATTATTTTCCTCAGATCATGGACAAGTTGAACTGCAGCATCTATTTCAACTTTCCGAACCGCGACACTCTCGATGTTGCATCCGATGGGAATCTGTCTTTCCAAGGCGAAATCATACAGTTCTTCAAAAATAAGCTTTTCCTGTTCCAAAGATTTTTCCAGGATATCCTGGGCAAAAACTAAATCGTTTTCCAGCCATTTTGGGATACTGATCCCCAACCATTTCATAAACTCCAATGTTTTCAACGAACCACAGGGTGAAAAGGAAAACAATATCGGAACCATTTCCAAATGATGCGCCTGGCAATAATAGTAGTAATCCGATAACAGGTTTTTGGAGGCCTCACAATGATAAGTCGTTTGAGAAACAAAGAACCGGCAGCCGTTCTCTATCTTTTGGATGATGCGTAAATGTTCATTACTATTATAACTATGCCTTTCCGGGATGGTTATGCCACCTACAATCAATTGAGGATTCAATTCTCTGCCTAATTGGTAAGCATCCGCTAGTTTCATCTTTACAACCTGTTTATGGGAAGATGCTCCCACAAAGACTGTAAATCTGTCGTTCTGCGGTTCGCTTTCGATCCAGTTTGAAAGCTGTTCGTGGCAATACTTACCAACACAGCAATAATTGATTTTGGGCACCTTTAAGTCTTTCAAATAATTTTGTCCATACTCAATCGGATCGATAGTCGGTAAAAATGGAAATGGCCGCTCTGTTGTTGAGCGCTCCGCTTCTTCCTGTATATCATAAAGAATGAGACCGTCAATAGGAAGGTTTTGAATTCGTTTGATTTGATTTTCGACGATTTCTTTAACTTTTTCTATGGGATTGCTTTGTTTGGGCGGTGTCAAACCATAGGTGATAATGCCGGGCGTTTTGTTTAGGATTTTATCTTTCAGCATCTTTTCCCCTCGGTATTACTAAAGTAACCTTGCACTAAGGTTGATTAGACTTCCAGATCTGCCATTAAATCTTCCGGTTCTTCCAGCCACACCGACAATCGGATCAAGTTTTCGGTGATTCCCAATTTCTCCCGCTCGACTTGGGGAATGGAGGCATGAGACATTTTCACCGGATAAGAAAGGATCGACTCAACCCCAAACTGACCGCCACCGACCAGATTTGAGCCTGTTTCATAATAGCCCTGGCCCTATCCACAGTGTCCGTTTTCAAGGACAGAACCGCTCCGAAACCGGAAGCTTGCGATTTGATGATTTCATGCCCCGGATGGTCTGGAAGACCCGGATAATAAACCTCCCTAACCCAAGACTGCTCTTGCAACCACTTGGCTATCTTTAAGGCCGACTGCTGCTGAATCTCCATCCGGGCCCGTAAGGTTTTAATCCCCCGCATTAACAACCAACAGTCCTGAGGTCCCAAACCGCCCCGAACCCATTTTGGACAAAGTAAATTTTCGAAGCCAGCTCCTGGGACTTAGTAATGACCGCTCCGCCGATTACATCGCTGTGACCGCCCAGGAACTTAGTAGCGCTATGGATTACAATATCGACTCCCAAATCAAGCGGCCTTTGAAAATAAGGCGATAAAAAAGTATTGTCAATCATGGTAATCAAGCCGTGTTTTTTGGCGATTACCACCGCTCCAGCCACATCGGTGATTTTTAATAAGGGATTGGACGGGCTTTCTAAAAAAAGCGCCTTGGTATTGGGTTGAATGGCCTTTTCGGTATTCTCCAGCCGGGTCATATCCACAAAGGTATGAGTGATGCCGAATTTATTGAAAAAACGGCTTAAAACCCGAAAAGTCCCCCCATAAATGTCGGCCGACACCACCAGATGATCGCCCTGCTCCAAAATAGCAAGCGCTGAAGAAACGGCAGCCATTCCGGAAGCAAAAGCATAAGCATGAGTTCCGTTTTCAATTGCAGCCAAGGTTTTTTCCAGGGCGTCCCGGGTGATCAATATCTTTTTGATGAAAAGTTGATGCCTGGTAAATTGGTATACTCAAAGCTCCGGTATTGGGATCGATTTCATGTCCGTTATGTAGCAGTAAAGTTCCATATTTCATATACTTTTTTCTCCTTCCACGCGTCTATGCGACATTGCTTGAGCTAGATCAGCGATTAAATCATCGGCATCTTCAATTCCCACCGAAAGACGAATCAAGTCTTCAGTGACGCCGATTGCCTGCCGGATTTCTTGTGGAATATCCCCATGAGTCTGTTTGACCGGGTAAGTAATTAATGTTTCCACCCCGCCTAAACTTTCGGCATAGGTGATAATCTGGACCCGGTTGATGATTTCTTTGACTACATTAGCGTTCTGCGCCCGGAACGATACCATCGCCCCGAAACCACGGCTTTGTTTGCTTTGAATTTCAAAGCCCGGATGATCAGAAAGTCCTGGGTAATAAACCTTTTTTACTTTTGGATGTTGTCCCAGCCAGGCAGCAATCTTCCCCGCATTCTCTTGCTGTTTTTCCATTCGGATGGCCAACGTCTTGAGCCCCCGAAGCATTAGCCAACTATCTTGAGGTCCTAAAATCGCTCCGGTTGAATTCTGAATGAAACCAATTCGCTCACTGAGTTCTGGAGTACCGGTGACTACTATTCCGGAAAGGACATCATTATGCCCGCCCAAATATTTGGTTCCGCTATGAAGAACAATATCGGCCCCAAATTCCAATGGTTGCTGCAGATAAGGGGTCATAAAGGTGTTGTCTACAATGGTTAGAATATGATTCTCCTTTGCCAGCATGGATACTTTTTGGAGAGGGGTTATTTTCATCAATGGATTGGTCGGTGTTTCTATGAAAAGAGCCTTGGTTTTCCCAGGAACCATCGCTTTTTGGACTGCTTCCGGTTGGGTGGTATCAACGTAAGTTGTAGCCAGTCCAAACTGTTTAAAGTTTTTTTCCAGAACCCGGTAGGTTCCGCCATATAAATCGTTGGATACCATGATATGATCGCCCGAAGAAAATAACATTAAAACCGCTGTAATGGCTGCCATACCCGATGAAAAGGCAAAACCGCGCTGTCCTTTTTCCAGCTCCGCCAGGACTTTCTCCAGAACTTCCCGGGTAGGATTCACCGTCCGCGAATAATCATAACCGGTGGATACTCCAACCGCCGGATGACGAAAGGTGGCTGTTTGATGAATCGGAGTGCTGACCGCGCCAGTTCGGGTATCCGTACAGAGCCCCGCATGGGCCAAACAGGTTTCAATCTTCATGCTTGCCACCCCCTTGGTAATAATAAAACCTCTTTCAAATACTGAAAGAGGTAAACATTGGTAAGCCTCTCTCATCTCCCGGGTTACCCCGCCGGAATTGGCACCGCATTCCGATTTATAGCATCGGAATGATGCAGTTTAATTGTGACTTCAATTAAACCGCCTAAGGCGGATAACTTTCAAAAAGCGCTAAACCGCCTCGGTTGCCGAAGGATCATCAGGCCGTACCCTCCCCTTCTCTGGATAAGAGGATTAATATTTAAATTATAATTATTCCTATAAAAATAGTCAATATCTTTTAAAAAAATCTCCCAAAGTCGGTAACGTTGCTGTTACCAACTTTGAGAGAAATTAAAAATTCATCAAAATGCTCTACCGTCCCGACAATTTTTCAATCATTTCTTCCACTTCCTCAGTTCCTTTGGAATAAAATGATTCTTCCTGCGGCTCTAACTGTTTGAGCAGAGTCAAAATGGCAATCAAAAATTCTTAATCATTGATAGTTCCTCTTTTGTTTTCGCAGTTCCAATACTCCGCGGTTGGCAATCACAAATTTTCGAACATGTGTTCTAGAAGAAGAAATCAGCGCCCATTTACCCCCGCCGTTATATTCGCCGATTGCCGTCTTAATTTCATTGTTATTCCGTTTCAATAGTTCTGCGAAATAAGCGATGGCAACCCTGTAATTACATTGCCATTTATAAAAGTCCTCCGGTTTATATCCAAATTCTTTATAATAATCACCCCATGTTGTGGCCATGAGTTGAGCGGGTCCCTGTTCCCCGGCCTTACCCTCTTTATGCAGGTCAAATCCATTCTCGATTTGACAAATCGTCAGACAATCATAGGGGCTTACTCCGGCTTCTTTTGCATAGTTTATAGTCAGCGCGGCAAATTCCGAGATTTCATCGGTGATTAATTTCGGATTGGCAACCGCCAGATAACCGGTAATATAGCCATAGATAACAGCATTTTCCTGAACTTGTTCCCGAAGCTTTTGAATTTTCATTTGATAAGAGTTACAGTCAATCTTTTTTTGCTGTTTTAACAGAGCAATGCGATTATCCAGTTGCGCAATTTCCTGCCGGAAGTTTTTGGTCCGGTGTAAAATTGCCAGCCCGACAAACTCGAATCCTGTAATTGCCAATATAATAAAGGCTATAATCCAGTCCTTTCTTTTCATTCCCTATTCCCTCACTTTCCTAAATTACTATGGACGGCGTTCAATATTTTGTAATCCAATTCAGACAGCCCTTGCCGATACAAAATATTCCATCATCATGATTTTGGTTCCACTAGCGAATAGGGTTAACTTTTGGTCGCATATTGCGCCGATGATACCGTTTCAATCAAAATTCCGGATTGCCGGGGAATCCTTGGTTAAAAAAGAGCAAACCGTTCATTATAACGGTATAGGCCTATATCAAATAGATTGCGTCATTGAGTATGGCGCTGGATTCAAGTTCATTCCTTATCACCGGACCATGAGCATTGAAGATCATGGCAGATAGTCTTTTTAAATCGTCTCTGGTGCATTTGCGGGATGATACCCATCGAAGGCCATCTTCGTGCCGAACAAACAACCAAACTTCATGACCCCAGTTTCTGGCTAACATTTCAATTCCTTGGTCAATGAACTCGATTCCTTGATCAAAGATACTCATGGTATTCCCTCCCTTTCTTTCATAATATGTTTGTTAACAACCTCAAGAACCTGTGCCTGCTAGCGCATATTTCCATACTATGTATATATTGGGTAAGCCCTATATAAGATCGAGTAGGAGGTATCGATTGTCTCCATCAATTTCTTTATATCCGCACGTCCATGAGCCCTCCTCAGGTAAGAACGCAATCTTTCCTTCCATCTATCCGTCATATATACACCGAATGTTCTGGATAGTTTTGGGCTTTGGTTTGTTTGGCAACCTTACCCTACATACATATGCCTAATATGATTGATTCCTGTTCGTCAGACCGGAAGTTTGCCGCCAGCTTCCTTCAGATTCCCTGTCGCCGAGGACACCTACGCGTCCTATTGGACGCGAGCTTTTGGCTATGTGCTTGGCACTATCAACCCACTCGGGACTTTTACCCGTTAGATTGCGCCCATGCTGGGCGCACCAATAAAAAAGGAGCGGTTGTGGCCACCACTCCTTTGATTATTCATCCATTGCCGGCTTGCTCTATTCCTCTTCCACCACCATATGTTTCTTGGCTTCGGCGATAATGGCCTCGGCCTGGTGAGGCGGAACTTCCTCATAATGATCAAATTCCATTGAAAACTCCCCCCGGCCCTGAGTCATAGATCGCAAATCTATCGCATATTTGCCCAACTCCGACTGGGGCGCCAGAGCCTTAACAACCTGGGAGCGGCCATCCCGCTCCATCCCTAAAATTTTGCCCCGTTTTTTATTGAGATCGCCGATAATGTCCCCCATATCTTCTTCGGGCATAACCACTTCCATCCGCATGACCGGTTCCAGCAGGATTGGTTTGGCTTCCATAAAACCTTTTTTAAATCCCAGGGAAGCGGCAATTTTAAAGGCCATTTCCGAAGAATCCACCGGATGATAAGACCCGTCGTAAAGAGTAACCCGGATGTCAATTACGGGGTAACCCGCGAGGACACCTTTTTCCAAAGACTCATGGAGTCCTTTTTCCACCGCCGGTATGTAGTTACGCGGCACGGAACCGCCAAAGATTTTATCGACAAACTCAAAACCCGAACCGGCAGGCAGAGGACTCATCTCCAGCCAAACATGACCGTACTGGCCTCTGCCGCCGCTCTGTTTTTTATGTTTCCCCTCGGCCTTGACAGTACCTTTAATGGTTTCCTTGTAACTGATTTTAGGAATTTTCAAGGTGACATCCACGCCGAATTTTTTATGAAGCTTGCTGGTGATGATTTCAATATGCAAATCGCCGATACCGGAAGCGATGATTTCATGGGTAACCTTGTCTTTATAAACTTCAAAAGTAAGATCCTCCTCCGTAAGACGGGCCAGGCCGGTGCCGATTTTATCTTCGTCCCCTTTCGCTTTGGGCTCAACGGCCAGCGACAACTTGGGTTTGGGAAACTGAATCGGGTTGAAAACAATCGGTTTATCCTTATCGCATAAAGTATTGTTGGTAAAAGTCTCCTGCAACTTCGCCACAGCCCCGATATCGCCGGCACCCAACTCCGTAACGGGTTCCTGGGTTTTACCCTTGATCATAAACAACTGACCGATCCGTTCCATCGCTCCTTTGCTGGCATTGAAAACCTGGGAATCGGATTTGATGACTCCGGAAAAAACCTTAAAGAGAGTTAATTTCCCGACAAACGGATCAGCCATGGTCTTAAATACCAAGGCCGAGAAAGGCTCGCTATCCGCAGGTTTGCGTTTTTCCTCCCCCTTGGTCATTGGGTTGCTCCCTGTGACTTCCCCCCGATCCGCCGGGGAAGGTAAAAACCCGACAGCCACATCAAGGATATTGGGAATACCGATTTGTTTCAATGAGGAACAGGCAAGAACCGGAACCAATTTTCCGCTGATGGTTCCTTTTCTGGCTCCGATCTGTATTTCTTCCTGGGTAAGGGTTTGGCCGTCCAAATATTTGGTCAGCAAGTCGTCATCCGTTTCAGCCACGGCTTCCATCAGCATGGTCTTATATTCTTCGATTGCCGGGATTATTTCGGAAGGAATCGGTTTTTCAACGACTCTTCCGCCCTCCACCATCAAGGCCTGATTCTTTAAAATGTCCACGACACCCTGAAATTTTTCAGCAGCTCCGATGGGAATCTGAAGGGGGATAATATTTTTCCCCAATTGCTCCCGGAGAGCTTTTACGGCTCCGTCAAAATCGGCATTTTCACGGTCCATCTTATTGACTACAATGAAGCGGGCCAAATTTTCTTCATCCGCATAATTCCAGGCTTTTTCGGTGCCCACTTCGACTCCGGATACCGCGCAAACAACGATACAAGCCGAATCGGCGGCCCGGACCGCGCTTTTGACTTCTCCGACAAAATCAAAAAAACCGGGAGTATCCATCAAATTAACTTTATGATCTTTATATTCTAAAGGGGCAATTGCTGAGGCAATACTGATTTTTCTTTTCACTTCTTCGGGGTCGTGATCCATGGTTGAGGCGCCATCGTCCACTTTGCCAAAACGATCAACCGCTTTCGTCGAAAAAAGCATAGCTTCGGCCAGCATGGTTTTACCGCAACCGCCATGGCCCAATAGGACTAAATTACGAATTTGTTCCACTTTGAATTTCTTCATCGATACCCTCCTTCATAATTATCCGAGCACTTAAATTCGACAATTTGATTATATTTAGGTAAATGATTTGTTAAAGATTCGATTTTCCTTTACCTATTTCCTCCCTCGCTGGAAAATTTTCGGATCAGGAATAAAACGAGTCTCAGCTGGCATAATAAATACAGAGTTCCAAGCGGCGTAAAAGACGGTCAACCCTGGAGTGTAGTTTTTGGGCACTTCAAATTGGGAAGCATGATGAGGGGGCAGATGATTCTGTTCCACCGCTCATCACGGTCGACTGGATAAGAGTGAGTTTTTGGCTTTTATCTTCGGTGCATGCACGGCTGCGGTCTTTAATCGTCGGCTATGGGGGGACTTCAAGAGGCTGTTGCAAAAGGGATTAAAATCAATAAGGAAACAATATATACCATAGATAACGGTAAAGTTTTTATAAATATTGTATTTCTCTATCGATAAATCTTAGTTTGCAACAGACCCTTCATTAATTCATAATCAAACCTTTTAATCCCTCAATCAATTGCAATTTCTCCCCCTCGGTTTTAAAAGGAATTCCTTTGTGAAGATCTTCCAATTCCAACGGAGGCATTTTTTCAACGGATATTTCAACTTTTTCCAAAACCGGACCGGGAATAGCGGGTGTTCCCCGCCTAATCACAACCTCATTCCCGCTGATTCCCAAAAATTTATGGTTGCGGCAATTGGGGCAATCATCCTCAACCGTAACCGCATAAACATAATGATTTTCCTCAGCTTTTTTTAATGTAAAGCTGTGATTGCCTTCGACTGCGGTTTTCAAATCTTTCAGCGACGGATAAGATTGGCTGAATCCATCGTGATGTCCGCATAAATTGTAGGTCCTTTCCAGTTCCAAATTCCATTGTTGCCCTGCCGATGTTAAAGCCGGATCCTTCGTTTTCGGTATTAATTTTTGAAACAACGGTCCCCGGCTTATGAAAAATACGGCGACAATGGTCAGCAGAGATAAAATGGAAATTCGGACCAAGGTCAAAGCTCTTTTGGATAACTTCAAGTTAAGCCCACCTTTCAGGGGTAGCTTAACCAAAACCAGGAAAAATATTTAACATGATCAAGGGTTGATGTTTTAATCCGTTAATAACCTATGGCCAATCCCGAGGATGTATGACGGTAAAAAAGATGGTCCGATTCGAAAGGAATAATCCAGGCCTATGCGGGTAAGAAGTTACTGCTTACTTTTTTCCTCAAAATCCTTATATAACAGGCTGGGCTGAATTCCGGTATTGTTTTGATATTTATCGCTTTGATATTTTTGATAATCTCCTTCAAGCGTATGGTAATAAATCTGGCAAATTTCCACGCCCGGATAAATTTTGATGGGCTGAATGCAAAACATCTCCAGCGTCCAGTAGCCGCTAAACCCAACATCACCAAAACCGGCCGTGATATGAATGAATAAGCCAAGCCGTCCGACGGAAGAACGTCCTTCCAGCATCGGCACATATTTATCGGTGCTGGTATATTCGATTGTCCTTCCAAGGTACAACTCCCCGGGTCTTAGGATAAATCCGTCTTCGGGAATGATGATTTTCCGGGTTGGATTGGGACGCTTCATGTCAAGGAGGGTCCCTTCATAAACCAATAATTCGTTATAGAGGCGTAAGTTATAGCTATTAGGATTTAAAAGCTTATTATCAAAAGGATCAATAATTATTTCTTTACCAAGTTTATTTTTAATTTCCAGGCCGGATAAAATCATGGGTAACCATCCTTTTTTCACAGGTCAAATTTGATCAATTATTCGGCTTTGCCAATTGATTTCCTGCATTTCCCCGGTTGAACCCGAAGGATTTTGGTTGCAGCCGGTTTATATGCTGGTTAATTTCGCCAATTGGTGTATAATATAAAAAGCCCATTGCATTCTGAGCTTATCTCAAAAAATATTAATTTTCTTTGCCGAGGTCATTCATGAAATCCTTTCGCCAACTGCTCCAAAAATTGCCCACCGAATTTATTGAGCGGATTCAAAACGAGTATGATCCTTTAAAAGCTGAAAAAATCCTCAACGGCATGATGGTTGAGCGACCTGTAACTTTACGGGTCAACACTTTAAAAACCAATGTCCGGGAAATCATGAAAGTCTTCCAGAAAGACAATATTAAATTCGACAGAGTTCTCTGGTACAACGATGCTTTGATCATTAAAAACATCCGTGAAAACCAACTGGAAAAACACTCGTTATATCAGGAAGGTCATATTTACCTGCAAAGCCTCTCCAGTATGCTTCCGCCTTTAGTCCTTGATCCAAAACCAGGCGAGCGGGTTCTGGACCTTACGGCCGCCCCCGGCAGTAAAAGTACCCAACTGGCGACGCTCATGAATAATCAGGGGTTCATCCTGGCCAATGAAATTAATGAGTTAAGGGTGGAAAGACTAAAGTACAATTGCGAAAAACAAGGGGCTTCCATCATTCAAATCCGCCACGGGGACGGAAAAAGGCTCGAAGAAAACTATGAGCAGTATTTTGATGCGGTATTGCTGGATGCGCCTTGTAGCGGAGAAGGCTTGTTCTTAGCCGATGATCCGAAAACCTACCGTTTCTGGAACCCCAAAAGAGTCCGGGAACTAGCCGGGGAACAAAAAAAATTGCTGCGAACGGCCCTCTGGGCTTTAAAACCCGGGGGTATCCTTGTTTATTCCACCTGTACCCTATCAAGCAGCGAAAATGAACTCGTTCTGGATTGGGCTTTAGAAAAATACGGCTCGGAATTGAGCGTCGAAGCCATCAACGGATACCCTGCAATACCCGGCAGCGGACCCGGAATCGCTGTGGGAGATTTTTCAAAACCTCACCGCCAAAAATATCTGCGGCTTGACCCAGGTCAGGTTATGGAGGGTTTTTTTGTAGCCAGGTTGCGTAAAGAGAAAAGAAACACCGGTATTGCAGACTAAAGAAAGTTATTCCTCCCGATATAACACCACTCTAGCCGGACTGCCGTTTCCTTTCTGCAGTTTTAAAGGCAAAGCCGCCATTTGATACTCACCGGGTTTGATTCCGGTAAGATTAATCCCTTCAATAATGATGATTCCCTTTCCCAGCAAGGCGTAATGAGCTTTAAAATCCTTACTGCCCATCGGGTCAATGGTCAAATAATCAAATCCCAGGGTCCGGATGCCCGTATCCGCCAGGTATTCCGCGGCATCGGGCTTTAAATAAGTAAAGGCGGGCTCAAATCCCTTTTTCCCCAAAAGCGCCGAGTTTTTGGTCTTCAGCAAAACCCGATCTCCGCGATGGATATTGCATGCTTGAAGATGGCTTTTTCCGATAGCCGGCTCTTCCATAAACTCAAAAACCTTGGCTGTTCCGATGAGACAATCCAGTGGTATTTCCGGAATCGTCAATCCTTGATCGTAAAAATGTTTTGGCGCATCGATATGGGTGCCGGTATGACTTCCCATGGCGATATTGGAAAGATTCACGATGTCCCCTGCGGCAATGCTCATGGTTTGTTCGATCCTGACTTCCGGATCCCCCGGATAAACGATAATATCCGGCGTTATCGTTTGGCTGATATCAAAAAAAACTTGACTCATCATTTTCCTCCACTCAAAAAATCCAGATGCAAGAAAAACTCCCAATGGGAGTTTTTGTTGAGCTTACTCTAAAGATAACCCAATTAATTTTCCGAATCCGGCAGTTCAAAATTACCGTACACATTTTGAACATCATCGTTTTCTTCCAGGGCATCCACCAATTTGAGAAGCTGATCCCCCTGCTCGCTGTTGACCTCTACCGTGTTTTGAGGAATCATTGTCAGCTCCACCGATTTTAAAGGGATTCTTTTGGCTTCAAAAAATTTGCGGACTTCCTCCAAACTACCGGGATCGGTATAAATTTCATACAGCTCATCCATAGTTTTCAGATCTTCGGCACCGGCTTCGATTGCCATCTCAAACATTTCTTCTTCGCTTTTACCGGAGGCTTCAACTTCCGCAGAGATCAATCCTTTGGAAGAAAATATCCAGCCCACGCAGCCCGCTTCGCCGAGATTGCCGTAGTTTCGGGAAAAGATATAGCGCATATCACCGGCCGTACGGTTCCGGTTATCCGTTAACCCTTGGACTAAAAGAGCGACACCTCCAGGGCCATACCCTTCATAAAATACTTCCTCAAATAGGGCGGCATCATCACCTTCACCCAATCCTCTTTTAATGGCCCGCTGGATATTGTCGTTCGGCATATTGATCGACTTCGCTTTTAATACCGCCAGGCGTAATCGGAAATTGTGTTCCGGATCACCATTGCCTCCGGCTTTAGTCGCTACAATAATTTCACGGGTGACTTTGGTAAACGAATTAGCTCGTTTAGAATCTGTAAGTTCTTTTTTTCGTTTGATTGTTGCCCATTTGGAATGACCAGACATAAATGAGCGCCTCCTTCCGGTATATCCTTTAAAAGTATACCCGAAGAGCAGCTGGAGATCAAGAGAGTCGCAGAAAAAGTTATCGGTTATTGCTTGAATATTCAATTACCGGGCTTATTTCTGACGAAAAGGCGAGCGGGCGACTTCTTTCTGCAAAAACTGGTATAATCGCCATAGCAAACCGGCAATTAACAAAAAAGCCAACAAAGAAGCGATCGGTCTGCGTAAAAACAACAAAAAGTCATATAAGCCATGACTAGCCCAAGCTAAAACAAAACCAATACCTAACGTTGAAAAAACTTGGGTTCGAAATTTATATTGGGTAATATAAAAACCCATCCACCCGGTAAATGTGGCGTGAGCCAAAGTTGTAATGACGGCTCGAAGCGCGGCCACCCCAAACCCAAATGCGCTTGCCCATAATAAATTCTCCAAGGAAGCAAAACCAAGCCCCAAAGTAATCCCGTAAATGATTCCATCGGCGGGCTCATTTAATTCCTGGTTGTTACCAATCAGCCACCATAAAAAACCCGTTTTCAGGCTTTCTTCGATCAATGCAATAACCAAAAAAGCCATCACTAAAAAAGACGGCCAATTGCCGGTACGCACCGCCGATAAAATCTGACCACGCCACAATTGTTCCAATAATCCGGCCGGGACGACCAAGATTAACCCCGCCAAAAAAATTTTAATAACTAATTTTAAGGGTTCCGGTTCATATCGATCTTGTTTATAAAAATACCATAACCATAAAAGGCCGGGACCAATCGAAGCGATAAGTAATAACAGCAAACGCAGCATAAGTACCTCCCACTCTTTAATAAACTTATTATGCCTGCCGGAATTCAGTTTTCATACAAATTTTTTTCCTGGGATTTAAGCCGAGCGAAAGCTGTTTTCGATTGCATGTAAACAATCAAGCCCGAAAAATAAAAATAAACTGTTGACAAAAAATCAACAGTTTAGTGAAATTACAACGAATCATACGAATGGTTCATTGGAATACCCTTTTTTAATCGACATGATCCTTCTCACGTATTTCCACCCGGCGGATCTTCCCGCTGATCGTCTTGGGAAGTTCATCGACAAACTCAATAATTCTCGGGTACTTATAAGGCGCGGTGACATTTTTAACATGTTCCTGCAACTCCTTAACCAAAGCATCACCCGGGGTATAATTTTTCGTTAGAACAATAGTCGCTTTCACGACTTGACCCCTGACCTCATCCGGCACGGCGGTTACAGCGCACTCCAAAACCGCGGGATGTTCCAAAAGGGCGCTTTCCACCTCAAAGGGCCCGATCCGGTAACCGGAGCTCTTAATCACATCGTCGGTGCGGCCCACAAACCAGAAATAACCGTCTTCATCACGCCAAGCAGTATCACCGGTGTGGTAAAGTCCATCATGCCAGACGCTCTGGGTCAACTCGGAATCGCGGTAATACCCTTCAAACAGACCTACCGGGACTTTTTTATCGGTTCTTACCACAATCTCTCCGATTTCTCCGACTTCACAGGAACGTCCTTTTTCATCATAAATATCAATAATATCGATTTCGTAACCGGGCGAAGGTTTCCCCATGGATCCCGGTTTGGGTTCTATCCAAGGATAGGTAGCCAGTGTAACGGTAAGTTCGGTCTGACCATAGCCTTCCCGTAAACGAATTCCCGTTAAACTCAAAAATTTATTATAGACTTCCGGGTTTAAAGGTTCACCGGCAACAGCGCAATATTTTAAGTTGCTTAAATCATATTGCGTAAAGTCCTCTTTAATGAGATAGCGGTATATGGTCGGCGGCGCGCAAAAAGTCGCTATCTTATGCTTGGCAATCATATTCAACAGATCTTTCGGAACAAATTTATCAAAATCATAGACAAAGACCACCGCTCCGGCCAACCATTGCCCATACAACTTGCCCCAGACCGATTTGGCCCATCCGGTTTCGGATACTGTCAAATGAAGCTTGTCCTCTTCGACGCACTGCCAATATTTGGCTGTTACGATATGGCCTAAGGGATATATATAATTATGGATTACCATTTTGGGATAACCAGTGGTGCCTGAAGTGAAATATAACAACATCACATCATGATTTTGGGTCATGGCGGCGCCGGTCGGCTGGGTCCAATCTTCGCTTGCCTTCTCCAGTTCTTTGCTAAAGTTGTACCAGCCTTCCCGGTTTCCACCCACTAAAGCCTTATATTTCAATGACGGAGATTCACTCTGAGCCTCATCAATGTGCTCGATGACTTCATCTCCGGCAACCGCAACCACCATTTTAACTTCCGCCGCGGTGTTCCGATAAACCAAATCCTTTTTCTTCAATAAATGAGTGGCCGGGATACAAACGGCGCCGATTTTATGCAATGCGATAATGGAAAACCAAAATTCGTAGCGCCGTCTCAAAATCAACATCACCGAGTCGCCTTTTTGAATTCCCACGGACCGAAAAAAGTTGGCTGCTTTGTCACTGTAATATTTCATTTGCCCAAAGGTGAATGTGGCTTCGGCGCCTTTTTCATCGCACCAGACCATGGCAATTTTATCCGGAGATTTCCTTGCCCACTCATCTACAACATCATAAGCAAAATTAAAATTTTCTGGAACCTTAACGTTAAAATTTTCCTGAAATTCTTCAAATGAATGATAATCTTTTAAATCGATGTATTTTTCCAGCATGGTGTGAGCCTCTCCTTATCATAAATATCGTGTGGGCGCGGATTATTTTATAAGATGATTGCCAAAAATTTTACCGTTTTGCCGTTTAGGGCTTTCATTCCGTGGTCGATATTGGAATCGTAAAAAAGTGAATCCCCTTCGTTCAGAATCAATTCATGTTTTCCAAGGACGATTTTAAGAGCGCCTTCCAAGACATAATCAAATTCTTGGCCCGGATGATTGTTTAAATGGACCGGCGCGTCTTCTGGTTCGGGTTCAACTGTAACCATAAAGGGTTCGGCTTTTTTGTGAATAAAGTTTAAAGCCAAATTTTGATACTTGTAATCTTTGCGCCTCTCAACGGAAATCCCTTTACCATTACGGGTTAAGGCATAACTATGTAAATGGGGATCCTCTCCGGTAAGCAGCGCCGTCAATTCAATATTAAAACGTTGCGCCAAGATATAAAGTGCACTGGCGGGAATATCGACATTACCGCTTTCATATTCCTGATATAACTCCGTGGAAATTTTTAAAGTTTTAGCCATATCATCCATACTAATACCCATGATATCCCTCAAACCTTTTATCCGTTCGGCGATTTCTTTAATCGTTTCTTCCATTCCAACATTACTCCTTTCGGTCAAGCTATTCTTTAAGAAATGGGAGCCTTTTAATGAACTACTGTTTACATTGCAGAATCGAATCATTCTGTAATATTGTATTACATATTCAAGGCAAATTAAAATAATTCCTCTTTTTTGTTCATAAAAACTTATTTAAAGTCATTTTTCAATCTGGGGGGTAATTTTACTCCATAATTTGTCAATTCCCTGTTTGTTAAGGGTCGAGAAGCCGATAATTTCAATTTCGTCTGGTAAATCCAAGACGTTCTTGATCTCAAATAACTTACCGTTGAGTTGACTGCGGGGTATTTTATCAGTCTTTGCCGCCACAACAAGAAAAGGTATTGAATGGCTTTGAATCCATTCAACCATCATTTGGTCATGTTCGGTTGGGGTGTGCCGGCAATCCACCGCCATAATGATCGATTTCAACTGGGCGCGCGTTTCTAAATATTGAGTAATCATCTGATCCCACAATGACTTTTCGGAAAGAGAAATTTTCGCATAGCCATATCCAGGCAAATCAACAAAATAAAACCGCCCATCAATATTATAAAAATTGATTCCCCTGGTTTTACCAGGCTTTGCTCCCACATAGGCCAAATTTTTTTTGCCAATGAGGCTATTAATCATGGATGATTTACCAACATTGGAACGACCTACAAAAGCGATTTCCGGTAAATAAACCGATGGATACTGATCCGGTTTTACAGCAGTACGTTCATATTCAGCATTTCTAGCCCGCAAAGTTTATTCTCCTAAAAGTTTAATTCGGTACTCTCCAATTTACGCCATTATCATTCCATATTCTATCTTAAAAAATATATTTTCTGGCGGTTTCCTAGCCGAAGGAAAATTATGGTTCCTTTTGTTTCATCCTGACAAAAGCTTGATAATAAGTAAACAAAGCGTATATTGAATCGGCAATGGCCAAACCGATGAAAATCATTCCTAAAATAGGCCTTATAAAAAATGATGCAAACCCAATGAAAAAAATTACCGTCGATGATTTGCCCCAAAAATTGGAGGATATTAACTGGCGCCATTTCCGTAATAACACAAATCCCGCCAAAATTTGAAGCCCTTCTTTGACTAGGTAAACCAAAACCATCCAAAGCGGCAGCCCCCACCAGGTCAGTCCCAGCAATGTCCCGAATATTACCAGTTTATCAGCCAGAGGGTCAAGGGCTTTTCCTAATTCACTGACTTGATGGAGGGACCTGGCTACCCATCCATCGGCTATATCAGTACACCCTGCCAAAAGCAACATGATGACCACCCAAAAAACGGAAGAGGATGAATGGTTGGTCAATTGCCAAAAAATTAATGGCGCCAATATAAAGCGGATCGAAGTAATATAACAGGCTAAATTCATGAACATCACCTTCACTCCCCCATCTCCATTTCAACGGCTCGCACACAATTCCGGCCCGCGTTTTTCGCCTGGTATAGGGCTTCGTCGGCCTTTTTAAATAAATAATCCATGTTGCCCTGAATAGCTTGAGGAATACTGGTAACACCGAAACTGATGGTTACCTTAATCACACGTTCATTCAAACAAAACGGGTTATCAATGATTTGGCGTACCCGTTCGGCGACTTCCAACGCCTGTTCCTTCCCTGTTTCCGGTAATAAGACTGCAAATTCCTCCCCGCCGATACGCCCCAAAATATCGGTTTCTCGGAGACCGCGGCGGATTTTTTGGACAATGGTTTGCAGGGTAAGATCGCCTGTTTGATGACCCCATGTATCATTGATTTGTTTAAAATGATCAACATCAATAAAAATAACCGAAACCGGCCGTTTCAATCTTGCCAGTCGGTTGTTTTCATCACGACACCGTTCCATAAAAGCGCGCCGGTTATAAACTTGCGTAAGTTCATCCATGGCAACCAATTGTTGAAGTTTATCAAGTAGTAAAACTTGATCCGTAATATCTTTGAGAATAATAGCTTGTCCTACAGCAACACCTTTATAATTTAGAATTGGAACCAGTCTGGACTCGTAATATTCCAATTCATCCAATTGCGGAATTTGCAGTGTTGCATATTCGGTCCGGCTCGTAATTTGATTGATCAATAAGGGATAATCCCTCAATCCCTCAGATATATGCCGGCCCAATTCAATAGGGGTCAATATTTCAGTCAGAGCCGGGTTATAGTCAACCACCCGGTCCTGAATATCCAAAACAAGCAGGCCATCCCGCAGGCTTTGGAAAATTTTATCTCTGGCAATGGGCTCCAGATTTAGCATCTGATAACGAAAAACACCAAATCCCAACATTAACCCGGTTAATATTAAGGCAAAAGGTGTTAAATCTAAATGCCACGGACTATACCCGCTTAAATAAATCAACTGTGCTGTCCAGGGTATAATCATGCAAAGAACGATAATAATAACCTGACGGCGAAATAATGATTTTTTACCAGAACTGAATTTAAGCAATAAACCAATACCCATAAGGCATGCAAAGTCTAAATAAATCATAAAAAACCAAAACCACAATCCCTTGGTTGTCTCAAGCCTGGTAAAAGGTCCTTCCGTTCCAATTGTGATGCTTTGATAATAAAAACCATGATAATTTGTAACACTAAAAAAAACTGTTAAAATAGGTATGATCAATAAAAACCCAATATTTTTTTTGGTTAGCCATTTATCCTTCCCGATATATTGAACAACGGAAATAATCCATAAAGGAGGTATTAATGAAATATTAATCAATTGGAATTTAAGCCAAAACACCATCGTCGGCACAGTCTTACTGGTTAACTGGAACAAATAACTCACAGTATATAAAGTGACAACAGCCAATAATATGCTGAAAGTTCTGATAGAAGATGATTGGCCTTTCGGATTGCTGTATATCGCAAATACACCTGTAGTGATGCTGGATATGATTAAAATACCAAAACATAAAATCTCTAACCATTGCATTTTGAAACACTCATTTCAAATCAATCAACCGAATAATTAGGTGATTCCTTAGTAATCTGCACATCATGGGGGTGGCTTTCCCGAAGTCCCGCTGAAGTTATCCTTACAAACTTGGTCTTTGTTTTTAAGTCTTCAATGGTTTTACACCCGCATAATCCCATTCCGGAACGGAGGCCGCCGATTAACTGAAATACGGTTTCCGAAAGGGAGCCCTTAAAAGCGACCCTGCCTTCAATGCCTTCCGGAACAAGTTTTTGTTGGCCTTCCTGGAAATAACGATCCTTGCTTCCTTGGCGCATGGCGGCAATCGATCCCATGCCGCGGTATACTTTAAAACTTCTTCCCTGGTAAATTTCCATTTCGCCCGGGGACTCTTCGGTCCCGGCAAAGAGGCTGCCCAGCATTACCGTATCCGCACCCGCGGCAATCGCTTTGGTAATATCGCCGGAGTATTTTATGCCTCCATCACTGATGATTGGAATATCATATTTTTTGGCCGCCTGGGCGCAATTATTCACGGCGGTAATCTGTGGTACTCCGATACCTGAAACGACTCGGGTCGTACAGATTGAACCTGGGCCAATCCCCACTTTTACCGCGCTGGCCCCGGCTTCTATCAAATCGACGGTTGCTTCCGCAGTCGCCACATTCCCGGCGATAATATCGATACTTGGAAAACTCTTCCGTAACTCCTTTACTGCCCGCAATACATTTGTGCTATGTCCATGGGATGAATCCAGGGCAATCACGTCAACTCCCGCATCGATTAAAGCACCTGCCCGTTCTATGGTTCCACTGATGCCTACGGCCGCGCCTACACGGAGTCTGCCTTTACTATCCTTGGCCGAATTGGGGTATTGTAGAGTTTTTTGAATATCTTTTGTGGTGATTAAGCCCTTCAATATATAATCTTGATCAACCAGTGGGAGTTTTTCGATACGGTGTTTCTGGAGAATGGCCTTGGCTTGTTCATGCGTGGTACCGACTTGGGCGGTGATTAGGTTATCTTTGGTCATCACATTTTTAATGGGCTGGTCAAAATTGGTTTCAAAACGTAAATCGCGGTTGGTGAGAATCCCGACTAATTTTCCATCTTCAGATGTAATGGGTACTCCCGAGATACGATAATGTTCCATCATTTTCAGAGCATCGGAAATTTTATTGTCGGGATGCAAAAAAACCGGGTCAGTAATAATCCCATGTTCAGAGCGCTTGACTTTATCAACTTCTGTAGCCTGTTGCTCAATGGACATGTTCTTATGGATTATTCCCAACCCGCCTTCTCGGGCTATGGCTATAGCCAATCTTGCTTCGGTCACCGTATCCATGGCTGCGCTGATTAATGGAATATTTAACGTAATATTTGGAGTCAGTTTGGTGCTCGTCATGACTTCATTCGGAAGAACATCCGATTTTGCAGGAACTAATAAAACATCATCAAATGTGAGGGCTTCGTCCAAAAACCGATTATTCAACAAAAATTCACTCCCTTGGAAGTCTAAAAATTATTTCCTATATTTTATCATAGAAAATTGTTTTTTCAAGTAAAAGATAGGGAGCAATGAAAAACTTTTGCGATAAATTTGAAAAGCCCTATCCTTTACTTCCAAGTTAGGGAGCGCTTCCAAGGATCATTGGACTTTTGAAGAAAACTTTACAAGCCAATTTTATATTTTCTTGGTTTCGATGGCTAAATTAGGAACCGATACCGAACCTGTACATAATGGACAACCTTCGCATATAACAATTCTTTCTTGGAACACGCTTATTAAAGTGTCAACGATTTCAGTCCTCGTCAATAAATGTAAAACAAGTTTTCTCGGGGACATGGTAATGAGCGCGCTGAGTAACAAATCATCATAATCGATATCCTGATTTAAATCGGTTAGCACTCCCTGAAGTTGTTCCTGATCGATAGGCTGTTTTTCCTCATCCAAAAGGTAAAAATTTTGTTTGTCCTTAATTAATACATGAACTTCATCGATCCTGGGTTCCTGAACTTCAACAAAATACTGCAATAACCTGATAAATTCATGGTATTCCTGCTCAACCAAAAAATTATCCATCGATAATTCAACGGATTTCTCAAGTTCGGAAAAGTAATCTTTTAATCGAAAGCGGAAAAAACCTTCTAGATAAAGACTGGTATTGGAATCTAAATATTGATTAACCTCCGTTAGAATCTGATTATGACGAGATAACGTTTTCCCGATATCCCCATTTTCATGAAGATTGTTTAAATAAGTATATGCGTTTTGAAGCACCATTTTGAATTCGCCGGGTCCTAAAAAACGGTATTTATTGCGGATTACCCGCTGAATAAACTCTTTGCTAATATTATTCATTAAGAGATCCGTAATAATATTGGCTAAGTAAAAACGCAGAATTTTTTCTTGAGCCGTTTTAATATGGGAATCATCCTCTTTTATCGAACAATCCAGAAAATAAAATTTGTCGATATGCATTTCTGCGTATTCAACAGGAACGCCTTCCCGGCTCAAAAAATTCACTTCCTGCAGAAGGCTTTCTTTCACTTCATTTGATAAGTTGAGGGTGCTGATCGTGATCCCTGACATCGAATTCCCCTCCATTCTAGGTCTATTATATGTTCGCTTTTTTATTAGTATACTGTAGAACAAAGGAACATAACCTGCTTCTTTCCAACAAAACTGCCATTATCGCCGATTCGGTCGAAAAGAATTTTTAAAAATAAGCTTTTATAAAGAAGTCCATGTTTACTTTCTTTAAAAATGGCAACAAAAAAAGGTTCCGGATTATCAAATTATCCAAAGAACCTTTTTATTCCTATCAATATGGTGGGGAGGACCGGGATCGAACCGATGACCTCTACGATGTCAACGTAGCGCTCTAACCAACTGAGCTACCCCCCCGTCAGCGAAATTTATTGTACCACTAACGTGGCCTATTGTCAAGTAATCAATTTTTTATAAAGCCTCAATAAATCTTCCATAGAGCATTCACCCTTTTTTTGGGTGGATAATTCCCGCAATTTTTGCAGTAAAATATTGGCCAGGGGCTGATCAACAACAAAGCCGTTTCTTTGAAGAATGTGTTGAATTGAAGCTGTTCCCGAATGCTTTCCAATCATAAATTCGGGAGGAATACGGCCGATCAGTTCGGCAGAAAAAGGCTCATAAGTCTGCCGATTTTTTAAAAGAGCATGGCAATGAATTCCCGATTCATGGGAAAACGCCGACTTACCTGTTATCGGTTTATTTTTCGGAATCGGTTGGTTGGATGCTTTGGCCACAATTTCACAAAGTTCCATGATTCTTGATGTACTGATTGGGCATTGATGGATTCCGGTTACCTTAAAAGCCATAACCACTTCTTCCAAGGCGGCATTCCCAGCCCGTTCACCGAGGCCGTTTATGGTGACACTGGCGCTGCGCGCCCCGGATTCAAGCGCGGTAATCGTATTGGCGGTTGCCATTCCCAAATCGTTGTGACCGTGAAACTCAAAATCCATTGCGGGAAATTTGGCATGCAGCCGGTTCAATAAAAAAGCGGTTTTGAGAGGTGTTAAAATACCGACAGTATCGGCTATCCGTACCCTCTTTGCGCCCAAATCAACGGCATAAGTGATAAACTTGTTTAAAAAATCATCATCGGCCCGTGAAGCGTCCTGAGCGCCAACCGACAAAAATGAAAACCTACTCCCGGCATACGGCAATATTTCGCGCATTTGGTTAAAAACCCAATCATAATCCCTGCCGAGAGCTTGCAAATGAATGGCGGATACCGGAAAAGAAAGGTGAATTCCCTGAGTCCCGCATTGTTTGGCCTTGTCAATATCGGATATCGTCCCGCGGCACCAGCATGTTAAACGAGTGGATAAATTTTTCCCGACAATTGCTTGAATATCCTCGATTTCAGTTTGGCCCATTGCGGGAGTTCCAACTTCCAGCTCAGGAATACCCATATCCGCTAATATTTGGGCAATTTGAATTTTTTCCTCACGGTAAAAAACGACCCCCGGGGCTTGTTCGCCGTCTCGGAGGGTACTATCAATCAACCAAGGACTGCAAGGTTTCTTTATATCTGACATCCGGGCCTCCTAAAATACCTGAAAATCAGCAAGAAAATATTGCGGATTTTCTATTCGCCTTAAGGATGGGTTGGAAATAAGCCTTTTGGATTATTTTAGTAAATATTGTTCCGCAGCCTCATCATTTTCCAAGGCATCCAGTATCTCGTCAATAGCGCTTTCAGTCAAACCGCCGTACCAATATCCTTCCGGGTAGATTACCATCGCCGGTCCGCGATCACATACTTTTAAACAACCGGTATTGGTCACCAGAATGTTTTCCATCCCCCGGTCGTTGATTTCCGATTGTAAATATTGAATTAAACCGGCGGCGTTTTTATTGCAAAATCCCTTGGGCTCTCCGCTAATTCTTGAACTTGAACAGACAAAAATGTGATGTTTTGGTTTTTCCATCAATGATTCCTCCCTAAATTTATTTATTACCGGCATAGACTTCAATTACGGCGAGTTCTCTTTTTGAAAACTATTCATACTAAACTTTGTTTAATAACACCTAAAAATGAGCTGGCGCGCATTAACCGCAACCCATCCCGCCTCCCGAACAATCACCGCAACCAGATTTACGGTTGCAGGCACTGTGAGGAATCTTTCCGGCGAAGACAAGTTTCAATTCCTCTCCGATTAATCCTTCGGTCGTAAAAATGGTAATTCCATCATGTTCCAGTATCTCCCGCGGACTTTCTCCGATCCCGCTGACCAGAAGGCACCGGCAGTCATGAAGAATCTGAGCTAATTCCAGCCAACGCTGTTTACCGCTTCCCGGATCTGGAGTTTCCCTGGTTTCTATGAGCTTAAAATCGCTGCCGGTTTTCTCGTAGACCAAGAGACGGTCTGCTTCGCCTAAATGCTGATTGATTAGGACTCCTTCCATACTGGCGACTGCCACGTAAGGGCGATCATCGCCGGGAGCCACGGTTAACCGGGAACTTTCAGACAAATATTGTTGACATTGAGCATTCATTGATTCACCCAATAAACCAACCGCATCCGCCCTGCAGCGGGTACAATGTTCCATCTGGGGAAGATATTCCTTAACTTGACTTCGGATTTGTTGAACCATATCCGCCGAGGGTTCCTCGATATCTTGAAAAACGGTATCCTCTGTCGGCAACAATGGAATACAGTTCATAATATCCGCGCCCAACTCCGCCATTTTAGCCGCTACTTCCGGAATGTGTTGGTCATTGATGCCCGGAATAATCAAAGTATTGATTTTCACGGTCATGCTGGATTTTTTAAGAGAACGGACCGCCTCCAGCTGTCTTTCCAAAATAACTTCCGCGCCTTTCTGACCACGGTAAATGACCTTGCCATCCCTGACCCAGGAATAAACCTTCGCTCCTATGGCCGGATCAATCGCATTAATCGTTATCGTGACATGACTCACCTGCAAATTAACCAGTTCACCGATATAGGGATTGATATTGAGTCCGTTGCTAGAGACACAAAGAAGCATATCCGGGTATTTTTCTCTAACCAAACGGAGCGTTTTTAGAGTTTCTACCGGATTGGCGAAGGGATCCCCCGGTCCCGCAATACCCACCACTGCAATCCGGGGATCCAGGGTAACGACTTTTTCCAAATAAAGCAAGGCTTGATTTGGATTGAGCGTCGCTGTAGTCACTCCGGGCCTGTTTTCATTGGCGCAATTATATTTGCGATTACAATAATTGCACTGAATGTTACATTTTGGCGCAACCGGCAAATGAATCCTGCCGAATTGGTGGCGCGCATCCCGATTAAAGCAGGGGTGATTGAAAATACTTCTCTCCATCTCCATCATCCTCATTTTTTAGAAATTATAATTTGCATTAAATTGCTGTTTGCAAACTATACTAAAAAAATCACATATAACTATATCCAACAGCTGAATCGTCTTGCTTCTTTTCAAGCAGGGCATTCACAATTCGATCGAAAAGTTCCTGGGCGCCCCGGTAACCTAAATGGAGTATCCTTTGGCCGCCGATTCGATCATGAATCGGAAATCCCACCCTTACCAGAGGAACGTTTAATTTTCGGGAACTTTGATAACCTTTACTGTTGCCTATGAAGAGATCCGCTCCCAGTTTTTCTGCTTCGGAGCCAATTTCCATAAAGTCGACTCCCTGCTTTACAGTAATTTTACCATCCAACCCGGGGGCAACTTCGTGGATGGCTTTAGCCAACCGGCCGCTGGTACCGCCGGAAGCGCATAAAACCGGAACCATTCCGATTTCACTTAAAAAACCGGCCAGTCCAACCACTAAATCTTCTTCTCCATAGACGATGGCCTTTTTTTCAAAAACGTATTTATGACCATCAATATAGGAATCAACGAGGCGACCTCGTTCCAACTCATATTTAACGGGGAGAGGGGCAGCAGCATACGTTTTCAAGAGTTCAAGGAAAAGATCGGTTTCGCGAATCCCGATAGGCATTCCCAACTGAAAACGAAGCGTCTTAAATCGGTCCCGTAGTATGCTTCCGGCTGTGAAATCCGTATCGAGAGTCCGGCCCAATTCAATCGTTGCCTGGGAACATCCCATGGTTTGGATGGCCTCAATGGTTGTTCCGCCGCCGGGAATTTTTTGATAGTCATCCCAGGTCGGACCGTCAAGCGTTTCGGAGTAATCCGGCAGCATAACGTATTCTACATGCAAATCGGCCAATATTTCCTTTAAATAGCGTAAATCCGCGGGAGAAACAAATCCGGGCAAAATATTCAATTGCTTTTTAGGAGTGCCTGCTTTGGCTAGAGTATCAACCGCAGCCCGGGTTACTGCATGAAATCCATCCATGTGAGTCCCTTTATAACTGGGAGTGGACATATGGATGACAAATGGATGATCCCCGGCGGTATCTTCTTTTTGATAATTCCGGATTAGGTTTGCGACATCCTCGCCAATCGTCTCGCTTAAACAAGTCGTAGCGACTCCAATGACTTTCGGATGATATTGAGTCGAGACATTTCGTAATCCGGTGGATAAATTCAGCCCGCCCCCAAAAATGGTGGTATTCTCAGTAAAATTAGAAGAAGCGATATCAATGGGTTCCCGAAAATGGCTGATGAGATAACGACGAATGTAAGTCGCACAACCTTGGGAACCATGCAATAGGGTCATGGCGTTTTCGATACCTTTCATCGCAACGCAAGCCCCAAGAGGGGTACATAGTTTACAAGCGTTGGTTGTTACTGCAGAGGCGTTTTTCAAAATCTCATTCTCATTGACCATTGTTAGGCTTCCTCCTATCCGTGCGCTACATAACATATTTTTACAATCCCAATTACGAATGCACCCGCAAAAAGCGGCGCCGATTAAGCGCCGGCCTCGATACCCTCGTTATCCTTAAAACCTCGGCGGCGCGATACAAATTTCCAAACCGGACTTTGGACGGACGAATAAATCTCCTCCGCAAAATTCAACATTCCACTAAATCCGGCCAAAGGGATCTTTCGTTCATGGTTGTGATCACAAAAACCAATACCCATTTTATAAGCCAAAGGACGTTCTTTGACGCCGCCGATAAACAAATCGACTTCTTTTTCCTGTAAAAATTCGGACAATTCCAAAGGATTGGAGTCATCAACAATAATGGTTCCCTCATCGCACAAGCTTTGTAACTGTTGGTAATCATCTTTGTTTCCGGTTTGAGAACCGACCATCACAACTTTCATGCCAAGGAGCCGCAATGCCCTGACTAAGGCGAAGGCCTTAAACGCTCCTCCAACGTAAACGGCGGCTTTTTTACCGGTTAATTTGGCTTTGTATTCCTGCAACTTGGGGTAAATAGCCTCAATCTCTTCCCGTACCAATTTTTGAGTCCTCTTCATCAGTTCGGGGTCTTTAAAGAAACGGGCGACACTGTATAAAGCTTCCGAAACATCCTCAATCCCGAAATAGGCAACTCTGAGATAAGGAGTTCCATAATGCTCTTCAAACATTTTCGCTAAATGGACCATGGAACCGGAACACTGAACAACATTCAGAGCCGCTCCATGGGAGCGCTGGATCTCTTCAATTCTAGCATCCCCCGTTAAACAGGAAACCACCTGAACTCCCATTTTTTCGTAATACGAACGAATAATCCAACTTTCGCCGGCGACGTTAAACTCACCCATGATGTTAATACTATATTTAGAAATATTTTCGGGTGGTTTCATTCCGGTCAATTTAAATAAAGCGCCACAGGCAGCCCGGTAGCCATCCTTTTTGGTCCCTTTAAACCCTTCCGAATCCACCGGTAAAACCGGAATGCCCTTTTCCTGGCTAACCTTTTTACAGACAGCCGCCACATCATCGCCGATGATTCCGATAATGCAGGTTGAATAGACAAAAGCTGCTTTCGGGTGATAACGGTCGATCAATTCAATCAAAGCCGCATACAATTTCCTTTCACCGCCGGAAATCACATCAAGCTCCTGCAAGTCAGTAGAAAAACTCAAACGATGCAACTCCGGGCCCGAGGAAAGCGCCCCCCGGATGTCCCAGGTATAAGCGGCGCAGCCGATGGGTCCGTGGACCAGATGAACCGCATCGGCGATTGGATATAAAACCACCCGGGAACCGCAAAATACGCAAGCCCGCTGGCTGACGGAACCAGCTAAACTTGGTTTGCTGCACTCCATCTCGAAAGGGCCTGCAGACCCTTTTTTAAATATTTGTTTTTGCCGTTGTTCCAATACAGCCATGGGACTCACTCCTTATTAAGAATAAAATAATTACATTTGTAACTCAATTGTTGTATCGGTTGCATCACGATCTTGGCGGTCCATAAAAACATCAAGGATTTTTTCTAAAAGTCGCATTCCACCTTGATAGCCCACTGTCGGAAAAATACTGTGTCCAATACGATCTTCAATCGGGAAACCAAACCGGACAAAAGGAATATCCTCATCCTTGGCGATATATTTGCAATAAGTATTCCCAATAATCAAATCGACCGGCTCATTTTTAATCCATTGATGCAATAAAAACATATCCCCTGCCGCGCGTACATTTACATTTGGAACTGTATCTTTTAGGATTCCCCTGATTCTTTCTTCAAAGGCTTTACCGGGAGTACCGGTGACGATATGAACCGGTTTCATATCCAACTCCGTTAAAAACTGAGTTAATGAAATGAGTTGATCTGGGTCGCCGACTAAGGCCACTTTTTTATGGTAGAAATATTGTTGCATATCAGTGATGATATCCACCATCCGTCCGCGTTCTTCAGTAATGGAGTCTGGCACATTAACACCGGCGGCAATCCTTAAAGTGTTGATAAACTTATCAGTTGCCTGAAGTCCGATAGGTAAATCAAGAATATGGCATTTAACCTTACATTTAGAATCAAGTGCTTCTGCAGCCGGTCCCGAAGCAAGAGAGCCGAGAGCTACTGTAGCTTTGCTGTCTCCAGTGCTTTTCAATTCGGGAATGGTGACGCCGCCCTTGGGAAACATTCTATATTTACCGGTTTGAGGAGTATCGAGCACATCAGATGTGTCCGGAAAAAGAACGATTTTAATCCCGAGTTCTTTGGCTAAACGTTTAATTTCCCTCATATCCGCAGGTTCAACCCAGCCCGGAATAATATTGATTTGATTCTTAACCACTCCGGTTTTTTCCGAAAAATAATTGACCATCCCGCGAGTCATATTGGCAAAACCTGTTACATGGGAACCGACATAACTTGGAGTATTGCAATGGATTACATATTTACCCTCCGGGACTTTACCCTCTTCTTTAGCCTTGGCTACGATCTGAGGGATATCATCACCGATGGTCTCGGATAAACAGGTGGTATGAACAGCAATGACATCAGGTTTATAGATGGTAAATATGTTGCCGATGGCTTCAAGCAAATTGGCTTGACCTCCGAAGACCGATGAGCCCTCGGTAAACGAACTGGTGGCAGCCATGACCGGCTCCTTATAATGACGGGTCAAAGTGCTTCGGTGATAAGCGCAGCAACCCTGAGAACCATGACTTTGGGGCAAACAATTATGAATACCCAAAGCAGCATACATGGCGCCAATCGGTTGACAAGTTTTAGCGGGATTTACCGTTAAAGCTTCGCGTTCTTTAATTTCTTTGGGTGTATGGCGTAATAGCATTTTTACACTCTCCTTTGGCAAAACTAAACTCCCTGCATCGTGCAATATTCTTTCTTATTCATTAATATTAAATGAAGCAATGATCTCCGGATCTTTTTGCCATGGCGCTTCAATCAGATGCCAAATTTTGGTGTTGACCATCCGGTCGATTTCCTTATAGAAATTGATTGCGCCCTTAAATCCGGCATAGGGTCCGCTGTAATCGTAGTTGTGAAGTTGTTTACAAGGAATACCCCACTTTTGAATCACATATTTTTCCTTAATACCGGCACAAAATACCGAGGGTTTGTAAATTTCCAGCAAACGTTCTGTTTCGTAATGGCTGATATCGTCAATAATAAGCGATTTTTGTTCCATTTCTTCCATCATTCCGTCATAATCCTTAAACCGGAATCCTTTTTCCTCTAAAGCTTTAATTTCTTCCTCGCTTTTCCTTGCCCGATAGAGTTCCGGATCAGGTTGAACTTCCAATTGTTCAATATTACGGCTATCAGCATCTACTTTAATCGTAGGCATTACCCGGCGGCCTTCATAATCGTCCCGATGCGCAAATTCATAACCGGCCGCCACAGTTTTCATACCCATGTCCTTGAACAAATCCTGGTAATGATGGGCCCGTGAGCCACCAACAAAAAGCATTGCGGTTTTTCCTTCACAACGGGAACGGACATCTTGACGGACTTTTTCCACTTCCACCAATTCCTCGGCGATGACCTCTTCCACTCTCTTGGTCAGTTCGGGATCGTCAAAGTATTGGGCAATCTTTTGCAGGGTCTTGGCTGTACTTTCAGCTCCGATAAAGTTACCTTTGATCCAAGGGATACCATATTTGGTCTCCATCATCTCGGCCACATAATTGATGGAGCGATGACACATGACCACATTTAAATCGGCGGTATGAGAATTGGCAAATTGATCATAGGTGGAATTACCGCTGAAGGTAGCGATCAATTTTATCCCGGTCTTGGCGATTAAGTCTTCGATTACAAAGGCGTCACCGCCGATATTGTATTCACCCATTACATTAATCTTAAACTTCTCTTCGTGCTGGGTCTCATCCTGACCAATGATATGCTTAAACAACTGATTATTGGCGATATGATGGCCGGCGGATTGACTGACCCCTTTATAGCCCTCACAACTAAATCCAAAAACATTGATTCCCAATTCTTCTTTCATTTCCCGGGCAGCAGCATGAACATCATCACCGATAAGTCCGACCGGGCAAGTGGAGAAAATTCCAATGGCTTTGGGTTTAAATATCTCGTAAGCTTCACGGATAGCTTGCTTTAGTTTCTTTTCCCCACCGAAGACGATATTGTCTTCCTGCATATCGGTGGAAAAACAATAAGTCATAAAATTGGCATCCTCATCACTCTCCGGACGGGTTTGGTTACGGCGGGTAAGCCAACTGTAAAACCCGCATCCAATCGGGCCATGAGTTAAATTCAGAATATCCCGGGTCGGTCCGAGAACCACGCCTTTACATCCGGCATAAGAACAACCACGTTGGGTAATGATGCCCGGGATGGTTCTTACATTGGATTCAACCTCGGGCATAAGCACCGGATCCGGTTCATTAAGAACCATATGCTTTTGGCGTTTCCGAGCCACTTTCGCCGGATATGATTTTAATATCTCGTCTTTAACTTCTTGCGCATCAGGCTTTTTGTTTAACATCATGCCACCTCCATTATTCGTCTAACACTTGATCGCCGCTCTCCCCGGTACGAACCCTAACGGCATCCAAAACCGGATTTACAAAAATTTTGCCATCTCCCGGTTGGCCGGTTTGATTGGTCTCAATGATAGTTTGGACAACGGTTGAAACAAGTTTATCCGGTACTACCACCATTAATAATCTTTTGGGGATCAAGCGCGGGCCTTTACCAAGCTGAGATATTGCCTCATTTAAGCCTGCCCCTGCCCCTTCTAAAACCTTAAAATCGACTTGCCCCTTACCCCGTCCTACCACACTGCCGGTGGCGGTAAAAGAGGATATTCCCGCATCCACAAGGGCTTTTTTGGTTTTATTCATCATATTAATACGAATCATCGCCATTACTTCTTGCATGGGGCTGCCACCTTTCCAAATTCTTAATTTAGGATTCCTTAACTCCGGAGCTCACTGTGTAAACTTCCGAGACCGGTAAAACGAAAATCTTACCATCTCCAAAAGAACCTTTTTCTCCGGTACGGGCAGTTTCCAAAATGGTATTAATTACAAAATCTTTATCACCATCGGGTATGACCATAATCAATAATTCTTTAGGCAATTCATCATAATGAACTTCACCGACTTTTAAACCCCGTTGCTTACCCCGTCCAAAAACAGCGACTTTGGTGACGGCCGGAAATCCGGCATCCATTAAAGCGGCGAGTACATTATCACATTTTTCCGGACGAACAATGGCCTTAATCATTAACATAAGATTTTCCCCCTTATCTTTTTTACGTTTTAGTCTGCAATACCGTACTCAATCAACAGTTTTTCCAACTCTTCAATTTCTAAGGGTTTAGGAATTACGAACATTTCATTTTCATCGATCTTTTTGGCTAAATTACGATAATGTTGGGCTTGTGGATGGGTCGGATCGTAATCGATAACAGTCTTCCGGTTAATCTCGGCCTTTTGAACCATATTGTCACGGGGTACGAAATAAATCATTTGAGTGCCGATCTTTTTGGCCAATGCTTGAATCATAGCTTCTTCGTTATCAACTTTACGGCTGTTACAAATGAGACCGCCCAATCGAACTCCACCGGCTTCGGCGAACTTCATAATCCCTTTACAGATATTATTGGCCGCATACATGGCCATCATCTCACCGGAGACAACAATGTAAATTTCCTGGGCTTTTCCTTCACGAATCGGCATTGCAAAACCGCCGCAAACAACATCGCCTAAAACATCATAGAAAGCATAATCAAGTTGTTTATCCGCATCATAAGCCCCGAGTTGTTCCAGCATGTTAATAGAGGTAATAATACCCCGGCCTGCGCAGCCGACTCCAGGTTCCGGACCGCCGGACTCAACACATGTCGTATTACCATATCCGGTACGCATGATTTTATCGAGCTCAATGTCCTCTCCTTCTTCTCTCAAAGTATCGAGAACTGACTTCTGGGCAAGTCCTCCCAGCAATAAACGGGTTGAATCAGCTTTAGGGTCGCAACCGACTACCATGACCTTTTTTCCTGCTTCCGCCAAACCTGCTACCGTGTTCTGTGTGGTCGTCGATTTCCCGATACCACCCTTACCATAAATTGCAATTTTGCGCATCTGTCATACCTACCTTTCAAAAAGAGTTTTTGTAAGTTTTGTGTTAGGTTATTTATAAAATATAACATTCTCTGTAAAAAGTCAATTGATATCTAACACAAACATTACAAAATCCAGTTAACAATAAGTTACAGAGCATTCAGTATGTTGTATACAAAACATGTCCTGTCTAGCTGTTCTTTTTCAAAAACTTGTTGTCGTAAAAGTTTTTATCATAACACAAACGTAACATAAGCTGACAATAAAAAAGCAAAGCCCCGTTTCGGCTTTGCCTGTTCTTACTATTCCAATCTATCAAATGTTTTTAGCCTGATATTCTGATTTGAGCTTCAGAACGAATTGCGTAAATCTTTTATAAGCGTTAGAAGCGCCTCTAACCTACCATCTGTAAATCCCGTTTTTCAAGATATTCATCATAGCTCATCCGCTGGTCGATTATGCCTTGCGGAGTTATTTCAATAATCCGGTTGGCCACCGTCTGAACGAATTGGTGATCATGAGAAGTAAAAAGCAACGTTCCTTTATAATTAATTAATCCGTTGTTAAGGGCGGTTATTGATTCCAAATCCAGATGATTGGTGGGTTCGTCCAGGATAAGCACATTGGCCCCGGAAAGCATCATCCGGGCCAGCATACAACGGACCCTCTCTCCACCGGATAAAACTTCCGCTTTTTTGAGGGCCTCGTCTCCGGAAAATAAAACCCGTCCCAGCCAACCCCGTAGAAAGGTCTCAGTTTGGTCTTTAGAGAATTGGCGTAACCAATCCACCAGAGACAACTCGACTCCTTGAAAAAAGGCCGTGTTATCTTTAGGAAAATAAGTCCGGGAGGTAGTAACCCCCCACTGAAAAGAACCGCTGTCGGCCTTTATTTCTTCCGTTAAGATCTCAAAAAGCATCGTTTTCGCCAATCCTTCGGGTCCGACGAAAGCAATTTTGTCACCTTTGAGTACCCTGAAACTGATGTTTTCCAAAACAATTTCGTTCCCATTTTTCTTGGTCAAGCTTTTAACTTCCAACAATTCGTTACCGGCTTCCCGGTCGGGTTTAAAATCAATAAACGGATATTTACGGGAAGAAGGCTTAATATCTTCCAACACTAAGCTTTCCAACTGTTTCTTCCGCGAGGTGGCTTGTTTTGACTTGGAGGCGTTGGCGCTAAACCGTTGAATAAATTCTTGCAATTCTTTCATCTTGGCCTCGGTTTTCTTATTAGCGTCTTTCAACTGTTTTAAAGCCAACTGGCTGGATTCATACCAAAAATCATAATTACCGACATATAACTGAATTTGATGATAATCAATATCGGCGATATGCGTACATACCTTATTCAAGAAATGCCGGTCATGGGAGACCACAATCACCGTATTTTCAAAGTTATATAAGAAATTTTCCAACCAAGTTATTGAAGCCAAGTCTAAATGGTTGGTGGGTTCATCCAAAAGCAAAATATCCGGATTGCCAAATAACGCTTGGGCTAAAAGAACCCTCACTTTTTTATTATCGTCCAGCTCCAGCATTTTTTTGTCGTGAAGGGCGACCTCAACACCCAGGCCGTTTAAAAGTTTCGCTGCGTCGGATTCGGAATCCCATCCGTTCAGTTCCACAAATTCCCCTTCTAGGTCGGCAATTTTCAAGCCATCCGCATCCGAAAAATCCGTTTTCGCGTATAAGGCCTCTTTCTCCTTCATGATGGCATAAAGCCGTTGATGCCCCATGATGACTGTTTGTAATACCGGAAATTGATCGTACTCAAAATGGTTCTGTTTCAAAACTGCCAGTCTTTCACCGGGAGTAATACTCACTTCTCCATTACTGGGTTCAATATCTCCGGCCAGTATTTTTAAAAAGGTGGATTTTCCGGAGCCGTTGGCGCCGATCAGGCCGTAACAATTTCCGGCGGAAAATTTGATATTGACATTTTCAAATAAAGCTCTGCCTCCAAAACGCAAAGTTAATCCAGTGGTGCTAATCATTGAACGTCCTTCCTTTTTACATGGTGATGAATTTTAATATGTTTACTGCAATATTCATATGCAGGATCACAATCCGGGCAATGATGAAAGGTCATATCGGGATCGGTCTTCTCGGTCATCCCGCAATATTCACAGACATGGACCGGAGCGATATAGTTATCAGTGGCCTTTTCAAAACGTTTGCGATTTTCATAGGCCCCACGACTCCGACGGGTCCGTTGAATAATGTCGGGTCCGAAAAAGAGCAAATAATTGGCAAGGGAAACCACTGCCACAATTTTTCCGGATAACGGCTGGGTTAAAACGGTATAAGCGATTAAGGCCCAATAAAACCAGGCTAGATACTTAACTTTCAGGGGGATAATAAAGAAAATTAAAATTTCATAATTGGGGAACAGGTAGGCAAAGGCCAAAAACAACGACAAATTAAGATAAACTCCAGTAACCCCGCCCCCGGTGAGAAAAGCGGCTATCGTAGTAGCGATCATCCCCACCAGATAATAAAGGTTAAATTTAAAACTGCCCCACTCTTGCTCCAGACTTACTCCAACCGTATAATAGAACAACAACACAAATACAATGAATAGTATTGACATGGTAGGCGGGATAAAAATATAGGTAATTAAACGCCAAATTTGCCCCTGCATCACTAAGTCCGGGTCGAGGTTCAACATACTATAGACAGTGCCTGTCCGATCCAAATACATGAAAAAATAAACAATCGCATTTAAAATAATAATGTAATACATTAATCCGGGAATTGCAAAACGGCCGAATTTCCGATCCAGCTTATTTAACCAGTTCATTGTTACACTCCTATGAGTTTTTCATTTTTGACACCAGCGAGTTGGAGGACAAGTTCCCAATGTTCACTCATTACCGGCATCACCGAAAGCCGGGGTTCGGATATCAGTTGCCATCCCCCAAAGAACGGGTTTTGTTTAACGGTTTTTAAAGATACGGTCCGGGGCAATGGATAACGAGGGATTAAATCCACCACCATCCACTTAGGATCCCCGGCTTCCGGGTCGGGATAGGGCAAAGAGACGACTTCAGCAACTCCAATAATGGCTTTTTCTTTGCCGGTGTGATAGATGAAAACCTGATCCCCCGGAATCATTCCTTTCATATACTTGATGGCCCGGAAATTACGGACGCCATTCCAACGGTCACGGCCCAGACGAACCAGATCAAAGTAACTGTACTGCTCCGGCTCGGTTTTTACCAGCCAGTAGGCCAGAGTCATCACCTTCCAAAACTCAAACAAAATTTTAAAAGCTATCCTGACTATTTTACCAATTATTTGTCATAAAATGAATAAAATCTTCCGATTTTATTCGCCCGTGGGATTATTTTTTTTAGGGTAAATCGCTGCTAAACCTCCAGTAGAGGTTTCCCGGTAAGATAATTTCAGATCTCGTCCTGTTTGGCTCATGGTTTTGACAACTTCATCAAAACTGATCCGGTGACGGCCGTCCGACAGCAGAGCATATTCTGCCGAATCCAAGGCCCTTGTGGCGGCGAAAGCATTCCTTTCGATGCAGGGAATTTGCACCAAACCGGCTACCGGATCGCAGGTTAATCCTAAATGATGTTCAAATCCCATTTCAGCGGCATACTCCACCTGGGCCGGAGAACCGCCCAAAAGTTGCACCGCTGCGCCCGCCGCCATGGCGCAAGCGGTCCCGATTTCACCCTGACAGCCTACCTCGGCGCCGGAGATGGAGCCGTTAGTCTTTACCAGATTGCCGATTAAACCGGCAGTGGCTAAGGCATGTAAAATAGTCTTTTCAGGCAAATGATTCGTTTCTTGCAGATAATATAAGACGGCGGGAAGAACCCCACAGGAACCGCAGGTGGGCGCGGTGACGATCTGCCCTCCGGCGGCATTCTCCTCCGAAACGGCCAGCGAGTATGCAAACAGCAAATTGGCCCGTTGAAAAGAACCCCGATCTTGCCTGGCCTTTAAAAAAAAGGAAAAACTTTTCCGGGGCAGCTTGAGTTCTCCGGGTAAAATTCCCACTCCATTGCAACCCCGCTTTACACTATCCCGCATCACATGCCATACTTTCTTGAGATATTCCCAAATGGCCTCTCCTTCTTGCTCAACCACATAACACCATAAAGGTTCGGCTTTTTGGGTGACACGAGCCACAATTTCTTCCATTGAGTTTAGGTTATAAAGATTATGCTGAAGCTCACTGGCGCCTTCAACTTTCAAGGCTCCCCCTCCGGTGCTGTAGACACGCCAGGAGCCCTTACCAACACCGTCGGCATCCAAGGCTTCAAACTCCATACCGTTGGGGTGAAGCGGTAACTCTGTTTCCGAATGCCAGATCAACTCCACCGGATGGGGTTTTAAAGCCTCGGTAATTGCCTGATCGGTTAAATGCCCTTTACCGGTTGCCGCCAAACTGCCATAGAGAGTCACCCGGAATTGAGAGGCGTTGGGTTGCTCAGCCAAAAAAATTTCAGCTGCCTTACGAGGACCCATGGTATGGCTAGCCGATGGACCATAGCCGATCCGAAATAATTCCGTCAAAGATTCCATAGCCAATCCTTTAAAGTTAATTTGTTTTATTGTTTCCTCATATATATTGATGAATATTTTTCGAGCATGATTTTCCGCTGCTATTTTTTCAATTTAGCCAGAGCATCCGCTAATGCCGTATTGACCAACTCGTTTTGGTTTTGATTGCGGATAAATTTTTGCACGTCCCGTTTATTGGTGCTGCCGTTTTCCCCTTCTCGCCGTTTGGAGAAAGCGCTTAATTTTTCACGGTAACCACAGGAGCAAGTAAAGGTTTTTCCTTCCCCTTCGCCGCGAAGTTCCATTTTTTTATGACACTGGGGGCAGCGGGCATTGGAAGTCAAGGAGATATTCTGACGATACCCGCACTCCCGATCCTGGCAGACATACATTTCGCCCCTTTTACCTTTCACCTGCAAAAGGAATTTACCGCACTGAGGGCATTTTACCCGGGTCAAATTATCATGCCGGTAACTATGACTGCTTCCTACAATCATCGACACCAGCTGTTCCGTATAGTCTTTGATCCCCTTGATAAAGTTGGCCCCGGCGGCCTTACCCCGGCTGATATCATTCAATTGTTGTTCCCATTTGGCGGTTAATTCCGGAGATTTCAACTCTTCCGGCACCAGCCCGATAAGCTGAGTTCCCTTGGAGGTGGGAATGATTTCTTTATCCCTGCGCTCCATGTAGAAGGAGTTGAATAACTTCTCAATAATCTCGGCCCGGGTAGCCGGGGTCCCCAAACCGCTGGTGTTCTCGATGGCCTCTCGTAATTCCCGATCTTCAATCCATTTACCGGGATGTTCCATGGCCGATAATAAAGTCGCCTCGGTATAGCGGGCCGGCGGTTTGGTCTTCGCGGCGATGGTTTTTGCCCCCGACACTTTGAAGGAATCCCCCTGGTTGATAGCAGGGAGAGATTGGGCGAATTCCTGATCATCCCCCTCATCCTCCATGCCGTCCTGGTATACGGCCCGCCAACCCTTGGATTGAATGACTTTTCCGTGGGCGGTAAATGAATGTCCGTGAACTTCAAATTTCACATTGGTCTGTTCATATTCAAAGGGGTGTGAAAGCACGGCCAAAAACCGTTTAACGATTAAGTCGTATATTTTCAGTTCTTCCGGGCTGAGTTTCGATAAATAGACCGGTTCTTCCGTGGGAATAATCGCATGATGGTCGGTGACTTTGGCGTTATTCACAAACCTTGAAGAAGGCTTCGGTTTACTTTTCAGAAGCCGCCGGGCTGTTTCGGCGTACGGGCCCACGGCGATGCTTTCCAATCTCTCCGGCAGGGTCCCGACAATATCTTCGCTGATATAACGGGAATCCGTCCTGGGATAGGATACCAGTTTATGTACTTCATAAAGCTGCTGCATGATGGAAGAGGTTTGTTTGGCGGAGAAACCATATTTGCGGTTGGCGTCTCTCTGAAGCTCCGTTAAATCATAGGCCAGCGGCGGCAATTCCTTTTTCTGCTCTTTTTTCACTTCAGCGACAGTTCCGCTCCCGCCGCTTACTTCGGCCACGATTTTCTCGGCTGCGGATTTATCAAAAAGACGGTTTTGACCGTTCTTATCCTGCCATTGCAGGGAAAAATGGGGTACGGAAATTTGAAGGGTCCAATAATCTTTGGGGACAAATTCCTTAATTTCTTTCTCGCGGGCTACCACCAAGGCGAGGGTGGGGGTTTGAACCCTGCCGGCCGAAAGCTGGGCATTATATTTACAGGTAAGAGCCCGGGTTACATTCAGACCCACCAGCCAATCCGCCTCCGCCCGACTTTCCGCGGCGGCATAAAGCCGTTCATAGTCCTTGCCCGGCCGTAAATTGGCAAAACCTTCGCGGATCGCCCGTTCGGTTTGGGAAGAAATCCACAAACGCTTAATGGTCTTATGAAAACCCACTTTGTCAATGATCCAGCGGGCGACCAGTTCCCCTTCCCGTCCGGCATCGGTGGCGATAATCAACTCGGTGATCTCCGGGAGCCTCATCAAGTTTTTGACCACCCCGAATTGTTTGGCGGTCTCCCGGATCACCGTCAGCTCCATCTTGGGCGGCAGCATCGGCAAATCTTCCGCTCTCCAAGTTTGATATTTCTTGTCATAGGCTTCCGGATCGGCTAAAGTAACCAAATGGCCCAAGGCCCAGGAAACGATATACCGGGAGCCGATAAAACAGCCATTTCCTTTTTGATCGCATTGAAGGACTTTGGCCAATTCCCGCCCTACGGAAGGTTTTTCAGCCAGCACTAAACTTTTACCCATCTTTTGATCTCCGAATCCTCGAGTATAGTAACTTCCGGATCATTGTTTCTATAATGGGAAGAGGTTATCCTGCCAAAACATTTGGCGAAAGGAAGGAATGATCATCATTAACTCCTGTTAAAACAAAAACCCCATCCCCATATAATAGGCTAAATTGGAATCCTCTCCATAACTGACGCTCAAAAATACCGGCCCCAATAGGGTTGAACTCATTAAGCCCGCCGATAAATCGTTTTTAATTTTTAGATCCGACCAATTTTCATATACTCCGCCGTTTTCCATCCAAACGCCCAAATACACATTTTTACCGGTCGGCGTCTGGGAGACGCATTTTAAAAAACCGATATTGCCTAACACGTAATTATTGCCGTGAAGCTCGCCGGAACAATATGCGCCGAGCCGAAACAATCCTCCTAATTTAAATTGCTGGGGTAAAGGTAAATCGTCATGAGTAGAGACTCCTCCGGAGAGGGAAACAAAAACCGAATCATGCTCGCCAACCGGAACATGCCAGCGGATCTTATTTTCGGTGATCCCAAATTGATTTGAACTTTCCGGCGCATATAAATACCAGTTGGTATTGGAATCGATCGCCAAACCTCTGCGGGGTATAATTGGGTCGTCTGCGGAATTGAAATTCCATTTAAGCTGGAACATCCGGACCGGCCCATCGTAATCCGCATCCAAAGGAGCCCCGATTTTTAATTTGGCGTCTTGATATCCGCCGGTATAACCGACCCTTCCTTCCGAAAACCGGTTGAAAGCATATCCCAAATCACAAGCTAACTGATAATCAGTGATTTTATAGTCCGTGACGCGTATGCCATTGTCAAATAAACTTTTGCTTTCCCGCTTACCCCTCATGGAGGTGGCCAAAAACCATTGACTATCACTGACAGGTTTATAGAATTCCAAGAATAGATTGGGTTCTGTTCCTATACCGAAATCAGCCCGGACTTCGGAACCTGGACCGGCAACATTCATATGGCTCATCCGGAGTCCCACAAAAAACTTACTTTGATCCTGATCGAAAGCTACTTGAATATTGGATAAAATGAATGGCGGACCATAGGTTTTTTCCTGTACTGTAACGACTAGAACCGGCCCATCTTCACCGGCTTCAAACTCATAGGACAAGCTTTCGTATAAACCGGAACCCATAATCTCGGTTAAATCCTTTTCTAGAAAGCCAGTATGAATGGGTTTGCCGATATAGGAACGCAAATGCTTTTGCATAGCCAATTCATTCATCGTGGAGGCGCCCACGATTTCGATGGCATGCGGGACGGTTAAATCGTTACGAAAACGGTTTTTCCGGGTTTGCAAATATTGACGCCATGATGATTCATCCAGAGAATATTTCAATAACACATCTCTTTGTCTGTCTGCCGCTTGATAACCCAATTCCACATAACGTTCAACTGCATCCCACTTATAAAGTCCCAGTTCTGTTAATTCCGGTTCCAACACCATGTTGGCCATTGCAGCGGAAGGTTTGACATTACTGCCGGTGACTGTATCCAGAGTTTGCGATATTACAGTGCCGATATTTTCGGAAAGATGGTTCTGGGGCGGGGACAAGATATTCACGGCAATTACCACATCGGCACCCATCGCTTTAACTTCTCCTACCGGCAAATTGTTAAGGATACCTCCATCCACCAGGAGTCGTCGGTTATACTCAACCGGAGCGAATGCTGCCGGAATGGACATCGTAGCCCGAAGGGCTTTTACTAACGAACCGCTTTTTAATGCAACAGACTCGCCTCTCCGGATATCCGTGGCGATACACCGAAAAGGGATGGGAAGATCCCCGAAATTTTTTACCAAAGAATACTGGAGGGTTATCCGGCTTAAAAGCATGTCAATTTGGTAAATACTCAACCCATTGGGCAAACTGATTTTATGATCCCGAATACCCAGTCCGGACATAGGGTAATCCCGATAGTCTTCTTTTCTTCGAAAATTCAAAGAATCAAATGGCGCAGTCGGATTAAAAACGCTATTCCAATCAATACTCTCGGCCAAGTTTTCAATCTCCTGCGGTGTCATTCCCATGGCATAACAACCACCCATGAGCCCACCCATACTGGTACCGGTGATATAATCCACAGGAATACGATTCTCCTCAAGCCATTTTAAGACTCCGATATGAGCAAAACCGCCGGCGGATCCGCCGCCCAAAACCAAACCTATTTTAGGAAATTTTTGAGATTGAGGGACCTCGTTTTGAGCCGTGGCCAAAGGCGTTCCAACGAAGCCGACCCCTATCAAGATCAAACAAAAAGAGATGATGGATTTTGAAAATTTATGGATTACCATTCTATTCATCCTTTCGTGACTTTTGACGACATTTTTCATTTCTAAGTATTTTTACGGGCAAAAGCGATGATTATAATTCTTGATTAATTCAATTATCGGTAATTTTTTTATTTCGCCGGAGAGAAAGATAAAAAATATAAACAGTCAAATTTCCAGCAAACAATCAAAATTTACCACAGCCCGATTTGTTTTGAATATAAAAAAACCCGGGATACTTTGAATATCCCGGGTTTTTTGGGAACACTGGCTACCAGAAAAAACAGCTTACTTGGTAACGATCGATACACCGGTATCGACTACTTTACCGTCAGCCTTAACCTTGCCTTCTAAAACGCTAATTACTTTTTTCAAGCCTTCATAGCCCATCACGGATGGATTTTGAACCATAGTAGCTTTTAAAAATCCTTCTTTTATCAAGCTTTTAATGGCATCGGATGAATCAAAGCCAATACCGATAACTGATTGACCGGATTCTCTGATTGCATTACCAGCGCCTACTGCGGAACCCTCATTCGCGCCAAAGATACCAACACAACCTTGAGTAATATAGTTGGTGGCGATGTCTTTTGCTTTTGCCGCATCACCGTCGCAATATTGGGTGGCCAGCAAGGTGAAACCTTTACCGGCAAAAGCCGCACGGAATCCTTTTTCACGGGCAACGGTGGAAGCGGTTGCCGCATTGACACTGACAATACCGATTTTACCTTTTTTGATACCCGCTTTTGCAAGATTCTTCAACATTTCAAGACCTGCGGTTTTACCTGCCCCTTCATTATTGGTGGCAAAAGTTCCAACTGCAGAAAATTTGGCGGGAGAATCAACATAAAGAATTTGGACTTTTTTCGCTTGGGCTTCTTTCAAAGCGGATGTAACCGCATCCGGGCCGTTTGCTGCCAGCAAAATAGCATTGGCGCCGTTGGCAACCGCATTATTAATCATTTCAATTTGTTTGGCGTCATCTTTGATATCCGGAGCCGTCCATTTGTAATCAACGTTACCAAGTTCGGCGACTGCCTTTTTGCAACCTTGGTCAACTCCTGCCCAATACTGGTCCATTTGATCCATGGTAATTAGAAATACTTTAAATGTTTTGGGTGCGGCGATGGATACAGAAGCAAAACTTACCGCCAGAACGAGAAGAGCGCACAGGAACAGAGTACTTACTTTCTTCATCAACTTTTTCCTCCTTTTTTATATAAAAGCCTTGAGGCTTTTATTAACTCGGGGTTACCACCTGCGGGTTAGCAGTTGTTTTGGTTTTGGTTTTTTCCGTTCTTCTGGAGCGGACAATAACATCCATGAATACGGATAACACAACAATAATACCGATCACAATATTTCGGATGGCCACCGGCGCGCCTGCAAATTGCAGACCGTTAGCCAAAGCGCCCCAAATACATGCTCCAACAACGGTGCCAAGCAAAATCCCCTGTCCTCCTAGGGTACTGACACCACCGATAACTGCCGCCGCAACGGCATAGAGTTCATAGGAATTACCCGCATCCATGGTTCCCATGCCCGTGGTGGCGCAGATGATGAGTCCAACAACACCGGCGCAAAATGCGCTGACCGCATAGGCCTTGATCACCGTGTTCAAAGTATTAACACCGGAAAGGCGCGCGGCTTCCAAATTACTTCCCGTAGCGTAAATATGCCGTCCGGTACGGGTCTTACTGAGCAAGAAGTTGAAAATAAGCCATAATACAATGGCGATAAGGATCGGGTTAAAGATGCCGAAAGTTTTTCCGTAGTAGAAAAAATCACGGAAAGCATTGGCAACGGGGCCGTCGCCGATTAAATTGGTATTATAATTATTATTGACAATTTGGGCCACGCCCCGCGCTATGGTCATGGTACCCAAAGTCGCAATAAATGAAGGCAGTTTGCAACCGGAAACCAGGAAACCGTTGAGGGCGCCGGTTAACAGGCAAATAACCATGGTGATTCCAGCCGCGACCCAAGGGTCGACGCCACGGGTCATCAAAGTCGCCGACACCATGCAGCTCATGCCGACCACCGAGCCGATGGAAAGGTCGATGTTTCCCGTAATCAGGACATAAGACTGAGCGATACCGATTAAAAGAATCGGCGCGATTTGCCGCAAAAGGTTGGCAACATTGACCGGCGAAAAAAACAAGGGATTGATAATTCCGAAAACCACACACATTACAATTAGACCGATACCAACCGTAATAACCTGACCCATTCCGCGGATGTTGAATAATCTCTTCAGTATATTATTTCCCATTATTTTTTACCTCGAATTTATTTGATACTTTTTAGCTGGCTATATCTTTGCTTTCAAATTGAGTGGCATACTCCAAGATCTTGTTTTGGGTCGCCTGTTCCTGGTCCAGTTCGCCGGTAATCTTTCCGTCGCACATCACCAATATTCGGTCACTGATACCCATGATTTCCGGCATTTCCGATGACACGAACAATACACCGATTCCTTGCTGTTTCAGCTCATTCATGATATTATAGATTTCAACCTTGGCGGCAACGTCTATCCCGCGGGTTGGTTCGTCAAAAATGACCACCTTTGAATTTCTGGCCAGCCATTTTCCAACAACCAGTTTTTGCTGGTTGCCGCCTGAAAGACTGGCGGCGTCATTTTCGGGACTTGCCAGTTTTATATTGAGACTGGAAACGGCTTTTTCGATCATTTGCGCTTCTTTTTTCTGGTTGACCACGCCCAGGGTATTGCAGAGGATGTCTAGGTTCGGCAGAGCGATATTCTCCTTGATGGACAGGCCCGTGCAAAGCCCGTCTTTCTTACGATCCTCAGGTGCCAAAACCAATCCGGCCTTGATGGCGTCCATCGGGCAGTTAATCGTAACCGGCTCTCCGTTAATAAAAATTTCCCCGGAATCCTTCGGGTCCACTCCGAAAATCGCCCGGGTGGTTTCAGTACGCCCTGCTCCCATCAAACCTGCGATTCCCACAATTTCCCCTTCGTATAACTCAAAACTGATGTCTCGAACCATTTTTCCGGCATTAATGTTTTTTACCGCGAAGACTTTCTTGCCGCGTGCGGTTTTTACCCGCGGGAATTTTTCTTTGATTTCCCGTCCGACCATATTGGAAATGATCTCCGGCATGATTAGTTTCTTAAAATCTTCGCTCATCACAAACTTGCCGTCTCGCATGATGGTTACCCGGTCCACAATATACTGCAACTCTTCCAAACGGTGTGAAATATATACTATCCCGCAGCCATTCTTCTTTAAATCCCTGATAATAGTGAAAAGTTCCTCGATTTCCTTGCTCGTTAAGGCGCTGGTGGGCTCATCCATAATCAGCACTTTGGCATTGGTGTGAAGCGCCTTGGCAATTTCCACCATTTGCTGTTTGGATACGGATAAATCTCCGACCACTGTTTGGGGATCGATGTCTATCTTTAACCGGTTTAACAGTTCACGGGCTTCCGTGTTCATCGATTGGGTTGATAAAACTCCATGATGGCTCTTTTCCCTGCCCAGGAAGATGTTTTCGGCCACCGTAAGATGGGAACACATATTCAGTTCCTGGTGGATAATGGCGACTCCCAGAGCCTGTGCCTTGTGGGGAGTCATGTCGCCCACCTTTTTTCCGAAAATACTGATTTCTCCACTATCGCGCGTATATACGCCGGAGAGAATCTTCATCAGGGTGGATTTGCCGGCGCCGTTTTCCCCCAGAAGAGCCATCACTTCGCCGGATTTTAAATAAAATGAAACATCATCTAATGCCTTCACCCCGGAAAATGATTTGAAAATATGTTCCATAGCAACAATATAGTCCGTCACTTCATTCACCTGTCTTTAAGAGATGGATTTGTTTTCAATTCGATGAATAGATTATAACAAAAAGTTAAAACTTGCGGATGGGGGGGTTTTTTGGAAATCAGGGTGGATTTTTTTGAAGTTTGTTTTTTCGGCGTTCACAGAAAATTCCGGCTCAGCTTGGAGAGAGCCTCACACTCACTTGCTGCTGTAAAGTTCATTAACCAAGGAACCGTTTTCCAGGACTAAAAGGCGGTCCGCTATTAAGAGAGAATCGGATAAGTTGAGGGTTAGAATCAGGACGGCGATTTTTTTATCCAGAATCATTTTCAGTAAATTACGGATTTGAAGACGCATATTCATATCCGCCTCGAAAAAGGGGTTAACGCAAACGGCAACCTGCGGGTTTTGCAAGTGAATTCGATAATATACCAGACTATACTGAGATTGTACCGATAGCTTGCTAATATCCTGGGCCAGGATATCCGGGCCTATCTTTGGCTGATATTCTTTGATGATACTTTTTTTGATGGATTTGCGCATCCAAAAGGGCCGTAGTTTTCTGTCCGATGTGAAGCACATATTATCTAAATAACTCATTTCCTTGAACAATAAATTTTGAGTCGGTTTTTCCGGGATAAAACCCAATTTGGGGTCGGCTTTTTTGGCGAGAGGCCCCCCGTTCAACAGAATTTGTCCCTGCCCGGGTTTTCTTCCAAAATTCAACAACGCCAGAATGTCTGCGTAAACCGTATTATTTTTGTCCAGCAAGACCACACATTCCCCCGCTTTGATGTTAAAGGTGAGGTGCTGGATACTTCCACTGGAAACATTCGCAAACTCCAGCACCTGCTGTTGGTTTTGGAAAGGCTTGGGCGGATTTTCATTGTCAAAACCTTTGCCGATAGCGGCGGCTTTTCCCCGGTAAACCCATGGAAAATCATTCAGCCATTCCGGCAGAGCCTGCCGGACATGGTAGTTTTTATAAAATTCAGTGGTAAAGGGCAGGATTTTTTCTTCGCTGAATTCATCCTTTCCCAAAACCTTCAGAGCTTTACCATTTTCCATTAAGCAGATTTTATCACAAATTGAAAAAGCTTCCTGATGATGGCTGCAAATGTATAAAAATGAAACCCCCCAACCGCTATAGGTTTGCATGAGTTTATGAAACTTAATAAGATCCGTGGTACTGATGAAGTTGCTGATATCACGGATAATGATGAGCTTAGCCCCGCCAATAGTGGCTTTTAACAATTCCACAATACATTTCTCATAGTAGGTTAAACCTTGCACTTGCTGATCCCCGTGTAAATTCACTCCAATATCCTTGGCAAACATCCTAAACTGTGAATTGAGAGTTTTGGAATGAATAATATATTTTTTAAAACCACGGCGCATGACATATATATTGTCGGCCACCGTCAAATTTTCAATCAGGCTGGAACGCTTTTCAATCACTGCAATCTTATTGCGCGTCAGCGGGCTATGGGCATAGCTATTAACCAGCTGCTCGCAAAAATAAACCGAACCATAATATAAGGGCCCGTTTTTGCCGATCAACTCGATCAAACTTTCCAGTCCATGCCGGTTAATGGCAATCAGACCCATAATCTCCCCTCGAAAAATATGGAGATTAAAATGATTTAAAAGAGTCACACCGTTTTCGGCGGTGATCACTTTTTCCAAGCGTAAAATTTCCGGTCGCATTTTTTCTTAAAATCACCTTATATTTTATGGTTATTGATTCTTTTTGGACGGGTCCTACCCTTTAAGAATTGCCTGTTCCTGTATATTGGTTAACAAGGGAAGGGTAATTTCCACGTCGGTTCCCACATCTTTCGTGCTGTATATGCAAATCCCGTATTCCTCGCCAAATAACAGTTGAATCCTTTTGTGGACATTGACCACAGCAATGCCGCCCTTTTGTTCCGAGTCCGGTTTGATGTAGTCAAAGGATGAATTGTTCAACTTTTCATTCAGTTGCTGTAAACGGAGCTCATCCATACCCACACCGTCATCGGATATGGTAATTAAAAGGCGGGTTTGGGTCGTTTCCAGCTTAATGCCCACCGTACCGGTACCTACCTTCTGCTCGATTCCGTGAATGATGGCATTTTCCACAATCGGTTGTAAAGTTAACTTGGGTAGCTTATACCTTAGAATGGACGGACTATTTTGGGGATCGTCATACTCCACAGCCAATTGCAACCGGGAACCGAAACGGTATTGTTGGATAATAAAATAATTTTCAATATTGGAAAGTTCATCTTCCAATAAAACAAAATTATCCAAATTGGATATGGTGTATCGAAAAAACCTGGCCAACGCCTCCGTCATTTCCGCCACATTATCAAGTCCGGCTCCGAGGGCTTCACCGCGGATACCTTCAAGAGTGTTGTATAAAAAATGGGGATTGATCTGGTTTTGCAGCGCCAAAAACTGGGCCTGGCGCTTGCTTACTCTTAATATTTCATTGGTGTTGATGAAGCCCTTCAGCTTTAAAAGAGCCTGTTCCATTTGGGGGGTAAAAGAATATCGCATATCATACAAACCTTCAACCGTGTAACCGGTAATAAAAAGATTCAGCATTTTTTGGGTTTCGACATAAGGTTTATAGATTTGAGAATACATTCCATAGACTTCGGCCGCAAAAACCATGGTTCCGCCGATGGCGACCCAAAGATAGAGGGTGTCCTCACCGACGGCCATCGATAAAAAAAACAGCAACAGGATAATGGTTATCCCCATTGCAGCGGCAGCCAGAAAGAAACGGTAAAATAAATAACGGCTCCATTTTAGTTCCAAGTCTTTTTTCTCCTAAAAAAAAGAATGGCCTACTCTTAAGAATAAAGTTTTCGAAACTCTCCGGGTTTGATTCCGGCATATTTTTTAAAGGTGGCGATAAAATGCTTTTGGTCCAAATAGCCGACTTTATTGCATATTTCCGTAATGCTCAGATTCGTTTCCCTTAAAAGCTCCTTGGCATTGGAAATTCGCACTTCCGTAAGATACTCCAAGAAATTTTTTCCGGTTTCTTTTTTGAAAAGCGCGCTAAAATAAGAAAGGTTAAACCCCAACATTTCACTGATTTCTTCCAGCCCAATCGGTTTCATGTAATTCCTTTGAATATACTCCTTCGCTATCCGGATAGGCCTGTTATCAGCCTGCTTTTTCTGTTGGATAATAAAATCGATTTGGGTGGCGACTAATAAATTGAGGGATTCAAATAGCTGTTTTCCATCTCTGCAGAGAGACAAACGAATTTTGAACTCCTGATAGCTTTCCGGAGAAATTTCCACATTATACTGCGCGTTTTTAATGAGGACCATGAACATCTCTCCGGCCGCCAAAACCAATTTATAAATCATACTGCCCTTTGTTTTTTCATTCGTGGGTACAGATCTTTCCAAAGCCTCAACCACCGCTACCGCAGCCTGTAGATCCAGTAATTCGACGGCCTGGGACATCCCCCGCCTGAAATCACCCAACAGGAATTCCTGCTTCATCGGTAAAGATTCCTCAGCGGCAGGCGCTTCTTCAATCATTTTTCCCGTTCCATCCACCAATCTTTGAAACACGGTATCCTGGATCGAGCGCAAATATTGATGCAACTTTCCTACCTCTTCGGTTTGCCTGCCCACGCAGAGTGTAAAAAAAACTTTGTCAAATACGGTTTGTTGAACCGAAAGTTCCGCCATGAGCCCTTTCAACAAACGGCGTAAAAAGAGGCGGTTTTCCAATGGATAATTCAATAGCACATAAACGATAGTATCTTGGCAGTAAATTTCCATTTCATAACAACTGTCGCGGATATTGGAATCCAAAATTTTTCCTATTTTTTCGTACAGCACCTGAATGCTGTCGGCGTTGTAATTCTCATAGGGGCAATCGATCTTGATTGCCGCAAGTTGAAAAATTCCCTTCACAAACTTAAAACAATACCTTTGATTCAAATCCTCAATACCGGCTTTGGCTTCCCCGGAATTCGACAAAAAATCCACAAACCATTGTTCTCTTTGTTTGCCGGTATCGTCCTTGATGCGCAAACGCAGTTGTTCCTGGGCAGATAGTTGTTCGGCGCGACTCCTGCAATGCAAACGGATCCTTTCAAGAGTAGCGGTTAATTCCTCTTTTTTGAGGGGCTTTAACAGATAATCGCTAACACCGAACCTGATAGCGCTTTGGGCATATTCAAAATGCCTGTATCCACTGATGATGATGAACTCGATTCCCTCGTTGATCTCCTTAGCCTTCGCGATAAGCTCAATACCGTCATGACCCGGCATACGGATATCCGTAATTACCAGGTCCGGCTTTAGTTCTTCAATGCGTTCCAGTGCGTCGATGCCGTTGTATGCTGTCGCCACGACCTCCATATCAAAATCTTTCCAATTGACCAATTTGTAGATCAGTGTGCAAACTTTTTCCTCATCATCCGCAATCAGAACCTTGATCATTGTTCTCTCCATATCCGTCGCGCCGAATTTTTGTAATGAATCATCAGTATACATTATCTCACCATTCGTTATGAAGATCAATTTATCGTCGACTGCCAAGATATTCTAACCGGGGGCCGGATTTTATTCCCCGAAAAATTCTCTTTCAATCATAGCGCAGAGTCCATGATAAACCGGAAGATGATATTCCTGGACTTTAAAAGTTTCTTTGGCCGGAACGGTAATCGTTACATCGCAAAGGCCTTTCATCATACCACCGTTTTCACCCGTCAAGCCGATAGTCTGAATTCCCAAGGACCTGGCGACTTTGACGGCATTCACCACATTTTTAGAGTTTCCCGAGGTGCTAATGCCGATGAATACATCACCGGCCCGCCCGTATCCGAACACTTGCTGGGCAAAGACCATATCCGGGGCAACATCATTGATGAAAGCGGTTGATAAAGCCGATTGACTCACCAAAGAAATCGCCGGCAGGGCTCGCTGTAAATTGGACGTAAGATATTGATATTCTTCAGGAAAAGCTCGTTTGAATCTCTCCTTGTCCCCTTGGGTAGGCTCCCGTTTCAATAAAAAACCTTTCATTAATTCACCGACAATATGCTCGGCATCGGCAGCACTGCCGCCATTGCCGCAGATCAACGTTTTACCTCCGTTTGAGTAGCATTGTTGCATGAAATGAAAGGCTGCCAAAATGCTTTCGCTGCAAATTTCCAATTTCGGATAATCTTCAAATAGTTGATTAAAAATCACTTTTGTTTCATTTCTCATTGGCTCGCCTCCATGATTAAACCTCGCTCCCATCATATGCAGCCACCGCCAGGGCGGCATAGTCCCCGATTTGTTCTCCCAGTCCGGCCGGGACGATACGACAGACCTCATTTGTTAAACTCAAGGTCTCCCTGTTGATTACCTGGGTCATCGGTTCCCACAACAACTCCCGGCATCGGGTAAAAACACTACCGATAATGATTGCTTCGGGATTTAAGATATCGATTAAGATCGCCAACCCTTGCCCCAAGTACCGGCCGCAAATTCCGAAGATTTCCAGAGCTAGTTCATCTCCGGCGCGAGCTGCTTCACTGATAATTTTGGCATTCAAATTCTCCAGATCACGAATACCTGAACAAAAGGAGACTTTCTCCCCCATCTGAATTTTTTCGAGAACTTTTATCCTGGCCAATTGAGCCAATCCGCCTCCACTGCAAAAGCCTTCAAAAGAACCGGATTTACCATAACCTACCGGCCCAAAGCCCGCCATCCGGATGTGTCCGATCTCACCGGCCATGTCATTGGTTCCGCTATATAAGCGGTTATTAAGAATAAGTCCTGCTCCCATCCCAGTTCCGAACGTTAAGAAAACCACGTTTTGATAACCCACACCTGCGCCAAAACGCCATTCAGCTAAAGCGCATGCATTGGCATCGTTTTGCAGCCGGGTTTGCACACCCCAACGTTGTTGAATGATTTCCACAATCTTAATGTTATCCCAACCTACCAAATTAGGCGGCGACATGATTACGCCCCGCTTGCTGTCAAGAGGCCCGCCGCAACTGACGCCAAAGCTTTGAATATCGGTGATTTTCAAACTGTTTTTAATTAAAATTTGTTCGACGTTGATAAAAATCTGCTGCAAAGTGTAGGTCACCCCACGGGAACTTTCCGTTGGAAACATAACTTTATCAAGAATTTCCGGTTTTTCACCAGTGGATATCCTTCCCAGGATGACTGCGCATTTTGTTCCGCCGATATCGATTCCGATCCTATAGGACATGATTCCCTTTTGCCTCCCCAAATCAATAAAAGATGAATTTCATTTCAATCTGTTGCCTATTCGCTCTCCATGAAATGATATTTTTACTATAGCCAATTAAAATGCCTTTGTAAATGCCCAAATTATCCGTTAGCTTTCAATCCCCACAAAATATCTGTTTTTCGATTACTTCCGGCCTTACTGCCGATAAACCATGACGCTCTCAATACCAAGTATTCCCTGGCAAAAAAATAGCGCTTACCCAAAGGGTTAAGCGCTATTGGCGAACTGGAGCCATAAAATTTTTTTCCCGGAAAGATGATCCCTAGTAGAACGTATCGTAAATAAATGGTGATCAGAAATGGGGAAGATACGCTCTACTTAAGTAAAACGTTCACAATCAATGAGTAGTTATTTAGAGAACGTTTTACTAGAACTCAATCACTCCTTTAACCGAATTCTGTTTATCCTTCAGCGAATTTGCCATAGCCGCAGGTATTTCATTGAAATGATAGCTATTGGTGACAATCTTTTTTAAAGGTATCAATCCGTTTGCCACAGCCGATATGGCTGCCGGATACAGATTACGATAACGAAAAACCGTATGGATAAAAGCTTCCTTGGAAATTAACTGTCCAAAATCATATTGAATATTCGCTTCAGGCGCCATTCCAACTAAAACAATCTTTCCGCCCCGTTTCACCAAATCCACGGTTTGCCGGGTGGTAATCTGACTGCCCGCCGTTTCGATGACGACATCGACTCCTTGACCATGGGTAATATCCATAATCGCCTGGACCACATTCACCTCATCCGCCTTGAAAGTCTGTGTCGCTCCGAGATTTTTACTCATCTGCAGCCGGGAGGAAATAACATCCGCTTGATAGACGGTACTTACACCCATGGCCTTTAATGCCAATAAAGTCACTAACCCGATACACCCCGAACCTAAAACGACCGCAGAGTCCCCGATTTTAGCCCCGGCTTGATTCACGGCATGAAACCCTACCGCTAACGGTTCAATCAAAGCCCCTTCCAAAGTATCCATATTCGATGGTAATTTAAAGGCCATATCGCCGGGAAATGCCACATATTCGGCAAATGCCCCGTCATAAGGGGGAGTCGCCATAAACACTACATCAGGGCAGAGATTGTACAACCCTTGTTTGCAATAATCACATTTGCCGCAAGTGTATCCCGGTTCTAAAGCAACCATGTCGCCCACTTTTACATGGGTCACTTTTTTCCCGACTTCTACAACCTCGCCGCCGCTTTCATGACCTAAAACGATAGGTCTTTCCACAATAAAATTTCCGATTCGGCCATGTTCATAATAATGCAAATCCGAACCGCAGATCCCCACATGTTTGATTTTAACCAGGACTTCATATTCCCCCGGAACCGGGATTGGCCGCTCTTCAAAGACGATTTTTCCAGGCTCGGTTAATACTGCGGCTTTCATGGTGGTTTTCATGGTAACACCTGTCTTTCTGTTAAGGTTGATAGAATTTCGCGCGCAACCGTACGGCCGCACGCGAAATTATGAAAAATAACTTACTGCATATTTCCGGCTTTCCTGTGCATTTCCAGGTATTGATTCACGTTGGACTTGTCAATCAGGATATTGGGTATCATGATGTCGGCCCGTTTCTTTTTTCCGGTAAACAAATCATGCATCAGCCCCACAGATAACTTGGCCAGTTCATATGCGCTCTGGAGACAGGTTACTGTCAATTTGCCCTCTTTGATGTAAAGACAAGCTTCCGCAGTACCGTCAACACCGTAAGCCAGAATCTTTTTAATGCCTGCGGCCTTGGCTGCTTCCAAAGCACCGACAGCCATGTTATCGTTCATGGATACAATGGCGTCGATTTTTCCGCCGGTCGCCGAAATCCAGTCTTCCATCTTGGTCATTGCTTCATCCTTGTTCCAATTGGCGATCTGCTCGTCAATAATCTTAACATCGGGCCGTTTCTCAAAAAATTCTTTCTGCCATGCCCGGCGACGCTCCAGAGTATGCCTGTTCCCTGCCGGTCCAAGTAACACAACGACCCGGGAATTTTTGGGGACTTGTTGTAAGGCTACCCTTGCAGGTACTGCGCCTTGTCCGTAAGGATCCGCATCAACCCGGGAAATCACACCGCCATCGTTAACAAACATGTTGACCGTGGCGCATTTAAGCCCGGCTGCCATTGCAGCCTTCATCGGAGCGACCTGGGCCTCGGAATCAAACGGTTGAAGCAGGATACCGTCAAATTTATTGGTCACCGCATTTTCAATGGCTGCATTCACAACTTCATTTTTACTTTGTCCGTCAAAAACGCTGACTTCCATATCCGGGTATTTCGCAACTTCCGACTTGATGGAATTGGTTAACCAAGCGGCAAAAGAGTCGCCTTGAGCCCTCGCTACAAAAGCAAACCTGAATTTTTTGGCGGCCATTATATTTCCGCCAGAGGTGGTAACCAGTGCAATCAGGACCAACGCCAGAGTGATAGCTAAAAACTTTTTCATTCTCCGATTCATTTCATACACTCCCCTTTTTTATTTATTCAAGCAGAACAAGCATTCCGTTTGTTGAGCGATTTCTACTATCCATCCCGGGATTACCGTCATCCTTGTCCGCTTAAATATCACAGTAACTCGATTCAATCGGAACCTGAATCCTACTAATTACCAATACTTTGAGTCTCCCGGGCGATACGTTCCTCAATATTACCGATGGTGCGCGACTCTCTTTTTGTTTTCGCATGAATATCATACATAACGGCTAAAGCGATAATCGCGCCCCTGATGATCTGTTGCAGATAGGACTGAATCAAGGTCAGGTTCATGATGTTATTGAGTAAACCCATGATGAATCCACCCGCCAAGGTCCCCATTGCGGTACCGACACCACCCGAAAAACTGGTACCGCCGATAATCGCCGCGGTCATGGCATCGAATTCAAAACCGGCGCCACTATTGGGTAGACCTGCATTAACGCGGGACATAAAAATGACCCCGGCCAAACCGACAAAGACACCGTTGATTAAATAAGCCTTCATCTTCACGCTGTTGATGTTGATTCCCGAAGCGCGGGCCGCCTCTTGATTACCACCCACCGCATACAAGTACCGGCCGAATCTCGTCTGCCTAAGCAAATACCAGGTAAGAATGGTAATACCAATCATAAAAACAACCGGTGTGGGAATAATCGAAATATTACTCTGCCCCCAAACGATAAATTTTCCGATCTGGTAGATGTTCTGGCCATTTGTAAACATTAACGCGGCTCCCCGTGCGGCGGTCATCATCGCCAGCGTGGCAATAAAAGGAGGGGTATTAAACTTGGTGACGACAATCCCGTTGATCAGGTTACATCCGACACCAATCATGACACCCACCACCATCGAGAGAAGCAGGGAATCGGTGGCTTTAAATGCCGCAACCGATAGTAAACCCGACAGCGCAAGCACAGATCCGGCCGAAAGATCCAGCAAACCGGCGATAATCAATATCGTCTCACCAAAGGCGATAATCGTTGTGATGGAAATCTGTCTGGAAATATTGGCAATATTTCCCCCTGTGGCAAATACAGGACTTAAAAAGGAACAGATCACGAACATAACCGCCAGGACCATAAATATGCTATACTTATTCTTCATCTCATTCCATCGGGACCTCAAATTGTCACGATTCATACATTTCAACTCCTTGTCGCTAATTTCATGACGTTTTCCTGGGAGAAATCGGCTCTGTTAAGTTCTCCCGTGATTCTCCCCTTGCTCATGACATAAATCCGGTCGCACATTCCTAAAAGTTCAGGCAGTTCGGAAGAGATCATAATCATCGTTTTCCCTTCGCGGACCAGATCCGTCATTAATTTATAAATCTCGAATTTGGCGCCCACATCAATGCCGCGGGTCGGTTCGTCGAGAATGATAATACTGGGACTCCGTAACATCCATTTGGCCAACACTACCTTTTGTTGATTTCCTCCGCTTAATGAATCGATGGTAGTGTCCAAAGTCGGTGTCTTTACCCGGATGCGGTCACAAATGGATTGAACCGTATCTTTTTCTTTTTTGGAAAACAAACGGCCGCTCCGGATGAATTGAGCCAGGTTGGGCAGGGAAATGTTTTCCTTCACACTACGGACTGGAATAATCCCGTATCTTTTCCGATCCTCCGAAAGCATCACCAGGCCATGGTCAATACTGTCTTGCACCTTTTTAATCCTAACCTCTCTTCCCTTGATTTTTATTTTTCCGGAGGTATGGGGGTCTAAGCCGAATATGGCACGCGCAACTTCGGTGCGTCCCGCTCCCATCAGCCCCGCCAAGCCCACAATCTCTCCTACGCAAGCATTGAAGCTGATATGATTGAATAACTTCCCGTGACTTAAATTCTCAACCTCAAGCGTAATTTCTCCAATCGGCAGATTTTCCTTGGGATAAACATTGGTCAGTTTCCTGCCGACCATCAGCGATATGACCGTGTCAATATCCAATGCGCCGGCGGGGCGCGTATCAACAACACTACCATCGCGAAGCACCGTGATATCATCGGCGATCTCAAAAATCTCTTCCATTTTATGGGATATGTAAATAATACTGACCCCTTTTGCTTTCAAATCGGCAATCTTCCTAAACAGCACCTTGACTTCCTTGCTGGTTATGGCAGAAGTCGGTTCATCCATAATGATGACATCCGAGTCATAGGAGATCGCCTTCAATATTTCAAGCATCTGAATATCGGATACGGTCAAGTCCTTTAACTTACTGTCGGGTTTATAGGACAAACCTTCCTGTTCCAGGAGTTCAAGGGTTCGAAGACGAATTTCCTTCCACTTGATTCCAAAGGAATTCCTCGGCTCACGGCCAAGAAATAAGCTTTGCTCGATGGTAATCTCCGGAATATAGTTCAGTTCCTGAAATATCATGGATATACCATGTTTTCTGGCATCGATGGGGTTATCAATTTTGACTACCTTTCCGCCGATAAGGATATGTCCTTTATCCGGCTGATAAATACCGTCGATGATCTTCATCAATGTGGACTTACCGGCGCCATTTTCACCGCACAGAACATGAACCGTGCCCTTCCGGAGTGAAAAACTGACATTGCTCAATGCCTTCACGCCGGGAAAAGACTTTTCAATATTACGCAGTTCCAGACTTGGAATGTTCTCCACTTTCCTCATTCTCCTTTGACCAATTGATTTTATATTATTTAGTAATAATGGAATAATATGGAATATAAAAGGGCATAATCATTCCTGATATCAATAACTGTCCATCATTTAAAATCTTTTGATGAATCGATTATTGACATGAACTTAAATTTGATCAATATCTCTTATTCAACGATTTCATCCATGGAAAACCGTGATACTTTCAGGATCAGTCAAACCTTTACTTTCACTTCTAACCAGGCGGATATCAATAACTTAGCCGGCTCTTCCCCGGTTATCCGGGCGCCCAAGGCAATGATTTGCGCATGATATTGATTCCGGGCCCAGTCGACGGAAGAGAGATCATGACAAACGGCCGCTCTGATCCCGGAAACCTTATTGGCGGATATCGCCATTCCAATACCTGTTCCGCAAATCAAAATTCCCCGTTCGTGCTTTCCGTCCATAATCGCCTGCGCCACTTTAAGCGCGATATTGGGATAAAATACCGGTTCGCCTTCAAAAACTCCATAGTCAGCGAATGCAAGATTTAAGCCTTTTAAATATTCTTTCAATTTTTCTTTCAAATCATCTCCCGCTTCATCCGCTCCGATTGCGATTGGAATCATTCATACCACTCCTTATGAAACTTTAATTCCTGAAAAATGGAGTAAGCAATGATTACCGATTATCATTTCTATTTTCGCCGGGAGAAATATCGGTCAACATTCCTGGCAGTAACCAGTTCAAATGGAATCCAGTAATATTTGGCTACTTTTTCTCCCTTTAAAAATTTAACCGCCACTTCGACCGACATCGTTCCCTGACCCTGGGCGTCTTGAAAGCAAGTGGCGGCAAGACGTCCTGTTTTAACAGCTGCTAAACCGTCATATATTCCATCGACTCCCACCACCGGAAGGCGCATGCCTCTTTTTTCCAAAGCCTGTATGGCGCCTAACGCCATTTCATCATTTTGACCGCAAACACCGTTAATTTTATCTGGAAATATCTTGAGCCAATTTTCCATCAAGGTATATCCTTCCGTCCTTGACCAATTGGCCGTCTTTTGCGACAGCACTTTAATATTGGGATACTGCTTGAGTACGTTATGAATCCCCTTTCTCCTCTTTAACTGGCCGGAACCCTTGTCCGGCCCTTCGATAATGACAATGTTACCCTTCCCGCCCATTGCTTCAGCCAGATATCGCATCTCCATTTCACCTGCGGAGACATCATCGGAACCGATATAAGAGGTTAATTGATCGGTGTTGATCTCGGCGTTGACGCCAATCACCGGAATACCTTTCCCGACCGCCCGTTCCACAGCCACCGCCATCACGTCCACATCAATCGGATCGACAATAATTGCGTCATACTTATGGGTAATCATATATTCAAAATTATCGAATTGGGTTTTCGTATCATAATTACCGTCAAAAACATCCAAATCCACATTGAGCCTCGCCGCAGTCTCCTTCTGCGCCTTATTTAACAAAATTGGGAATTCGTTTTTCAAACCATAAAGCGTTACTCCGATTTTAAACTTCCGGGCTACCCATGCCGTATTGCCGGAGATAAAAATGAACAAGCAAATGAAAATGAAACAAAGAGGCCTGCGTCTGAAAAAAGAAAACCTTGTCATAAAAACACCCCTTTAGCAATTATGATTCATTCCTTCCGCTTTACGTTAAAATATTTTTACAACTTGGTTTCAAATTAATTATATTTCAACTCAGGGGAATGAAGTGTTCCAAGATTTTTAGATTTGGTTTTATTTTTTTGGGTGGTGTCGATGAAAAGTAAGGTACGGATAACCGGTTTTGGGTCATGCAGACATTCGGTTAGGAATCAGGGATTGTCCTGATGGATTCCTGTATTAAAACAGCCCTCCCGGTATTGGGTTGGTGAGAGTCCTACTACTTTCTTAAATACCACACAGAAATGTTTTGCATTGGGATAACCGACTTTATTGGATACATCCACTATTTTAAGGCTGTTTTGCGCCAAGAGCTCCTTCGCCTTCTCGATCCGGATCAGGGTTAAATAATCACTGAAATTCTGTCCGGTTTCTTTTTTAAACAAGACGCTTAAATAACTATTGTTCTTATGAAAGAGATTCGCGACAATATTCAGATTGATATCTTTATCGTAATTGTCCCGGATGTAGCGGATTATCTGTTCGATAATCTTCCGGTCGGGACTGGTGGCCCGGTATGCGGAAATGATATGACTGATTTTTAATAAATATCCATTTAAATATTCTTTGATTTGTTCAAGGTCCCAAAATGAATCCAACTCCCGGAAATCATCCGTTCCCGGTTCGAAAACGACCGCAAAATCAATGCCTTTCTCCGTGAAATAATCATACATGTATTGGTTAAACGCGTTGTAAAAAGTTGCCAATTTACTGATGGGCCCTTGGTCAAAGCGCATCGGATGGAAAAATTCTTCCAGCAACATGGCGACGTTGTTTTTCATACAAAGCTCCACTTCACTGGCGATCCTGGTGAAATTATTATGATAATTGGGGTTTTCGTCAATATCCTCCATGCCTTTGCTGAATAAAACTTCTCCCGGTTTGCGGATGACCTTATACAAAACCATATTTAAAGCCTCTTCATAGGAATGCCGGATCCTGTCAAGACCGGTAACACCGTTACCCACGCCCAAAAAAGTATCGACTTTGATATTGACGCTTAAATATTTGTTAATCTGTTCATATATTTTTTTGATATGGTTTTCGATGAAAAAGTTATCGGCGTTGCAAAGTAGAACAACCAGACGCAAACCGGTATCGTAAAAGCTCCAAAACTCCTTGGTTATTACGGAAATGCCGTCATCAACGGCATCCTTGAGAGCGAAGCGATCCATTTCATCAAAAACATTGGGATTCTCTTGGTTTTGAATGCAATATTCGATCACTAAAATTCGGAATAAATCGGAATTGAAAACTACTCCCAATGATGAAAGTTGTTTTCGAAACGTTTTTTCATCGTAAATATCCCCTTGAATTAACTGATTGAAGTATTTTTCCTTTAAAAGTTCCATACCAACCTTACTTTGCATATTTTTGACCAGTTCAGCCTGATGCCTTTGGATGTTGTCATCAAGTTCCAGACTGATATTGTGGAGCAATTGAATCATTTCTTCTTTGTCAATGGGTTTTAAAAGATATTCTTTCACACCGTATTTGATGGCTTGTTTGGCATAGTTGAAATCGTCATAACCGCTGATAATGATGAATACCGGCCTTTTCAGAGCGATTTTTTGAACCCGGGCAATCAACTCCAAACCATCGAGATGCGGCATCTTGATATCGGTAATTACGATATCCGGTTGATATTGGATGATGGATTCAAGCCCTTCCCGCCCGTCGGCGGCAGTATATATCCTGGAACATTTCAGATCGCTCCGTTTGATGATGGCCTCCAAACCGCGCCGGATAATCTCCTCGTCATCGATGATAAGCATCTCATACATTATTTTCTTTCTCCTGTTCATCATGATTAACCGGTATTCGGATGATAATCTTCGTTCCCCGGTTCAGGACGCTGCTGATGCTGATTCCGTATTCCATTCCAAATTGCATTTTAATCCGCTTGTTAACATTCCATAAACCGATAAACCCTTCCGTTTTCTTATCGATTCCGGCATGATTGTCATCCAGCAAACCCCGGTTGATTTTGGCCAGCCTTTCCCCGTCGATCCCATTACCGTTATCATCAATTTCCAGATCGAGGTTATCGCCGGTTATCCGTCCCCTGATATGAATTTCCCAGATTCCGTCAAGATTTTTAAATGCGTGATAGAAGCAGTTTTCCACCAGCGGTTGAATCAGCATTTTAATGACCAGATAATCCTGTAATTCTTCCGCAATATCGACCGCAAAACTGAATTTATTTCTGAACCGTATTTTCATTACCGTGATATAATTGTTTACATATTGGATTTCCTGACGTAGCGGAACCAGGCGGTTAGTCCATTTGATATTGTACCGGAACAATTTCCCCAGAGAAGTAATGGCCTCAGCCAGATCATATTCCTCCCTCAATTCGCATTCCATTCTTAACCCCTCCAGGGTATTAAAAAGGAAATGCGGGTTTATCTGGGATTGAAGCGCCCTGATTTCCGCGTCGCGGTGGGCGGTCTCCTGTTCGATCAGATTCTTCATAACTTCTTCAAGATTGGCGGCCATCTGGTTAAAGCTAATCGCTAGTTGGCCAATCTCATCATGGCCTTGCTCCGCGATCCTCACCCCAAACTCGCCGCCTTGAATTCTTTTCATCATCTTGATCATGATTTTTAAACGGGCAAATAAAAAATTGGTCGTCAAAAAGGTGATCAAAAAAACCGCGATGGTTCCGGCGATGATGGTATAAATCAAATAATTTTTTTGGCGCGCCAATTCATTCAAAATTTCACTTTCCGGAACAACCGCCACGATCTTGTAACCGGTTGACTTGACGGTTTCATAAGCAACCCGGAATTTTTCCTTGGCCGAGATGATTTCCTTGATTCCGTTATCACCCGGGAACATACTCCAATGGATGTTCTTCAAGATTTTGTTTCGATGCGGACTGATGATCCTGCCCCTTGGGTCCACAATATAAATAAACCCGCCCTCGCCAAGCTGCAGCTCGGATAAATCTCCAAACATCTTTTCAATTAATATGTCAATTTCGAGCACCCCGATTAACTTATTGGAAGTAACCGGCGTGATGCGTTCGTACAACGGAAGAACAATACTTTTGTTTTGTTTTTGGTTAATGGTTACCACTAAATCGTAATATTCCTCAGCTTTCCTAACCTCACCCCAAATGATTTTACGGGGTGAACGGATAATATCTCCAAAATAATCCTTCCCGGAAATTCGCTTCATGGAATAGAGGAGATCGTACGCTTCCTTCATGGCTTGATTGCTGGTAAATATCCTGATTTTATAATACTGATTCGGGTAAAGATGCTTAATATCAAGCAATTTGTTTTGGACACTATAAAGAAAATTATCAATGTCACCGGAACTAAAGGAAAAATCATCGTCTAGAAAAGCTTGAAACTCGCTTTTAAAAATAATTTCCTCGGAAATACTTTCGGCGTTTTTCATCGTGTAAAGAATGTTTTGTTTAAGTTGAAAGATTCGTTCGCTAACCCGCCGGTCCGATTGCTGTTCTGAGGTTCGGACCATATTTTGATATTCGCTGATTCCGATAAAAACCGTGGGAACCATTAACAATATGAAATAAATGAAAGTGAACTTCCATGAAATGCTTAAATTCCTGAATTTCCTAAAAACCATTCCAATACCTCTACCTCATCGAGTGACATTGAATTAAAAATTCACGATAAAGCACAAATAACCTTCCGGATTCAGGAAAGGTATTTTCTAGCATTGCATTTCAATATCAGATAGCCAGCGTTTTGCTTTTGATGTCTCACATGTATAGTTATGGAGCCGTATTTGCTATCGTCAGTTCATGATGTGGAAAATTTATCTTGCAAAAAGATAAGCCCGCCTGATAATGATGATCTAGGCGAGCTTATCTTTTAATGAGAAAACTCTTCACCGGCTCATTTCCATTACAACCCTATTGAGCCACTCCTTTACCGTTTGCGCAAACAGGCTATCCTGCTCAATTTGAAGATTATGACCGGCCTTGTCCAGCAGAATAAAGGAAGCTCTGGGGTACATCTCAATAATTTGCCATAAGTCGCCATACCCTACCACGGAATCTTGCCTTCCCGCCAGCATCAATGTTGGTTTCAGATAGGGTTTTTCAAGAGCATCCACATTGAAGCTGAAAGGAACATTCTTTCCCAAACAATTTTCCAAAAATGCATAATCGGCAATCTTCAGACCCGGAAGGATCTCCTCCTTAAAGCGCATCCATACCCGTTTGTTTTGTGTTGCGTTGATACCTTCTCCTTCAAAATATTTCCTGTCCTCTTCCGTGAGACTGTTTAAGAGAGCATCATCTTTTTCAAATACCTGAAAGCAAACTCTATTTTCTTTGGGTCTTCCCGGTGCTACCGAAGGACAGATCAAAAGTAGTCCATCCACAACCGACGGACGTTTGTTGATTATGCCCCTGGCTAAATAGCCGCCATAGGATTCCCCTGCGACCACAAAGCGCTGGTTTGGAATGAGTGTATCAATAAAATCAAAAACCAAATCAAGCATTTGATCCGAACCGGTAATCCAGGATTGTCCTTTGGTTTTTCCCATTCCGGGCAGATCAAAATATATCCGTTTCCATCCTGTGTTCATCCCTTGGAAGAGCGGTTCCATGCACCCTTTCATTAATCTGTGGTCCGGGCTCCATCCATGAATCATCAGAATCGGTATGCCCTCGCCATAGATTTCATAATTAATTTTTACATCCCGGATTCGGCATTCCATCAAAACTACCCCCTATGGACTAACTTTCAACATCCAGCATCAAACGTGTGTTTGTTTCCATTATATACCATCCATCTATCTTCGTAAAGAGGTGGTTATTTTAGTCCGATAGTAACATTGACGATTGGAGCACTTTTGCAGGAATAATCCCCGGAAAAATTATATTACAAAGGCCGCAACCGAATGTTTCAGATTATCGGCTATGAGCGATAAATTTTCAGCCAAAGCCGTTACCTCTTCAACGGAAGCGCTTTGTTCCTCGGAAGTAGCCGAGACTTCTTCCGTACTGGCCATACTTTCCTCCGTGATGGCCGCAATATTATGAATGGCGGAAATTACGTTTTCATTGCTCTCCGCCATTTGCTTGGCCGATTTTGCGACAGACTCAATCTGAGTAAGATTGGCCATCAAAGCCCTGAATATTTCATTAAACGTTCCAATGGTTTCGGTGGTTAAATTGTGTCCCGTCTTTACTTTCACCAACTCTTGACCCATGGCCGTCACGGTGCTTTGGGTCCGGCTTTGCATCTGATTGACCAGTTCCACAATCATACCCGCTGCCTGTTTGGATTGTTCGGCTAATTTACCGGTTTCTTCCGCAACCACAGCAAAACCTTTCCCATGTTCTCCTGCTCTGGCTGCCTCGATTGCCGCATTTAAAGCTAATAATGTTGTTTGTTCGGCAATCCCGCCAATTACTTCCGTGATTTCTCCGATTTTATCAGAGGTCTTGTTAAGTCCATCAATAAGCAAAGGATCACGTTTTGATCTTCCTGGATAATATCAAATTTATCACTGCTATTCCGGTGGCGGCCAGGAAAACATATTGATATCCCACGTTCACCCATAACAATCCACCGAAATAAGGTATCGTCATTGCCACAATATGATCCAAGCTGGTTCCTGCCGATAAAGTGGGGACCAGGTCATCGGGATCGATTGCAATCTTTTTGACATAAGTGGATCTGGCCATTTCCACGGCGTTCATGGAATTATCAATAATATAACAGGCCGCAATAACCACCACAGCTATACCAGGATGCACTAAGTCCGCTGCGAAGGCATAGCCCATACAAATGGCAATCAAAACAACCGCCTCAGCGGAGAGAACAAACCGCTCTCCCAGTTTGTCAATGGCATTGCCGACCATGGTCCGGGTAAGGATGCTTACCGTAGCGATAATAACGCCCAAAACTGCAAACACCGGAGGTGTAACCTGAAAAACCTTAATCAGCACCCAAGGCGCAAAGGTCAGAAAAATCTGCTTTCTGGCCCCATTCACCACACTTAAGATATAAAAAAGAATATATTGTTTACGAAAAACAAACTTAACCTTCCGCGCTGCCGGCTTTCTCGATTTCATCATTTCCAGGAAAACCGCGGCTAAAATATAAAAAAAGGCCGCAATTACAAAGGCCCACTGATAGGTTAGCCCCAGATACTTAAATCCCACCCAGACAATGGCATAGCCAAGAATGGTGGCCGCCAGATTATAGGCATTGAACCGCCCTAACCGCATTCCATACTGTTCCTGCTCGGACAAGGCCATTCCAATCCCCGGCGCCAGGGGCATAAAGATGTGGGTCCCAAGGCTAAACATCATCATCCATACCAGCATACTGGCAAAGGTGGGGGAAAACAGACCCAGCCCCAACATGCCCAAGGATGCCGCCAGCATTCCCACCACGGCTAAACGAATATCACCCAGGAACGAAAGCAGTCCCAAAACTACCATAATGAAAACTCCCGGCAGTTCCCGGGGAAACTCGACAATTCCCCGGGACTCGGCCGAAAGTTTATACGTATCACTTAAAAAGTTATTAAAGGTGGTGGAGTTAATCCCGCTGGCGATTCCGGCGCACAGGCCGACGATCAAAAACAACTTGAAATCCCGGTCATGGACAAAGCGTTTTCCAATTTCCGCCCGGAGCCCTTGGATCACGAACTTGCCATTAACGTTATCTTTGAATAATCTCTGATTCAATTTCATTGGATGGTCCTTTTTTCTCTCACGATTCTCTCAACTGGTGGTAGAACATAAATAAATTCCATGAATGTTACTGAAATCCTTCCAGAGAGTAACCAAGCCGGAAAATATAATACCATGGCGGGTTCTGGGGAAGTGGCAGAAAAACAAAGAAAAAGCGTAGAAAAACATACATATATGGCATATGGGGGTCAAATCAATATGAACAAGAGAAAAACTCCCAGGATTCCACGGACTAATCGCCATTTCCAAAGGCGCGGATTCAACGGATTTTCCAATCATTCTTTCCGTCATCCGATGAATTCATTCCGTCACAAAAATAATTCTTTCCCTCATCCAATGCATTCATTCCCTCACAAAAATAATTCCTTCCGTCATCCAGTGAATTCATTCCGTCGCAAAAATAATTCTTTCCCTCATCCGATGCATTCATTCCCTCACAAAAATAATTCCTTCCGTCATCCGATGAATTACTTCCCTCACAAAAATAATTCTTTCCGTCATCCAGTGAATTCATTCCGTCACAAAAATAATTCTTTCCGTCATCCAGTGAATTCATTCTGTCACAAAAATAATTCTTTCCGTCATCCAGTGAATTCATTCTGTCACAAAAATAATTCTTTCCCTCATCCAATGAATTCATTCTGTCGCAAAAATAATTCCTTCCGTCATCCGATGAATTACTTCCCTCACGGAAATCATTCTTTCCCGCTTCCCAAAACCCCTTTTGTCGCCAGAGGGAAAGCGGATTGCTTCAGGATGGGTTGATGGCATAACTCCCATCAATTTCTTGACAATCCAGCGAAAGTATTTTAATATATAGTTATCTAGTTAACTAGTAAACTATAAAAAATAATGTCGAGTAAAATGACAAGGAGTTGAAATCGACCATGTCCATCAATATTTCCATTGCTGAAATCAAACAGAAAGCCTATGAACTAGGGGCGGATTTGTGCGGCGTCGCTTCGGTCGACCGTTTTAAGGAAGCTCCGGAGGGCTTTCATCCCCAGGATGTTTTACCCTCTTGCCAGTCCGTCATCATCCTGGCATCCCGGTTTTTAAAAAGCGCCCTGGAAGCCAAATCAACCGTCCCCTACACGACGGTGCGCAACGAATTAATGGCGCAAATGAATCACCGGGCGGTTGCATTATCGGAGTATTTGGAGGATCACGGAGCCCTCGCCATTCCGATGAATTCCACCGGACCGGACGAGTGGGACGCTAAAACCAATAAATTCAGGGGAATCATTTCCTTAAAACATGCGGCGGTTTTGGCCGGACTTGGCACGATGGGCAAAAACACTCTTCTGGTCAACGACAAGTACGGCAACATGATCTGGTTAAGCGGGGTCTTTGTCGGGGAAACATTACCGGCCGACCCTCTGGCATCCTATGAAGGCTGCATTCCAAACTGCAGATTATGTCTGGATTCCTGTCCGGTAAAAGCCTTGGATGGGATCTCCATCAATCAGCCTTTGTGCAAAAATCACGCTTTCGGAGAACACAACGGCGGCGAATGGCGGATTAAATGCTACATTTGCCGTAAAGTGTGCCCCAATCGCAGCGGAATTTAAAATTGAATAAAGCGGAATGAAGGAGAACCATCATGACCAGCGAAGGAATTTGTTTTGAAAAAGCCCATTCTTTGGATCTTCGGTCCATATGGTATTTATTGCACGCCAACAGTCAAATGATGAGCGAGGAAAGAATATTGGCCGATCTGGACCGGCTTTATATCTTGCACTACAGGCAAAGGATTCTGGGAGTCCTTTGTGGAACTTATCAACAAAGGAAAGTGGTTATCCATTGGGTGGCCGTTCATCCGCTTTATCCGGAAAAGTCCCTAAGGGAAGCGATGATCCGGGAATTCACGGCTGTAATCTGCCGGGAGCCCGGAATGCCTTCGGCAAAATCCCGTTTCCTTGAAAAATGGAGGAAACGGGATCCATCCTTATGGATAAAGGAACTTATTTCATTCAACTGAGGGATTGCGATGGAATTTAAAATCAATAAAAGTTCGGAATTTCCTATTTACCAACAATTAAAGGAACAGATCAAATTTTACTTGTTAAGCGGCGCTTTGCAGCCGGGGAGCCAGGTCCCCACTCCAAAAGACCTTGGGTTTTACCTGCAGATAAACCGCAACACGGTAATTGCCGCCTATAAGGAATTGGAACAGGAGGGTTTGCTTATGACCAAGCAGGGGCAGGGAACCTATGTCGCCGATAAATTGCCTCCCGCCAATCTTCAGGACAATCAGAAATTAATCGCCCTGGCCCAGGAAGCGATCGAAGGCGCCAAAGCGCTGGGCTTCACCACCGAGGATCTTTTTACGGTCATTTTTAATCGAACCATTCTTGGGCTGGAGTCTCCAGACCCGGTTTCCGGTAGAAAATCCCCCCGCGCCTTCATGGTCGAGTGCAACCAGGCGGATTTGGACCACTACCGGAATACGCTCCAAAAGGAGCTGAAGATCGAGGTTGACGGGTGTTTGCTCCATGAACTCCCGGATAAAATCCTCCAGGAAGAAATCAACCATGCCGACTTTATCGTAACCCACTTTACGCATCTTGAAGATGTCAAAGCCCTGTTGGAGCCCTATCGTAAACCGGTATTCGGGGTTATGGCCGCGCCCTATCTGGAAACATTCTTGAAAATCAAAGCCCTCCCGGCAGGGTCCCGGGCCGGTATCGTCTGTATGACCCGGGCCTATACGGAAAAAATGAAAAAAGCCATTGCCGATGCGGGTATCGACCATATCACCGTCGAGAACTGCGGCCTTGATGAAATGGATGCTTTCCGGAAAATGCTCACCCGGGTTGATTATCTCATTAGCTCCCGGGCGGTTTTCGGCGATGTCCGAAAAATGATACCGGCCAACATCGGGTTGCTGGAATATTCACCTGAACTGGACAAAGCCGGAATCCAAATGTTGAAAAAGTTTATGATGGATCACCTAACCGCTTCACAAGGTTAATTCGGGGAATTCATCCGAAATAACTTTGTGAACTTCACCAAGCCATTCTCTCCTTTGTTCATAAGTGCTTTCAGCAATTACTCGAAAAATTCTCCGCTCAAGTTTTTTGATACCGCAAAAATCAAAAATGCAATCCCGCCAAATCCGCTCCAGAGGATCGCCGAATACTTTCAGTTCTCTATCCTCGGGAGTATTGGAAGTGTTTAAAACGATTGCCTTTGTTGCGATTAACAGGCCCTCCGGAACACCCCCGCCTTGATCTCCCTCTTCAAACTGATACGCTATACCCTTCCGTAAGACGCGGTCAACCCAACCTTTCACAATTGCCGGAGGCTGTCCCCACCAATTGGGATGGATGATGATGATTCCATCGGACTTTTTAATTTCATCACAATATTGCTTTACGACTTCATCGCTGGAAACATCATCAACCAATTCCTGACCCGTTATAAGCGGATTGAATTTTTCCGCATATAAATCATGATAAAAAACTCGATGACGGTTTTCGTGAAGTGTTTTTATAACCACATCGGCAATAGCATGATTAAAACTGTTCATGTATGGGTGTCCCAAAATAACTGTTATTTTCATATTTCACCAGTCTCCTTTCCAAACATTATGCCTTCCGAATTCCGGGACAACCGATAATCTGGAAACCCAGTAACTTTTTTTGAGTTCTTTCAGGGTTCCGTTGTAAACTTCCAACCAGCATTTGCTTGAGGGGTTCTTCCGGATATAGGGGATGAACGGCTACCCAAAAAACTTCCTTTTTATACGGATTCAATTCCCCATATAGGACACCCAGCAACCGCTCACGCTCATCCTCTCCCTCTTCCATCACCAGCAGGCGGCCAATATTCTCTTTTATTTTCTCCTGGCTCCATCCCATACAGTTGGCATGCAGCAAATGCCAAATACCTTCAATATCTTTCGCCCCGGCGGAGCGAATTGTAATCGTTTTAAAATCCATTCCGATACCTCCTATCCGTAACCCAATAATTTTAGTATAATGTATCATAAAAGAAGTGGCTAAAAAAGAGCCACCAAAAGAGAATATTCATAGTACCACTTTTCCGGAGGAAGACATGTGGTTATCAATCGACAAGATGAGCGAGGCCTCTCTAACCAAACAGGTTTACCAGCAGATTCGCGCCCAAATCTTACATGGAGAAATGAAATCCGGTGAAAAACTCCCTGCTACCAGGGAATTAGCCAGCCAAATCAACGTCTCGCGGAACGTCATCATCGAGGCCTATGATTTGCTAATCGCCGAAGGTTTTCTGGAAAGCGCGCCGGGCTCCGGTACCTATGTAGCGGAAGGCGCATTTTTGGAAGAAGGTGAAGCCGAAAGCCCAGTAACGATCCAAGAGTTCCAAAATTCCCGGTCCCAAACGGAACAAATCGATTTCCGCTCTGGAATCCCGGATTTGCGCCTTTTGCCGAGGAAAAAATGGAGCCAGCTGGAGCAAGCCGTTTGTCTGGACTCTCCGGCCGACATTTTTGGATACGACTCTCCGGAAGGACGAATGGAGCTTCGCAGCGCCCTATGCCGTTATCTGAAAAAATCCCGCGGGGTCTACGCGGGACCCGAACAGATTATTATCACTTGTGGGGCTGTCCAGGCCCTGTCCATTATCACCAGAGCCCTGCTCGCCTCCGGCAGTTCATACCTTATCGAAGATCCCATTCACCGTGAAATCCGGAATCTGTTTGAGGTCCATACCGAGCACATTTTTCCGGTTCCGGTCGACGAGTCGGGCATCAGGACCTCCCTGCTGCCCCAAAACCTGAATCCCGCTCTGATCATGCTGACGCCCTCCCATCAATACCCCCTTGGAGTGGTATTGCCCATCCAAAGAAGAATTGAACTGGTTCAATATGCGCGGGCCAAAGAATGTTATATTGTCGAGGATGATTACGACAGCGAATTCCGCTATCAGGGAGCGCCCATCCATTCGCTGCAGGGCTTGGACCCCAACCGGGTCATTTACATCGGTTCCTTCAGTAAAATCCTTTTTCCAGCGCTCCGGCTGGGCTATATGATCCTGCCGCCCGCTTTGATAACCCGTTGCCGGGAGTTAAAGCATTTACAGGACAATCACGCGCCGATCCTGGCCCAACTGACCCTGGCCCGTTTCATCGAGGAGGGGCATTTGGAGCGGCACATCGCCAAAATGAAAAAGGCTTACCGCGCCAAACGCGATTTATTGATCAGCCATTTGAAAAAGGCCTTCCCGGACGGGTTGAAAATTTCCGGAGAATCAACAGGTCTCCATTTGATTGCCGAATTTGAGAGGATTTCCTTTGATGAAAAAGTTGTGGCGAATATCAAAAAAACCGGGTTCATGGTCCACCCAGTCAGTGAGCATGCGCTGGAAAAAAAGAGTCATACCCATAAACTAATTTTGGGTTACAGCCATTTGAGCCACCCGGAAGTCGTGACCGGAGTGGCTCAAATGAAAAAAGCGCTTATTCCTTAATCTCCACCGGCGAAATCACGCTGAGGGAGTAGTGCTGAAAATACTTGGAGGCCACCCTTTGGACATCGGCTGCGCTCACTTCATCAATCAGCTTCGGGTATTCTTCATCAAAGGAATATCCAAGCCCCGACAGTTCATAACTTCCCAGAAAATAATTCTGCGCCGAATTGGTCTCATGCTCCATGAGATATCCTCCTTTGAGGGCGATCTTGGCCACATCCAACTCCCGGAGAGATACGGGTTCCGTTGTTAACCTGGAAAACTCTTTCAGGATCCCGGCCTTCGCCGCTTGATAGTTTCCCGGGGCCGTCGCCATGAACGTATACAAGTACGAAGAATAGTTGGCCGCTTCATAACCGGTGCTGACGGTATAGGCCAAACCTTTTTTGTCCCGCAATTCCACAAACAGTCTGGAGCCCATATCGCTGCCCATGATGTAATTGATCACCGACATGACGGGATAATCGGCCTCTCCGATTGAAGGGGCGGGAAAACCTAAAATCATAAAGATGGCCTGGGAATTGCGGGAGCCAGTCACCTGCCGGTTTTCGGTCCTTGTTTGAGCGGATACCTCTTTCGGTCCCGGTTTTTCCCCTTTTCCCCATCCGCCGAGAGTTTTAGCCAAAGTCGCTTCGATTTTCTGGGGCTCCACATCTCCGACCACACTAATTACCAGATTGGCCGGTTGATAAATTTTCTTATACCAGCCAAGAAGATCGTCCCGGGTCATCCGCCCCACATTTCCGGCGATTTCATCCGGGGTCATCCCCATGGGGGAGTTGCCATAGAAGAGTTTGAGAAAATTTTGATACGCTTCTCCAACCGGTTGATCGGTCGAAGCTTTTAACTCCTGGACCATCAGCGCTTTCTCCTTGGCGACCTCTTTCTCGGAAAAGTCGGGGTTCATCAGGGTATCCAAAAATATCTCAAAACCGGTGTCAAAACCGGTCAACGTCGTCTTGAGAGAAACCGTCCCCGAATCATAATTGACGATATTACTGCTGATGGCGGCGCCGAGGGATTCGGTTTGGTATACAATATCCCGGGCGCTGCGGGTCGCCGTTCCCTTGATTAATACTCTTTGCATCAGTTTGGAGATGCCGCGCTCCCGGGTGGATTCGTAGAGAGCCCCCATTCCGGCAAAGGCATTGACCACCACTACTTCATTGGCGGTATTGCGTTTGACCAATAAAGTCAACCCGTTGGGGAATACTTTCTTGATTACAGCCGGTTGTTTTGGAAGCTGGGTCTCCGCCTGCACGGGTTGATAGAATCCGCCGGCTATCGCCAGGCCCAAGATCAAAACGGGCAATCCCAGAGAAACACCAATTCTTTTGTATGGGTTGTTATTCTTGTCTCGAAAGTGTATCATCGGATTATTTCACCTCCAAAGGTCTAACCGTGGCCAAGACATACGCTTGTGGATTGAGATACTTCCTGGCGACCCGCTGAACATCCTTGGCGGTTACCTTTTGGATCTCTCCTATGGATGCCGCCGCATTGGACGCATCCCCGCCCACCTGGTATTCGCCTAATATCGAGGCGATATCGGCATTGCTTTCCACCGCATAAGCGACTTGACTCCGGACAATGGCTTTGGCCCGGGACAACTCTTCTCCGCTGACACCGTTTTTGATGATTTGGGAAATCATTTTTTGAACTTCCGATTCCAAAGCCGTAGTCGTTCCCTTTTGCATTTGGGCATAGATCGCGAACATCCCGATGTTTTGGTAGGATTGATAGCCGGCCCCAATTTCATTGGCCAGATCTTTCTTTTCCACCAGTTCCTGATGGAACCGGGAGCCCCCTCCGCCGCCCAGGATGACGCCGAGCACCGATAAGGCCGCCTCGTCCGGATCATTCATACCCGGACCCGGAAAGCCGAAATAAAGGTAAGTTTGATCCACTTGCATGGTTGCATCGACTCTGGTAATTTTCACGAGCCTCGGTATTTTAAATTCGGAAGCTTTCTTCCTGGCTTGAGCTTTGCCGTTGTTTTGAAAATCTTTAAACAAACTCTTCGCCTGATCGATAATCTGCCGGGTGTCGACATCTCCGACCACAACCACTGCGATATTATTGGGGATGTAATATTGACGGTAATAATTCATAAAAGTATCATGGTTAATCTTCGCCAGTGTTTCCGCATCTCCTAAAACATCATGGGCATAGGGAGTTCCTTTAAACACGGCCTGATAGGCCAGGAGTCCCAATTTCCCCCGGGGATTATCTTCTTTGAGCCGCTTCTCTTCCAGGATGACCAGGCGTTCTTTCTCTATTTCCAGCGGGTCGAAAGAAGAATTCATAATGGCGTCGGCCTGCACGTCCAAAGCCAATCCTATCTCTTTGCTGGGAACCACCACGTAGTAATGGGTGGTGTCAAGGGAAGTCTGGGCATTTTGATAGCCCCCGACCTCCTTGATTTCCTGGGCGATTTCCCCCACTTTCCGCTTGGCGGTTCCCTTAAATAACATGTGCTCGAAAAAATGAGATAATCCCGCAATTTCCGGGGTCTCATTTTTGGCTCCCGCGCCGACCCAGATATCAACCGCCGCTATCGGCGCCGAATGAACTTCCTTGACAATTAAGGTTAAACCGTTTTCCATTTTTATGCGGGTGAAGGAACCAAGGGGACCCTCTGTCCCGGGCGCCTCTCCCCGGGCGGAAGGGAGTATGAGCAATCCGAAAAAAGCAACGAACGCTAAAACCAATCCTAAATAGTACTGACTCTTCTTTCTGCCTTCTACCATATTCATTCCCCCAAAGAATAAGTGCGGACTTGATCAACGCCAATAGTTTCCTTTTCAAAGATACCCATCCTATTGAAGCTGAATTATCCATCCATAAATAACGGATTACTTCTTTGTTAATTTCACATTTCCATCAACAAATCCTGTTAAAATAAAATGGAAAGACCCTCCTGAGGGTAAAGTTTTTTCCCAGGATTATTTTTTGCCATAAACGGCCTCGATTTTCAGATAAAATCTTTCATAAAGGGGAATTACGATGAATATCGGAATTATCAGCGATACCCACGGTTCAGTAACAGCCTGGCGGGAAGCTTATCAAAAGTACTTGCAAAAAACCGATTTAATCATCCATTGCGGGGACGTTTTATATCATGGGCCCCGTAATCCTTTGCCGGAAGGTCATGACCCTAAAAGTCTGGCTGTGGAACTGAATTCGCTATCCCAATCCCTGGTCATTGTCCAAGGAAATTGCGATGCCGAGGTCGATCAGATGGTGTTGGAATACCCCCTGGAATCGCCTTATGCCCATATCTACACCCCGGAATGGAAGATCCTGGCCCATCATGGTCATCATTGGACCCCGGAATCCACACCCGCCAAAATAAGCGGTTTTTATGACATCATCATCTCCGGGCATACCCATATTCCCGAAATTCGTAAAATTGGACAAACCCTATATCTCAATCCCGGAAGCCCGGCTCTGCCGAAAAACGAGGACAAAACTCCCACCATCGCCCTGATGGATCAAGCAAAAATTCAAATCATCGATATCCGGAATGGACAAGTCGTTGATGAATTCCGATTCAGTCAACATTTCTAACTTGACTTTGTCCAATCGTCTCCCTGTCTTTTGTGGCAAAGAATATAGGCCACGGAGACACAGAGACACAGAGAAAAAATAATAATTATTCTTTATATATATTGAATTAAACTTTTTAGATAAAGTTGGCCTAAATAAAGGTTAACGAAGACAGGATTCACAAGATTCACAGGATTAAAACAGGTCTTAAAAAAATCCGGTAAATCCATAAAATCATGTTAATCCTGTTTAAGTTCTTTTCGTCAGGCCTGCAGTCCTAAACCATCCCCACCACGACTTGGGCAATATTGACGGCATGTCCGTCAATGCGTAGAAAACTTTCAATCAAATCCAAGTGTTCGGCGCTGGTGGCAATGGTCTTTTCATTACCGCCCTGCATCCGGTCAAAATGACTGTAACGGAGTTCCTTTTCCAGGCGCAAAATTCGGGGATGCTCTTTTATCACCCGCATCGCCGCCTTTTCATCATGATCGGCAAAAGCTTTTAAAGCCAAATCCAACCGCTCACGGACCTGGGCAAACATATTTTCCAATTCTTCAAGCCCCTCCGGGGAAAAAGCAATACCTTCAATATTGATTTTACGGATATGTCTACCCATGATGATCATAATATCCCCGATGTGTTCCAAGTCATTGGCAACATATAAAATTTCAATGCTTTGCTGCATCAGCTGATCCGAAATCCGGTTATTGCCTAAACTCGTTAAATACCTGCTGATCTTGCTATATAATTGATCGATGGCCGGTTCCACCTCGTCAATGCGATCAACGGCCCTGTCATCGCCAAATTGAAGGGCGGGAATCGTCCTGACGAGCATTTCTTCCCGTAAAATCCGGGCCATTTCCAAAGTCTGAAGCCGCGCCTGGTTTACGGCCAATTCAGGAATTTCCAAAAGGGTTGGATCCAGGTAAAGCGCTTCTCCCAGTATTATTTTGCGGCTGGGCATCAAACGTTCCATCCAACCGGCTATCGCCCCGGTAAACGGCAAAAAGCCAATCACCATTACCAGAGAAAAAAAGGTGTGGGCATTGGCGATTTCCCGGCTTAAATTACCGGAGCTGATGATCATCCACCCGGTGAGAATCTTGTAAAACGGTAAAAAAATCGCGGCAGCGATCAACTTAAAGAAAAAATTGGCGACAGCAGCCCGTTTGGCATCAAATCCGGGGGCGCCGATACTGGAAATGATACCGGTTACCGTTCCACCTAAATGAGCGCCTAAAACAAAGGGAATGACCGAATAGATTCCGATTAAATCATGAACGGCCAGCGACATCATTAACGCCAGAAAAGCCGGGCTTGATTGCATAACGGCGGTAATCACAAAAGCGACTAAAAATCCCAATACCGGATAGGAATTCAATTCAATTAAAATGTGGGCAATCAGCGGATAATCTTTCATCGCGGCCATGGCGGAATTCATAACATGCATGCCGTAAAATAGCAGCCCAAATCCGAGCACCGTTTGTCCAATATTGCGCAGCCGCTGATGTTTGGCGAATATATAGAGGATCATCCCGATAAACAATAAAAGCAAAGCGAGGTTGGTCGTTTTAAACGCTATCAATTGGATGGTAATTGAAGTTCCAATAGCGGAACCCAAAAGAATTTCCAAAGCCTGCGCCAAATTCATCAATTCCGCGCTGACAAACCCCACTACCATCGCGGATACCGCATTGCTGCCCTGGAGGGCAAAAGTAAGCGCCGCACCCAAGAAAACGCCAATCAAGGGATTGCCGGTCAGGGTGCGAATCAATTGCCGAATCCGGTGAGCGGCCACTTTTTGCAGGCCTTCGGAACAAAGTTGGATCCCGTAAATAAAAAGGCCTAAACCACCGGCTAGACCAAATAATGATGGGAATGGGTTCATTGATACTCCTTATTTGCTTTTAAAGGGATGCCGTTCCCCGCAGTCAATAAAAATGACCATTTCTGCAATATTTACAATATGATCGCCCATCCGTTCCAAATACCTGGCAACCAGCAGCAAACTACTGGCTTGATCCACATATTCAGAGTTTTTTTTCATATAACCGGTTAACTCCTTAAGGAGTGAAATAAACAAACCATCCACCTGATCATCGTCACTGTCAAGTTGCCGGGCTAAGGAAGAGTTGCGCTTGGTAAATGCCTCTAAACTTTTGTTCATCATCTGCTGCACCAGCTCCGCCAGATGCGGAATATCGACCAACGGTTTAAAAAAAGGCGTTTTAGGCTGTAGAGCCAGGGTTAACTCGGCAATATCACAGGCGTAATCATTGATTCTTTCAAGCTCGCGGCTAATTCTCATGGCAGCCGCTAAAAAACGCAAATCCCGGTCCATCGGTTGTTGCAAAGAGATTAATTCCAGAGAATCCATTTCCAAAGCCTCTTCAAGGGCGTCGACAGCTTCGTCGCCATCAATCACCGCTTTAGCCTTTGCAATGTCCTGATTTACGAGAGAATCCATGGCCTCTTTTAAAGAAGCGCCGACTAATTCACTCATATTCAGAATTCGCCGGTTGATTTCAATCAAGGCTTTATCATATGCGTTGAGATGTTTCATAACTTCTCCATTACTTACTTTCTTTTTAAATCGTATCATCTTTTAAGAAATCTGACTACAGATTTTTAACTCAACTTTCCCAGCTAAAAAATACGCTTGATGTAAGCAATACTATAAGGTTCTAGCCCTCATTCGACGGCTCCAGAGAGCCGAGTTTTCTCCCGGCATCGGGAGAAAACTATACTAATACTTGGCGGCAAACGAAAAAAAAACCACCAGGAAGAATGAAAATGAACAAGAATGTTATAGAAAGTTTCACTAAGCAAGAAGGGGGACTCATTCTGAATTTACACTCTACCAAGAATAACGGTTTTAGAAAGGCAGAAACCTGTTATTCCTTTTTCATTCGATTCATCATCCTATGTTGCGCCGCTTTCTTCATAGACTGGATAATTATTCCAAGTGTGGTATACGCCGATAACGCTCCATCGGAAATGAATAAAATAAAGGTTATGACGCTCAATATGCATAATGGTTACGATGAAAAGCGGCGGAGTAATCTGGCCAAAGCTTTGGCGTTTTTCGAAAAGGAAAATCCGGATATCATTATCCTGCAAGAAATCGAATCCCAAAAATTAAAAGAATTTGAGGCCGCCGGTTATAAAATCGTCACCGGCATGAATCACAACCTTTTTCGGTATCATTTCGGCAATGCCGTTCTCACCCGCCATAAAATCATTTATCACCGCCATCACTATTTGCCTAGCAGCAAGGAACAGCGCGGACTTGATGAAGTCGCAATCGATGTAAACGGTGTTCCGGTAATTGTTTTAGGCACTCATTTGGGTCTGGGCCGAGTGGAGCAACGGAATCAATTGCAAGAAATTGAAAGAGTGATAACCTACCTTCAGGGCCCTGTCATTTTAAGCGGGGATTTTAATGTATCACCCTCGGATCCACTCTTTGACACTTTGCAAAAGGATTATCAGGAAATCGGCCAAGCCTTTCCCCTGGCCGCCAGTTTCCCCACTAGCAATCCCAAAGTACGTTTGGACCAGATTTGGCTCAGCCGTCATTGGCGTCTATTGAATGCCCAAACCCTGGATTGGAATCTTTCCGATCACCGGCCGGTGGTGGCCGAATTGGCCGTTAATCCGCCACCCGCACCGGTTATCAAGAAAAGAATCCCTGAAGTTATCCCGGCGAACAACCCCTTACTGCCAAATGTTGAGGGATCTCTTTCAACCCGGTCCTTTTCATTTCCATCAGAGATTGAAAGCCGCCGAGACAAACCGAGCGCTTCCGTGGATATACCCGTAGGAAGTCGGTTGCATGTTTCGGCGGAATATGACGGGTCCAACTATACTGCAGCCCTGAATTATAAAATGGTTACTTTTGACTTTCGGGATTATATTTCAAAATGGCGAAACATCCGGGGCAAAGGGGAATGGATCGTTTCCCTGGCCCGTGATAACAAGGATCAAAACTGGATTTCCTGGGAACAATATTACCGCTGGAATGATAACCAGGGTACCCAAATCATGCTATCCAACAGGAACGACCAAATCAATTGGGGTATTGAACAAACCATTCTTATATCCCAAAAATTCGGCTTTCTGATGGGATTTGATACCCATCAGAAAATATTGGGGGGCTTATGCTTTTCTCCCGATCGAAGGAATGCTTTTGAGCTCCGGTGGCATCCGGGAGATTCGGACCAGAAATGGCAGTTCCGCTGGAAATATCAAAAATAAACCAAATTATTTAAATAACGCCGCGGCGGCAAAAAAACCGGCGGCAACCGTTTCCATCCAAAAGCTTGGAAACCCGGCAATTTGAATGATTCCTTTAAACATTAGTATTCCACAAATCGCGGTAATGAGACCAATCCACCAAAGGGTATTCAATTTCATATCTTAAAATTTCATCCTTTCCTTAAACTTTGATCCGGCAAGTTTTTAATTGAAGGGATTCACTTGCCGGATTCATTTTAAAATTTGAATACTACTTCGCCTTTTAAAAAATTTTTTCCTGTATTGCATGGAGGTTTTCATAAAAAAGGCCTCCCCGATTTGGGAAAGCCTTTTTATCACGTCTATATTTTAAACCAATTCCATGCCCTTTTCAATGGCTTTTCTATTGATCTCCACCAAATCTTTTTTCTTGCCGGTAAGCACCTTTTCCTGCAACACCTTCATGACGGTTTCAATATGAACAATCGAAGTGCTCTTTAAGATGGCCCCGATGATTACCATGTTGGCCACCCGGTTATTGCCGATTTCCGTTGCAATTTCATTGGCCGGAACGGCGATAACTTTAATATCGGTCCGTTTGGGTTTCACGTCGATTAACGATGAATTATAAAATAAGATGCCGCCGGATTTGATCATTGTTTCGAATCTTTCCAGAGACGGCCGGTTCATCGCCACCACAATGTTGGGTTCTGAAATAACCGGAGAGCCGATTAATTCGTCGGATACCACAACAGAGCAATTGGCCGTTCCTCCCCGCATTTCAGGGCCGTAGGATGGAACGTAAGTGGTATTTTTGCCTTCATACATGCCTGAGTAAGCCAGCAATTGACCCATCAACATAACGCCTTGACCGCCAAAACCGGCAAAAATCGATTCGAATAACATTTTAGGCTCCCTCCTTCAAATCTCTGACGATTCCCAGGGGGAACCTCGGAATCATATCGGTTTCCAGCCATTTTAAGGCCTCAACCGGCGTCATTCCCCAGTTGGTCGGACAGGTTGACAATACTTCCACCATTGCAAATCCTTTACCTTGGATTTGAGCATCAAAAGCTTTCCGTATCGCCTGTTTTGCCAAATTGACGTTTTTCGGATCATGGGTGCTGACCCGGGCCAAAAACACCGGTGCTTCCAAGGTATTCAGCATTTCTGTCATTTTAATCGGATAACCGGTTGTTTCCACATCCCTGCCATAAGGCGAAGTCGTTGTTTTCTGACCCGGTAAGGTTGTTGGGGCCATCTGTCCGCCGGTCATTCCATAAATGGCGTTATTCACGAAAATAACGGTAAACTTTTCACCGCGGTTGGCGGCATGAACGATTTCGGCTGTTCCAATCGAAGCCAAATCGCCATCTCCCTGATAAGTAAAAACGATTTTATCCGGCAACACCCGTTTAATTCCGGTGGCTACCGCGGGCGCGCGACCATGAGATGCCTGCTGGCAATCGCAATTGAAAACATTGTAAGCGGTAACCGCACAACCTACCGGCGCAATCGCAATCGTCTGTTCGCGAACATTTAGTTCATCGATTATTTCTGCTACAAGACGGTGAATGATTCCGTGGGTACATCCCGGGCAATAGGAATATACTCTGTCTTGCAACGCTTCTGGCCTTCCGAATACTTTTTCCATTAGGCCATCCCTCCTTTGGAGAAACATTTCAGCACTGCATCATAAACCTCAGTGACTGAAGGAATTGTTCCGTTGAGTTTTCCGTAAAAGTCAACCGATGTTTTTCCATCTACAGCCAGCCTTACATCCTCCACCATTTGGCCGACACTCATTTCAATCACCATAAATCTTTTGCCGGCCTTGGTCAATTCTTGAATCCTTTGGGTAGGAAACGGCCATAATGAAATCGGCCTGAATAAACCGACCTTTTTCCCTTGAGCTCTTTCCTTGAGCATCACCGTCTTGGCGATTCGGGCGGAGGTTCCATAAGCAATGATGACCAAATCGGCGTCATCGGTTTGCTCCTCCTGGTAACGAACTTCATTTGCGGAAATTTCCCGGTATTTTTGCTGAATCCGGATATTGATTTTTTCCAAATCTTCCGGAGCAAGTCCTAAGCTGTTAATGATTCGTTGGGGCGTTCCCTTGGTCATTCCCGTTGTTGCCCAAGGCTTTTCCGGGATTTTTAAATCCGCGACTTCGGATAAAGTTACCGGCTCCATCATCTGGCCCAGGATACCATCGGCCAGTATCATCACGGGATTACGATATTTATCGGCTGTTACAAATGCTTCATACATCAAATCAATTATTTCCTGAACCGAGGCCGGCGCAAGCACAATCAGATGATAATCGCCATGCCCGCCGCCCTTGGTCGCCTGAAAGTAATCGGCCTGTGAAGGGGTGAGCCCTCCAAGTCCAGGTCCGCCACGGGCCACGTTTACAATTACACAAGGTAATTCAGCTCCGGCAATATAGGAAATACCTTCCTGCTTTAAACTAATCCCCGGACTGGATGAAGAAGTCATTGCCCTGGCTCCCGCTCCGGCAGCGCCATAGACCATATTAATTGCGCTAACTTCACTTTCGGCTTGAATAAATGTGCCGCCTATCTGGGGCAAACGTTTAGCCATATACTCCGGCACTTCATTTTGAGGAGTAATGGGATATCCAAAAAAGAAACGACAGCCCGCCCGAATGGCTCCCTCGGCAATGGCTTCATTTCCCTTCATCATGACACGATCTGCCATACTCTGCAACCTCCTTGAATTCATTCTTGGTATTTATTTATAAACTTCAATGACTACATCCGGACACATCCGGGCGCAAAAAGCACAACCAATACATTGACTTTGGTCGATAATTTCAGCCGGTTTATATCCCTTCGAATTAAATCGATCAGCCATTCTCAAGATCTTTTTTGGGCAAACACTGGTACAGACCTCACAGCCTTTGCAACGTTCTTCATCGAATTTAACCTGGGCCATTCCATTTCCTCCTTTGATTTTAATATCTAAAAAAAGTTAGTGACGGGATGAAGACAATTTTCAAATTTATTAGTACCTGATAATAATTATAAACGTTTCATCGGCTGAATGCAATCACATAAATACAGCAAAATCCGGTTCGATTTGTGATTCATGACAGCCGCCGTTGTCATCCGTTGGATATCATTAACTTTCCGCTATATATGTTGCAATAAGTGATAGGAATCAAAATGTCTATTTACACCTAACTCTTGCCCTTCCCCTTAGAAGCAAGCAAAGTAGCGGATTCAAGTGGAAGGGTAACCCTATCCTCTGATCTCTAAAAGCTTTTAGACCCAGGAGGCCTTGGTTACTCTCCCCGCTACGGGGAGAGCGAGAGAGAGGTTCATCCGTTTTTAGCGTGCACTCAAATTATTTATTTCAACCTATATAGAAACAGCTGCCCTCACCAAATTGTCAGGAACGCCATGGCGGCAGCATCCGTAAAGTTACCGGGAAAACAGGATCATTGGAAAATCGGGAACGGTTTTCGTTAAGAAATCCTTCCTCTACCATATGATAAACAACAGGCAACGCTAAACGTTCCGCAAGTCCATTCACAAACTCAAGTCCGCTCTGCCAAACTTCCAGGGTCGTATCCGGTCCCAAGTTGATATTGGAGATGATCCCGGTAGCCCTCAGACGGCTGGTATTTTGGATGGCTGCGATTAAAGCGGCGGATTCGGCGATATTGCGGGTATCCGGCCGGTAAGGGTTTACCACAATGAACATATCGTAAGGTTCTTTTACGAAGTAGGGATTAAAACGTCCTAAGGCCCTTGCTCCGGCCGGATCGCCGCCGACATCAAAAACCACTTGATAGCTATGATCTTGAAGCAAGGAAAAAATCCGCGGCGATAAGGACGGAATATCGGAGTATTCCATACCCGGCTCTGAGGAAACGACGTCCAACCCTTTTTTTTCCAATTCTGAGGCGAGATCCCGCGAACGAAAATAAGGATTTACAATATCCAAATCGATTAAACCGACTTTGGTAAAATTTCCTGTTTGGCCTTCCGATGCGGCATCCAAAGCATAAGCAAGCGCAAATTCGGTTTTGCCGCTGCCATAAGCTCCACAAATCACACTCAATCTTTTCCTACTCATTCGCATACTCATACTGTTTCTCCTCAAGATGTTTACTTCTTACGGGTAGATCAACCTCCGAAGATAACCCACTAAATATAATGAACCGCTGGCAATTGCAATCTCGGCATCGGAATTGAATAACAAATTTAAAGCTTTTTCAGGCGCCGGTTCAATAAGGGCCGGGATTCCCAACGCCTGGAAACTACTTGCCAGTTTTTCCGGGGGGGTACTTTTCGGGTCCGGCACCGTGGTTACAATAACACGCTCTGTGATGGGGGCTAATATTTCAGCCATCACATTCCCGGGGCGGTTATTCAGGAGTCCGAACAATAAATGGACTTTTTGTCCCGGGTAGATTGTTTGAATCGTTTTTACCAAAGCGTTGGCTCCATCCGGATTATGCGCCCCATCCAGGTATAGTTTGGGCAAACCTTTCCCCTTTACACGCTCCATTCGCCCGGGCCAAACCACGTTAGCCAAGCCATTCAATATGGCGTCAACCGGTACCCGGATGCCGGCTTCCGCCAAAAATTCCATACCGGCCAGGACATTAAGGCAATTCATCACTTGATGTTCCCCAAGAAGCTTTAGGTTGACCAAAAGCTCACCAAGATATGGATCTTCCGCTCTAAATCCAGTGAACTCCTCCGAAAAACTCAAATCCTGGAAGGTAATTTTTCGAGCCTCTTTATACGAAGCTTTACGTTCCAAAGCGATGTGGGTCAAAAATTTTTCGATTTCAGGCTCCTGGATTCCAATCACTACCGGGATACTGGGCTTAATAATCCCGGCTTTTTCAAAAGCGATTTTCTCTAAAGTGTCCCCTAAAAATTCCTGATGATCCAAGGCAATATGGGTAATCACCGTCAAAATCGGCTGCAAGACATTGGTGGCATCAAATCTGCCGCCCATGCCGACTTCGATAATGGCGATGTCCACATTTTGGCGGGCGAAATATACAAAAGCAATTACGGTCCCCACTTCAAACTCGGTCGGATTACCCAATCCATCTCTTTCTATCTCTTGCAGGACAGGGGCTATTTGGGTTACGATCTCCGCCAACTCGTTTTCAGAAATCAAGTGATCATTGACCCGAAAACGTTCCCGGTAAGTAACAAGATGAGGGGAAGTGTAACAGCCTGTCTGGTATCTTGATTGTTGCAACACTGCATTGATCATGGCAACTGTGGAGCCTTTACCGTTGGTCCCGGCAATATGGATGGAACGAAATTTTTGATGGGGATTATCAAGCCGCCGTAGGATTTCGGTTATTCGCTCTAAACCTAACTTAATTCCATGTTTGGTACATTCCTTGATATATTGGATTGATTCTTCATAATTCATAAGCTGCCTCATTAAAAACAATATTGAAAACTTTTTTCAATGATATTCCAGTGGTATAATAATACCATTATTGTAGCACAAGATCATTGGAGAACCTATATGTCCGACAATATTTTTTAGTCAATCGTAACAATTCTGATCATGATTTAGGTTATAATGATTGGACAGCTTATACCAATGAGAGAAGGACTCAAAATGCATATTGTTTTATACCAGCCGGAAATTCCGCAAAATACCGGAAACATCGCCAGACTCTGCGCTGCAGCCAGGGCGGAACTTCATTTAATCGAACCCTTGGGTTTCTTTTGGGATGATCAGCGGCTTAAAAGAGCAGGCCTGGATTACTGGGAATTGGTCAATATTCAACGACATCTTAACCTACAAGCTTATCTTGATAAGTACCCCGGGAAGACCATTTATTATGCCACAACCAAAGGCGGGCATTCTTATAGCGGAATAAGTTATACAAGCGATGATGTCATCATGTTCGGCCCTGAGACCAGAGGTTTGCCGCAGCAAATCCTAGGCATCAATCCGGCCCATAATATCAGGATTCCAATGTTTGAAAAGGCCCGATCGCTTAATTTATCAAATTCAGTGGCCATTATTTTGTATGAGGCCGTTCGCCAGGCTGGATTTCCCGGATTGATATAAAAATTTAAGAAAGAAAAAGTAGCAGCCGTCGAAGGCGCTACTTTTTTTAATCGATTCATTGAAATCTTTACTGAAAGACTAAACCTGTTCCACGCTTTTAACTTCAGGTATGGTTTGTTTTAAGTAGCTTTCAATCCCGTTTTTAATGGTCATGGTGGACATAGGGCAACCTGCGCAGGCGCCCTTTAAACGAACCTGAACAATTCCATCGACATAATCTACCAACTCAACATCACCACCGTCGGCTTGCAGGGAAGGACGGATTTTATTTAAAGCATCATTAATTTTATCTTTCATGAGAGACTCCTTTCTAAAATTGCTTGTATAAATCTTACCAAACTCATGACCGAATCGCAATGAAAAACCACAAATTTAACATAATGACGAAGGATTCCATTCCCTGATTAGCATGCGCTAAAACAGGAAATATGATTCTATAAAAAATCAATGAGCCGGATTTGCGGTTTCCCCAACCGAATCTGAGGCCGGGCTTGAAGTCGAATTCGTTGACGTTTCCGGAACTTCAACGCGGGAAGCGCTTTCCCGCAAAATAACCAAATCAACCCTGCGGTTCAAAGTGCGTCCCTCAGGAATATCGTTGCTGGCTATAGGCTTAAATTGACCGAACCCCGCCGCCGATAAGTTAGCTGCTTGATCAGGGTATTTAGAAATCCAGTAAATAATGACATTGGTGGCCCGATCCGTCGATAATTGCCAGTTCGATTCATATCGGGCGGTATGAATCGGCACATTGTCGGTATGCCCTTCCACCCGGATTTGCTTTTTGGTGGCGAAAATAATATCGGCCAGCCTGTCCAATATTTCTTTGGCTTTGGGCGAGAGTCCGGCGCTGCCGGATTGAAAAAGCAAGGAATCCGCCAAATTTACCACTAAGCCCCGTTCAGTAATTTTAGCATCCAACTTTTTGCTAATCCCTTGTTTGGCCGCGTACTCCTTCACCAGCTTGACCATGGATTTAAATTCATTGTTTTCACGGACCGAAATAAAGGAGGTATTGCTCATTCCGGTTCCGCCGCCGCCATTGCTGCTAATCATATTTTTACCGCCGGATCCGAAAGCCATACTCATGGATGTTGCCAAAGCCTTAAATTTGGTCATATTCACATTGGCCATGGAATAAAGCACCACGAAAAGCACGAATAGCAACGTAATCATGTCCAAATATGTTAAAGTCCACCGTTCAGAATTTTCTACCTCAGCTTCTTCTTGTTTTTTTCTCATCGTTATTAACCTCTTGCGCCCATGGAGTCTTTGCCTTGATCAGGCCGTTTCGTAGGCGGCAGGAAGGAAGTAAGTTTCTCGCCGATAACCCGTGGATGTTCACCGGCTTGAATCGAGAGAATGCCTTCGATAATAATTTGACGGGCTGCCGATTCTTCTTTACTGATTGCTTTCAATTTATTACCAATCGGCAACCAGAAAACGTTTGCCGAAAAAATCCCATAGAATGTGGCTGTAAAAGCCGTTGAAATTGATGGCCCCAAACTCGCCGCATCCGACATATTCGCCAAAACGTTAATCAGTCCCATAACCGTTCCGACGATTCCCATTGTCGGGGCAAATCCGCCCGCCGCTTGAAACAATGACGCCGCCGACTTATGGCGTTCTTCCATATACCCCGTTTCAATCTCCAAGATTTCCCGCACCAATGTGGGATCAGTGCCATCCACGATGAGCTGAATCCCTTTTCGCAAAAAATCATTTTTAACACTGGCGATCATTTCTTCCAGCGTTAGCAATCCTTCTTTACGGGCCATTTCGGCATAACGGACCATCTCGCTGATGAGTTCGGTAATATCCATCTTATCTTCTTTCATGGCAACCGAAATATATTTCCCGATATTCATAAAATCCTTTAACCGCATACAAATCATCGTTGCTCCAAAAGTTCCTCCAAAAACGATCAAAGCCGCCGGAAGATTCAATAGACCGAGCAGACTGGAAACCTCGCCATGACCTTCCAAGATTCCCGATAAAATAATGGAGGCTACTGCCAAAAACAAACCTACAATCGTCGCTAAATCCATCTGTTTCACTCCAAATTATATGTCTTCTCTCTTTTTATCGGTCTGTCCCCTGAGAAGTTTAGTCATTTATTAAAAAAACCATGCCGAAGTTGGCTTTTAATCCCGGTTTTCTTTGGGTTGAATGACTCCGGCAGTGATAATGAGTTTAAAACCATCTTCGATACTCATATCGAGTACCGTTACATCTTCTTCCGGGACAAAAATTAAAAATCCCGACACCGGGTTGGGAACCGTTGGAATAAGCACAGTGATTAATTTTTTACCGGTAAATGAAGTTACAGGAGCTTCAGAGGTTAAAAAACCCGGTGAATAAATTCCTTTTCGCGGGTATTCAACCAGTACAACTTGACGGAAAGAATTTTTGTCCGCTTTGGTTAAGGTTTCGGTGATTTGCTTGGCCGTACCGTAAACTTTACTGAGAATAGGAATTTTATGGAGAAAGTTTTCCCCGAAAGAAATTAATTTCCGCCCCAAATAATTGTGGGCTAAAAGGCCGGTCAATGTGATTAAAACCACCAGAGTGATCAAGCCAAGTCCCACAACACGGATTTTAAAAATCCGGAAAATGAGCCCTCCCAAAATGGCATCCGTTTGATTAAAGGACCAGATCAGTAACAAAATTGTAACAACCAAAGGAATAACGATAAATAACCCGGTTAAGAAGTACGTCCGCAAATGTTTGAACATTCAACCACCCTATCCAAGTTGTTGGTTATTAACTAATAACTAATTGCCAATAACTTTTCCCGTCACACGAGCGCGCCTGTCAATTCAATCATTTCATTCAACAGCTTTTCAAACACTTTTAACGCATCTTCAACCGGCGCAGGCGACTCCATATCCACTCCGGCTTTTCGCAACAAATTCAAAGGATAATCCGAATCACCGCTCTTAAGGAAATCAAGATATTTGGCAACTGCGCTCGTTCCTTCTTTCAGGATTTTTTGGGACAAGGCAATCGCTGCCGAATAACCTGTGGCGTATTTGTAAACATAAAATGCGCTGTAAAAATGGGGAATACGGGCCCACTCCATGGCAATTTCGGGATCAACGACCGTCTCCTCGCCATAATAAAGCTGATTCAATTTTAAATATTGTTCCGAAAACCACTCTGCGGTCAATGCGCCGCCGTTTTCGACTTCCTGGTGAATTATCTTTTCAAACTCGGCAAACATGGTCTGTCGGAAAACAGTCGTCCGGAATTGTTCCAGATATTGATTGAGCAAGTAGAGCTTTTCCTGTAAATTAACGGAATTGGCAAGCAAATGTTCCATCAATAAAGCTTCATTTACAGTGGATGCCACCTCAGCGACAAATATTTTATATCCGGCATAAATATAAGGTTGATGATGATTGGAAAAATAACTATGGAGCGCATGCCCCATCTCATGAGCGATCGTAAAAACGTCATGAACTTTTTCTTGATAATTGGCCAAAATAAACGGATGGGTATCATAGGCGCCCCAAGCATAAGCGCCTCCCGTTTTACCCGCGTTTTCATAAACATCAATCCAGCCGCCATTAAGTCCTTCCTCTACCAGCTGGATGTATTCCTTTCCCAGAGGATGTAAACCTTTGAGTACCAGTTGTTTGGCTTCCCCATAATCGATCGTTCGTTGGTATTCCGGGATTAAAGGGGTATACAAATCGTACATATGTAATTCCGGCATGTTTAAAAGTTTTTTGCGCAATCTCAGGTAACGGTTTAAAGCCGGGATATAAGCGTGAATGACATCAATTAAACGATTGTAAACATTCGTAGAGATATTATCATCATATAAGGAGGCTTCCAATGCCGAACCGAAATGGCGGGTCTTGGCATAAAATATGTCGGCTTTCACAGAAGCATCCAACGTGGCTCCCAACGTGTTATCGAAATTGGAATATGTGCTGTATAAGGCCTTAAAAGCATCCTGACGAACCCTGCGGTTTTGACTTTCAATATACTTGGAATAACGGCCTTTGGTGAGTTCAACCTCTTCACCTTTCTCATCTGTAATGGCGGGAAACTTAAAATCCGCGTTATCCAGCATGCCGAAAATAGTTCCGGCAGCATCGGAAATCTCAGCAGTTTGGGCTAAGATTTTTTCTTCGGCGGCTGATAAAATATGCTGCCTTTGCCGTTCCAGTTCTTTAAAGAAATATTCGTAGACTTTAAGTTCCGGCTGCTCTTGAATATATTGACGGAGACGTTCCGGTGGGCACTCTGCTAAAGCCGGTACGATAAATGATAGCGTACTGCCTACTTCAGTGGCAAGGCTTTGAATTCGGTTGGTAAGAGCTTGATAGACTGCATTAGCATTATTTTCATCCTTATGCATTTTCGCATAAACAAACAGCCTATCCAGCAACCGGCCGATTTGGTCTTTTAACTGGAGAACATTCAAGAGATTCCGGGCGGAGTTTAAAAAATCAGCTTGAACCTGGTTTACTTTGGCTAAATCATCTTTGAGTTTTTTAAAATCCGATTCCCAATCATCTTGACTGGCATAAATATCACTTAAATGCCATTTAAATTCATTTGGAATCTCTTCCCGAGTTGGTATTTGTTTAGAGTTTGCCATTGATTGCGACCTCCCGTTTTAGGTACAATTATCTTCAGATCCATAATATTCTTCCCCAAACTTTGTCAATCCTTTAGGGGATAATTTATAAATTTTTAATTTCCGGTGGGAATTACCGGTTTATTGAGGCCCGCCATTCTTTTCCGAGTAACTTCAGGCGAATGCGCTTGAATTTTTAGGCTTCCCAAAACGCAATAAAACTAAAAATACCGGAACACCCGGTATTCATGCATTTATCCTTAAGAATGTTTAGAAGACTATATTATAATTAAGACCTGATTGAAATAACTTAAAAAGCCCTAAAAATAACCACGGCTTGGACTTTAATTTTTTAAAGCGGCCCGAAATAATTTAAAGAATCGGTCATTTTGCTCAGCCGTTCCAAATGTTACCCGGATATAATTGGGTAGGCCAAATGAGTGGGTCGGACGCACAATAACCCCATTTTGCAGTAAATAACGATATATCTCCTGACTATCTTGCTTACAATGAATCAAGATGAAATTGGATTGAGTCCGAAGGTACTCGATCCCCAGTTCATCCAGCTCTTCATAAAAATAACGTCGTCCGGCAAAAACCAATTCTTTACTTAATTGTATATGTTTCTTGCTTCCGATCGCCGCTACTCCAGCTGCCAAAGCTAAAATATTGACATTAAACGGATCGCGGACCTTCTGCATTTGAGCGATGATGGAAGGCGCCGCGATTGCATAACCCAAACGCAAACCGGCCAGACCGTGAATTTTAGAAAAGGTATGATACACAATAAGGTTATCAAAACCTTCACGAATTAAATCCAGTCCATCAGGAAAATCCGGATCGTCGGCAAAATCGGCATATGCTTCATCCAATACAACGAGAACTTTTTCCGGTAAACGCTTTAAAAACTCAACCAACTCGTCACGCTTGACAATGGTTCCGGTTGGATTATTCGGATTACAAACAAATATCAGTTTCGTGTGACTCGTTATCGCTTCGCCCATCGCCCGTAAATCATTCCCCAAAGACCCATCCGGGCTTTTTACAAGGACAGGTTTAGCGCCCATCAACAATGTTACCGTTTCATACATGCTAAAGGTCGGTGATGGAATAATTACCTCATCGGTAGGCTTTAGTATTGTTTCTGCCAAAATACGATTGACATCATCTAACCCGTTTCCAATTAAGATTTGCTCAGGCCCAACTTTTAGCTCATTACACAGCGCTTCCTTTAAATAAAAGTGATTGGCATCGGGATACATATTTACCTTATCCAATAACTGGGTAATTGTTTGCCGAACTTCTTTTGAGGGGCCTAAAGGATTTTCATTGGAGGCCATCTTAACAACCCCATTGATTCCGAGTTCCCGTTCCACTTCTTCAACAGGCTTTCCCGGAATATAGGGTGGAATTTTATCGATACAGTTCCTGAACAACTGATTGGAATTCATTTAAGAGCTCCTTTATTCCTGTACTGTTAGATCAGGTCTTAGTTTGAAGGCTTCCCGCAAATAAACCGACTTAACCTCTGATTTCTGCAAATCGGTATAAAAATACAATAATGCCCGAATACATAAAGGCAAAGCACCCGGTTTGGGAATTTCCTGAGCGCACATCAAAGGCGTATCGATAAGTCCGATTTTACGCGCAGCTACGGCAGGAAACTCACTGATAATATCCGGAGTGGTTGTAAAAAAAATACTGACGATGTTTTGGGATTGAATCTGGTTTTTCTCCATCAAACTTACCAACATTTCCTCGGTAGCGGAGACGATTGCGGCGGATTCGTCTTTATGGATAGTAATAGCTCCTCTAACAGCTCTTAATTGCATACTATCACCCTATCGCCCGGTGGCTTAAACCAACCGCCACCTCGTCCAAATGAATCAACCCGATACAAAAAAATGCCGCAACGCTAATATGGTCGCCCTTGCGGGCAATCCCTAATTTCCCGCCGATGTTTAACCCGATGGATTTCGTTAAAATTTGGGACATTGCATCACGGGTCGCCCCTACGATAGCCCCTTCTTCCAAGTGGCATTCTTTAATGACCTGTTCACGTTTGGCAGCTACGATTGCGCGCTCCACCAAAGTTTTCATAGCCGGAATTGCTTCCCCGCCATAATCGATTGCAGCGGTCCATATTTCCTGGGTCCGGTATTCCTCTTTCATTGCTTTTTCATCTTCACGCGAAGCTGTCATAGCAATCGACAAGGCCGCTTTGGCGACTTCTCTGCTACCGGTTTCCATCCGGGCATCCCCTTTCAAAAAGCTTGGTTTCATGGAATAAAAAAGCACCGATGGCTGCAGTGCTTTGGTAAACTTAAACTTCATTTTAATTTAGCATAAATTAAGCTTGATTACAAGTCAACGCGCCTTAAAACTTTTGTAAAACTTGACAGGTTGTCCTTCGTATTTTTCGGTTAGAATAAACCTGCTTCGAAACTCCGAATGGGTTAACAAAATTTGCATCAACAGCATCACGAAAAAAAAGCCCACGAGGATCCAGGCGCATTTACATTCGCACATTTGTAGTTTAAAAAATATTTTTTCATACCAATGATGCCTTAATTTTATCGCCAAAGAAAATTGCTCCTTGAAGTTTTCAATGGATACAAAATTAGTATTACCGAAATTTAATAAGAGTATAGCTCCCCCTTGAGGGCGATGCTACGGGCGGCCTCAAATCCGGCTACAAAACCAGTTGAAAAAGCAATCTGTAAATTAAAGCCACCGGTATAAGCATCCACATCCACCACTTCTCCGGCAAAATATAATCCTTGGATGAGCTTAGACTCCATCGTCTTGGGGTTTATTTCTTTAGTGTTAATCCCCCCTGCGGTAACAATAGCTTCAGCAATGGGTCTTGGTTTAAGGATCGTTAAGGTCAAATTTTTCAATAAATCAACCAAATGCGACCTTTCTTCCTTATTGATCTGATGCACCGGTTTCAAAGGATCAATACCAGATAATTCAATGATAACCGGAATTATTTTTTGAGGCAACAAATCATCCAATACGTTTTTATAAATTTTATTCAGGGATTTGGAAAAATCTCTTTGGATTCTTAAATCCAACTCTTCTTTGGTTAACGCCGGTTTCAAATCAATTGAAATCGATACCGTATTCGGCTTGTCCAGAACCAAAAGAGAAATTTTCCGGCTTAAACTCAAAATAATCGGCCCGGAAACTCCGAAAGAAGTAAACAACATCTCGCCGAACTCGCTCTGGAGCTTTTTACCCTCATGGAAAGAAGTAACTTCCACATTGACAAGGGACAAACCTTCCAGGCGCTTTACCCAAGGCTCTAGTGTCTCAAGCGGTATCAATGAAGGCGTTAAAGGAATAATTTGATGCCCGGCCAAACGCGCAAATCGATAGCCATCCCCTGTGCTCCCGGTTCCGGGATAAGAAAGGCCTCCGGTGGCAACTACTACCCTGGATGAATATACCTCTTTCCCGTTATCAAGCCGGACACCACGTATTTGGCCAGTCTCTATAATCAAACCAGCAACTTTGGTGGAAGTTCTGATTTCAACTCCACTACTTTTCAATTCTTGATGTAAAACACCAACCACATCTTGGGCTTTGTCCGATTCTGGGAAAACCCGGTTACCCCGTTCAACTTTTAAAGGAAGTCCTAAGCTATTTCGAAAAAAGTTCATGAGCGCTTCCGGGTTCAAACGTTGAAATGCGCCATAGAGAAATCGTCCGTTTCCGGGAGTATTCGAAATCAACTCGTTCATATCCGTTAAATTTGTAAGATTACAACGTCCGGCTCCTGTTATTGCCAACTTTCGCCCGACGGTCTTGTTTTTTTCAAATAATATTACCCTGGCGCCCTTGCGGGCTCCGGTGAATGCAGCCATTATTCCGGCAGGACCTGCTCCTATAACGATCAAATCAGCATCAAATTTTAACACACCTTATCCTCCCGGGTCATAAAAATAGCTATCTGTTTTTCCAGATCCGGAACTATCTGCTCAGCCGCTTTGCGTCCTACCTCCAAGCACTCTTTCGCCCTATGAAAATGCAAAGTGCCGATATTCCCGAGTTGTGGGGCAATCGTCAAATCAGCTTGCAATATTTGCCTTGAGTCCAACGTATTCCCCATAATATCCAGGACCTTTGCCATAACATCAAAAATATTACGGACCTCATGTTGGGTATGATCAAACCCGACGTTAACCGCAACCGTTATATCACCGTTAAGCTGCCGGGCCACTGACACAGGGACTCCGGCAACAACCCCGCCGTCTACCAAAGTCCGGCCATCCAAGTTAACCGGCGTAAATACACCAGGTATCGAAATGCTTGCCCTAACAGCCGACGCTAAAGGACCATTCTTGAAGACAACTTCTTCTCCGGTAAAAAGGTCGGTAGCCACGGCCCAGAATTCTATCGGCAGCTCTTCAAAGGACTTACCTTTGGTCAATAAATCAATAACCGCCTTTACCTTGGAACCGTCGATTAAGCCCAGCGTAGGAAGATGAAAATCAATTAAATCCTCCCAATGAAAATATTCAACCAGTTGTCCTAAATAATAAAGATCCGTACCCGCAGCGTATGTAGATCCTATCAATGCTCCCATACTGGTACCGACGATTCCTGAAACTTTGATACCCGCTTCTTTTAACACTTGAAGCACACCAATATGGGCAAAGCCACGGGCTCCTCCACCTCCTAATACCAATACGATTTTGGGATAACTATTCGTCATTATAAAAAACGCGCTCCTTCCAAGAACTCACGGGGGATTTTAGCCCGGCGCCAAAAATCAAACAAATCCTCCTTCTATATATTACATAATATCGAATGAAAGGTAAATACGGTGAGCAAATTATTCATAAGGTCTCCAAATATAAGATACTTATAGAACATGCGCACCAAAAAAACAGGGCTGTTTAAAGCGCAGCCCCGTTGGTAAGTTTTAAAAATTTTAGGCTGAAATAACCGGCTCCCCACCCATTGTGATGGGAGGAATTACTTCAAGTACCGGTTTAAATACGGCAAGCCGGATAACTTCCTCAATTCGCTCCACAGGAATAACCGTAATCCCCATTTCATCCTCAAATATTTTTTGCCAATTTTCTTTGGGGATTAGTACTCTTTTGACTCCTGCTTCTTTGGCGGCGTTAATTTTTGCGACCACTCCACCAATCGGCATCACCCCGCCTCGAATAGACAATTCACCGGTCATGGCAATTTCATTATCTACGGCTTGACCTGTTATAGCCGAATAAATTGCGGTTGCTAGAGTAATCCCTGCGGAGGGGCCATCAATGGGAGTACCTCCGGGAAAATTAACATGGATGTCGTAGTTTAAAGGATTAATGTTCATAAATTTACGTAAAACTGTGAGCACATTCTCTACAGAACCCAAAGCCATACTCTTTCGCCTAAGGGTCCTTCCGCCCCCGCCCATTTCTTCCTCATCAACTACTCCGGTTGTGGTAATTTTCCCTTTACCGGCTTCGGGTACGGGAATGGCGGAGACTTCAACCTGAATCACCGAACCCATATTGGGTCCGTAAACCGCCAGGCCATTAACGTATCCCACTTGCGGTTTAGAGGGTATTTTAATACTTGGCCGAGGGGAATATTGACTGCTGTGAATAACCCATTCCAAATCCTTTACAGAGACCCCTTTACGGTTTTCCGTGATTGCCAAACCCGCTGTAATTTGAATTAAGTTAACGGCATCCCGGCCATTGGTGGCGTATTTGGTGATGATATCGATAACACCCGGCTCAAGTTCAAAAGTGATTTTTTGGGCGGCATTCTCAGCTATCCGTTTAACATCACCCGGAGTCAACGGCTGGAAAAAGATTTCAACGCAACGGGAACGAATGGCAGGGGGAATATCCTGCGGCATACGCGTCGTTGCTCCCACAAGGCGAAAATCAGCCGGTAACCCATTTTGAAAAATATCGTGGATATGACTTGGAATATTCGTATCCTCGGAACTATAGTAGGCGCTCTCAAAAAATACCCGCCGGTCTTCTAAAACTTTTAGCAGTTTGTTCATTTGAATGGGATGAAGTTCGCCAATCTCATCAATAAATAAAACGCCACCATGGGCTTTTGTCACTGCGCCGGGCTTTGGTTGAGGAATTCCCGCAATTCCTAAAGGCCCCGCTCCTTGATAAATTGGGTCGTGAACGGAACCCATTAAAGGATCAGCAATTCCCCGGTCATCAAACCGGGCCGTGGTGGCATCGATTTCAATAAACCGGGCATATTCTTTAAACGGCGAATACCCTTGTTTTTTGGCTTCTTCCAGTACTACCCTGGCTGCTGCGGTTTTACCTACACCAGGTGGGCCGTAAAGTATTACATGCTGCGGATTAGGACCGCATAATGCTGCCCGTAAGGCTTTTAAGCCATCATCCTGGCCGATAATTTCCCCAAAATTACTGGGACGGGTTTTTTCGGAAAGGGGCTCCGTAAGCGAAATCCGTCTCAATCTTTGTAATTTTTCCATCTCTTTACGGGATTCCCTGTCTACGGCAGTTTTATTCCCCTGCTGCGACTTGAGTAAGTTCCAAAAATATAAACCAATTACAATCGCAAAAAACAGATTAATAAGACCAAGTACATTCCCTAATACCTCCATTTGGCAATACTCCTTTCAACAACAGTTTCGCAGTTAGTAAAGCGTCCCCAAGATGATCGAGGCGCTTTTACTTAAGTAGAACGTCACTATCGTTCTTATGATGACGCTATACTAGTATCACCAATATGACCTTATTTAAACCCGGGATGAACAATAAAAAATCCCAACCTAAAGGGTTGGGATTATAAAATGGGTCGTTTTTAAGGGATCAAATTTATTTAAGCAGATTCTTCTTTCTTTTTTTTACGCGTCTCCACTCCGACTAAAATCGGCTCACCATTTTCTTCGACCATTGATTTGGTAACTACACAACGTTTTAAATCATTGTGAGAGGGCAATTCATACATTAAATCCATTAATAATTTCTCGATAATCGCCCGAAGTCCCCTGGCACCGGTATTCCGTTTGATAGCTTGTTTAGCGATGGAATCAAGGGCATCCGGTTCAAAGGCCAGTTCAATATTATCGAGCTCAAACAATTTTTGAAATTGTTTGGCCAAAGCATTCTTGGGTTCGGTAAGAATCTGAACCAAGGCTTTTTCATCCAGAGCATCTAAAGCAACAACAATCGGTAATCGGCCCACAAATTCCGGAATTAAACCAAATTTCAATAAATCTTCCGGCATAATTTGCCGCAAAATTTCTCCCAGCGGCTTTTCCGTTTTTGACCGGGCCTCGGCGCCAAATCCCAAGGTTTTCTTCCCAATCCTATTTTCAATGATTTTTTCTAAACCATCAAATGCGCCGCCGCAAATAAATAAGATACTCGTCGTGTCCAGTTGAATAAATTCCTGATGAGGGTGTTTCCGACCCCCTTGAGGAGGAACCGAAGCAACAGTGCCTTCCAGTATTTTTAATAAAGCTTGTTGAACTCCTTCACCGGATACATCCCGGGTTATGGAAGGATTTTCCGATTTGCGGGCAATTTTATCGATTTCATCAATATAAATAATTCCTCTTTCGGCCCGCTCCACATCGTAATCAGCTGCTTGAATAAGTTTTAAGAGAATATTTTCAACGTCTTCACCAACATACCCGGCCTCAGTCAATGAGGTGGCGTCGGCAATTGCGAAAGGAACATTCAAAATTTTTGCCAAAGTCTGGGCGAGTAAAGTTTTACCGCAACCCGTCGGTCCTAGTAATAAAATGTTACTCTTTTGAAGCTCCACATCCTCAAAACGTTCTTCGGAGTTGATCCGTTTATAATGATTATAAACAGCCACCGCCAAAGTTCTTTTGGCGTCTTCCTGACCAATTACATACTGGTCCAAAATTTCCTTGATTTCTTTAGGCTTTGGATTATTGCCGATGTCCAGATTAACTTCTTCACTAAGTTCTTCATCAATAATTTCATTGCAGAGCTCAATGCATTCATCACAAATATACACTCCGGGACCGGCAATCAGTTTTTTTACCTGTTCCTGTGCTTTACCGCAGAAAGAGCATTTTAACTGGCCTTTTTCATCTCCAAATTTAAGCATCTTTCCACCTCGCTTTCGGCATATTTTGTGGAAATCTTATTTCCCAATTCCATAACAATTACTTTTTTTGACTGATAAATATATCGTCAATAATCCCGTATTCTTTAGCTTCCTCTGCAGACATCCAGTAATCGCGGTCCACGTCTTTTTCAATTTTTTCAAAGGGTTGCCCGGTATGTTTCGCTAAAATGTGGCTGCCTACTTCTCTCATTCTCAAGATTTCTTTGGCCTGAATTTCGATATCGGTTGCTTGCCCTCCGACACCGCCCTGAATGTGAGGCTGGTGAATTAAAACTCTGGAATTAGGCAATCCAAAACGTTTTCCTTTACTTCCGGCGGTCAACAGGATTGCCGCCATACTGGCCGCCATACCCACGCAAATCGTAGATACTTGCGGTCGTATGTATTGGATTGTGTCGTAAATCGCCAGACCTGAATATACTGCCCCGCCGGGGCTATTAATATATAAGAATATTTCTTTATCGGGATCTTCTCCTGCCAAAAAGAGCAATTCCGCTATGACCAAATTGGCTAAATTATCATCGATTGGGCCACCCAAAAAGACAATCCTATCCTTTAATAAACGGGAATAAATATCATATGCCCGTTCGCCGCGATTGGTTTGTTCAACCACCATCGGTACCAAATTCATATTCATCAATTTGCTCCCCTCCTAGCATGTGCGCCCATGTAAGCGAATATTCAATGGTTATTACTTTTCAACAATCTTTACAGTAGCTTGTTCTTTAATAAAATCAGCAGTTTTTTCCAGTAAAATAGCCTGTTTGACCCCTGAGAGCCGGCCGTTTTTCTCCAAATCCTTTTTTAATTTATCAGGATTCTTTTGTTCATACATTGCTGCCAGTTCCTGAATTTTTTGATTGACTTCATCTTCAGACACTTCAATATTTTCAGCCTTAGCAACAGTGTTCAAAATCAAATCGGTTTTAACCCGCTTTACGGCTTCGGGACGAAAATCTTCTTTCACTTGTTCGCTGGATTTTTGAGTGTATTCCAAGTATTTCTCTAAGGTTAAACCTTGATATGCCAGGTTATGCTCAAAACGGTGCAATAAATCGTCCATTTCCTGCTTAATCATTGTTTCCGGCACATCGACCGTAGCGTTTTCGACCGCAGTATTGATGACGGCATCACTGAAGTTCGCTTCCGACTCCCGCTCATTCATGGCTAGTATTTTTTCGCGAAGATCATTTTTTAACTCATTGACAGTTTCGAAGTTCCCTACCGATTTAGCAAATTCATCATCAATCGTCGGAATTTCTTTAACCTTAATTTCATGGAGGGTTACCTTAAAGGTTGCCTCTTTACCGGCTAAATCTTTACTATGATAGTCTTCAGGAAATTTGACAGTGATGTCTTTGGAATTTTCAGGGGACATTCCAACCAATTGTTCCTCAAATCCCGGTATGAAACTGCCGGATCCGATTTCTAACGAGTACCCTTGAGCAGCTCCACCTGGAAATGCCTTGCCGTCAACATAGCCTTCAAAATCAATGACCGAAAAATCGCCTTTTTCAAGTTCCTTTTTATCACTCACCACAAGCTCGGCATGACGTTCTTGCAAAGATTTCAGCCGTTCTTCGATTTCGCTTTCGCTGACCGTGGCTTTTTTCTTTTCAATTTCCAGACCTTTATATTGCCCCAATTTCACTTCAGGCAATACTTCAATTTTCGCTTTATAAACAAAATTTTTACCTTCTTCAAATGGTTCTTTGATTTCCAATTTCGGTTGATCGATGGGCTCTAAATTATATTGTTCCATCCCTTTAAAATATCCCTTGGATACAATTATATCTAAAGCATCCTCGTAAAGAACGGTTTTTCCGAATTGGGCCTCAAGAATTTGGCGTGGAATATGTCCCTTACGAAAGCCCGGTAAATTCACCTTATTAACAACGATTTTGTAACTCTCCGCCAAAGCATCTTCGATTTCTTTGGGGTCAACCGTAACCTCCAGCATGACAAAATTCTGTTCTAGTTTTTCCAGGTTAAACTGCATTTATGCTCCTCCGAATCTGTACTATAATATATGTTTGACGCTGAAATTTCTTGCCCTTTATCTGCATTCAGCATTTCGACACTTCGATTTGAAACTCCTGCTAAACTATTATCGCTCATAGGACTCAGAAGTAAACGAAATTCATAATTTTCACTATGCAAATTTTTTCCGCAAAATTCCGGTAAATCCCGTTAAAATTTCAGCACAAAAAATAAACCCCGGCTATCCGAGGATAATAAAATATTACCTTTGTTATCTTGAAATGTCAATAGTTTCGGATGAAATCAATTTAATTGGTGCGAGAGGCGGGACTTGAACCCGCACGGTTGCCCACTAGATCCTAAGTCTAGCGCGTCTGCCATTCCGCCACTCTCGCATCGTATACACGATTATAGCACCGGCATGGCAAGACGTCAAGCCTATTAACACCCTATTTATTTAAATAATCCAGTAACCCATTCCCAAAATCGCTGAACAATCCCTTTTCGCTGAACGAGGGTTATAGCAACCACCGGACATTCTTCCAAGACCTTTCCACCCAGTTCCACTTTAAGCTCACCGACATGCTGGGCTTTTTCTACCGGCGCCTTAATGGTCTGAGGCAAACTCAAATTCATTTGCAGTTTTGATTCCGTTCCTTTCGGGATAACCAGATTAATTGGACTCATAGCGGAAACCGGAACTTGTTGCTGCACTCCTCCGGCAACATTCACCGCTCCTAACCTCTTCGTAGAAGAAAGGGTATAAAGTTGAAAACGACTGAATCCGTAATTAAATAAAGCCGTTGAGTCAACATATTCATTTTTGCTATGTAATACAACGACAATCAAGCGATGGTTATTCTTCGTCGCCGACGTAACCAGACAGTGACCGGCCTGGCGGGTATATCCTGTCTTTACTCCATCAGCATACTGATAACGCCACAACATTTTATTATGGTTATACATCGTCCGATCCCACTTATGTCCGGGCCAACTAATAATTTTTTTCTTGGTATTTATAATTTCATTAAAAATCGGATTATGTAAAGCATAACGGGTGATAAGCGCCAAATCGTAAGCTGTGGTATAATGGTTTTTTTCCGGAAGGCCGTTACAATTAACAAAATGGCTGTCTTTAGCCCCCAATGCTTTTGCTTTCTTATTCATCCAGGCGGCAAAATTACTTTCCGAGCCGGCCAAATTTTCGGCGACGGTAACGGAGGCGTCATTTCCGGAATTTAAAAGAATCCCGTATAATAAATCCTCAAGAGTATGGGCTTCGCCAGGAGCAAGCCAAATGGATGATCCATCCGTCTTACTGGCTTTGATGCTTGAAATCATTTCTTGATTCATTTTACCGCGTTCAATTGCTAAAATCGCGGTTAATATTTTGGTGGTACTGGCAGGGGCTAGTTTTTTCGAGGCGTTTTTTTGATATAAGATTTCACCCGTAGTATAGTCCATTAAAATTGCCGCCGAGGCGGTTAATTCAACTCCGTTAGCGGCAAACGCGCAGATTGTAATGAAAATGGGAACCATAAATAGTAAAAAATAGAAAAGCCGCTTTTTCATAAGAGAGCCTCCACCCAGATGTTTGTTTGTTCATTTCTGAAAACAGTCATGAAATCCTGCGTATACCTTTGTTTTTTATTTGGAAATTCATGGACGTGCTTAGGAAAAACTATCTTCCTAACGTATATTGGGTGGATTCGTTGCCAAAACCCGGTTTATTTTGAAAAATAAAAAAACCGCACATAACGCGGTTTATTTGAATTCTGGGGACCCATTTGATGGTCATTGCTTTTGAAAAATTTAATGGATTTCTTTTTCTTGATTTTTGGGACTGATGAATTCATGCAGTTTATCCAACAACTGTGGAGCCGAGTCCAAAATACGATCCACTAATACATTGCTTTCAATCGGTAATAATTTGGTTTGCTCTTTACCGACAACTAAAAAAGCTACCGGATTAATGGTAATTCCGGCGCCGCTTCCCCCGCCGAATGGAAGCTTCTTACTACTCTCCGTTGTTTCCTGATTCCGTTCGCGATCTTTTTCCTTGGCTTTTACCATATTGGCCTCAAATTCACTGCCGCCGGCCGCAAAACCAAATGTGACTCGCGAAATTGGTACAATAACGCTACCGTCCAGTGTTTCTACCGGATCTCCAAGTATGGTATTGACATCAACCATTTCTTTAATATTCTGCATCGCGGTTTTCATTAAACCTTCAATTGGATGATCTTCCAAATCCGATACCTCCTTTCATCATGCGATGACGGAAATGCGCTATAAAAGCAGCAATTATAATATAGCCCAGTTGAACGCGAAATATACAGTCAAAGTTCAAGTCCAATCTCAAATTTTGGAAATCGGGAATTACTTGAATATCCGGCTTCAAATCGAACTTTATCTTACGATGAAGATAACTTAAAAGACTTGATTTGGCCCCCCATAAAACTCCATAAATAGTCGCCGTGCTCACTGGATTTCCAGTACCGAATCGCGTAATCCAGATGAATTTGGTAAAATGCCCTCGCTTTTCCAAATCTTCAACTACAAATAGCCAGCGGTGGTATTGGGCAGGCAAAAAATAAGTGAGCAAAGTCACCCCTAAACCCCTTTTTTGATAGCTCTGAAAAAATTCCCGCCAGTTGCGGGAATTTCCTTGATAGGAGGTGGTTTTTTTTTGACGGCTGATTTTCCGTAAAAAAAACCAGCGGCCGGAGTTTTTCTGTTGTACTTTAACCCCTTTGGCTGTTAATTGGAGTAAACTGATGGCTCTGCGTCTTTTCAATAAACCATGTAAAAAAGACATCTCTAACACGAAGGCATCGTCCCAAGCTACCTTTTGATAAAAAATCCTGAATTCAACCGGTAAAAAAAAGAATATACAAAAAACACTTAAAAACAAAAAAAGCTGAACCACAGATTCACCCCAAGGTTTCCAGTCTGTGGTTATTTTTCCACTAAAACGCGGACCTATGCGTTTCGAAGCGAAAGATACTTAAATGTTTTTTAATCACGCTTCGGAACTGAAATACCAAGTCTCCGATGATTGTCGATAATAATGTCAAAGCCAGGATCATCCACCAATCAGAGGCCTTTAGGGAAGTGGTATAAAAAATCCTTTGAAACCAGGGAATCATAATAACCATCACTTGCATTGCGCTGGAGACGAAGGCCGCCCCCAAAAGATACCGGTTTTGAAAAGGATTGAGCTGCAATAGGCTCTTGGATTCTGAACGACACTGAAATACAAAAAATAATTGGGCAAAAACCAAGGTTGCAAAAGCCGCCGTACGTGCTTCCATTAAGCCGCCTGTCTTTAATTTCAAAATATAAACCAGTAAAGTAACCGCACCAATCATTACACCCTGAAACATTATTTTCAGGCCCAATCCTCGTCCGAAAATTCCTTCCCGGGGAGGCCTGGGCCGCCGGTTCATATTGTCCCCATCTGCCTGATCCATTCCGAGCGCAATTGCGGGAAGGCCATCCGTAACCAAGTTGACCCACAATATTTGAATCGGCAGGAGAGGGAAAGGTAAGCCCAGCATAATACCGCCAAACATGGTTAAAATTTCTCCCATATTACAGCTTAACAAATAGCGGATAAACTTACGGATATTATCATAAATTGTCCGGCCTTCTTCCACCGCTGCAATGATTGTGGCAAAATTATCATCCGCAATGACCATTGCCGAAGCCTCTTTCGTGACATCGGTACCACTTTGACCCATGGCCACTCCAATATCGGCTTCCTTAATTGCGGGAGCATCGTTAACACCATCCCCGGTCATGGCGACAATTTCTCCTTGCTGCTTTAATGCCTTAACCACCCGTAATTTATGGTGAGGCGAAACCCGGGCAAAAACGTCAATTTCATGAATAATGGCAGCAAGCGCTTTATCGCTCAGCTGGTCGATTTCTCTTCCGGTAATGATTTTACCCTCAGGCCTGAGCAAATGAATTTGTTTGGCTATAGCCGCCGCAGTCCGCGGGTAATCGCCGGTAATCATTTTGGTTTGAATTCCCGCGCGCCTGGCCTTCTCGATGGCTCCTCGCGATTCGGGCCGCGGTGGGTCGGTCATTCCCATCAATCCGACAAAGATTAAACCCTTTTCAGGATCGTTGTTTTTCAGATGGATTTCCTCAAACCGGGCTGGCCGGTAGGCGAAGGCCAAGATTCGCAGGCCTTTAGACCCCCATTTTTCCGTACAGCTTTTGACTTCCATTTTCATTTTTGATGAAAAAGGGACAATCCCAACATTAGACCCAATATGGGTGCAGCGCTCCATCATAATATCGGCGGCGCCTTTTGCCAACAACAACAGGCCATCCTGGCTTTTTACCCATACGCTCATACGTTTGCGATCCGAACTGAAGGGAATTTCCCCAAGGCGCATTTGTTCCCGGGCGCAACACACCGGATCGATTCCAAATTTTAGGGCAGCTGTCAGCAATGCTCCTTCTGTCGGATCCCCGATAATATTGAGCAAATTTCCTTCCTTTTGAAGTTCAGCATTATTACAAAGAATACCGATTTCCAACAGGCGTTTAAGTACCCCTCCGATATCAGCCGCTGCCTTTTTGGCGGAATCATTTGACTCCAAACTATACTCCCCTCCCCCGGTCCAAAGCCGGGTAACTCCCAATTTGCTCTGGGTCAATGTTCCCGTCTTGTCTGAACAAATTACCGTAGCGCAACCCAAAGTTTCCACCGCCGGCAACCTGCGGATGATCGCATTCCGCCGAATCATTTTCTGGACTCCCACTGCCAAGACAATGGTGACAATAGCCGGCAAACCCTCCGGAATCGCAGCTACCGCTAGACTTACAGCTGCCAAAAACATTTGGCGGGGTGGTTCGCCCCTTAAAACCCCCATTGTTCCCACGGCTGCGCAAACACCCAAACAAATCACAACCAGCCATTTTCCAAGCTGTTCCAAACGTTTTTGTAAAGGAGTTTCTTCAGTTTGGGCATTACTTATCAAACCGGCTATTTTGCCGATTTCTGTTTTCATTCCGGTTGCTGTAACAATAGCCCGTCCTCTTCCGCCAGTGACAATCGTGCCCGCGAATACCATATTTTTTTGATCACCGAGCGCGGGGTGGGGATCTTTATAAACAAGTTCATCTTTTGAAACTGCCAAAGACTCACCGGTTAAGGTGGCCTCATTGATTTCCAAATCGGTGGCTAGGATGATTCTACCATCGGCCGCAATCCTATCCCCGCTTTCCAAAACCAGAATATCGCCGGGAACGATAGATTTGGCAGGCTCTCTCTGAACTTTACCGTCCCGAAAAACGTGAGCCAGGGGTGCGGTTAATTCTTTTAAAGCTTCTAAAGACTTTTCTGCCCGGTATTCTTGGATAAACCCCAAAAAAGAGTTGAGAATGACGATAGCGACAATCGTTATCGCATCGGCCTTTTCTCCCAATAAACCTGAAACAATTGCGGCTCCAATCAGCACCAACACCATGAAATCCTTAAATTGCGAGCCTAAGATTTGCCATGGCGAAAGCTTTATTCCGGGAGCTAGTTGATTTTGTCCCACTTTGGCGAGTCTGCGGTTTGCTTCGGAAGTTGTCAATCCTTTCTTTTCACAGCTGGAGAAATCTTTAATTACATCTTTGGTTTCAATGTTAAACCAGTTGGACATATTCTCCTCCATTGACCAAACTGTCTTTCATCGCTATACTTACTAAGGGAGGTTAAAAAAAATGCCTATCGATGCTCCAGTGATTGCCCAAATTTGTATTGAACTCTCTGGCTGCCTGCCGGTAAGAATCAATCGGATTGACCAAACATTTGCCGATGAGTTTATTCTCAGCGGCTATGGGTCCGGTACTGATTTCAATTTATTAATTTCCCTGAATTCCGGATATGGCCGTTTTCACCTGGTAGATCCAAAATCGCGGATTGACTTGAAAGAAGTTCCGGCTCCCCCAACAATATTCGGCGCCTCAATGCGGAAACGTTTTTCAGGTTCAAAATTGATTGGGATTGAATCGGTTCCCTTTGAAAGAATCATCAAGCTAACCTTCGAAGTTTATGAACAGGCGCTGGGGATCATCCATCGTTATCTTCTGGTTGAACTGACGGGTAAAAGTTCCAATGTAATGATCTGTGACGAAAATCTGGTTATTACCGATGTCTGGCGTAAAGTTAACCCTAAAAGACCCGAAGACCGGGAGACTGCCCCCGGCATTTCCTATGAATTTCCGCCAACCGGTGGACGTTGGCGGCCGGTTTCCATTAATGAAGAGCAATTCGCGGTTCTCTTGAGTCAATTGCCGAAAGATGTTTCACTGGAAAAGTTTTTTCTTAAACATTGGTATGGATTGTCGGCTCTCTCCATTCACGAGATTACCCGGACTGTCCATTTTTCTCCGGATACACTCTGCCATGAAATACCGGCCGAGGACTACCCTAAACTGTTTGGAGCTTTCAATTCCTGGGCCGATACCGTTGCCAGAGGAGATTTTAAACCGGTGGTTTTGTTGGACGAGACCGGAAGGGGGTTCGACTGTTCGGCGCTAGCGATTCATTTTCCACCGGCCAACATCTCAGTTCGCCCTATTTCGACCCTCCATGAGGAAGTCGCCGTTCTCTTTGATCAAAAACAATTAACGAGCCGCCTCAAAGAAGCAAAAATAAACCTGGAAAAAAAGATTCATGCCCAAATCGAAAAGAGCCGCGCCAAATTAGCGAAGCAACAAGCGGAAGCGACTGCCGCGGATCAAGGCGACCAGTTGCGAATTGCCGGTGAACTTTTAACGACATACGGATTTCAGATTACCAAAGGCAGCAAGGAAGTAACCCTTTTGAACCATTATGACCCGCAAGGCAAAGAAATCCTGATCAAACTGAATCCCGCGCTGTCAGCCCAAGCCAACGCGCAGATTTATTTTAAAAAGTACCAAAAAGCCAAGAAAGGCCAAGTGGCGATTGGCGAACAAATCGCCAGGACTCAGGAAGCCCTTGAATATCTGGAAAGCATTGAGGTTATGGCGCAAAACGCCATGAACCTCGCCGACCTTCACCTGGTTTTAGAGGAACTCCAACAAAATGAAACTGCCAAAAAAGCCAGAATTCACCCGGTTAAAAAATTTGCCAAGAAAGAAAAGCCTGCACAGCCCCGCCAATATAAAACACCTGCCGGGCATACCATCCTGGTCGGCCGCAATAATCTTCAAAATGACCGTTTGACATTTAAAGTCGCCGATCCCGACGATTTCTGGTTCCATACCCAAAAGATACCCGGTTCCCATGTTATTCTAAGGCCCGAACCCGGAGTCCCGGTTGATGACGAATCCTTGAATTACGCCTGTCAATTGGCGGCCTATTTCAGCAAGGCCAAAAATTCCACCAAAGTTCCGGTCGATTATACCAAGCGGAAAAATGTCAAAAAACCTCCGGCATCAAAACCTGGATTTGTCATTTACGACTTTTTTAAAACCGCGATTATCACGCCGGATGAAAAATTCCTGGAGAGACTTGGGGTTAGGGGCGATTTCAATTAGCTCTTCATGACCTGTTTTTCACTTTCCTATCTAAATTAACATTTTCTTCATGAAAAAGTTATCTTCTGCTTGCTTGGATTTTATGATCATCTAACTTTTACCAATCCAATAATCATCTTGATTTCCCCGACTTTCCAATCTCTCCCTGATGAATCTGAATATTAATAGGGATTAATCGAGAGGAATGGCAAGAAAACAAAAGAAAAAGGCAGATAATTCTACCAGATTGCCATAAATGGTTTAAATGCGAATTTTATCCCATCTTCCTTTTCTTGAAAAAAAAGACCAAGCTTAATACAATGATTTCTGTGATTAGCACTCAACAGCAGTGAGTGCTAATAATAACGCAAGGAGGGATATTATGAACATCAAACCTTTAGGTGAAAGAGTCGTTGTCAAAGCATTAGAAAGTGAAGAAAAGACTAAAAGCGGTATTGTGCTTCCGGATACAGCCAAGGAAAAACCGCAAAAAGGAACCGTTGTAGCCGTTGGCCCGGGTAAAGTTCTTGATAACGGTCAAAAACTTCCCCTGGAAGTTAAAGTCGGTGATAAAGTACTTTTTGCCAAATATGCCGGTACTGAAGTAAAAGTGGATGAAGAAGAATACATGGTTTTAAAAGAAAATGACATTCTGGCAATTATTGCTGACTAAGATGACAGTTTAAATGAAGTTTCAATTTTGAAATTGGAGGAAAAAAATATGGCTGGAAAACAGATTTTATTTGATGAAAAAGCCCGCCACGCACTGGAACGGGGCGTCAATACTCTGGCGGATGCTGTAAAAGTCACCCTGGGTCCCAAGGGACGCAATGTAGTTTTGGAAAAGAAATATGGTTCCCCAACCATCACCAATGATGGAGTAACCATTGCCAAAGAAATTGAAGTGAAAGATCCCTTCGAAAATATGGGAGCTCAACTTGCGAAAGAAGTTGCCACTAAAACCAATGATATCGCAGGGGATGGAACCACCACCGCTACCTTACTCGCTCAAGCCATGGTACGGGAAGGTCTTAAGAATGTGGCCGCCGGCGCCAATCCTATGGTTTTGAAAAAAGGGATTGAAAAAGCAGTAGACATCGTGGTTGACGAAATCAAAAAAGTCAGCAAAAAAGTTGATAAAAAAGAATCCATCTCTCAAGTGGCCGCCATTTCCGCCGGCGACGAAGAGATCGGCAAATTGATCGCCGAAGCCATGGAAAAAGTCGGCAACGATGGCGTGATCACCGTTGAAGAATCCAAGACCATGGGCACCAATTTGGAAGTTGTCGAAGGGATGCAGTTTGACAAAGGTTATGTATCCCCTTACATGGTTACTGATCCGGAACGGTTGGAAGCCGTGTTGGACAACCCTTACATTTTACTCACCGATAAAAAGATCAATCTGATCAAAGATTTGCTTCCAATCCTGGAAAAAGTAATGCAACGCGGCAAACCCCTTTTGTTGATTGCCGAAGATGTCGAAGGCGAAGCCCTGGCCACCCTGGTTGTGAACAGACTCCGCGGTACTTTGAATATCGTTGCCGTGAAAGCCCCGGGATTTGGCGACCGTCGTGAAGCCATGCTGGCTGATATCGCCACCGTTACCGGCGGCCAGGTTATTTCCGAAAAAGTCGGCGCCACTTTGGAAAACACCACCCTGGAGATGTTGGGTGAAGCCCGTCAGGTGAAAGTGACCAAAGATATGACCACCATTGTTGATGGTAAAGGCGACAAAAAAGAAATAGCCGCCCGCATCGGTCAGATCAAAACCCAAATCAAAGACAGCACTTCCGATTATGATAAGGAAAAATTGCAAGAACGGCTGGCCAAGTTATCCGGCGGTGTGGCTGTAATTCAAGTTGGTGCCGCTACCGAAACCGAAATGAAAGAGAAAAAATTCCGGATCGAAGATGCGCTTTCCGCAACCCGGGCTGCTGTTGAAGAAGGCGTGGTCCCCGGCGGTGGAGTCACCCTGTTACAAATCGCTCCCGCTTTGGATAAAGTGAAAGAAAGCGGCGATGTCGCCACCGGTATTTCGATTGTCCGGAAAGCCCTCACCGAGCCGTTGAAACAAATCGCTCAAAACGCCGGTGTTGAAGGTTCCATCGTGGTTGAAAAAGTTTCCTCCATGCCTGCCGGTCAAGGATATAACGCCCTGACAGGAGAGTATGTGGATATGGTTAAAGCCGGAATCATCGACCCGGCCAAAGTAACCCGCGGCGCTTTACAAAATGCCGCCAGTATCGCGGCGATGGTGCTCACCACCGAATGCGTCGTGGCTGAAATCCCTGAAGAAAAACCCGCAGCTCCGGCTATGCCCGGCGGCGGAATGGGTATGGATTACTAAACCATTCATCTCCTAAAAAAGGGAGTGTCCCAAAACTACTTTTAAAGTAGCAAGGGACACTCCCTTTTTATCAATACAAAAGGAAACCCCTTCCTTGTGCCCCACTTGCCTTCCGTTACAAAATAAGTCATAATGAAAATAAGGGTATCGCAACCTCCCGTTAGGTTTCAATTGTAAAAATATTGAATATATAAGGAATCCAAATGTCAAATTCAGCTGCCGAACAACCCTATATCTCCACCCCTGCTTTTCAAGACGCTCTCGACTGTATAGCGAGCGGCGCTCCGCTCTCTTTCATATCCGGTAAAGCGGGCACCGGGAAATCAACCTTCACCAAACACGAACTCACTAAACTTACCGGCAACACGGTCTTTCTCTCCCCCACCGGCATTGCAGCCCTAAATATCGGAGGACAGACCATTCACTCCTTTTTCAACTTAGAACACGGTATGCTTTACCCGGAACGCCTCAAGGAAAGCCGGCAGCCACAGATATATAAAAAAGTCGACTATCTGGTCATTGATGAAATTTCCATGGTACGGGCGGATTTAATGGATGCTGTCAATTATTCACTCCAAATTAACCGTAAATCCTCCGAACCCTTTGGGGGCGTTAAGCTAATCCTGATTGGAGACCTCTATCAATTGCCACCGGTGGTAGTCCGCGAGGAGCGGTCCCAATTTAGCCCCGGCGGGCGTTACAAAAATCGTTTTTTCTTCAATTCCCAGGCCATCCGTTCCGCAATCATCAGCGATTCCTTTCAATACATTAAATTTGAAACCATTTTTCGTCAGGAGAGCCAGGAATTCATCAATCTCCTGGAACAAGTCCGCCAGAATAATCTTAGTCGGGATTTAATCCGCGCTTTAAATGAGCGGGTCGCTGCCGCAACCATTATTGACCAACTGGATGAGGTTACCGTGTTAACCTGCACCAACGAAGCGGCTCAAGCCTACAATACCAGCAGACTGGAGGCGCTCGCAACTCCAAAGCGCCAATATCAGGCGAATATTGAAGGGAAATTCAGCCGGGAGGATTTTCCCACCCTACCCATTCTCTCATTAAAAGTAGGCGCCAAAGTGATTTTTATCAAAAATGATCCGGGGAAAGCGTGGGTCAACGGAACGACCGGGGTCATTCAAGAGCTTGATGAAGATGAACTGATGATTGAGGTGGATGGGATTGATTATCCGGTATGCCGGGAAACCTGGGAAAAATATCAATACCATTTCAACAACGGCAAGATCGAAAAAGACGTTATCGGCACGTTTCGCCAGTTTCCCCTGAAACTTGGCTGGCTCTCACGATTCATAAGAGCCAGGGTCTGACCTTAAAAAACATTTACCTGGATACCGGCAGGGGCGCCTTTGATTCCGGCCAAATCTATGTCGCCTTAAGCCGGGTGCGCAATTTGGACAACCTTTACCTCAAGCAGCCGCTTTCCCAGCGGGAACTGTTAATCGATGAAGGAATCAAGGCCTTTCTGGGGTATATTGAGCGGTTTATCTGGCGGCAGCGCTAAATCGTTGTTAGCATTTTACTCCTCAGTTAACCATTCTTTCCCTTCCTGTTCAGCGTTAAAGGCTTTTAACGAACCTTTTTGATTTAAGCTTGATACCGTGTTAAAACCCACTTTCTGTAAGCCTACTAAAAAACGGGGGATTTTCATCAATCTACGGATCACCGAAAGACCATCTGATAGGCCTTGCCAAATCCCAAATGTTCTTTTGTGTCATATTCCCTCAGCACCGATACCCGCGGCTCATTTTTTGCAGATGAATAAACCCGATTCGATTGAAATTAAAATTTGCCCATTGATTTTAATTATGTTTTCAATATGATTTCTAAATTCCTGAACGCGGTTTTCAGCCAAAACCTCGACCCCTTCTTTCAACCCATTACAAGATAGGATATAATCGACCAAAAGATGAGGCTCAGTGATTTTCAAGGAGTTTTCATACCGGACGATCCGAATATCGTCAAAACACCGTTTTAGTAACTCTTGGCCGTTATCAAGGGAGAATTTTTCTTCAACAGAACCAAGGGCTTCTTCATAACTGTGATTTTGCAAAAAATCAAAAAGGATCTTTTTCATCTCTCCCATATTACTCTGCCCTATCGTACTGGCATAAAGTGCGCCTTCTTTTTTTAGAACTCTGGAAATTTTCGATAATGCTTGATACATATTGGGTACGTGATATAACATATGGTTGGCAATAACGATATCAAAAAACTTATCTGGAAATTGAATATTCTCCGCATTCATTACTTGATAATGGAAATTGGCATTAACTTTTTCCAGATTTTCCTGAGTTTTATTTAACATTCCCTCCGAAAAATCAGAAATAAATATCTCCCAGTCTTCAGGAATCCGTGTGCCATTAACTTGCCATAACATACCAGTACCGCAGCCCAACTCGAGTATTTTTTGATTTGCCTTTTTCTCAAATTGGTCAAAAACCCAAAGTGGCCAAGGATATTTGTTTGTAGAACTTTTAGCATGGAGTTGAATTCGGGCATTGAATTTGGAGGAATTGGAGTATTGCTGATGTAACAGATTATTAGGCGTTGCAATACCCTGGTTTGTTGCTTCATTCATAGTCATTTCCTCATTCCGTATTTATTAAACCATCCCTACATTTCAAAGTTCAGTCAATGGTTTATTAAAGCATATCATATACAGAAAAAGTACATTTGACCATTTTTGCAGTATTTTATGTTTGAATCGGGACATAAAGTAAAAATTGTTTGGTTTGATCATAACCGCGCTCGTACAGCTCAAAAAAATAGATCCCGATTTGATTTAAAGTTAATCCCGATAGCAAGATGGCGTTCCAGACATCAGAAGCCACTAGCCGGTGGATACCTTCCATGTTATTTTTATAACGAAATACAGCATAATCCGATGCTGCTAAAGCAAGTTCGGTAAGATCATAATAAAGCGGATTATGAATTTGTTCCAGCCTTGGCGAAAATCCCGCATAATAATCGATAATTTCGCCGGGAAGAGCTCCACTTCCCGTTACGTTATAAATTCTGTCGATGGCGTTTCCTGCAATGTATCCAGTAATAAATTGCTTAAAAAAAGCATATACTTTCGGCAATTCTTCGGCATAGTCCGGGTTAAACCTGATATACTTGCCGATTAGTTTGATGTTTCCAGGGTTTTGGATCTGAAAATCGACAATGATTTCCCGGTGCAAATTTTTAAATTGCCGTTCCACCAACTCGATTCTCCGAAAAAACGGTATATCAATAGAAGACCGTTTGTATTCTCCAGGAGTGATTCCATAAAAACTCTTAAATTTCCTGGTAAAGGCCTCATGGGATTCAAAGCCATAATCAAATGCAACATCAATGATCCTAACCGAAGTCTTTTTTAATTTTTTGGCAGCTTCAGCCATTTTTCTCTCATCGATATACTCCTTGACGTTTTTTCGGGTGAGAGCCTTGAAAATCCTGGTAAAATAAAACTTGGAGATATGGTTTCGTTGCGCCAATTCATCCACAGTAATACTTCGACCCAGATTGTTTTCGATATATTCAATGGTCTCATCAATCATTTGAAAATAGTTCATTTGTTTTCTGCAAACTCCCAGCCCTCATCACCGCTATAAATCATCCGTTTGGTCATGCCTCCGTCGACGGTGATGTTTTGACCGGTAATAAAGGTATTTTCCTGGTCGCATAAAAACATTACCGCCCGCGCGATATCCATGGGGGCGCCGACCCGGCTGACCGGATGTTGAAGCTTATCGGCAAGGCTGTGTTTGTTGTGATACTCGGTATCAAAGTTAGCCCTCACGTCGATCCAACCGGGACTCACACTGTTGACTCTTACCTTCCCCGCAAGACTGATCGCCAGGGCATGGGTCAAGGCCGAAATGCCGCCTTTGGCCGCGGTGTAACTTTCAGTATCCCGCTGCGACATGAAACTTCGGGTGGAAGAGATATTTACGATAGCCCCCTTATCGGAAAAATGGTTTTGAAAAAGTTTAGCCAGCATATAGGGAGCTGTTACCCCCACTTTTAAAACATAATTAAAATCTTCATAGTCACAGCCGGAAATAATCCCTTTCCGGCTTAAACAGGCATTATTAATCAGAAAGTCAATCCGGCCATAGGTATCGATAACGCGTTTGGAGAATTCCTCCAAAACCTCATTTTCAGCAATATCCCCGGCATAAAAAAAACCCGCGCCGCCGCTGCCGGTAATGGCAGTCAGGGCTTTTTTCCCCGCTTCTTTATCCAAATCAATAAAGGCGACTTTTGCTCCGCGTTTAGCGAATTCAGTGACCAGGCAAAGACCGATTCCGTTGGCGCCACCGGTAATAACGCCAATCTTATCCTTGAAATTCATGCGCCACCTCATTTTAGGAAATAGACACCTGTTTTCTTTCATTGTATCATAAAAAATTGGCGTAATAGACAAGGCGCAACCCGAGCGCCGGTTTTCAATTTCAATTTGCGCATCCACTCTGCCCCAGTGCAGACCCTCACGACCCGAGTGCCGGTTTACAATTTCAATTTGAGAATCCACTCTGCCCCAGTGCAGACCCTCACGACCCCAGCGCCGGTTTTCAATTTCAATTGGTGCATCCGTTATAGCGGATGAATTGCAGTTGCCTCATATCCCGCTTCCTCAATGGCCGCTTTTAAACTTAAATCCGTTACACTGTCGCTTCCTTCAACCGTCGCATTTTTACCGGCCAGATTGACTTCCACGCCGCTAACTCCGGGCACCCCTTTCAATGCTTCTTCAACATGTTTTACGCAATGACCGCAACTCATTCCTTCGATAATAATCTGTTTTTTCATGATTGAAATCTCCTTATTATTTAATCTTTTTCAGGTCCTGTCCAGATACTTATCTATGATATAAAGTACCTCATCGATTTTTTCATCGCCTTTTCCTTCCATGATTCCACTGACCACACAATGGCGCATATGATTTTTTAATATATTCATATTCGCCTTCTTCAAAAGGGACTGTACCGAAATGATCTGTTTGGCAATGTCGATGCAGTATCTTTCTTCATCGATCATCTTTAAGATACCGTCAATTTGCCCCCTGGCGGTTTTCAGACGGTTGACGACTTCAGCATCATCTTTATGCTGCATTCCCAGTTTTCCTTTCTGATATCGCTTTACCCATCTCCCTCCCCGGGAGGGGTCATTCTTATATTATCACCCTTTAATAGGATAAACAATAGACCATTTTTAAATTAACAAATATTTTTTAGCCAAAAAAAACAACCCGTCTAAGTCGTCTTAGACGGGTTCAGGGTAAATCAAGTTTGCTTAATTATTTCTTGGCCACTGAATCTTTTAAAGCTTTACCGGCTTTAAATACCGGCACTTTACGGGCTGCAATTTTAATTACCTTACCGGTTTGCGGATTGCGGCCATTCCGAGCTTCTCTTTTTTTAACATCAAAGCTTCCAAAGCCAATTAATTGGACTTTGTTCCCTTTGGTAAGAGAGCCTTTAATCGCTTCTACCATTGCATCAATGGCTTGACCCGAAGCTTTTTTAGTTAATTTTGTTTTAGATGCCACTTTGTCAATAAGTTCTGTCTTCGTCAAACAAATCGCCTCCTAAATTTATGAACACTTGGGGTAACACCTGCACTGGCTGCAACCGTTTTTCTGACCCCCGCTAGATTAATATTCGGTAATAATTATATAAACTTTATAGTTAATTTTAGCGGTTTTGCAATTTTATAATTCTTGAAAGACAACATTCATACCGGTTTCTGATTAAAAAAACTACAGGTGGCAAGATTCGCCTCCTGTAGTCAAAGAGTTAACTCCCTCAAAATATCTTAGTCACTGGATTTGTGAATGGGTTGTAAGCTTCCTCAAAACGGAATCATCTTTTTATTGATTTTCCTGTTTGGTTACGGAAGGACTATCCTCTTCTTCGTCGGACTCTTCCAATTCATCAAGGGCTTCACAGACCTTGGCAAACTCATCGTCATCTTCGATGTCGACTAGAACTTCTTCCCCTTCTTCATCGGCTTCAATACGGAAAATCACCGCCTCTTCCTGTTCTTCCTCACTTTCTTGCTCCTCAGGCACCATTACGGCATATTTGGCCTCGTCGACTTCCACGATATTTAATAGATTAAAGCGATGTTCATGCCCTTCCTCATCAACCAAAGTTATCCAGTTTGTTTCTTGTTCAGCCATTTTTATTTCCTCCTATTTATATTCATTCGCCAATTTTTTTTACGGCAAATTCTCTACCAAACTTTACAGTTTATGCCGGTCTAATTTGGATTATATCATTTTGAAGCACTGAATTGGTTCTCAAAAATATCTATTTTGGGATCGCTTTGCTATTTTGCCCTCTCAAGTCATCTTAATACCTTTTTTAAAATCCAAAAAGTTTTGTAGAATAATGGTGGCTGCGACTTGATCGACTTTCCCTTTCCGTTGTTTCCGAGACAAATCAGCCTCAATTAATACACGTTCCGCCGAAGCTGTCGATAATCGCTCATCCCAGTATTCGATGGGAATACCCGATAACTTATTTAAGGCCATACCAAAATTCCGTGCTTTATCGGCCATAATTCCTTCGGTGCCATTCATATGTTTGGGTAAACCTAAAACCACACTGTCAACCTCGTAGTCTTGAATCACCTGTTGAAGATAGTTTAAGTCTTGCTTTAAAGAACCCTTGCGGTGCCAAACATTGAAAGGTTGCGCCGTTAATTCCAGCGGGTCGCTGATTGCAAGTCCAATTCGCCGTTCTCCTAAGTCCAGTCCCAACCAACGCATATTTGCTCTCCAATTTACTTATTTTTCGATTATTCTTGGCTATCCCGAACGAAATAAAGAAAGAATACCCGACGGTCCTTAATTTATTTTTGGACCCGCCGGAAGTAAAATCCGAATTTGAAAGCCAAAATTCGGCAAGGTAGTCCGTGAGCCTTCAATCTTAAATTTAGTATCCGCAATCTCATTTTGGCGGGCCAGAATATCCTGAGCCTCCATGACAAGTTTTCCCTTAATTAAATTTCTAATTGCCCCTGGATTCAGCAGACCTCTGATTTGCCCCTGCCCTTCCAATTCTAGCTTTGCATTTTGATCATCATATTGGGTAAGTTTCATCGATACCAAAGTCGCTTTATGATCTTGGGCCTCAAAACGAACCGGAATTTCCTTTTTAAACTTCCCGCTTAAAAATTTATGTATTCCCACTGCAGTAGGCGCCAAGACCTTCACTTGGTACTCAATAACGGTTTCTACAGAATCGCTTTCGGCGCCAATATCCGGTTTACTCGTTATATGAATGATTTCGGTTTTTATAAGATCTTGTATATAAACATAGTCTTTATTAACCATACTCCGCGCTTGATCGGCGAATGAAAGCTGCATTTGTTTACCGGCCTCATCTTCGCCTTTTTTTACGTCATTCAAATCTACAATCGCCACTTGTTTATCCATGCCATTCCGGGTGGGGAGCGGGTTGGTTATTTTCAATAGACTGTTATATCTTCCTTCGATACTGATAATTGATTTAGCCGGCTGATTACCGGCTGTGCCTCTTTGGTCGGCGGTTATAGCAACTTCCGCTTTTCCATAATTTTCTCCAATTACAATTCCCAGTTCTTTTTTGGTGACTTTTTTAGGGATTAATACCTCGCTATCGGTACGAAAACGGATTCCGTTTTTCCCGTAGAGGATACTTCCTTTAGGAAGCAAAACCGGTTGATTCGAACCATTAATAATCATTACTTTACCGACAGCTGCCGTAACACCGACAAACTTTCGTCCGGTGGTCACAGTTTGCGTGGCAACCGTAAAATTCTGTATCAACTCTTCTGCCGGAATATTCCCATGAACAATATCGGCATCCGTGAAGGCGCTTCCTATTTGAACCGCTGATTTAAAAGTCAATGTTTTAATTTTAGGGTATACGGTGACGACCGCCTTGGGTTGTAAAAACCACCATATGGCCATGACTAAAGTAAATAGCAACAGGACCATTGCAGGTATCATCCGACTATATTGAGAAGTTTTAAACGATAAAGGCTTTCCGTTTGGAGAGACGGACTTAGTGGCGCTTTTAACTTCCTCCCCGGAATCTGCTTCATAGGGTGAAGGAACGTCGCTCATTGGGTTATCCCGGCTCCAAACTGTTGAAATTCCCAAACGTTGCGCTAATGAAATTAACGTTGGTTCAACCCCGTTGATAATGATTTCTTTTTCCTCTTCCTCGGCGTAAAATTTTAGTAACCGCAGGTTGATTTCATTGGTCAACAAGGAACAATTCTCTGGCACTTCAATCATTATTTCCGGTTCGGAACTGTTAATAATTTCCCTTGCCAGTTGCTCAATTTTATAATCGGGATTCAATTGAATGGTTTTATGAATCCCCATTTGAATCATCTCCTTTATTTACGCGGACTGGCGCATTCCAATCTTCCAAAACCAACAGCAAAAGCATGGGGAGTCCGAACATATACATGGTAGTAACCGTGACGATTCCGGAATCATTAATTAATAATGCCACGATCGCAGTAAGCGTTAATCCAAACAAACCTCTGGTTTCATCCGGATATTTTTGAAGGAAACGGGATACGATGAAAGGTGGTTTTTTATATAAAATGGGGATTGCCAGTAAAATCAAAAGTAAAACTTTAGTCCAAAACGTATAGGCGATTAAACGAAAATTTAAATCTAATTTTCGCTTAACCATATCGGCAATGGTGTTAAAGCCTTGACTCCGGACAACATCTAAAAATTGTCCAAAATGAGTCATATTGATATTATTGAGATAATAATCCCACAATCCTGCCAGTACCAATAGAGAAATGGCAGCGGCGATCAAGCCGACAATGTCTTTCCAATGAATCGGCCTACCCAACCAAAGGTATGTGGTAATCCCTAAACCAATAAGGGCGGTGGCGCCTCCCCCGACGCTTGAGCCAAGATTGGGATGGGCAAGAAATATAGCTATAAAGCAAGTAATCGTCCATAATATTTGTTTCCGCCAAACGGTAATCTTCTTTAACTGTGTTGATACCGTTACAATTATGGCGCCTAATAAAAAACCCATATATTCATTGCCGACTCCATAAAAACGGGCGCCTGCAACGGCTGAATAGCCAAAAAACGAACGTAATTCCAAAAAACCATTAAAAAAACCTTCCAAGAGGATTACTACAATCGTTAATAAAGCAATACCGGATAGGGTTAACAAGGGTTTACCTTTGGACCCATAGCGAACAATAAACAAAATCAACAGGGCCAATCCCAATGTCCATCCCAAGATGGCAAACCAATTAAGAGGATTGAGGGCGGCTTCTATCAAAAAAACAACCGGGATCGTGATTAAATATAAGTAAGCATTTGCTATATAATTAAATAAACCATGGTGCCTGGACCAAAAAAATGCGCCCACGACTCCGCCAAGGATTAATCCAATCAATATATAGGCGTAAGTTGTTAAGAGAGGCCATCGCACATTATAATTTTGAATTAATTGTTGTTGTTCGTCCCGGACTGTCTGCCAATTGCCCGACACCCGTTGCAATATATGCCCGCTAAAATAACGCGACTTTGGAATATTCAAATAGTGGAGGATGGTAATGGGTAGATCATAACAGGTAATAATTCCTGTTTTTCGAGTGCTGGGAGAATAAAGAAGCCCACTTTCAAAACCCGGTCCTAAAATAACTACCGGGCTTAGTCGTTGTCCAGCTCCGGCATTCCGTAACGGCGCCTGTGCTGTAAAAAGCAATGTCAAAGTTTGGCGATGGTCAATTTCCTCAAAAAATCGTCCCACTAAAGAATCGTAACGGTGTAGTATCTCTCTTCGATACTTTCCCCATTGAGACTCAGTCAGATAAAGACTAAAACGTTCCAACCTTTCTAAGTCACCGAGTGTCACGGCTATTACATTCGCTTGCTTACGAAATTCATGCCAAGTATTAAAAACCTGCTCATTATCAGTACGATGACCGAATGGGAAAGAAGCATCCTCCTGGATGGAGTTTTCCCCGATATTTCCCAAATCGATCTGTCCTTTTTGATCCATTAATAAAAGCGCGCTGCTACGACTAATCAAATCGGCATCGGCATTTCCAATGGCTGCCGTTTTAAATAGACTCCGATGCAGTAACTCTCCAAATAACCCAATATTGGGAGTAATATCCTTGCTATTGAGTTGAATCAATTTAGCCAATCCTATATGGACGATACCCGACGAAGGCGCCTTATACCCCATAAGGGATTGATATAAATCTCCCGCAGGTATCTGCCTGAATTTTTCAGAAACCCCAAACAACAAGTAATTTTCTTCAGCAGTCTTTACTTGGGCGCCGCTGTTAAAAGTAAAATAAATTTGATCCAAACTTACCGGTTCCGAAAGCGGAGTCGTCATAATCGCCGTAGAACCATTTCTTACCAAACGGTAAAGGTTGGGATATTGGGGCGTAATATCCTCAAAAGTTAAACGAGGGATATCTAAAATCAACACTTCCTTGGAATTGGCTGCGCATAATGCAGGCTTGTTTATGGTAAAGAATATCACCGAAAGCAAAAAAAACACAAATATCCGGCGCAACACGTTTAGCCACCCCTTGTCCAAGATTAAAGCCCCTCCACTTTTTAAATCGTTTGATGTCAAAAAAAAAACGGATAAGTTCCGCTTTATCTCATAATACCCAATCCTCCCCTAATTGTCAATCAGGGTCTGAAAACTTCAAATCAAGTTTTTCAGAAATCGGTTCCCCGGCAACTGAATTTTGATCATGAAAACAAATTTCATAAAAACTCCTCAGGATAATCCCTACAATGGCTCCCAAAGGCACTGCAAAAATCATCCCGATCAGCCCAAAAACCGCTCCTCCAAACATAATCAAAAAAATGACAGTGGCCGGGTTTATTCGTAGATTACAACTAATAATCCGGGGAGCTAAAAAAAGGGCTTCAATTTGATTAATGACCAGAAATAGAATGATCACATACAATACAAGCCAGGGGGATTTGAGCAAGGCAAAAACAATTAAGGGAATTGCGCCGATAATCGGCCCGAAATAAGGTATAACATTAAAAATACCAACAATAAAGCCCAGAAGAATGGCGGATTCAAATCCTAAAAGGCTCAATCCAATCGCAAATAATGCTCCGATGATCAATATATCCAGCAATTGGCTGCGGATATAATATTTAAAAACCGCATCAATCTTCAAAAATGTGTGGGCCCAATGACTACCCATATATTTTTGAATCCATTGCAAAATATTATTTTTAATTCGCGGATAATCTCTGCTGAAATAATAGGCGATTAGGGGTATCAATAAATAAAGAAGGGATTGCGAGAAAGCCTGGATTACGGTTCTTCCCAATTGAATAAAAAAATCTCTAAGCGCGGTGGTTATTCTTTGGGTTAAGTCGCCAGTCATTATCTGCGGATTAAAAGGAAGCTGCCATTGTTTTATCATTCCACTTAATTTATTTTGAGTATCTTGTAGATCCATCAATACTTGGGGCAATTTTTGAATTAATGTCGTCAAATCCCGGATAAGGCGTGGAATCAATGTTTCTAAAACTAATACGCCCATCACCAAAAGGGCTCCATAAATTGTAATAATCGCCAAGTCACGGCGGGCTCCCCTTTTTTGTAAAAACTCAACCATCGGATTCAAAGCGTATGCCAGAAAAAAAGCCAAAATAAACGGCAACAAGATAGCCCGTGATAGGTAAATGACTATCAGAATAAAAGAAATGATTACAATTAAAAAAAGTATTTTTTTTAAGGTCAATCGGGTCTCCATGTTCTTTGGCATTCTACGCAAGGGGCAATATGAAAAAGGACTGTCCGCTGGTTCTTCTACAGAATCATCCAATATTAAGAACAGCATCGGCGCTAATATTGCATAATACCGTATATCAAGACCAGGAGACAGCCTATTGACTCATTATGAAGTCCGGTGTGCCAGTTTTCGTGAAAATGCTTGAGTTCCATTCTTTACAGCAGAAGTCCATCTTCTGGCATTATCCTGCATCATTTTGGCAGTTTCACGGGTCCGGCCACTTAATTGGTCCACCTGCGCATTCATATTTTTCATCCCGCCGGTTTTTTTGCGCATCAACATAACGATTCCAACTGTTGCCCCAATGACGCTTCCGGTTATAATCCCCCTGACAAGCTTATTCATTTAATGCTTCACCTCTTTCCAATAGGACGATTTATGGATATTATCTCCCATTCCAAGAGGGGCTAATCATAATTTTATGGAATTGCCCTTTCGATGGTCCCGCCGCCCAACATTAAGTCATCTCGGTAAAAAACCACGGCTTGTCCGGGAGTGACCGCTCGTTGAGAGGTTTTAAACTCCACATTCACCTGATTTCCATCCATCGGGCGGATGATGCAGGAAACCGGTTTGGCGCTATAGCGGATTTTTACTTCAACTTCCTGTGGAGAATCCAAATCCTGAAAAGCAATCCAATTCATTTTGGAGGCAATCAAGCCTTTGCTGTACACCTCTTCTTGGGGGCCGACAACAACTTCGTTGGTTTCGGGATCGATTTTAGTCACAAAAAGAGGGGTACCCTTTGCAATCCCTAATCCTTTTCGCTGGCCAATCGTAAAATTAAAAATTCCTTGGTGATGGCCAAGAATCTGTCCTTTGGAATCAACAATCGTCCCCGGTTTAGCATGACCCGGTGAATATTCGTCAATAAAACGGCTATAATCTTGATCCGGTACAAAACAAATTTCCTGGCTGTCGGGCTTATCGGCTACCCTCAAACCCAACATGGCCGCCTTTTGGCGGATCACGGTTTTTTCGAAACTCCCGAGCGGGAATAAACTACGGGACAATTGCTCCTGATTAAGGCCGTATAAAACATAACTCTGGTCTTTCGTGCTGTCGAACCCTTTCCGTAACAGCCAACGGCCGGTCAACGGATCCTGATCTTTTTGCACATAATGACCGGTTGCTATGTAATCTCCACCCAAGGATAGGCTTTTTTCGAGAAGGTTATCAAATTTAAGACTATGGTTACAGACAATACAAGGGTTGGGAGTCCTGCCCTGTAGATACTCATTAACAAAATAATCGATGACTTTTTCCCGAAAGGGCGCTTGAAAATTCAGTACATAATAGGGAATACCCAGCTTACCGGCAACGGCTCTGGCATCCTCCACTGCTCCTAAAGAGCAGCAACCTCCCTCCACCTCAGTACCATACGGTAAATCACTGGGCCATATTTGCATGGTGATACCTATGACTTCATACCCCTGTTCAAGCAAAAGAGCAGCCGCTACAGAACTATCAACGCCGCCGCTCATAGCCATAATGACCCGAGCCATATTTCCTCCTTGTGCTAACAGAAATTAAAATTCGGTAAATAAAGTTTGATATAATTCTGGCTCCTGTTTCCTAGATCTCCCATCTTACCTATCATACAGCGGTGACATTGAACGCAATTTATTGACGATTTCCGGCAGAACTTCCAGTAAATAATCAATTTCTTCCTTGGTATTGGATTTACCGATGGTTATTCTCAGAGAACCATGGGCAATCTCATGGCAAAGGCCCATAGCCAAAAGCACATGAGATGGTTCAAGCGACCCGGAGGTGCACGCTGAACCACTGGAAGCTGCTATTCCTCTTAAGTCCAGATTCAACAGCAAAGATTCACCTTCAATATACTCAAAACTAAAGTTGACGTTACCCGGTAAACGCTCCGTCCGGTGGCCGTTCAAACGCAGATGATCAATCTTATTTAAGGCATTATCAATAAGATAATCTCTTAAATAAGCAGTTTGGCTTTGATTCTCCGCCAGCCGGCTGTTTGCCAGCTGGATAGCTTTAGCAAGGCCGACAATACCGGCAATATTCTCTGTGCCTGCCCGGCGGTTCCGTTCCTGTCCCCCGCCATGGATCAAGGAGTGTATCCGGGTGCCTTTGCGAATATATAAAGCGCCGACTCCTTTAGGACCGTATAACTTATGGGCGGACAAAGAAAGCAAATCAACGGACAAATCATTGACATTCACCGGAATCGAACCCACAGATTGAACCGCGTCGGTATGAAATAGAATTTTTCTTTCCTTCAAAAGTTTACCCATAACCGCAATTGGTTGAATAGTACCTACTTCATTGTTGGCATGCATAATGGAGACTAAAATCGTCCGGTCGGTAAGCGCCTTCAATACATCCTGCGGTTCGACCAAACCGTCTTCGTCCACGGGAAGATACGTAATTTCAAACCCTTTTTTTTCAAGGTATTTACAAGTATCAAAAATGGCATGATGTTCAACGGATGAGGTAATAATATGATTCCCTTTATCCTTATAAGCTGATGCAATTCCCTTAAGCGCCAGATTATCACTTTCGGAGCCGCATCCTGTGAAAACAATTTCCCTGGGTTCATCGGCTCCGAGTTCTTGGGCCACGATTACCCGGGCATCCTCAATGGTTTTTCTGGTTTCCCTGCCATAGGAATGAATACTGGAGGGATTGCCAAAGACGTCCGTAAAGTATGGCAACATGGCTTGTAAAACTTCCGGATCAACCGGAGTGGTCGCCGCATGATCAAGATATATTTTTTTCAAAACTCCTCAACTCCCAAATAAGCATCCATCATTTCTTCTCGATTGCGGTCTCTTGAAAGCAGATGATAGTTTTACCCGTCGATACCTTTTGTATGTTGATGACTATCCATTTATTCTATTTGCGCCAGTTGATCGAGAAAGTCCATAATTTTTTTTACGGAACCAAAAGAATGATACTGGATAATGAGTTCGCCTTTATTCAACATAAGCTGCTCCACGCCGGAGACCCGAAGAATCTTTTTGAAATTGACGAGATTCCAGCATTCCTTGGCGATACTTGAATTGTTGGTTAAAATAAACCATTGATTGTCCAGGATGGGATCCTCCGTTAAAAAACGCTTAAAATCTCCCCATTCTCTTTTTTTCATCCGCAGGGGGTAAAACTCCAACACGGCATCCCCACAACAATTCTGGTTATGAAGGTTCATTCTTATTTCTAATCCGGAACTAACTTTTAAAGAATCAACCGAGCCTTCCAAAAAACGGATTTTTAATCTCATTCCCCGATAAATCGTTTCAATCTGGGAATAAATATTTCCGAAAAAGATACTGTTCTTTTCAGGAACCGTATTTAAATGAGAAGCCAGTTTCGTTAATATATGAAGGTGAAACAATTTCACCGGCCAATTGGTAACAAAAATTGAGATGATGAAAAAAGCGATTAATAATAAACCTAAAATATACATTGCTTAATTCCTCCACTATCTATGACCGGCCTGAATCTTATTTCGATGGATATGATAGTATTCAGATCCTATTATTCACCAAAGAAAGCCGAAGTTACTTGATAAACCGGATAACCAAGGACATGACCAGGACGAAAAAGAAACCAATGGTCACAGCGAGTACTCCACTTTGTTCACGGTCATTTCGTAAAAAATTGAAACCCATGAAAAGGCCAACCATACTTACAACAAACATGAGTTTGGCATTGGCCGTCACTGTTACAAATAGCAATATACCGGCGGAAACCACGTTATATTGCATGGCTGTAATTTTCATTCGTTTCCCTCTTACCCTCACCCGCAAAGAACATGACTTTTATATATTTTTCACCAAAAATTTCGAGTTACCCCGCTCCCACACCCGCACTCGCCTGTCTCAAAATAGGTTAATAGCCAATCAGGAATAACCGCGCATATAATTCCCTCACTTTTTATTAAAGACAATCCCATCATTAAAACGGGCGTTATATGCGTCAAAATTGGGAATAATCCGCTGATAATCCTGTCCTACCAGGGAGGAATTGATTATATAATCAGCCGAGGCCCGATTGCAAGCAACCGGGACATTCCAGACGGCAGCGATCCGAAGCAATGCTTTGACATCAGGGTCATGGGGTTGCGGTTCCAGCGGGTCCCAGAAAAAAATCAGCATATCGATTTTTCCTTCGGCAATGAATGCGCCAACTTCCAAGTCTCCCCCCAAAGGACCACTTTTAAATTTATGGACATCGATTTCCAGTGCGGTTTCTAATAATTTTCCCGTAGTGCCGGTTGCATAAAGATGGTGTTTTTTTAAAATATCCTTATATTCTCCGGCCCATTCCAGCAAACTCTTCTTCTCGTGGTCATGAGCAACCATGGCAATATGTTTTGACTTGAAAGTTTGCGGATCATGATTTGGCATATTTTGTTTCCTCCGTATTTACCATTTCTTTCATTATACCTTACTTCCTGGCAAAATGCTTAGAATTTATACAAATTTGATCCTGAGAAATAAAAAACCGGGGCTGCCCCAAAAGCAATTTAAATCAATAAGAAATACAATATATCGCATGTTTCAATATTGTATTCAGATCGTCAAATTTACTTTTGGGAGAATCCCCGGACCGACGTCTTTATCCATTAAAACTCATATAAGATGAACCATTAACAATTAAACAGTTTAGCCCAAATACTTATCAATTTCTCCCGCGATTTCTTTTTTCGGCCTGAAGCCCACCAGTTTGAACGCTGGATTACCATCCTTGAACAGGCAAATCGTCGGGATGCTCATAACCCCATATTCACTGGCCAACTGCTGATTATCATCTACATTAATCTTAGCCACTTCAATTTTCCCCGAATATTGAGAAGCGAGCTCTTCAATGACGGGTCCCACCATCTTACAGGGCCCGCACCAAGGCGCCCAAAAATCTACAAGTACTGGAACTTTGGAATCCAGGACTTCTTTTTGAAAGTTACTTTGATCCAAATCAATCATTCCGAACACTCCCTTATCGTTGATAGCTTTAGTTGGTAAATAGTTTAACTTTTACAGTCGCCATTTGGGGTGGAGACAAGCAACTGCAAATGTCAAATTCATTATCTCCATCAACTTTACAGTTCATTCCTGGATAAAATTTATTTTAAACAGGGGCAATTCCGAAAAGCTATCAATAACTTTTGCCCCACTCACGACACTTGGTAAACTTGAAGCAGATTGGTTGACCCCGGTTCGTTGGTTCGAACTCCGGCGGTTAATACGATTAAATCATCTTCCTTAATAAAACCGTTTTTCTTGGCCGCTTCGACACTTCCATCAAGCATGCTGTCAATATCTTTCGCAGCCGGTACCACCAAAGGATAAACGCCCCAGGAAATCGTCAATTGCTGAGCCACTTTTTGAGATGGAGTAACTGCCACAATCGGAGCCTGCGGCCGATATTTGGAAACGGTCCTCGCCGTGCTCCCCGATTGCGTCGAGCTAATAATGGCGGTGGCTTTCAGATCCAGAGCCGTTTGACATGTTGCATGGCTAATGGCATCGCCAACCGTAGGAAAAATACCAACTTTCTTCTGGTCCAAAAGTTGATCATACTGTAAAGAATTTTCAATCCGCTGCGCAGTCTTGGCCATCATCTCCACAGCTTCGATAGGATATTTACCGGCGGCAGTTTCTGCGGAAAGCATAATAGCATCGGTACCGTCTAAAATTGCATGAGTAATATCGGTTATTTCTGCCCGTGTGGGTCTTGGATTTCGAATCATCGACTCCAACATTTCGGTAGCGGTAATAACCGGCTTCCCAGTACGGTTACATAGGTCTATCAAAGTTTTTTGGATGATAGGAACTTCCTCTAGAGGAACTTCAACCCCCAAATCGCCCCGGGCAACCATGATCCCATCGCAAGCCTGCAGAATTTCTTCGCTGTTCCTGAATCCTTCTTCGTTTTCTATTTTAGCGATTAAAAGTTGCTGACCACCCAATTCCTTCACTAGCCTGCGGATTTCCAACAAATGTTCCGCTTTGCGGGCAAAGGAAACTGCTATAAAGTCGACCTGCTGCTTCACGACAAATTCGATATCGGCGGGATCTTTTCCCATCAGAGCCGGCAAATTCACGGAAACGCCCGGTAAAGTTACCCCTTTACGGGAAGTTAACTCTCCGCTATTTAAAACCTGGCATTCGACTTGAACATCCTTTAAGGCCACCACACTCAGATTGATCATGCCATCAGCCAGTAGAATTTTACTTCCCACTTTAACATCTTGGAGCAACGTTGGATAATCGACATAGATAAAACCTTCGGTTTTATCCTTAGCCGGATCGGTCGTCAAATGAAGCCGGTCGCCCTCTTTTAATAACAGTGGTTCTGTTTTGAGTTTTCCGATGCGAATTTTCGGGCCCTGAATATCGGCTAAAATTCCTACAGTCACGCCAAGCCGCGCGGCGGTTTCCCGAATTAAACGGATCCGCTCGGCATGTTCCTCGTAGCTACCGTGGGAGAAATTTAAGCGGGCAATGTTCATACCCGCTTGAATCATTTTTTCTAAAATTTGCGGATCTGTGCTGGAAGGTCCTATCGTACATATAATTTTAGTCTTTTTCACAGATGCCTCCTAAACATTCGCCATAATGTTAACCAATTCAAGCTCCGCCGGATTGAGTGATTTTTTAGTATTAATGGCTTCATCTAAATTACAGATGCTAACTTGATCATTCGTATACCCAACCATCTTTTCGCTTTCTCCCGCCAATAACAAATCAACGGCTTTTGCTCCCATCAATGTTGCGATTTTGCGGTCAAAAAATGTCGGTGTGCCACCCCGTTGCAAATGGCCTAAAATTGTAATCCGAACATCAAGGCCGGTCCGTAACGATAAGTAATTGCCTACTTTAAAAGAACTGGAATGTTCGATATTGTTCGGATCGCCAAATAATCCTTCAGCAACCAATACAATACTATGCGACTTCTTACGGGAAGTATTCTCGAGAATTTGAGCCGCCAGACGTTCCAAATCGCATGGGATTTCCGGAACCAAAACCGCCTCCGCGCCCCCGGTTAGAGCTGCCGATACAGCTATAAATCCATTATTTTTTCCCATTACCTCAATAACACAAGTCCGGTTATGGGAGGAAGCAGTATCCCGTACTTTGTTCATAGCATCTAATACTGTATTCACGGCAGTATCAAATCCAATGGAATAATCGGTACAGCCGATATCGTTGTCAATCGTACCGGGAATCCCCACCGTTTGAAATCCCATTTTATTTAATACCTGAGCGCCACGGAAAGAACCGTCGCCGCCAATAATAACCAGTCCATTCAGTCCAAGCTTTTCCAATTGTTCTTTGGCCCTGGCTTGCCCTTCCGGGGTTTTAAATTCAAGGCAACGAGCTGATTGTAGGATGGTGCCACCCCGTTGAATAATATCTCCTACCGAACGGGAATCCATCTTAACCATATCGCCTTCCAAAATACCGCTATATCCCCGTTTAATGCCGTAAACCTCACACCCATGAAAAAGCGCTTTACGAACGATGGACCGAATCGCAGCATTCATTCCAGGGGCATCGCCGCCACTCGTTAACACTCCGATCTTCATTTTTGCCTCCGTTGTCCGTTTATTTTTCGTTGTATTTGCCATAATTGCGATACCTCTTGTATCTGTCTTCTAACAGTGTTTCAGGGGACATTTGCAATAAAGATTGCAAATGTTTCAAAACGGCATTTTTTAAATTAGTAGCCGCTTCAGTCGGATTTTTATGAGCTCCCCCTAATGGTTCCGGAATTACTTCATCGACGATTCCCAGTTTTAAGAGATTCGGAGCGCTAAATTGCAAAGCGTTGGACGCTTCGGTAGCCTTTGAAGCATCCTTCCACAAAATTGATGCGCAAGCTTCAGGAGAACAAACAGAATAATAAGCATTTTCCATGATTAAAACTCTATTACCGACACCCGTGGCTAAAGCGCCGCCGCTTCCTCCTTCTCCGGTAATCACCACCACAATAGGTACTTTCATATTAGCCATTTCCCGGATGTTACGCGCTAAAGCCTCAGCCTGACCGCGTTCTTCAGCTTCAATTCCGGGATAAGCTCCTACCACATCCACTAAACAAATAATGGGTCTATTAAATTTATTAGCCTGTTGCATCAGGCGTAATGCTTTACGATACCCTTCCGGATAAGGAAGTCCGAAACTTCTTAAAATGTTTTCTTTCGTGTCCCGGCCTTTTTGTTGGCCTAAAATCGTGACCGGAATTCCCTCAAAAAAAGCCACTCCTCCTACCATAGCCGGGTCATCGCGAAAGCTCCGGTCGCCATGAAGTTCAATAAAATCAGTACAAATCATTCCTACGTAATCAAGAAAAGTAGGCCGTTTAGGGTGGCGGGCTATTTGCATTCGTTGTAAGGGTGATAAATTTTTATAAATTCCAGTACGCAGGGAATTGGCCTTCAATTCAAGCGCCAGGATCTGTTCTTCCATATCAATCCCTTTTTCCCTGGAAAACTGTTTAATCTCTTCAATCTGTTTTTCTAATTCTAATACAGGTTTTTCAAATTCCAATATTGGACCCTGATTAATTGCCATCAACCCCACCTCCATTCGTATGCACTTTAAGCAGCTGAGTTAGGGTTGCTTTTAAATCCTTACGGTTGACCAGAATATCGACAATCCCGTGTTCCAATACGAACTGGGAGGATTGAAAACCCTGCGGTAATGTTTGCCGTATGGTTTGTTGAATAATACGGGGGCCGGTAAAACCGATTAAGGCGTCCGGCTCGGCAAGGATAATATCCCCCAGGGAAGCAAAACTCGCAAATACTCCTCCCATGGTAGGATCGGTTAAAAGTGAAATATACAAACAACCCGCTTCCGACAACCTGTTTAACGCCTGACTCGTTTTCGCCATTTGCATAAGGGAAAATATTCCTTCTTGCATTCTGGCCCCTCCGCCTCCGGCGGATACAGCGATAAAAGGCAACTTTTCTTTGGTGGCGTATTCAATTGCGCGGGTAATCTTTTCACCGACGACCGAACCCATGGAGCCAGCCATAAATCCAAATTCAATAATGGCAAGACTCACAGGGATGTCATTAATTAACGCCCGTCCAATAATCGCGCCCTCATTGAGTTCCGTAGTTTTCTGAGCTTTTTTGATTCGCGGCTCATATTCGGGAAAATTCAAAATATTAACCGTTTTTAAATTGGAATCAATTTCCTGAAAGCCATCTTTATCGACTAGTAATTCCAACCGTTCTTTGTAATTAATTCGAAAATGAAAATTACATTTCGGACAAACTTTCAAATTTTTCTCCAGATCTTTATGGTAGGTAATTTGAGAACAACGGTTGCACTTTACCCATAGCCCATCCGGAATTTCTTTCTTTTCTACAGCATCAATACGGCCATTGAATTGTTGTTGCTCGCTTTTAACTGTGATGTATTTCGGTTTCGTTTTAAAAAGATCTTTTAACAAAAACTCCACTCCTTAAGCTCATCTTAGTATTCTGGAGCATTTTACTAAAATATCATAATTTCTATAAATTGTCCCCAACTATATTTATTTTCGTGATTCCAAGTAAATATCCTGCTCAATTAATTTCTATAAAATCAAAACCTTTGAAGCGCATTGTTGATAACCTCATTTGCTTCCTCGATTTCCAATTGGGTAACCATGACTTCTACATTTTGTTCTTCTTTCACAGTTGAATTAGATTCTTTCAATTTCACCAGAATACCTTCTATTTCCAAAAGTTGTTTTAAAATTGCGGCTATTCTTCGATTTGGCGCTATGTAAACAGCAACCCACATTGAAAGAATCCCTCTTTCCAATTTAAGCGCAAAAGCGCCTATATATCAGGATAAATGAGTATATCAAGCTTGTCAAGTGAAAAAACGAGAATTAACACAGTAGTAATCTCCATGTATTCATTTTTAATAAAAAATTCAGAGTGTTCTCTATGAAAAAATAAAAAAAGTTTCGGCAGCCCAATAATCTAAAAAATATAAAGTCCTTCAACAATAAAAGATTTTATCCCATCGCATTCACCAGGTTTTTAAACAAAGTACCCCGTTCCTGGTAATTTTTGAACATATCGTAACTGGCACAGGCTGGCGATAACAGTACCACCTGCCCTGGCCCGGCAAGTTTTGCGGCCGTTTCCACAGCTTCTTCAAAAGTTTTGACCGGAGTAATCGGAAAATCTTCCCGGAATTTTCTAACTGCGGCAATTATCTGGGGTCCGGTAACACCGATTACAACCAAATGCTTACATTGATTGACAATGACTGGGGCGAGTTTATCGAAGGGAAGATGTTTATCATAACCGCCGGCAATTAGAATCGTAGGTCTGGTCATGGCCATTAAACCGGCAATAGCCCGATCAGGCGTCGTGGAAATTGAATCGTTGTAAAAAAGTACCCCGTTTTTTTCCCGTATAAACTCCAAACGGTGTTCGACTCCACTGAATTCTTCCACAACCGGGGTTAAATTCTCAAGAGGTACTCCGTTGATTCGTGCAGCTAGCGAAGCAGTTAATATATTTTCAACGTTGTGGTCCCCTAAAAGTTTCAGACGGTTTCTAGTGGTCAATACCTCGGTCTGACCGTTCAGCCGAATTACCAACTTATCGTCTTCCAAACAAGCTCCTTCATCAAGGTTCCGCTTTCGGCTGAAATAATACAATTTTCCTTTTACTTTGTCGGAGAGGCCACGGGTGATTTCATTGTCATAATTGAGAATAGCAATATCCTTCTTGCTTTGATACAGTAAAATATTGCTTTTGGCTTGGATGTATTCCTCCATGGACGCATGAATATCCAGATGGTTGGGAGTTATATTGGTAATAATCGACAATTGTGGACTTTTGCTAACCGTTTGAAGTTGAAAACTGCTAAGTTCGAGAACAACCTTGGAAGATTGGTTCATTGCCGGCAACTGGTCCATCAAAGAACGTCCAATATTGCCACCGACAAAAGTAGCAGGAAAAGCGGGCGCCATCATTAATCCAATCAACGTGGTGGTTGTAGTCTTACCACTGCTGCCGGTAATCCCGGTGATTTGACCCGGGCACTTTTCAAAAAACAACTCCATTTCACTGCTGAAAACAGCTCCCTCCGAACGGGCTCTTTGTAATTCCGGCAAATCTTTTTTCATACCCGGAGTCACATAAATATAATCAAAACCGTGTAAATGACTTAAATAATCATCACCCAGGCAATATTCAAGCTTTAAATCACTTAATTTTCCCAAATAATTCTGAAGTTCCTCAGCTGATTTCTTGTCAAACACCGTTACCTGTGCGCCTTGTTCCACTAAATATCTGATTAGAGGAGTATTACTAACGGCCAAACCGATTACTGCAGTTTTTTTAAGAGTTCCCATCATCCATCACCAGTTTTCCAAATTATTATTGACTGACATTCACAGTATATCGCTACTGAAGAATATAAGACCCCAGTCAAGTCAAAGCTTTACTTCGACAAACAAAACACTCCTCCTTCCGGCGGGTCCTAAAAAAAGCAGAGGGCGTTTCCGCCCTCTGCTCCTTGTTGTTTTTATCAAATCGTATTGCTACAACCGAGCACGTTAACGATTTTATGTTTAACCATTGCCTTAATGGCTTCCCGGCCTGGAGTCAAGTATTGTCTTGGGTCGAAATCGCCAGGTTTTTCAGCAAAATGCTTCCGGATGGAAGCAGTCATGGCTAACCGTAAATCCGAGTCGATATTAATCTTACATACTGCCATCGTAGCCGCTTTCCGCAGCATTGCTTCTGGAACGCCTTGAGCGCCCGGCATTTGGCCGCCATATTTGTTAATCATCTCAACAAATTCAGGGATAACTGAAGAAGCTCCATGGAGAACGATCGGGAAATTAGGCAACCGTTTTTCGACTTCTTCTAAGATATCGAAACGTAATCTGGGTTCACCTTTAAACTTAAAAGCGCCATGGCTTGTCCCAATCGCAATAGCCAGAGAATCAACTCCGGTCCGCTTAACAAATTCTTCAACCTGATCAGGATCGGTGAATGAGGCATCCTTTTCAGACACATTTACCGCATCTTCAATACCGGCAAGCTTACCAAGTTCCCCTTCAACGACAACGCCTTTTGAATGGGCATAATCTACCACTTCTTTGGTAATTTTAATATTCTCTTCAAAGGGATGTTTGGATCCATCAATCATAACTGAAGTAAAGCCGCCATCAATACAGGATTTGCAAACTTCAAAATTTTCGCCGTGGTCTAAATGAACGCAAATCGGTAATCCGGTATCTTCAATAGCTGCTTCGATTAATTTCATCAAATAGACATGTTTGGCGTATTTCCGAGCGCCTGCCGATACTTGAAGAATCAACGGTGTCTTTTCTTCTTTGGCAGCTTCGGTAATACCCTGAACGATTTCCATGTTATTGACATTAAAAGCGCCAATAGCATATCCGCCCTTATAAGCTTTTTGGAACATTTCAGTTGTCGTAACTAACGGCATTGATTTCACTCCTTTGGAATCCTTATTTTATACGAGCGCGCATGCATGCGAACTTGCTTTCCAGTCAAACCTATTTTACCAGATTTAGGTTTAAATGCAAACTAGTTTTATAAAAAATATCCAGTATATTATTTCCCTTCCCGAGCCCTATTATCCCGCGACACTTGCCCAAAAAGCAAACCCCGGATTGTCTTCTCCTTCATAGGAAGCTAAACAGCTTTCTTCCCGGGTTAGCGCCTCAAGAAAGTTACCGTTGATAACGGCCTTAGCTTTGCCTACAATCTCTCCCCGCTCCACCAGAAGGCATTGATCGGCTGTTAATGAAAAATGGCCTGAACTTGCATCCTGGGTATGTAAACCTAAAATCGAATATACTATCATTCCCTGTTGAGTTTGCTTAATTAATTGTTCCCAGGTATCCAGGTTTCGGCTGCTCTTGATAAAAAATCCCCCCGAAGGAATGGGTGTGGGAATGAGTCCTGCTTTTTTGGCATATTTCAGGCTAAGTATCGGTGTCTTCAACCTTCCCTCACTAATAAAGGAGGCTTTACCTCCAGTCACGCCCTCGCTGGTACATGGGTACGACATTGCCCGATAGGGCAATAAAGTATTGACTTCTAAAGATAAATCCTGTCGCAATACTTGTTTTTCCTTCTTGAAATCTTCAAGATCAAAGCGGCTTTGGCGATTAACGACCAAACTACCGTAGAGATTGGTTAATAAAAATTGCCCTAAAAAAGACTCAAAAATCCCCGGCGGGAAAAGAAGTCGCATCTTTCCGCCAGTTTCCCGCGGAGGACTTACAGCCAGCAACGAAGCAATATTAGCGGTATTTTCAATCACCCGGTTTATCTCCGATTCGGTGGGCCATTTTTTTTCTCCATAACTTTCCCCATAACAATCATTGGCTTCAAAAAAGAAATCCACCGGACTCTGGGAATAAGCCACTTGTAACCCTTCGGAATTCAAAATGACTCGGGAACCCTCATAACAACGGACTTTTCCATCTATTTTTTTAATGCCCCGCCGACTCAAAAATTGTAATCCCTGTTCCAATAAATGAAACGGCAAAGGATCTTGATGGTCGATAATGTTTTTGACTCGCTCATCAAAGAGAGCTACTTGAGGGATATTTTCGGGCTTATGAAGGCCCACTCCATCGGGATCGTAATAAGCAGTCGCCCGCCAAACATCCATATATTCGGTAAAATTATCAACAACACCGGAGTCAAGCTTGGCTGAAGTAAATTTTTGACCTGCCCAAATAAGATATATTTCACCACTAATACTTCTTTTATAACCCGGAGCCGAATATGGGCCGCCAATACGATTGTTCTTAAGACCAACTTCAAATCCCCTGGTTTCATATAAATCGATTCGCCAAGCTGTTAATTCCCGATTTTGTCTTGAATAATCATTTAATCGTTCTGCCAGAATCGTTGCCAACTCCATTTTAATTCCCCCCAATTGTTACTTCGGGATTTTTATCAATGACCAAAAAATAATGGGAACCACCGCAGCTGGGTACTCCTTGTCCCATTTTACCGCAAGTCCCGATAGCGTCGATCTGTAGCTGACCAATGGCTGCTTTGACGGATTGCAATACCGATAAAATTTTGCCGCTGAAAATTGCAGGCTTATAAAGAACAGGTTCCTGAGATAACTGGTAAATTCCCGAACAATGAAAAACAAAATCGCCAAAGGCCGGGTTGACCTGACCGCCTTGAAAACCCGCCAAATACAAAACATTTTCATCAGCCTTCATTAAATGGTTATCCATTAAGATATGATAAAGATCTTCCGGAGTCACGGACTCAAAATCCTGGTTGAGGGGGAGCGGTTTTTCCATTTCAATGCGAATATTGCTCATCCTGGCAATCGGGAGATGAAAGAAATTCTCAACCCGTTCAGCCCCGGTGTAAGGAACACCTGCCCTATCTGCTGAAAAAATATCGGAAAGACCCGCATTCAGTTTTCCATGATCGATAATTCTAACGGTCTGACGAATTTCCCCCACTGCGCTTATGGGCTGATAAGCGTAATCCCCTTCAAGGGGCCCGTCAATAATTGATAAGTCAGAGTCAGCCACAGTCATTCCGGTTTTAAAATGTCCATTTTCGCCAAGAATGGAACTTTCAATCGCATCTGTTTCCGCAGCATGGCCAAAAGCCTCATGGGCGAGTCCTTTTGCCAAAGCATAATCAATCACCAGTTTATAATGTCCACCTGTAAGCTTAGAAGCTGATAATAAATTCAATGCCAACTGAGTGGCTTTTTTGGCCCGCTCTTGGATTTTACGACGGTTCTCTTGTTTGATGAGCACGCCCAAGTCAATCCCGGACAAATTGGCAAAAGTGGTGGCTGTGTCATCGGTGGATTTAGCGGTAATACTATGATACAACATCGAACGGGGCGTATTGAATGCCGTATCGGTGCCGTCAGAACGAATAATTCGCCATTCTTCGTCGGTCAGACGCAGCAGGGTTCGGACAGATAACCGGGAATCCATAACCGTTAATTCGTTGTTCAGTTCTTTCAGTCGGGTTTCGATCTCCGTCAGGCTCAATGCACCGTATGGATTATCTAATTGAATCTCCCTTCGGGTATGATGTTCCCTGAGTTTGAAAATCTCTACATTAGGTTCCCCCTGAAAGCTTTTACTCTGCTCGGCCAGGAAAGCCGCCTTCTCGAACAAGTCTTTCATAATCGCTTCGTTAATCTGATCGGCGGCTGCAAAACCGATGTACCCTTCGGGTGTAAAAACCTGAAGGCCCATTCCTTCCAGATTGCCGCTACTAATTTCTTCCGTTTTGCCGTTATTGATATGAACTCCTAAATCCTTTCGGCTTTGGAAACGTAAAATAAAATACAATCCCTTGGCCATACCAATTTCTTTGGCTGAATCGATGATTTGATGATATTGATCAACTCTCACTTTTCGGCACCTCATTTTTTATCAATTGACAATCGAGAATTGACATTGATAAAGGATAATGTTAAAAACTCTATTCAAAACCGATATGATAATTCGTTCTCTTCGCTAATACCACCTGCATGAGAGGGGCACCCTTACACCTATTATGAGCTTTGTTTTTAATCTCAATTCTCAATTTTCAATTGATTTCATTTAAACAGGTGTTCAGCCCTAATTTTTGTTTCAGCGGCAACGACTTGCGGAGCAAATATATTCAACAAGCCTTCGCCAAAAGCCTGGAGATCAAGTTGCGGCAACCAAGAAAATAAATCCACTGTTAAAAATTTTTGCTCAGGGAAGACCTGGATTAACAAATAGGAAACCTCATTGATTTCTCCACTGATCCGTATTCCTTTATTATGGGTCTCAAAACGCAATCCGACTTTCCCGTTATCGGTAGTGGAAATTATGCGGTTCATTTCCGTTTCTAGCCCCTCGGGATCCTCCCAACACGGATTTTGGCACAGATAAAGGTCGGCCATATAGTGCCGTCCAAACCCCATTTTCAACCGGACAACCCTCCCCCTTCGTCATTTTCATATCTCTCTATCATATGTAAATGAACGAATAGGGGGAAACGCGTCTTGATAAATTGTTTTTATTCCATTGATTTTTTTAGTTCTTCTTCCAAGTCAGCCATTAATTTCTTCATCCGATCAACAAGCGGTGATACCCGAGCTAAATCACGTTCCTGTCCCGGTTGCTTTATTTGAAGGTGTAATTGTAAAACAGAATGCTCCAAATCACCTACAACTTTTTCGAGTTCAAAATTATTAAGCTTCGGCCTTGTCATCATGGAATCCAGGTGAGCCTCGGCATTTAATACAAAACGTTCGCCCCAGCGGGGAATGAGGGGATTGATATTCAAGCGCTGTTGAATTATACCGGCCAAATCTTTTTGAGCGCCATTTTCACCATGAACAATAAAGAGCCCTTTTGGTTTTTTCGTAAAACCATTCAACCACTCCAACAAACCCGCTTGATCGGCATGGGCCGAAAAACCTCCTATGGAATGTACTTTGGCTTGAACATTGACCTCTTCTCCCATAATCTTGACGACTTTGGCGCCTTCTAAGAGCCTTCGTCCCAAAGTATCTTCAGCCTGGTAACCAACAAATAAAATATGAGATTCCGGACGCCACAGGTTATGTTTTAAATGATGTAAAATACGCCCGGCTTCGCACATCCCGTTGGCGGAAATAATTATCGCCCCCCTGGCGGTGGCGTTTAATTGTTTGGATTCCTCAGCGCTCCGTACAAAATGAAGATTCGGGAACTCAAAGGGACTCTCATGAGCAGCAAAGAGTTCCCGAGTTTCTTCATCGTAACACTCCGGATTATCCCGATAGATTTCAGTCACGGAAACCGCCATCGGACTATCGATATAAACCGGCACCCGTGGAATTTTTCCATTGCGGAGTAACCCTTTGATGTAATATAACAAATCCTGGGTACGGCCGACTGCAAAAGCAGGAATCACCAAATTTCCGCCTGATTTAACAGCATCGGTAATTATTTTCCGCAATAATTCAACCTTTTGATCCTGGTCTTCATGGATTCGGTTTCCATAGGTGGATTCAATCAGCAAATAATCAGCATCTGCAATGGGGGTCGGATCCTCAATAATCGGTTGATTTTTCTGGCCTAAATCTCCGGAAAATACTATCTTGGTGGTCGTTCCGCCCTCGGAGACAAACACTTCGATAATCGCCGATCCCAAAATATGTCCGGCATCCCAAAAACGGACCCGCACTCCGGGTAGGGGTTGAAATTCTTCCGAATACCGTTTAGCCCTGAACTGGCTCAAACAATTTAAAGCTTCCGCCGCCGTATATAGTGGTTCCTCTGCAGGAACACCGGCCCTTTGACGCTTACGATTGCGCCATTCAATTTCCATTTCCTGAATGTGTCCGGAATCAGGAAGAACAATTTTGCATAGATCTACGGTTGCTTTGGTAGCATAAATCTCTTTTTTAAAGCCGGACTTGCATAACTTCGGGATAAGGCCGGAATGATCGACATGAGCATGGGTTAATAACATAAAATCCAAAAAGCCGGGATTGAAAATAAAATCCTGATGGTTGAGTTGACGGATTTCTTTCGGACCTTGAAACATTCCACAATCCACCAGGAAACGGCCGGAATGGGTTTCCACCAGATAGCTGGAACCGGTAACGGTTCCAGCTGCGCCGCAAAAGGTAATTTGCATGAGTTTCCTCCTCTACATGAAGTCAATGATTTTTTATACCAGTTCCCAGCCGAAAGAAACCATTTAGTTTCATAAAAAGTTTTGACAAACCGGCTGCTCTCTGTTATACTTATACCTGTACCTTTTCCGGGGTGTGGCTCAGCTTGGTAGAGCGTTCGGTTCGGGACCGAAAGGCCGGAGGTTCAAATCCTCTCACCCCGACCATTTCAAGAATTGATGATTCGTAAAAATAAAAGCCGTCAGGCTTTTTTTTATAAAGACTTCGGCTTTTTTCGCCAATTCCCTCTATTTTCCGCAACAAAATACAATTATCACGTCACTCGTTTTCCTATTCCCTTACCAGGCCCCTCTTTTATTCAATTTTGAAAAAATCGATACTTTTTGATGGATTTCTCATGATAGCGCCTAATTCAATCAAAAAGTAACTTTCTTGCCCAGCTCATTTATATGTTGGTGTTGCTTTCCTAATCCAATAATTTGATCGCGTATGGTAGTTAACTAAGGAACTACAGTTTTAAGAATACCCGCTTGATATGCAGACCAAGATACAAACATTGCACACCATGGTTCCCCATTTAATCCATACCATTTCCCATAGGGGGTCATATTATTACCATTTTTCTCTTTAAACCCTGTATTTAATTCTCTTATAGTAACAGAGACAAATGTATCTATTGCTGCTTGTGCACGTTGTTCATCTGTTGGTGCTGGTGGACCCACAGGTCCAAAATCCTCTGCCTTTGGCAAGTGATATGGCTCTAAAATCCTGCTCTTCTATGTCGTACTCACTGCCTAAATACCGATCGCTATAACCCGTATAACTTACACCGCCATAGTTTATATCCCCGGTATTCCCTATATCTATATCTGCAAACCCATATGCTTTGCCCAAATACGGGCTCGCTTGGGTGCCATTGGTAGAAGCTCCTATCCTGATTGGTTCACTGCAATAACCACTCCAAAAAGTTCCGCCTTTCTCCCATGTACTAATCCCTGCCGCTGTTTTTGCAATTCCGGCCAAAAGAGCGACCAAGCTAAGGCAATAAGACAAGGGCATTGCCCGCTCGGATCAATCCGATTCAAAGAGTTATTCCCGCAATATGAATATAAATTCGGATTGTTCGGATCTGCCGCCGGATCATCTTCCGATATGAACCGTCCTAACTCCGAGTCGTACC
>JAEZCE010000026.1 GCA_023429995.1 Bacillota bacterium | reverse complement strand
TTACGTCGTTACTCAATCACTCCGATCCTCAGTGTACATCTCGCCTTCGAAGAAGGCGCGTACACCTCCGGTTCTCGTTCAATCGCTCCTAGTACTGCTTGCTTTTGACGCCGCAAGTTTATTCAAGAAAGTTTACCCAACCAAACCGGCAAGGTCCATCTCGGCGCATCTGGGTATTGCGCCGAAACTCGGGTAACCAGCATTATTTTAGAGTCGATACAAATTTACTAAGAGATACAAAAATCGTTCTTGTAAATCCAAAGTGACCTACTTTAGCCCCAAAAGCACGTCATCCGGCGCTTTCCCAGCGGCGCGCCGGGATAAAGCTTGCCGAAATGAGAGAGCCAACTTCGTCGAATATACTTGCGGCGTCAGGAGCAAGCAGAGCTAGGAAGGCGGGAAGTGAAGACCGGAAGCGTACTCAATATGTACGCGCGCGTCCACAGGACGCGAAGGACTGGAGCGACCAACTGACGACGCTATACGCCGCTCATCACGCCGCACTCGCTCATTTCGGCAACGTTTCTATTATTTGCTGATTTATCTTTATAACCATATAAATATTTTGAATGACTAACCAGGTTAAACTATACTGCAAGAATTCAACATATATAAGAATATATCCATATTTAAGTATACAACGAGATCCCAATTCCATAAAGACATTTAGGAATTTATATTCATCCCAAACTCCTTGCAAATAACAATTATTTATTGGGATTTTCGATCCACCAGCCGCAGCCATACCTGCATTTCACCCGGTTTGCGGTTACCCCACAAATAATACGGAACTGCCTGAAAATCCACTTCTTTCAACTTTTCATCCGCCGGACGGTACAGAATATTTTCCCATGAAGCACAGTCCGAACGGAAGGCTTTTCCCTTAATGACGGGTACTTTGTTAAGTTCTTCGCTGAATTCCATCTCGAATTGGACGTTTTTCCCAACCGACACATCCCACAAATCTTTACCGTTGTCGATTTCTTCCAGGCAGTAGATGATCGGCCCCCGTTGAATGGCGACTTTACCGGAAGCCGCCCGGACTTTCGGATTGGCCTGGATCAATTCAACCGGCATATCCAGTGTTAGTTCAATCCGGTCCCCAGGGTTCCAGAGCCGTTTCAATTTTAAATATCCTTTTTCCAGGGAAGGCGATTCCATGGATTGGTTATTGATTTGAAGTTGATATTTCTTGCACCACCCCGGAATCCGCAACGCCAAAGTAAACTCCAAGGGCTGCTCTACCTTTACCGAAACACTCACTTTCCCCTCCCACGGATAAGCGGTTTCTTGCCGGAGCGACACTTTATTCCCATCAACGTCCAATTGCGCTTCGTTTCCAATGTACAGGTGGGTATAAATTTCAGATCCCTTTTGTGAGTAAATATATTGGCCCAGAGAACTGATCAACCTGGCGATATTGGGGGGGCAACAGGCACACCCGAACCATTGCTGCCTTTCGGTTTTGACATGCTGCAGGTCGTACCTGGCAACAACCGCTTCGGGGTATACTTCGAGCGGGTTCACATAGAAATATTTCTTGCCGTCTTGGGATATGCCGCTAAGCGCTCCATTATAGAGGGCTTTTTCCATAATATCAGCATATTGGCCATCCGCATCCAGCCATAACAAGCGTTGGGCCCAGAAAATCAAGCCGATGGAAGCGCACGTTTCCGCATAGGCGCTGTCATTGGGCAAGTCATAATCAAAGGTAAAACGCTCGGCATGTCCCTGGGAACCAATTCCGCCGGTGATGTACATCCGGTAATGAATCAGATTGTCCCACAAAGTCCGAAGGGTGTTCTTTAAAGATTCATCCCCGGTTTCCAGCGCCAAATCCGCCATAGCCGTATATAAATACATGGCTCGGACCGAATGGCCTTCAGCTTTGGTTTGTTCCCGAACCGCCGCATGGGCCTGACGATACGTCAGATCGAACCATTTGGTATTTACGTTATTGCCGAACGTCGGCTCGTTTTCCATAAAACAGGGCTTTTTGCCGCGTTCATTGATAAAATACCGGCTTAACGCCAAGTACCGTGCATTGTCCGTGGCCCGGTACAATTTGACCAGGGCAAGTTCGACCTCTTCATGCCCGCAATAGACTTTCATTTTATGATCTTCCGGTCCCATCACCGAATCGATATAATCGGCGTAACGGCACATAATATCCAAAAATTGTCGTTTTCCGGTTGTTTGATAATAGGCAACCGCCGCTTCCATTAAGTGTCCGGCGCAGTATAGCTCGTGTCCGAATGAAAAATCTTTCCAGCGCAGCTCCGGTTTAGCCACGGTATAGTATGTATTCAGATACCCGTCCGGCTGTTGGGCTTTGGCCATAATCTCAACGGCATCATCAATAATCTTCTCCAATTTTGGATTTGGATATGAAACCAAACTATAACTGGCGGCTTCGATCCATTTGGCGACATCGCTATCCTGCCAGACCATTCCATGAAATTCCCCGGACAACTCCCCGGCGGCAATTTTAAAGTTTTCTACGGCATGGCTGGGCTCGCTACCGGGAATATTGTCATTTAAAACATCCCATTGAAAAGGGATTACAACATCCGCCATAAGTTCCTGCCTTTGCCTCCAAAAATGATCGTTGATCGTAATATCTTTTAAAGGAGGTGAAATCGTTTTTTTGTTGTTCATCATCATTTACTCCAATCCCATTGATAATAGGTTCAGCCCTTTACGCCACCCATGGTTAAGCCTTCGATAAAATAACGCTGGGCCATGAAGAATAAGGCAACTAACGGTAGTACCGCCAGAGTCGAAGCGGCCATTAAGGTATTCCATTCCGCCCGGAACATGGACAGGAACATCTTCAACCCTAACGATAGGGTAAATTTGGCTTGATCATTCAAATAAAGTAAGGGTCCCATAAAATCATTCCAAGCGTTTAAAAAACTGAAGATTGCCACCACCGCCAGGGCTGGTTTGGCTACCGGTATAATAATTTTGGCGATAATTTGCGGATAATTGGCGCCATCCACAAAGGCCGCCTCGTCAAACTCCACCGGGATGGTTTTAAAAAACTGATGCAGCATGAAAATGTAGAACGCATTCCCGAAAAAAGCCGGTACATACAAAGGCGCGAATGTATTCAGGCCGCCGAGGTATTTCCATTCAATAAATAAGGGAATCATGGTAACCGTTGTCGGTAACATTAACGTTGCCAAACAAAGGCTATACATCAGAGTCCGTCCCCGGAAATTAATCCGGGCAAAGGCATAAGCCATGACGGTATTGCTTAACAAGGCCCCAATAACATTGAGTACCACAATAACCGCAGTATTAAGAAAAAAACGCGCAAAGGGCAATGTCGTAAAAACGTTGACATAATTTTGCAACTGTGGAACAGCGGGCAACAGTTTGGGAGGCATTGAAAAGATCTCCCGGATGGTCATGAACGAACTCCGTACCAGCCAAAGAAAAGGCGAAACTGTGAATAAAGCCCCTAAAATCAGCAGTAGATATATGAAAGGTCTGGTAACCCATTTCTGATGTTTACTCATCATTTTTTCCCATCTCCCTCATAAAACACCCATAATGTTGAACTCTTAAATATGAGACCGGCAATGACGGCCGTGATGATAAACAGAAACCAGGCCATCGCGCATGCATAACCCATATCCGAAAACATAAATGCCTTGCGGTATAAATGCAATACATAGAACAGGGAGGCGTTGGCCGGTCCGCCGCTCGTCATCAGATAGGGTTGGGTGAATGTTTGCAAACCGCCGATGATTCCGATCACAACATTATAAAATATAACCGGGCTGGTTAAGGGTAAAATGACATGCCGGAAACGGTGCCAGGCTCTACCGCCATCAATGGCAACGGCCTCCATCAATTCCTGGGGTATACCCTGAAGGCCTGCCAGGAAAATGACAATCGTATTCCCGATTCCCCAGATACTCATGATAATGAAACTGGGGATAACCGTTTCCAGACCGAAAATCCACTCCCCGGGAGGCAACCCGAATTTTTGGAGAATCAAATTAAACAGACCGAACTGTTTGTTGTAAAGCCATAACCATAATGCGGAAGTGACGGCGATGGGTAAGAGCGAAGGCATATAATAAAGCGTCCTGAAGAAACCCATTGCCCGCACTTTGGCATTAAGCAGCAAAGCGGCAAAAAATGCCACCACAATTTGCAAAGGGACTCCAATCACTGTAAAATAAAGAGTAACCCATACCGATTGCCAAAATAACTGGTCGTTAAGCATGACGGCATAATTTTCCAAACCGACAAAACTTGGCGGCATCAACATATCCCAATGCCAGAAACTGGCTACCAAACTAAGCCCCAGAGGGAAAAAAACCCATATTGAGAGCCCGAGAACAGCCGGACTAATTAACAACCAGCCCCATATATTTTGCTGCCTGGAGCGGGAATTCCGCCTTCCGGCGACCCATTCTCCTTGATGTAAGGCTTTCTGTGCTAAACCCATGGTATTCATCCTTTCATCCACTCAGCCTTAGAAAAACTGAGACGTCATTTTTGGCGTCTCAGTTTTTCCTTTCACAAATCTCTCATCGTTTCGCTTAAGCGTTAACCGGGTATCCATTTCTTAATAGTTCCCTTGGTTCAATTTTGCTTTTAAAACTTTTTCTTTGGCCGCCTTCATGGCTTGGGCGGCAGTTTTCTTGCCCAGCCAAACCAATTCCAATTCCGGAGTAACGGCTTCGCCCCAAATTTGCGGATAATTCTTAATGCGGGTCTCGGGGTTGATTCGGGCAACCTTCATCGAATCCACCACCGCCTCTTTAAACCCTGCCGGATGGACCGGATTGTCGAGCCATTTTTTCAAATCAGCCGGTTCACTATACCAGGAAGCCTTGGTGGGCATCCACAAACCGGTGGTATACAAATCTTGGGTCTTATCGGGAGTCAGCATCCATTTATGCAGTTCCCAGGCTTCTTTGGGATGTTTGGTCGACTTAAAGATAACTGAAGCGCCGCTGACATATAACTGGGCCGGTTTTTTAAAGATCGGCAAGGCGCCGACTCCCAGCGGAAATTTCATTTGGGCCAAATCAAGCAATTCCCATTGCCCGGTAACGTAAAAACCGAGTTGACCGTTGGCCAGCATGACCGGCGGAGCGGGCAATCCCGCTCCCGAGGTGGAGGAAGGGTTGGTATATGCAAAGACATGTTCTTTATTGATTAAGTCGCTGATTTTCTGGAAGACTTCGACCGCCGCCGGTTTATCCAACAAAAATTGTTTCCCGTCCGCGGACATAAAATCTCCGTTATTGCTCCATATTGCCGGAAGAAGCATGGCCGACCAGAGTTGATAACTTACGCCATAGCGGGCGATTTGCGCGGGATCAAATCCCTCTTCGCCGGGATGCTTGCCGGCTTTATCGATGGTGATTTTCTTGCAATACTGAACAAATTGCTCCCAGGACCAGCCTTTAGTATAGTCGGTCGGCGGTAAGGGAACTCCCGCTTTTTGCAGCACTTCCTTATTGTAGAAGAGCACCTGGCATTCAGCTGCCGTATAGGACCCATAAATTTTATTTTTTACCTTCAGCCAAACTTGGGGTAAAACGGAATTTTCTAATTTATCCTTTTTGATATAAGGGCCGAGGTCAAGGAAAAGCCCGTTACTGGCCCAATTACCATAATGTTCCGGCCGAAAATAGCCAAGGTCGGGTAATTCTCCGGCCTGAGCCAAAGCTTTAATCTTAGCGGCATATTCGGCGCCGCTGATATCCCCCGGGATATACATCGGCGAAACCGTGATGCCGGGGTGGGCGGCTTCGAAATCTTTAAAAGCAGCCTTCACTACTTTATCTTCCGCCGGACTACCCCAAAAACAATACGTTAATTTAACATTACCCGCACCCGCGGCAAACATTGTCGGGACAACTAAAATAACAATCAACAAAACGGTCAGCAAAACAACAAACCATCGTTTCACGATTATTCCCTCCATTTTCTTTTTTTCGTACCGACTCCTCCTGCAGAAAGAATTAACTTGAAAAATTTCTAATCCATCAGAGCCTTTTGTGGTGGCCTTTCCACAAAAGAACCATCTTCGCCGCAACCAAATGTTATTAAATTCTTGCGTTGATGTTACATTTCTATTATAGCTGCAACTTTCAAGTTCTTCTATTACCTAAAAAATGATAATTAGTGACGTATTCCGACTTGAAATAATCATCAAGCAAAACAAGTGAATGTAGCGGAAAAGTTGCCGAAAACATCTGATATTGTCTTTCCGGAGCCACCATGTCGACAGTTTTGATTTTCAAGACGATGTCCCGGTTAATGTGTTAAAATCCGACTCTCAATGAATGAAAATGGTTGCCCCACAAAGTCAAAAAGCAGACCCATAATGACAACTTCATCCATTGATGTTATGATATGTATAATCGACTTTTTTACAAGGGAGATAACCATGCACTATCTTCTTTGCCCTTTTCATCCTTATCCCAAAGCGGATAACGGAGGCTGCGCGTTATTATCTCCCGGTTGGATCCATCCCAGCCGGAAATTAGATTCATCCGTGATTATCATCGGGCGTAAAGGAACCGTTTTGTTGGAAGAGGAAGGGGAATTGCTGGAAGTAATCCCAAACCGTTTGATTTTGTTAACCGCCGGGAAACTTCATCAAGGGGTGAGACCATTAGAGGCCAACGCTTCTTATTATTGGTTTCATTTTACGCTTCAATCCCCGGCTTTGACTTTAACCAGCGAAGAAGTGGCTCCCATATTGAGCAATCCCCTTGTTATCCAACAACGTTTGGCCGAAGTGGCATTGATACCCCAGCAATTGAATTTGGCGGACAATGATTTTTTGTCAATACTTTTCCGGGAATTACTCTGTGAGCAAGAACGGCCCAGTTATACCAGGCAGCGGCTTCAGTTAATATTTCAAAATCTCTTAATTGCGATTACCGAAGAAACCATTAAATCTTATCATGTTCCGGAAAGCCTCTCCGCAGCATCAAGTTTAGTATATACCATCGCAACGGCTGTCAATACTAACCTCACCAATCTCAATCTTTCGGTAAAGTCCATCGCGGATGATTTAGACTATAATCCCGATTATATCGGGCGTCAATTCAGGGCTGTCATGGGGATTTCCATTGGAGAATACATTTTGCAGCAGCGTATGAAACTGGCGGAGGAACTCCTTCAGGAGAGCAATGAGACAATCCATACTATCGCGATGAAATGTGGTTTTTCATCGGTGCGCCACTTTTTGCGCCAGTTTAAAAAAGAAAAAGGCCTCACACCTTCGGACCTTCGTCACCGGTATCAGGCCATGCATATCAATATTCATTGATTTGGGTTACAAAACCTCATGAAGAAGTACTAGATTTGACAGCCGGGGGTCAGCCTCGTTTTTAGCCCGGTAGTTTTTTCTCATTATGATTTTGCCATCGGCAAAGTCTCATCTCGATAGAGCGAGAAAAAAATTTTTATTCCTGTCGCATACCAGCTCTCCCTTGTCCAATTCCAGCTCGGCAACTTGAAGGGCTGATCTTCTGGAGCTATAGGGCATCGAAGCAAGCATTCCGCCTCTATCATCCCGGTATTTCTCGGGATGGACATGATAAAAAATATACGCTTTTTCTCCGTCCACCAAAACATCTCCGTGGCAGGCGTGGTTTGTATCATCGGCTCTTTTGCCGGGGCCGGCAAGAATGTTTTTTTGGCGGGCCCATTTTTGGCAATCGGATGAAGTATAGACTCCAAAGCCATTCCAGGGGTCAGTAATCATCCAATAACGATTTTGCCAGTAAAAAACATTGGGCCCTTCATGGGGACAATCGGTTATGACCGGACCCATCTCCTGCCAATGAAATAAGTCGGCGCTATCAGCAGCGTAAGTGTAAGAACTGTGGACTTCATCCTTATACCATAGTCTCCATGTACCGCCTGGCAATTGACAAACACAGGCATCAATCACACGGTCGGAGGATAAGAGTAAAATGGATTCAAACTGCCAATCCCATAATTTCTTGCTGGTATAATGGATAATATGGCGCTCACCGGACCAGTCCTCGACAATACCTTGGATATAACTTACATACATATGGTAAATACCGTCGTGCCACATAACCTCCGGAGCCCAAAAAGTATTTCTCCCGTTTTCCAATTCCAGACCTCTTAATATCCCCCGGTAAACCCAATTCCGGCCTCCGTCGCGCGAGGAGGCAATCCCGATATCGGAACCATGAACCCAGGCAAATCCCTGGCAATCGACATTGGCGCGCCGGCTCGTATAAAGAATCCACCAGCTCTTTTCTTGGCGGTTCCAAATAATCGTCGGATCGGCAGCCCCGTCATAAATAGGATCCCGAAAAAGGGGGGCTTTGGGAGTTATTAAATCGTTCATATTTAACTCTTCCTTCCGAATTCATTGTCAAGCTTTTTTAGCCAAGATCCTTTCCATGAAAAACTGCCGGAATCGCTCATGATCAACTTCCAGACCCACTTGAGCATTGGCTTTATTGCGGCTGCTATTCCACCAATTGGAATCCGTCATATTAAAAGTCATCCCCCTGGTGTATTCGCCTTGTGTTTCAATAGCGATAGCCCTTGGGACCAGTTTCACGAAATCTTGACGGATCACAGTTCCAACTGCTAAAGGGTCATGAAGATACGGAAGATTTCGAGTATGTCCACGCCATAACCCGATAGTCCGATGCAAGAAATCGGTTAGTTCGGAGCCTTCTCCCCGCAGTTCGTCCAAGTCCCTCTCGCTCAACCGGCATTGTCTGGTCACATCCAGCCCGATGCCATGAATGGGTATTCCGGATTCAAAAACAATTTTGGCCGCCTCCGGATCGCATTGAATATTATACTCCGCAACATTCGCAAAATACGCTCCTCCCATCAGAATCAACCGTTTGACTTTTGAAACAACGATAGGAGCTTTTTGTAACATTGCGGCAATATTGGTAAGGGGACCGATTGCCACAATGATGAGTTCGCCTTTTAACGACAAAGTCTTTTGAATCAAAAAATCGACAGCGTCTCCAGGAGTCTCTGTGATTTCTTCTTCCATATCTTCAGTATATTGACAAGGTATTTCCGTGAAGTCAACTTTCATTAAGAATGGCGCCAGCCGGTGTTGGTTCAATGGTTGACTAACCCCCGGCACAACCATAATGTCCTTTCTCCCGGCCAGGCGGGCTAACTTTTGCCCAATCCTGGCTTTTAGGAGGGTATTCTTAAATACGGTGGTAACTCCCACCAAATGAACTTCCGGTGAATGGAGCGCCAAAGTCAGCGCCAGAAGATCGTCAATATCATCTCCGATATCCGTGTCGATGATAACCTTTTCTGGACACTTATCCAATGAATCCGGCATCAAAAAGACCCCCTCGCAAAATTGAGTTTCCGATTACCCTTTATCACCCTTTAACGGCTCCTCCGGCCAAACCTTTGACAATTTGTTTCTGGGCGGCCATAAAAAATAATACAATCGGGATTAAAACAATTGTGGCCATTGTTAAAAACGAAGGCCAGTCAACGCTGAATTGTCCTTTCGCCCGGAATATTTCAAGCACTAAAGTCCCCTTAGACCGGGTATTTAAAAACAAAAAAGGTACTAAAAAATCATTCCAAATCCACATCACATGGTAAATTATCGAGGTCACCAAAATCGGTTTCAGGAGTGGAAAGATAATCCTCCAAAAAACTCCCCAGATACTGCAACCATCGATAATGGCTGCTTCCTCAAGTTCACGGGGCAGAGTTTTCATATAGCCAATGATGAGAAAGAATGAAAAGGTACATCCTGAGATGTAAAATAAAACAACTCCATAAACCTGATCAATAAAATGAAACGCCCTCATCGTTTCGAACAATGGAATCAATGTCGCCTGAAAGGGAATCATGAATCCGGCCAGCAGATAATACATCACGATTTTATTAAATTTATTTTCCCGGAAAACGATGGGATAAGCCGCCATTGCTCCACAGACTACGATTGCAACCGCTCCGAAACAAGTCAGGGTTAAGGTATTGAAAAAGCTCCGGACAATCGGAACAGTTTGAAACACCTGAATATAATTGGTAAGGATAATTTTTTGCGGCAGGCCAAGCGGATTATAAGCGCATTCCGAATAAGACTTTATCGTATTGATTACCATATAAAAAAATGGATATAAAAACACAATCCCGATTGGCGCCATTATCAGATCGAGAATCCAGGCTCTTTTTTTATTCATCGTATTTTCTCCTCCCTTTTCTGCATCACATTGACCTGGAAAAAGGTAAAGAGTAAAACAATCAAAAAGAAGATAATTGATATGGCTGTAGCCCGTCCATAATTGAGTTCACTGATGCCCCGTAATAAAATCACCTGTGTAATAGTATAAAGCGAAAAACCGGGACCGCCCTGGGTTAGAGCAAACGGTATTTCATATACTTTCAATCCCCCTGTAATCAAAAACATAACGCTGATCGTCATTGCCGGGGCAAGCATCGGAAGAGTGATATAACGGATACGCTGCCAGCCGCCGGCTCCATCAATGGCGGCCGCTTCATATATATCGACCGGTATCGATTGCAGATAAGCCAAATATAACATGGCATGCCAGCCGCTACCAGCCCATACCGCGACAATAATCGAAGATATTTGAGCTAACAATGGATCGGATAACCAAAAGACCGGTTTTATTTTTAAAACGGTTGTCAGAAAGAAATTAACCGCACCGGTGGAAGCCGGCGATAAAATAAATCCCCATATGTATCCTAACAGTAATCCGCTGGGGATAGAAGGAAAGAAGAAGATGGCTTTATGAATATTTCTGGTTTTAAAATTGGCGTCAAAAATCAAAGCCAGTGGGATTGCCAGCATCGTAATCACGGCCACAGTACATATCGTATAGAAAAGGGTATAGGATAATGAAGAAATCATCGCCTGATCGCGAAAAACCCAAAAATAGTTTTTGAATCCCACATATTTCAAATGGCGAGTCACTCCGTCAAAATTAGTAAAACTATAAAAAAAGGTTTTCAGGAGTGGAAAAATAGTGAAAGTGGTATAAAAACATAGTGCGGGTATTAAAAACAACTCATATCGCACGGTTCGCCAAAATTGAGTCCGTTTCATCCAATCACCCCTAATAAAAAGAGGCTGTTCAAGGGATTAAAAGAATTTTCAACAGCCTCTTTCTTACGTATACTTAAATTCTAAATCTTCTCACTGTAAAGATAGACCATCCAGAGGAAGCTCAGTTTTGCTTCATTTCACGAAGTTTTGCATCCAGGGTTTTAGCTGCTTCGCCGGGAGTAATCTTGCCTACGAAACAATCCTGCATGGAAATAACGTATTGATTGCGCAAGGCTTCTGCGTAACGATGCCATTCACCCATCGGAATATAGTTTTTCCCTGTAAGAAGCCCATTTCTATAAGCATCCGCCAAAGGCGCTGGAACCGGAGGAGTATATCCCTTAGCAATAATCAGTTGACCGGTCCCTTTGTGGAAGGCCTCAAGCCCAACCGGACTTGATATATATTCCAAAAATTTTAAGGCTTCGGCTTTATGCTTTGTCTTGCGATAAACCGAAAATCCGACATCCACGCATCCGGCATACCACTTGTTATTAGGTTTGGTTCCGGGAATGTACATCATCTTGTAGTCGATTTTGGGATTGATTTTTTCTATGTCCGGCATGTTCCAGGGACCTCCCAAAATCATGGCTACCTTTTCCGTTGCAAATTCATTAATCCTTTGATCATTGGTTATACCAACCATATCCGGAGTCATATAACCGTTTTTGACCATCCCGTTATACCAAAGCGTTAACGGAGCGGTCCAACCATCGGCAAATTTCTTTTTTCCGGCATAAACTTGTTTTGTAAAGTTGGGATTTTGAGCATAGGTTTCAGCCGCAAAGAGGATAGGCACCATATTGACGGCCGCATCTTGACAGTTATCCAAAAAAGGCCTAATACCCGCGTCTTTTAATTTCTTACAGGTCGCCAGAAATTCATTCCAGGTTTCCGGTTCTTTGGTTATACCGGCCCTTTTAAATAAAGCTTTATTATAATAGACGCCCCCGACCCAAGCCGCCACGGACATTGAATAAGCCTTGCCATTTTCACCGTACATGGCCTTACTATACTCGGGAATTGCTTTCATAAATGATTGAGAAGTTAAATCCAGGGCATATTTACCCTTCATGATGTCTTCACGGTTTTCCAGAGCCATCATAAAAACATCCGGAGCAGAATCCGTCAGGAGCATTGTCTTCAATTTCTCAACATAATCTTTCACCGGGGGAGCAAATTGCAAATCTACCTTAATATTGGGATATTTCTTGGAGAAACCGTCAAGAACCGGTTTCATTGCAGTCTCATTCTGCCACGATAAATAAGTAATGGTTACTTCTTTCGTTTTTCCGAGTGCGGAACCTAAAAAGACACAAAACACCAGGGAAACAGCAATCAGAGTCATAATCGCCTTTTTCATTGAAATCCCCTTCCCTTATCAAATATTAACCAGCCGTCTCGAGACAATTTCATTATAGTCATGTTAACTTTTTATTAAAAGTAGTTTTATTGCCCATTTCTTTTAAAATATTGCCTTTATCAAAACGAGTCCTTGGCGGAATCCATTCTCTTTCCGCGTTGAGAGCCGAGAAAATATGATTTTGAATCCCCAAAATTCTTTCAAAAAACCTTTGTTTTATTGCAAAAAAGTTTTAAAAAATTGCTGACATCTTTTGGAATGCCATTTCCCAATCCAAATTATGTTACAATATATTTAAATTGACATGAGGGAACCTTAATGCCTAAAATATTACCGATTAAGTTTCTTCGCTTCCAATTCATAAAAAAATCGATTACCACCAGAATATTGGTTTCACTCATCCTGACCAATTTGGTTTTACTATTGATTTTAGGAATGATGATTATCCACGATTCCTCTGATACGCTTACCCATGAAATTATCAATTATACTTCCAAAGTGATGAGCCAAGCCTGCAACAATCTCGATTTCAACTTTGAGGACATTAAAACCCCCTTTGCATTATTAACCGCCAATACATCCGTGATTGCCTGTTTGGACTCCTATCAAAGCATGAGTTGGATCCAAAAATTGGAGCATGAACGAAATATTCATGAAATCGCTTCGAACATCAATACCTTTAAACCTCTGATCAGTGATGTTTTAATTATTGGTAAAAACCGGTATATTACTAACCTATCCGAATACCGGAGCACCTTAATTTATAATTACGACTTTTGGGCTCAACCCTGGTATAAAAAAGCCGTTGCCGCAAATCAGGAAAAGCGTTTAAGATATCTGGGACTTCATTTTCAAGACTATTACCTTCCCAAACTCACCTACAAGTATATGAAACCCACTTTTTCCATGGCTATTCCGGTCTACAACAATAACAACAATATAACCGGCGCTGTAATTTGCAATTTCGATATCGATAAACTGAACAATATCCTGACCCAAAGCAACTTTGAACGCAGCGGCCAGATCTTGCTGCTCGATCAGACCGGTATCATTATTGCCCACAAAAGAAAAACTCTCATCGGACATACTTTTAAGTTACCGGGTCGCCAACAATTACTTCATCAATCGGCAGGACATTTCATTACGACATTACAAGGGAAACGTTCCTTGCTGATTTTTCAAACTTCCAAAGTCACCGGATGGAAAATAGTCTCTTATATCCCTTTATCCGAGATTTACAATCATTCGGGTCGCATGAAAAAAGACATTACCCTGATTTTATTATTCGGCCTGATTCTAAATATCGTCATTTGTGTTTTTATTGTACTCAATATCGGTAAACCCTTACAAAAATTAATCGCTTCCATCGATAACGTCAATCAGAACAATTTGCATTTGTCAAAATCAGATTACCGGTATAGCGAGCTAAATTTTGTCTCCGGTAAATTCGAGGAACTCTTAGTACGGATTAATGCTTTAATTCGCGAAAATTATGAAACCCAAGTTTCCCTAAAAGATGCGGAATTAAAGGCTCTTCAATCCCAAATAAACCCTCATTTTATTTTTAATACCCTCCAATTGCTGCAAACCGAATTTCTCTATAATCGATTTGAAATATCCAATCAAATCATCCTATCCCTAAGCAGAATGCTAAGATATACCGTTTATGAATCGCATGCGCTGGTTGCCATTAAAACCGAAATCGCCTATGTCAAGGATTACTTATTGATTTACAGCCATAAATTCCAAAATAATCTCAGAGTAAATTACCAAATTCCTGAAGCCGTCGAATCCTATTTATTACCGAAATTATTATTACAGCCCGTAATTGAAAACAGTCTTAAACATGGATTCTTCGAATCGCCTAAAGCAGGACAAATTAACATTGTAATCAACCCCCATCCACAAGGACTGCTGATTTCAATCCACGATAATGGGATTGGCATTGAACCCGGTAAATTACAGGAAATTTTAAATGATTTGAATCAATCTTCAACAGATAGCGCGAACACTCTCCCTCACCATGTCGGCTTAGTCAATGTTCAACAAAGGATCAAAAAAAAATTCGGCGACCCTTATGGGTTGACCATGATGAGCGAAGTCGGTTCATACACCCAAGTGGATTTATTAATTCCAGCTCTCCTGGAGGATAAGAAAATTGAAAGTACTGATTGTTGACGATCAAATCTCCGTTCACCAGTTTTTGGCCAAAGCCATTGATTGGTCCTTTTATGGTGTTCATCGGCTGAACTATGCTTTTAACGGCCAAGAGGCTCTGGAACTGATTCTCAATGACTGTCCGGATATGGTCATCTTGGACATAAAAATGCCGGTTATGACCGGTCTTGAATTGCTTCAAGAATTAACCATTCGAAATATACAGCTGAAAGCCATCATTCTCAGCGCTTACCATGAATTTGAATACGCCCAGGAAGCTATGAAATATGGTGTCAAAAATTACATTTTAAAACCGATCGACCCTGAAAAGTTAGAGTCTGCCATGGCCTCCCTGATTGCGGAAAAACAATTTGAAATTAAAAAACTCGCCGAACACTGTCTAAGCGAGATTATTCGTGAAATACGGACTCCCAACCCGTCTCTGATCGACGTTATGAAGAACATCTTCACCCATTTAAGTTTTGAACGCTATTTGGTGGCTGTTATTTCTTGCAGGCAATCCGTTTCCGATCCAACAGTCCATTCGCTGCTAGAAGAATTAAACAAAGTCGAATATCCCAATTTAATCACTACCGCGAGCGCTTTCGGCCAATTTTATTTCATCATTCCCATGGTTTCCTTCCAGCCCGAAGTCACCAATTGTCAGCCATTTATTAAACTTCTGTCGGAATGGAATAGGAAGTATCCGGAAATGGGCTTGATAATCGGTTTCAGTAAAAGCTCGGCCGCTGTGTCGGATATTTGTACCCTTTTTGACCAAGCGCTGAAAGCCCTCCAGATGAGTTTTTATAATCCGGGACCCATTTTTTATCCATCCAGTTCCCTCTTCGGCTCCCCATCCGAGAATATTCTCAGCAAGCTTGAAACCAATATTTTAAACAGCATTCAAATGAGTTTTCCGGAGGAAAAACTTTTAGCACAAATCAAGGAGTTTTTCAACCATTTTCGCAGCGAAAAAATTCTTCCCGATATTGTCTACCAGTCTTGTTATGATCTTTTGTTATTCTTAAAATTAAATGTGCCTGATTTCGATGAAAAAAAATCCTGGAATGCCGATTTTGGCTTGGAATCCTATCGCAAATTGAGAACCATTGAAGAATTGGAAGCAACCTTTACCAGAAACCTTTTAAGTCTCAGTCAATCCATTTCACCCGGCTCAACCAAAGTAGAGAAAAATATCATCCATCAAATTAAATGTTATGCCGAAAAATGTTACGGTGAAGATTTATCTCTGGATACCGTTGCCACTAAATTTTTTATCAGTAAATATCGGTTAAGCCGGCTATTTAAAAAGGAAACCGGCGAAAATTATTGGGATTTTGTTACCCGGGTCCGGATGGAAAAAGCCTTATTTCTGTTAACCCATTCAAATTTAAAAACTTACGAAGTAGCCTCAAAAGTTGGTTATGAAGATATTTGTTATTTTAGTACCTTATTTAAAAAATTTTTTGGTAAAAGTCCAAAAAACTTTCGTCAATCCGCCGCTGGAGACAATCATCCATCGATTTAAACTCTCTCGTTTTAGGTAAACATTCACCCAAAAGCGGGTTACCCCCGGCAGGATTTCTCATATTCCAGCGGCGTCATTCCCTGACTGTCTTTAAATACCTTAAAAAAGTAATTGTAATTATTAAATCCAACTTCATCGGCAATGGCTTTGACTTTTTGAAAACCATTTTCCATTAATAATTTTGCTTGCTCGATCCGAATCGTATTCAAATATTCAATAACGCCCTTGCCGCAGTCTTGCTTAAACCTCCGGCTTAAATAGGAGCTATTGACGCCAATATGGACGGCAATGTCCTGCAAGGAAAGATCGGAACGATAATTTTTGTAAATATATGCAATCGCTTTTTTGGTAACCCCGTCATAATCCGGATTGAGACAAAACAATTCCAACGCCTCGATAGTCCTTTCGTAAAGAGTCATCGTCCAATCCTTAACATCCGATATCGTGCCGAATTGTTTGATATGTTCATAAGGATCTTTGATATCTCCGTATACGAACGAACTGTCAATACCCGAATCCCTGATAATCTTGTTGGCAATATTAATCAGCGTAATAAAAATCATCTTGGTGGAACTTAAGCCGGGTTGATAATGCTGAATTTTTTCAAAAAGATCGTTGATGGAATTTTTCAATTGGTCCCGTTCCAAAGACTTAATAAACTGCAAGATATTTTTTTCTTCCCGGATACCCAGTATTGGAAGGTTCTCCTCAGCCCTTATTACGGACGGGTCATGAAAAATACGGTCTTTTCCCTCATAAAATTTTCTGGCCAGCAATTGCTCCGCCTTATCATAATATCCTCCCACATCGCGGATATGGTTACAGATTCCATCCAGGCCAAAACAGGCGGTAATATTCAAATAACGCTTGATGGTTGCTTTAATACGCATCAAAATAGCGAAAACTTGCTGATAAGTGCTTTGATTACTATGCAAATCATCGAATGAGAAGACGATCACAAATTTTCCGCCTTCAAGCGTTGAAATTACCGATTTTATACTGTCTTTCAATATTTCCGACGACATATCCGCCAAAGACTTCATCAGGTTATCGATTTCACCGGTTGTATATTTCGCCTTCAGCATCGCATAATCATCAACTTCACCGGCTACCACCACCAGATTTCGTAAACCCAAGTCGAGATTCAGCTCACTGAGTTTCCGCTCAATATCGGCGGTTTCCTTGACGGCGCCCTGGATGAGTTGACGAATGAAATTTTGACGCAGGACCTGTTTCCCGGTTTGAATCTGTTCTTCCAAACTCTGAGTCGCTTCATCATCCCGTCTTTGATCCTGAATGGTTTTTTTCAGGGAGTGCAGCGTATTCAGCAAAACTTCATCCGTTAAAGTATGTTTCAAGATATAATCCGCAGCACCCAATTTCAGGCTTTGTTTAACATATTCAAAATCATCGTATGCACTCAAAGCGATTACTTTGATCGGGGGATAGTGTTCCTGAATCCATTTAATTAAAGTTACCCCGTTCATCCCCGGCATATTGATATCGGTGATTACAATCTCCGGTTCCTCTTTTTGGATAGTATCGATGGCTTCCATACCGCTTAATGCGGCATTGCACAATACAAAGCCTTCTTTTTCCCATTGTATCAATTCCTTCAAGTTGGTATAGACAAAAATATCATCATCCACAATTAATACCTTTAGCATTTTTGCTCTCCTCACCTGGTAATCGGTAAAGTAATTTCCACAATGGTATAATGATTCGAACTGCTATCGATCCTGAGTCCATAACCTTCTCCAAAATGAAGATGAATTCGCTCCAAAACATTTGGAATGCCAATACCGCAGAAATGGTCTTTCGAGATCTCCTGATTCCGGAAAATCTTATCAATAAGTTCCGGGGGCATTCCTATCCCATCGTCGGTGATGGTAAAGATCATACTTTCATCATAGCGGAAGCCTTTTACGACAATAGTCCCTTCCCCTTTTTTGGGTCCGATTCCATGGATAATCGAGTTTTCTAAAATAGGCTGCAGCAAAAATTTGGGCAACTTATTTTGAAGGATTTCCGGTTCAATTTCAAAGCTGACTTGATACTTATGATAGTAACGGAATTCCAAAATGTTCAGATAGTTTTTTAAATATTCCATCTCCTTGCCTACCGTAATTAACTCTTCTTCTTTCCCCATACTTACATGGAGCAGTTGAATCAAAGAAGTAAGCAAGGACTCCAGGTTTTCGGCTTTCTGGGCGCCGGCCAGCATTTTCGCGGTATTAAGCACATTGGAAAGAAAATGCGGGTTAATTTGCGCCTGCAACGCCTTTAATTCGGCATTTCTTTTCTGCGTCTCCTTACTTTTAATATCCTCCAGTAAATTGTTTATCTCTGCGATCATGATATTGAAATTCCGGGTTACTTCAGCAATTTCATCTTGATGATCGTCGGTTACCCGGATCGAAAAATTGCCGGTTTTAGCCTCATCCATCGCCCTGATCAATTTATTCAAGGGGTTGGAAATACTTTTGGTAAAAATAATCGATAATAATACCGCCAATAAGAAAAAGCTGAGACCCATGATGATGATTCGATTCCGTATTTTGCTCGATTCCAGATTAAGATAGGAATAAGGAATCGTACTTACCACGTACCAATCTGCATTATTGATGGGCGAAAAGGCGGCCAGATAAGGATTTGCCCCAACCTGCAAGCTGAAAACATTGCTGGCGCTTTTTTCATTTTTTTGTAATAAACGGATGAGTGAGGGTTCTTTATAGGGTTTTTTAAAAGGAACCGCATCGGTGCGGCTGGAAACCACGACTCCCCGCTTATCAATGATAAATATTTCCGAACCTTTCCCGATGTCGATATTTTGGTAAACATCGGAAAAAAAATCCTCCCGTATCCGGATAACCACTGCGCCGATATATTCTCCTTCATACAAACTTCGAATGGCTTTGCCGACAATGATTCCATTTTTATCGTTGATATTCGGAAAAATCCGGGTTACCTTAGGCGATACTTCCTGCGGGCCAATAGCCATCCATACCGGCACTCCGTTACTGCTTTCAACTTCTTGTAACAAATGTTTTCGGAAATCCGGTTTCATATTCAACTTGAAGCTTTTATCACCGAAAGCATTAATCGTTTCATTTTGTTTTGTAAATAGTACTACATCCGTGATATCATTAAAAGTAAACTTTTGGACCATCATATCCCGGATAATCTCTTGATTGTTCAATGCCTCCCATTGACTAAGCTTTCCGTAATCCACCATAGTTCTCTGGACGATCTCTGAAAAACCGACATCAATTGTGTCATTCTCCAGCCTGGTCATTTCGGCTTCGATGTTTTGAGCCACCTGATTCATAACTTGCCGGGAATAGGTCTTGATTTTATCTTCAATCGCCCTGCTGGATTGCTGATAAGAAAAAAGACCCGTAATTAACATCGGCACCAGGGACAGCAATAAAAACAGGATGATCAACCGGGTCTGTATCGCGATGTTTCGGATCGTCAAACAGGTTTTCAGCCGAAAAATCAACCCCGCCGGAATATGTTTATAAAATAGATTCATCATGACCCAACCCCTTGAATATATTTTATACCTTTCCAAGGCTTCATGGGAAGAATATCGCTGGCAATTTTAAAGCCGGAGTCTATCAAATCTTAGAATCGTTTATTTTCATATCCAATAAAATACCACCGTTTCTTGTCTGTAAATAAATCACCTACAATCACAGTGGTATTATGCCTCTACTCATAGAAAAGCGTTTGCCTCTTAAACTCAATTTGAAGCGCCGTCGGCAACCGGCGCTCCAAAGTCCGGAGTACCACCGGCATTCCAGGCTAGTTTTTGAGCCCGGGTGTGACGATTGGGATCATCAAGGGGATCTCTTTACCCTTTAATCGCACCAACTGTCAAGCCGGAAATAAAGGATTTTTGATTAAATAAATAAATAATAACAATCGGTATCACCGAAACTACGGCTCCAGCCATTAACATATCATAATTATTACCATAGGGTGTCATCAAAGAAGCCAATCCTATTGGTAATGTTAGGTTTTCAGTAGAACGGAGGGCAATGATCGGCCATACAAAACCATTCCAGCTGCCCATTGCCTGTAAAATTACCATTGCCCCAAAAGCCGGTTTCATGATTGGCATCATTAGTTTCAAAAAGATCCCAAACTCAGTGCAGCCGTCAATTCGCCCCGAATCAAGCAGTTCTTTGGGAAGACCGACGGCGAATTGCCGGAAGAAAAAGATGGCAACCGGCGGCACGGCATATGGCAAAATGGCTCCGGCGTATGTATCAATGATTCGCAGCGAAACTGTAAGCTTATAAAGGGGTAATATTAATATTTCTATAGGGACCATCATCATAGCCAAAACTGCAATAAATATTACATTACGGCCCTTAAACCGATAAACCGCCAACCCATAACCGACCATGGAGCTAAAAAACACGGCAACGGTAGTTTGGATAACCGTAATCAGAAGACTATTTTTGAACCAAAGTAAATATATGACACCTGCTCCGCTGCAAAGGCCGACATAATTTTTTAAGGACATTATTTCCGGTTGAATGTTGAAAGTCATGCCGTTACGAAACATTTCCGAACCGGGTTTAAATGAAGATACCAGCATAAAATAGAACGGGGCTAAGGTAAATATAGCAAAAAGCGTTAATATAAGAAAAGAAGCAATAGCCGCAGCCAACCTTCCACTATTCTTCGCTTTCTCTTGCACCAATTCCAGGTGAATAATTTCCTCATTTTTCATCATCCATCACTATCCTTTTTGAAAAATCCAAATAGCTTTAGCTGGATCAAACTAACCATCAGCACAATAAATAGCAAAGTAATACCGATAGCGGAGGCAAACCCCATATCATTATTATTGAACCCCATTTGATATAAATATGAAACAATCGTCATTCCAATATCACCGGGGGTAGTCGTTTTCCAAATTGCATAACTTTCGGCAAACATCGAAAACCCGCCATAAATACTGATTGTTGTAACGTAGATAATGACCGGTTTTAAATTCGGTATCGTGATCCAACGGAATTTATTCCAAGTATTGGCTCCATCAATCTCTGCAGCTTCGTAGAGTTCAGCCGGAATGCCTTGCAAACCTGATAAAAAGTAAATAATATTAACGCCGAGCCAGCGCCATGTGCAAAGAGTAACCAATGTAAACATAGCAGGTCCTTTTAATTGCAACCAAGTAATCGGTTTAAACCCAAATGCGCCAATGACTATATTTGCCAGAGTAGTGGCTTGCTCTCCAAAGGCAAATCTAAAAAATATTCCCGCCACAATAACCGAAGTTAGCGCCGGAATAAAAAGGGCGGATTTAAAAAAATTTTTTAACTTTGTAGTCTTACTGTCTAAAATTACAGCTAACAATATTGGCAAAGGAATCAGTATCAAAATTGTCCAAAATGTATATTGGGTAGTTGTCACCAAAGCATTTCCAAAGTGTTCATTCCATAATCTTTGATAATTTTCCAAACCAATAAAGGTTACATCGCCGAAACCGGCTAATCTTTGAAAACTCATTTCAATTGTAGCTAGAAAAGGATAAAGATAGACCAACAAAAAAGTAATTATAAAAGGGGCAACAAATAGATAAGGAGCTACTTTGGTTGAGTTGAAATACCGAACTACATTTTTTCGATTTGAATTGACCATAAATATCGACCTGCCTTTTTTATCACTTAATACTCGATTACTTTTAATTTGCTGACCATGCAAAAAGCAATGGAGTATTTCCAAAAAAGCAATCCTTTTGTAAGGTTTTAATAATAAAAGGGCTGTAAATTATTGAGGGACGATAATGAAGCTATTTTCCTTTACAGCCCTTTTATATTGATTATTATAGTTATTATTATAAAATGTTACTGCAAAATTAATTACCGTAATATATTGAACTTTTATCTAGCCTGTCGTACTTCTTTAGCAGCTTCTTTTAAAGCTTGCTCCGGGGTCTGGCTTTGTTCTTTAAGGGCTTTAAATACTACGTTCTTTTTTATAAGATCAACAGCCATCGGGAATTTTTCAGTCATCATCATGGGCCCGATTTCATCTTTAACTTGAGTCAATATCGTAAAGATATCCTTACCGAAATAATCGGTATACTGATTAGAAGCCTTCATTGCAGGATCAGTCCAAACATCCCATCGGAGTGGATCAAATCCCAAGACTGTCCATGTCTTGATTGAACCTTCCTTGGACAATTTAGCCTCTGCCAAGAGTTTAAGCGCTAAATTTTGATGTTTGCATTGAACTGTGATTGAAGTACCGGTACCACCCATACCTGCAGAACGTTTACCGCCTTTTACCCAAACCGGCAACGGACGGATAAGAATTTTACCTTTTAAATCCGGCATGTAACTGGTAAAACGTCCCATATACCACATTGGCATCCAAAGCGAAGCTGCACCGCCTTTATTCATAAATGACCAATATTCTTCGGAATGATGGAAACCGCCGGGTGCAGGAATGGCGATTTTTTCTTTGTAGATCATATCTTTTAAGAATTGAAGAACTTTTACGTTGGCCTGATTGTCCATAATTACATTGCCGTTTTTGTCAAAAATATCGGATCCGATTTGACTGATCAATGGATAGTAGCTCCACTGGTCGGTAACCTCGATAGTGGTCATCGGTTTACCGGTGGCTGCCATAACTTTTTTCCCGGCCGCTACATAATCAGCCCACGTTACGATTTTGTCAACGTCAACGCCTGCTTTATCAAGATATTCTTTGTTATAATACATAACTTCCGCGCCGACATGATAATCTACGCCGTAATATTTACCATTCTTTGCATAGTTTTGGAATCTGCCCATAATTAAATATTTCTTTACAGGGTTCACAATGCCATTTAACGGAAGTAACTGCGGATTTTTACCTTTTAAATAATTCGCAAATTTACTGATTTCAATATCGACTAAATCTGGAGCGCCTACGCCGGATTGTAAAGCAACCAGCAGCTTATTGTGTAATTCATCATAGTTGTAGACATCGGTTTTTAATACAACCTGTTGGTTGGGATGGGTCTTATTCCAGGTTGCCGTGGCGTCATCCCAAAATTGTTTGTGTAACTCCTGGAAAGTCCAGAAAGTCAGGGTAGTTGGCGCTGAAGCGGCGAAAGTAGGCAAAATCAAACCTACCGAAACAGCGCAAAGCAAAAGCAACATGATAACTTTTTTCATTCTAGCTCCTCCTTTTTGTATTTATATTTTCATTATAAGATGAATTGGTTATTTTACACTCCACAATTTTTACCTGATACTATAAATTGTTACGAAATTTTTACATCTCGATTAAAATTTTTCCCCTCCTGAATTCTCATAACAAGTTATGCTTGAAACCAAAGATAAAAGGGGCTGCCTCAATTTTACTTTTGGCAGCCCCTCACATTCAATATCGTAATGATCCATTTTATTCATTTAAATCGTTTAAAATATGCCATGCTTCATTAATATAGGCGTCCTTGCCAATCTGTTTCAACCAGTCCTTGGTCTTTTGATAATTGGGGTTTGATGGAGTTCCGTCATCTGCTTTGGGTTTGGCGATTGCGATTTCAGCTCCTTGCGCAACAGGCAAATTTTGAAGCTGGTCCGCTTCCTCTTTAAGAAGTTTCTGATTAGCCATGAAATCAGTAAACTTTAACGACTCCTTGGAAAACTCTTTCTGCTTTTTCAGGCGGGCAACATCCTGAACAATCAATTGAAAAGCCTTGCTTTTATTTACCCGCTGGGCACTTGCCTGTTTTAACCGCGCAATATTTAACGGCCGGCCATCCCACTTTTGGTAAGGAACCGCCTTGGTGGTATCCCACGGGAGAGAATAATCCATTGCCTTTTCCTGAATACCCAGGTAACTATAAAGATCCGGCAACGAAATATCTGAAGCGACCCCTTTCCATTGGGTAGAACCACCGCTAATACGGTAAAACTTTTTAATCGTTAGACGCAATGAACCTGCAGGTTTGATTGCCCTTAAATTAAGCGGCAAATATTGATCCAAATCTGCTACGATCTGGACGGTACCCTTGCCGAACGTACTCACCCCGCCTACAACAACTGCCCGTCCATAATCTTGAAGTGCGGCTGCTAAGATCTCCGAGGCCGAAGCGCTCAAAGAGTTTACCAAGACAACCAAGGGCCCGCTGTATACAATACTGGAATCCGTATCCGATAAAACTTCCGTTTTTCCAGATCCGTCCTTGATTTGGACAATAGGGCCTTCTTTAATAAAAAGTCCGGACATTCTGACAGCATCATCCAAAATTCCGCCGCCATTGTTCCGCAAATCCAAAATGATGCCGTCCACTTTCTCAGCAGTTAATTTTTGCAGTTCGGCCCGGACATCATCGGCAGAGTTGCGGGAATTGGTTTGATAATCCCGGTAAAATGAAGGTAAATCAATATATCCATATTTCTTCAGCGTCTTCTGATTCCAAATCACGGCCGACTTTGCATAGGCTTCTTCAAGCACGACAACGTCCCGGACCAGGGGAATTACAGTTATCCGTCCGCTGGCTTTCCGGACCGTCAATTTTACGAGTGTCCCTTTTTTACCGCGGATTAGTTTTACAGCATCGGTTACAGGCATACCCACTACATCAACGGGTTCTTTATTGCCTTGGGCGACCTTCAAAACCGTATCATCGGCCTGCAATACTTTTTGCCGCCAAGCCGGACTTCCGGGTATAATTTCTACAACTTTGATATATTCGCCGTCTTCCTTCAGTGAAGCGCCAATTCCCTCCAACCTTCCCGTCAAATTCATATCAAAATCATCTTTGATCTGAGGAGCCATATATTCGGTATGGGGGTCAAAACTATTCGCTATCGCGTTTAAATAATAGTCAACCTGTTCTTCATTTTTCTTTTTTAACATCCGTTCCAAACTCAATTTCAGGCTTTTGGCAACTTTTGCCCGGGCTTTGGCCTCCAATTCCGGATCTACCGACTGGGTGTTGAAAAATTTATCCTTACCATTCCCATTGCTTAAATCGAAATAGGCCAACAATGTCTGATATTTAAGATATAACCGCCATTGTTCCTTCAGAGCTTGGCTGTTTTGGGGATAATCGATTTTCGCAGCATCCGTTTCAAAATTTTCCGCAGTTGAAAATTGAAAAGGCTTTTGCAAAATATTTTGCGTTAAGGTATCGACTTCCCGGACCCGCTGCTCAAAAATTTTCCCCGTCAATTCATAGAATTCGGAAGTTCCCCGTTTCAACTGGTCATCGATTTTCTTTTGGTAAAAGCTCATTCTTACGATATCGGCTTTCAAAAAAAACCGTTTATTGGGATCAAGACTTTTAAGATATAATGAATAAGTCCTTTTACTAAGTTGGTCATTGACGAGAGAGGGATTATAATGCTCCGCTTCTAAACTTCGATATAAGAAACGAGCCAAGGTATTCTCCTTGGTAGGGCTCTTTCCAATCAGCACCGAAGTGCATAAAGCTATAACTACAACGACTATTGCTACTTTGAGCCATAAACGTTTCATGAATCCGTCCCCTAATTTAATAATCAATATTTTTCAAACCTTACCGATAAGTCTACATCGTATTATACACTCAGTAATGAACTTTTTCAAAACCCAACCTTAGAAAGGAATCCCATTTTTTGTCATCCGTTAATTTAATTTTTGAACGATTTTTAAACCGGCCAGTTTATATAAATTATATAACTTTTCACAGTTTCTTTCATTCAGATCCTTTGCCATACACTCGATACGGGTCACACTAATCACCACCACTTTGGCGTTGTTGCTAAGCAACCAAATACTCCCTTTGGGATAGGGCGTTAAAACCTTTGTAAACGCTTCCACCACTGTGCGATGGAATTGAGCTCCCGTTTTATCCACAATTTCCAGATAAGCTAAATAAGTTGGTGAGGCAGGCTTATAAATCCGTTCCGACGTCATTGCATCAAAAACATCTGCTACCGCCACAATCTGCGCGTAGGGATGAATATCAGCACTGGTTAACCCTTTGGGATAACCACTGCCGTCTTCTCTTTCGTGATGTTGTAACGCAATATGAGCGGGCAAAAAGCTCATGTGGACTGATTGCTTCAGGATGTCATAACCCTCTAAAGTATGTGATTTCATCAAATCGAATTCGAAAGGTTCCAGTCGTTCTTTCTTGTTGAGTATTATCGATGCAATTTTCACTTTTCCAATATCATGGAGCATGGCGCCGGTGCCCAAAATTTGAAGTTCATTACGGTCATAACCCATTACGGATCCGATTAGCGTCGCAATGACGCAAACATTGACGGAATGGCTAAATGTATAACCGTCATGGTTACGAATTGCAACCATATTATAAACGACCAGCGGATCGGCAAGAATATATTCTATAATTTCTTGAACTACAGGGAACAACTCTTCACATTCGAGGATTCCGTCTGCTTTCAGATGCTTTATGGATTGTTTTAATAAAGCAACCGCTTTAGCGCGCGTTTCTTCCTCAATTGGCTCTACGGGAACTTCTTGTCCAGTTTCATCTTCATTATCGTAAACAACGGCGTATTCGCAATGGTATTCTATTAATCTCTCAATATGATATTCTTTAATCACGGATTCAGCGCGTAATAGAATTCTGCCATCATCTTTACGATAAATCGTCTTCGCAAGCTTCATTCCTGGTTTGATCTCGGCAATGGCTATCTTTCGCATCTTGTCCATCCCATCTGGAAATATTGATACCAATTTGACCCTGACAACTTTTTTTGGGCAAATTAGCACTAAATATCGCTAGGAATTGAAATCCGCCTCCAAATTGCGGATCCCTGCCATGTCTGGTTATAATATTAAAGCTTACAAATATTCCTTTTAATCCAATCTATCCAACACCCATTTTATAAAGGGTAAAGAAAATAAAATCCTGTCAAAATTGATTTTTCCACCGTCCATCATAAATTCCAACTTTATAAGTTATCGGCACCCAATAATTTTTTATAAAGTGTAATCTCCTTTTTTCAAGATATTTTGGATAATTCAAATGGAATTTCAAAACGAATCCAAGAGGAACCCTCAACGAAGGCGGGAACTCCTCCGGCGCGCCGTTCGCAGACGTTCAGCCCGGATAGCTTTTGTATTTCTCCGCGCTTCCCGCTCCTCTTCATCGAAGGAATCAGCGGACCCGTCTTCCAAAGGTTCCGATATTCCGGGAATGTTTAAAACTACAATGGTTTCTCCAGGATTCGGAGTGGTATAAGGCGAACCATCCTCGCCCCGATAAACCGCAGCGATTTTCTTTCGTCCAAATTCCGATTCCTGCACCCAATGTCGAACAAAGGATTTAATAACCGGAAAAACCTCACTATGCTTGCCTTGACCGTGAATAACCCGCACCACCGTCTCACGGCGCCGATAAGCTTCATCGAAAAACTGAACTATTTTTTCTCGGGCCCCTTCTCGGGTTAGGCCGTGTAAATCAATGGTAACCATAAAAACCTCGAAATTATCATATCTTGAATTTTTCGCTATTTTTCCAAAGCTTCCTTCATGATAGTACCATATCCTCCTTTCTAAATTTTCTGCTAAACTTTTATTAATCCTTTACAAAACCATGAAATCACCGAAATAATATTAAAAAAACACAATATATAATGTCGTATCTTCACGGCATTATATATTGTACACTTTAGAACTTTTATTCAATAAATTTAAACCAAAACCCAATAACCACTTAGCCAAACCTACCCATCATCCGGTGCTTGTCATCCAACCGCCAGCTTGTTTTTTAAAATAGTCTATCTATGAAATGATCCGTTTGCTTTTTAAAACATTTCCAAATTGATCGACGGTTATCTCCAGGCGGTGCATGAAATCACCCAGTGAAGCTAATTTAGAAACACTTTCCATTCTCATAAAATCTCCCAACATGGTTTCAAGAATATTATAAACTTCCGCCAATTCTTGCTCACGCTTTTTTAAGCGTTCATGCTCTTTTTCCATCATCAAGCGGGCGCTGTCATTTTCCGAAATCAATCGTTGTATCTCTTCCATCAATTTGTCTTCGCGTTTCAAATCCCTTTCCACAGCGAGGAGATGTTCAATAAATCCCCTTAAATCCAACTGGTGTCTCTGCTGTTCTTCAATTGAACTTAAACGTTCTCCAATACTTCGAACAGTTTCCGGCAATGAGGAAATTTGATAAAAAAACGATTGATCTTCACCTTTGGTCTGAAATCCGCTTGAACTTTTGGTTTCAGGCGCTTTCATCATTTTATCATCATTTTCATCCGGTTTATCGGTCAACGTTGAAATCGATTCGCTTTTATTCAGCAGTTCCCGCCCCTTCTTGAGTAAATCCGCCTCACTGTATTGCAATGTTTTTACCAACCGGTAAAACCGTAACTTTAGAGCTGCAGGGGTAAAATCCGAGCCCAACTTGTTTTGTAATTCCTCACAGGCCTGAGTTCTGGAATTCCCCAAAGCTTGGTGTCGGCAAAATGTTTCTAAAATCAGCAGATCAATTTCTTTTAGTTCATGGCTTCTTTTTCGGGTGGAAATATTACTATCATGTAAATGTTTAGATTGCATGATACTATAATAATCCTGGTTGCTTAAATGTTTTTCCTTTAATATCCGGCAAAATTGACTACGCAAAGCATTCATTTCCCGACCCAGACGATTTTTAAGTTCACGTCTTTTTTGAGGTTCCCACCATGATTCAAAGATTAATTTGTTTTCCGCTTCCGTATAACGAGGTTTTGATTTGTGCATCGTTTGACCGGATGGGGCCGAAACCGCCAATGCATTTTTTGTCATCCTTTTCACTCCTACAAAGATAGATACCTTAATACTAGGTTCTATCATATTGTGTTCCAGAGTAAAATGAATTATGCTAGGAATTGCAAAATTTTTCACCGGATATCCAAAATGTATTCAATAAATTCTATTGTACCTTAATGAAGCGTCACATTATCATCCCGGGAAATATCCTTTTGATTATTACTTTCTTTGGATAATTGCCTATCGATAGGATAGTCTATTTCTCGAATCACCCGCCCATCGGCAGTTAACGCCCAAGCATGCTCCGGTGTATAATAAATCCTGGCATACACTCTCCTCCCGTTTGGGTCAATGGTAAGCCAATGTTCCTCCCAATGACCCACTTGTTGTGATTCTTGTTCAACTGTTTGCATCATTTCAGTTATCTTTGGATTTTCATCAAACTTGCGCCGTTCTCTCTGGTTGATTAGCTGAATGTCTTCTTCTTCATATCCGACAAATTGCCGGTTTTCAATATACCGGGGTTGCTGTTCCATTACCTCGCTCCTCACTTTATTTTCTGAAATTAGGATACCCCATTCCCCGACAATCATGAGGCTGTCTAAACACATCCATAAAATTTCCCTGTGCAAAAGATGGAAAAAATTCAGACACAGGATTTTCATGGTGGATCACTTCATCCGGCTCCTAACCATGGGCCGGGGATACTGCTATACTGCGCCATTTTACCGGCTTCATAAAAAAACTCCCGGGCGCTTTCTGCTCCAAGAGTTTTCATATACTGATCATTTCCTTTTCCGAATTTAAAATGACACGCCTCAAAAGTGCCGGGTATCTTCCTCCAATGGAATTACATCCTCCGGAGAAACAACTTTCGTTTTGGGTCGCCCCTGAAGTTGTTCCAGGTTGGGAATCCTTTGCCCACTATATCCTATTTGATTAATCGCAGTGACGGTTCCATACACCAACATCGAAAGCTCTTCAACAATTTGTTTCATATTCTCGGACTGCGCGTTTAGTTCTTCGGCCGCTGAAGCGCTTTCCTCTGCGTTGGCCGCGTTTTGTTGGGTAACAACCGTTACTTGAGCTATCGATTTATTAACCTGCTCTATTCCTAAAGATTGTTCCTGGCTGGCTGCTGCGATTTCATCCATGAGTTCATTAACTTTCTTTGATTGAATCGTGATCTCATTTAAGGCTTCACGGACTTTCCCGGCTATCGATACACCCTTGGTGGATAGTTCAATATTGGATTCGATGATGGCAGTCGTGTCCTTGGCAGCCTGTGCGCTTCTACCAGCCAAATTCCTTACTTCTTCAGCCACTACCGCAAAGCCCATTCCGGCTTCCCCCGCTCTGGCTGCCTCTATAGCCGCATTAAGAGCCAATATATTAGTTTGAAACGCTATATCATCAATAACTTTGATGATTTTTGCAATTTGGTCGCTGGATTTCTTAATCTCCTGAATCGAACTCATCATTTCCTGCATCTCGTGATTGCCTTTGTCTGCCGCATCTTTTGCGTGTTCCGACAATTGAGCCGCTTGTTTTGTATTTGTTAAATTCTGTTCCATCATGGTAGCGGACTCCTCAAGGGTAGAGGAAGTTTCTTCAATAGCAGCCGCTTGCTCGGTGCTGCCTTGAGAAAGCTGTCCGGCCGAGGCCGATAATTGTCCCGAGGCTGCCGCAACCTGCTGCGCCCCTTCCCGAATACGGGATGTAATTGCATTCATTGGCTTGGTGATGCTACGGGTAATATAATAAGCCAAAAATATTCCCGATGCCATAAATATGCAAAACAAGACGATCAAAAATGTCAGGGAATTGCTGTACACCTGCTGGGCAACACTCATTTCCAGTTGAATATTGCGTTCTCCCAAACTGAAAGTCTCATGGAGGTATTCAATCAATTCTTTGGTGGCAGGTGTTACTTGGTTTGCCATGAAATCCTTTACTTCTGCGTTGTCGCTATTTAAACTTAACTCCAGCGCTTGGTTCATTAAAGGCCAAGCTTTTCCAGCCGACTCTTTAATTTGAACCAATAATTTCTTTCCTTGTTCGGTTACAAATGTTTTTTCCGCTTCCTCAAAAGAAGTTTGGAATTCCTGATCAGCCTGAGTCATCTCTTGTTTATTTTCTTCAATATCCACTCCGGCCAGAACGCCTTGTAATCCTTTAGATCCCGACATTACTGATTTTTCCATGCTGCTTAATAAATTTTGGCGGTTGTGAAAACCGCTAATTGTGAGTACTTCGGCATTAATCTTAACCATATTCATAATGGTAACCAGCGCCATGACCAACAATAAAACCATTAAACCGGCAAAACCCAAGATAATTCGAACACTTAATTTTACCGTTCGTTGCTTCATTATGTTCCCTCCTATTTCTATTCCGGTCGTTTATCATCTTCTCCATGTCAATCATCAAAAGAAACTTTGTGTTTAGAACAGCCCGAATGGAATCATTCCCTAACAAACGCAAAATGCCCGCTGTCAAAATACTTATACAGCAGGCATAAAAAAAGATCTCTTCGGCAACCCGGCTGTCATAATCCCAAAAGATTTTAGACCCGTGGCTTTGCGTCCGCAGCTTTTGCATGCGTTTGCTGTTATCGGTAAATCTACAAATGATTTGTTAACGTTTTCGGAAATATGTGTTAATATTATAGATCAGTTAATCAAGGAACACAATGAATAATCTGGAAATATCGGCTCATTTTAAAGGACAATCCCCTGATTCAAACTTGGACAGTTTTATATCCGATCTTCTTCTCTCGGGACGTTAAAGAATAAAAAAACTCTCGAATGGTAAACCACCGAGAGTTTTTATTTTTTGGCAAACTGTCGTAAAAGTTCAAAATGGCGCCTAATTTTATGCTTAACGACGACGATATCGCTCTCCGATCCAGTCTCGCATAAGTAAAAACCATTTTCTCTGCGATGAGATGGCCTGAACTCACTCTCCGACAGCCTTTTGAAAATTGACCGCGTCTTCCTTACTCATGATCTTTTCGATATTAATCATCATGATCACTTTATCATTGGATTTACCAAGGCCGAGCAAGAGATCGCCTTCGATTTGGGTATTATACCCCGGCGCTTCCAATTCTTCTTTTTGAAAATTGCGTACCTCGGTTACCGCATCAACCACAATTCCGAGTAAACGTTTATTACCGTTTTGGTGAACCTCAAGGACAATAATGCAAGTCCGGTCATTATAAGCCTTCTCTTCCATTTCCAGCTTCAGCCGGAAATCAATCACAGGGATAATTTTACCTCGTAAATTCATAACCCCTTTAATATACTCCTTCGTTTTGGGAACATGGGTTATTTCCTGCATTCCAATGATTTCCCGCACTGTCTTAATGGGTATTCCGTATGTTTCTGTTTCCAAAGAAAAGGTGAGATATTTACCGCCGATGATTTCTTCCATTACTATCCATCTCCTTTATGATATGTTGTCCTAGAAATCCGCTTTAAACAAAAAATACCCACAGTGCTGGTAAACAGCCGCAGGTAAAAGAGTCCCTTCGGTAACCCGGCTATCTTAATCGAATCTATCTATCGATTGGATTTTAGACCCGTGGTTTTGCGTCCGCCGCTTTCGCCTGCGTTTGCTGTTATCGGTGAATGTTTTTGATTTTATTTTTTTTATCCGTTTATGATATAATATGGATATTTAATTTATTATATCGCTGTTATTTGGATTGGGTCAAGCAATATTTGGATAGTAGTCATTTTAATGCGCAATGTCTTTTGATACGGGAAGGTGCTTCTATGAATATCCAGATCTTTGGGACCAAGAAATGTCAGGATACCCGCAAAGCCGAGCGTTTTTTCAAGGAACGCGCTCTAAAATATCAATTCATCGATCTCGCTGAAAAAGGGCTAAGCAAAGGGGAACTAAAGAGCGTTACGTCCTCGGTTCCCCTGGAAAATCTGATGGATAAGGATGGAAAACAATATCAAAAACGCAACCTGAAATACCTGGTTCACAATATCGAAGCTGAACTGCTTTCAGACCCGTTACTTTTTAAAACCCCGATCGTTCGGAACGCTTCCAAAGCAACCGTGGGTTACCGGCCGGAGGTTTGGAAGAAATGGCTGCAAAAAGAATGATATCTTTTTATTGTTGAATATAAATAAGCGTTCCTACTTCAACAAAATCAAAAAAATCTTCCACGTCTTGATTTCGAAGTCCAACACAACCCCAGGTCCAATTGCTTCCTTGTTCTTTGGAACTTCCCCCGTGAATGCCGACTCCTCCGCCAAGGGCGGTATATTGAGGCGGTATATCTTTATTGCGCAAAGCCCCTATAATTTGGTCATGGGTATTTCGGTCAATTAAACCTTGGCGCAGGCCCCTTTCGGCATCTTCCACATTGGGATAACTAATCCTCAGCCAACGGGTGCCTAAAAATTGGTCAGCCGGCTGAAGGATCGATTTTTCAGCCACATAAAAATCGCCTTCCGGTGTTTTATGATCCCCCTTGATTTTCTTGTCTGCCAAACCACCGTCTCCTAACTCGATGGGATAAGATTTCAAAAGAATTTTTCCCTTGTAAATGGATAGCGCATGAGCGGATTTATCGATAAAAATTGCCAAATTCAAACGTTCCCCATTAAACCCGCGCTCCCGGAGAATTTCCCGCAATGGCCGGTTTGTCTCTTCGGATAGCGCTTTTTGTGTTTCGGGGGCCGGCGTATTCCTTATTGTCACAGGATTATCCGTAACTGTTTCTGTATTTTCAGCGTCTGCCGTTTTTTTTGAAGGAATGACCAACACTTGATGGGGCAGAATCAAATCACGCCGAATCCCGTTGATCTTTTTCAAGTCGCCTACAGCAACAACATATTTATCGGCAATAGCGCCCAAGGTATCGCCATTTTTTACGGTATACCAGTCGCCGGACGGCTCATTGGGAATGGTCAGCACCTGTCCGGGAGTTATTTCCCCATCCTCCAGACCATTGGCATGCCGCAATGCGGAAATTGATACGCCGAATTTACCGGCTATCTCAAAAATGGAATCGCCTTTTTTAACAGTATAATTACCCAATCCCGTTGCCGCCTCCACAGCATGACCCGACTTCAAATGGGGACGGTTATTATGCGTGATATAAGCCCCGGTTATCAAAAGGACGCCTGCCAAAAGGTATAAATAAAATCTTCCGTTGCGTGTCAAATACAAACTTGCACTCTCCCCCATTTTATGATGAGCGGGCGCTTTAATTCATTATAACTAAAGCCTGTCCCGTACCGGTATTATAACGTTCGATTCCCTGCGGCATTTCAGGCCAAATATTGGGAAACGTTATGCTTTATGATATACTTTTCTATTAGAAAGTCTTTCAAGCGCGCATGTTCGGCTTTGTGTAAGGTTTCAATATCGATTGCAATTGCTTAGAAGAACTATTCCATCCATTAAATTACAGGATGTGTAACCATTGACTGAACATAGAATTATTGTATAATAATAGTAAATCAGCAAACCGCATTTTGCGAGTAACTATGCTGTCGCCGAATCTATGCGAAGGCGTCCTCTTTTGGTATTGATTCATTCAGGGATGCTTTGAATTTAAGAAGCGGGGGAACCAATCTTGTGGGGTGAATTAATCTGCGGGTGAGTCGTTTCATCGATGGGACCGCACATTATAGGGTTAACTTTCGATCCGAACCCGTCAGCTAACCTCGTAGGCGTTGAAAGAGAGGTGAACATGGCAGTGCGTGCGCAGGCGCGCGTCATATCCGATTCCCTTTTATGGCATTAAAAAATAACATTCATGAAAAGGGGTGTACTTATGATTATCAAAACATGTTTACTGGGTCTAGGCAGGACCGGATCGGTTGTAGCCGAACAAATCCTGAACTCATCGAATTTTGATTTGGTTTCAGTGGTGGCTAAACCAGGAAGTCCCAAGGTCGGACGGTCTTTAAACGAATTTATCCCCTGCGTTCAAGATATTGTTATTACCGATGCGCAGGATTTAGATAAAGAAATCGACCAAAAATTTTTTCAGGTGGCTATCGATTTTACCTCACCGGAAGCCACCCTCCGCAACGCTTATGTTTTAGCGAAGAAGGGCATTAATATGGTCATAGGTACTACCGGATTCAATAACATGCAACTCTATGAGTTAAAAAAAATCGTGGAAACATTCAAAGTAGGACTGGTCTATGCGCCCAATATTTCGGTAGGGATTAATTTACTGCTGTCGGTGGTGAAAACAATGGCCCGGTTGATTCCCCATTATGATGTGGAAATAACCGAATCTTACCATCGGAACAAAAAAGATACCCCTTCCGGAGCAGCCCTTAAAATTGCCAGCGAACTCAGTATTATTAAGGGAGCGGCCAAAAACCAAAAAGTTAGTGCGCGAGGAAGAATAAGCCGGAACGGTTCAAAAACAAAAGAAACCGGTGAAATAGCCATACACTCCATACGGGCCGGTGGGACTATCGGGGTCCATAAAGTACTCTTCGCCGGAGAAGCCGACGAAATTGAAATCACTCACCGTTCGTACTCCCAGGTCGTTTTTGCGGAAGGCGCCCTAAAAGCGGCAGCTTTTATCAGCAATTTGAAAGGGTTTTTCCATATGGAAGATGTGCTGTTGTTTGAGCGGATGGATCGGGACATGCGGGTGGCGGCAAACCGGCTTTATCTGAATTTTAACAGTTAAAAGTAAAGCAACAAAACCATTGAAAAGCTATGGATAAAGACTATTGTTAAATTTAAAGGAAAGAGCCGGGACCTTTCAATTAGGCCTAACTCTTTCCTTTTGAGCCAATTTCATGCCCCAAAAAGCAGAACGATTCCGGCTCCTGATTTTTCACCTTTAAACTTTTAACTTCTCACTTTTTTTTACATATACCCCTCGTAAACTTTACGAAAATGAAAGCCATAGATAGCGCAAGTTACGGCGAGCGGAAATAAGCGCGGCCTTTTCAACAACGACCACCCCAGTAATTTCCAATATTGAACCCGTTCTTTTCCCAATACGCCAATCACTACGACCGATCGTAAAAACGCTTTGATATCACACCAGCTAATCCGGATTACTTTCTTTGGTAAGGGTTGATACTCCCTGAGAAAATTTTTGACCCGTTGGTAGAACTCTTCCGGAGCATAAATCGTACCTACAATTTTCCGGTAACCATTCACCAATGTTTCGTAAGGCATTTTGGGGATAAAGTTCACAGAAAAATCGGTATTATTTCCCGAACCGTTTTTTATAATCCGTTCCTCCTGGCTCAAGCGTTGATAAAGCTTTGTTCCTTTCATGACGTTCAACATTCCGACCATTGCGGTGACAATACCGCTTTTTTGGATGAAGTCAATCTGTTTTTCAAAGATTGTCAAAGGATCGCTATCAAATCCTACGATAAATCCACCCTGGACTTGCAATCCGAAATGTTGGATTTTTTTTACCGCTCCCACCAGATCGCGGCGCTTATTTTGGGTTTTGTGGCATTCAGCCAGACTGTCTTCATGGGGGGTTTCAATCCCGATGAAGACATCATCGAAGCCCACGTCCACCATCATTTTCATTAACTCATCATCATCCGCTAAATTAATGGACGTTTGGGTATAAAATGTAAACGGATGATGATGTTCTTCCATCCAACCACCGATTGCCGGTAAAATCTCCTCTTTAAGTTTCTTTTTATTTCCGATAAAGTTGTCGTCAACCATAAAAACGCTCCCCCGCCAACCCGTTTTAAAAAGGGCTTCCAGCTCAGCCAAAACTTGACGCTTTTCTTTCGTGCGGGGTATCCTGCCATATAGGGCTGTGATATCGCAAAATTCGCACTCAAAAGGGCAGCCCCGTGAATACTGCAGGCACATGGAGACATATTTCTTCTGATTGATGAGCTGCCAATCGGGAATTGGAGAGCGGGTAACATCGGCCCACTCGGGTGAAGTATAAATATGCCGGGGAACTCCTTTTTCGAGATCGCTCAAAAAAAGCGGCAAAGTGATTTCGGCCTCATTCAAAATTAAATAATCAACATTTTCCCAACTATCGGCCTCGGAAGTAAAAAGAGGGCCTCCGGCTACCGTTGGCGCCGCAAGTTTTTGACAACGCTCAATCACTTTGAGGGCAGACTCTTTTTGAACGGCCATGGCGCTAATAAAGACAAAATCGGCCCATTTCAGATCGCCATCCTCCAAGGCATCGGTATTCATATCCACCAGCCGCTTCTCCCATTCTACCGGCAACATAGCCGCCACGGTCAATAGTCCCAGCGGCGGATTGGTCGCCTGCTTTACAATGAATTTCAAAGCGTGTTTAAAGCTCCAAAAAGTATCCGGATAGCCCGGGTACACCAACAATATCTTCATAACTCTGCTACCTCTGATTTTGAATTGATGAAAAACTTACTGTTCCTTTAAGCATTATTGATTTTTTTTCGGCGCATTATTCCGGAAAAAATAAAAATCCGGTCGTTCAAAGAGACCAGATTTTTCATTCTTATTCATGATTCTTCTTTATTCCTCATCTTTATGACTTTTTTGACTGAGGTAATTTTCAAAAGCGGCTTTTCCTTCCTCACGCCACCATAAGTCATAACATTGCCAGTCCTTCATATCCCGTTTCCTATATTCATAATAGCGCCAATGATGGGGATACCCATACCGGGGATGATGAGCGGGGTGACGATAAGCGTCCCCCTGGCCGTGCCCAAAACTTCCGAAGATTAACCTAGCCAGAATAACCAATGCAAAAGCTTGCCAATAGGTTATTTTACCTAATTTAAAAAGAGACGGCATCAGCCAGTTCCAAATCCGTTCGACAAAAAAGCCGAACATCAATCCGAAAATAACGGCCGTAACCAACCCGAAAATCGCTAATCCCAAAATCCTCAAACCTTTGTAAGCCGGATGAAATTGATTTCTTGAATGTGAATTCATGGTAATCCTCCTGTTTATCGATAATCTTTTAAGAGCGCTTGTAGCTTTTTTACCGCCCGATGTTTCCTGGCAAGCAACGTCCCAATAGGCTCATCCCACATTTGGGCCAATTCATTAAAAGAATGCTCCTCAAGCTCGGTTGCAATCCAAACCGCCCGTTGCTTTGGTTCCAAAGCATTGATAGCTTCATACAATTTTTCATAAAGCTCCTGCCGGTCCAAAGATTTCTCTACATCCGCGCTTGGGTCGGACATCGTATCATTCAGTGTTCTGCCATCCGTTTGATTAATCATTTCATCCAAAGAGGTAGTTTTTTTCTTCTTCCGAAGATAATCGATGATCCGGTTTTGAACGGAACGATAAACATAAGCCGCTAGATTTTCAATATGCAGGGAAATATCAGCCTTATTAAATAAATTAATAAACAGATCCTGTAGCAAATCCTCGATATCCATCTCACTGATATCCGTCAACCGGCTGCGAACATAATCATGCAAATGATTCTGCTCTTTGGCAAAAAAGTCAACGATTTCAATTTGCCGCTCCATCAATGCCATTTTTTAAAGACCCGCCTAGATAAAATTTTAAAACTTTCAACAAGAATCCGTTTATTTGATTTGCAACAATGAGAGAAATCGTTTTTCGATTCTATTATCTTAGACGTGAGATGCTATAATTTTATTGCATCAAAAAATTACCTGAATCCGTTATGAGAGCTTGGCACGAAAACAGGCGAGGCATACCGATGGCAAAGCATGAGACTGGAAATTATTTTCATTCGCTCAATTTATTCATGGCTACACAAACCTTGTTTCTTCCGGAGTCCTTGGCTTTATACAGAGCTTCATCCGCTAATTGGAGAAGCCCTTTGAAACTGTCGGTTACCTGCGGGTAATTGGCAAGACCGGCGCTAATCGAAACCGGGATGCGAACCCCCTCGGCAGTGATAAAGTTATGTTCGTTGATTTTCGAACGCATGGCATCGGCCAATAAAAAAGCTTCTTTTTGGGCAACTTCCGGCAGTAGTGCGACAAATTCTTCACCGCCGTAACGCCCCATGATTCCGGCAGGCAACATGTCCTGAATAATGGCGGACGCGTTTTTTAAAACCATATCCCCGGCTAAATGCCCATATTTGTCGTTAATCTGTTTAAAATGGTCCATATCAAACATGATCACCGAAACCGTCTTCGGATTTTTGGAAAAAATTTGCCCCATGTAGTTCATGAGATACATCCGGTTGTAAATACCGGTTAAAGCATCGTGATTGGCCATAAAACGCACCTGATCGTAAATATAAACATTTTCAATGGAAAGACTTATTTCCTGGGCGATCAACTTGGCAAAATCCTCCAAATCGGACGTGAAACCTCCAGCCATCTGGTGTTCAATAAATATTAAACCTAAGCTTCCCCGCCTGCCGGTTAAAGGAAACCCATGAAAACCATTCACATCATGAGCCCTTAGAGTTTTTAACTCCTTGGAAGTAGCGTCGGTTTCGGAAAAAGGCCGTTTGGTTCTCCAAAGCCTGGCAATCATGTTATCGGAGTCCAATGAAATGACCTTTTTTTCATCATTCACTTCGCCGGTTCCAGTATCGGCCCGTACCATGAGATACTCTTGTTTTTGATCCAACAAATAAATCATGCACCGTTTACTCCCGAAAACTCCCACAATAATATCGGAAGTTTTCCGGAGCAATTGGTCAATATCAAGCTCCCGGCTTATTTCCTCTAATATCAAACGAACGGTGTACGATTGGGCGTACTTTTCCTCTAAATTCATATTGGCGAGCAATAATTGACGGTAGCGTTCTTCGATTTCGGACTGATTTTGCTTCACCCGTTCCAACATTTCAATCAACGACTGGCGCAACTTTCCAAGTTCATCAAAATAGGGGTCCGGCCTTAAACTTGATAGGTTTTCCCCCGGATATAAGCGGATAAAGTCAGTGATTTCCTTGATCCGATTGAAGGCGGAGCGAATATAAAGGCTGAAGAGGCCAATGACAATCATGCCGACAATCAATTCTACCAAAAAGCCGATTACATTTCCATGAAATAAAAATTCCTGAAATACCACACCACTGGTGTTTTTTTGAACCCAAAATACCAAAAAAAGCGCAAAAAAGATAAATACAGGGACGATACAGGCGATAATCAAAAATAAATTAAAGCGGGTATGAAGTTTCATATGATGTCTCCTTAAATAAGCCTGCTTTTTTTAAAGCCTGAAACCGCGGATAAATATCTATTTAAAAAAAATATCGGTATTTTGCTCCGATCCATTTACAGTTTTTGCATAAAACCTGCCATATTTTTCAATCCATTTCTCTAAAAAGCAAGGGAATTCCGGCAATTCATGTATTTGTTTAACCAACCCCAAGCTCTGATCGATTGTCCCAACAAACATTAACATATAGTAACCTTAGTAGCCGAGACTAAAGAAATACTGTAGAAATCGCCGACTTATGACGAAGATCTGTAAAAGGTCAAAAGACTTCCGGAGGAAAAAATGTCACTCATACCAACATCAAATCAAAAAGCATGGGTTGTCGCGGCGGACATGGGACTTGGCCATCAAAGAGCAGCTTATCCGCTAAAGGACTTAAGCAACGGCCAAATCATTACTGCCGGCGCAATTGAATATTCATCTCCAAAAGAAAACAAACTTTGGAAACGAATGAGAACCCTATATGAAGGGATTTCGCGTTTGAATCATATTCCGGTGATTGGGGGGTTCCTTTTTGGGTTGATGGATAAGTTACAGGATATCAATCCCTATTACCCGTTTCGGGACCTTTCAACCCCCACTCTTCAAGTGAAATATCTGGATTCTTTAGTGAAAAAAGGGCTCGGGAAAACTCTGGTTGAAATGGTACGCCCCACGGATCTCCCTTTAATCACCACTTTTTTTGCGGTGGCCATGGCCGCCGATTACCTGGGATATCCCAAAACCTATTTGCTGATTACCGATACCGATTTAAACCGGGTTTGGGTGGCTAAAAACGCCTCCCAAAGCAATATCATTTATTTTGCCTCCTGCGGACATGCAGTCCGGCGTTTGAAACAATATGGAGTGGCCGATGAGAAAATTTTTCTGACCGGGTTCCCCTTGCCCAAAGAAAATTTAGGAAGCGCCGATTTGGAAATTCTAAAACTTGATTTGGCCCAACGATTGCTCTACCTTGATCCAAACAGACGATTTTGGGCCTTGCATCAATTTGAAGTTGAACACTACCTGGGCGCCGAAAATTGTGTAATGCGTAGCAACCGTACTTTAACGTTAACTTTTGCGGTGGGCGGCGCAGGCGCTCAAAAAGAAATCGGGGCGGCGATCCTGGTCAGCTTAAAACCCCATATTTTAAAGAAGCAAATTCGTCTTAACCTGGTTGCGGGGGTTCGAAGTGAGGTTTGGGAATATTTTATGGATTATATTCGCAATCTGGGACTTGAAGATCAATTGGGGCTCGGAGTGAACATCTTATATTCTCCCAGCCGCGACAAATATTTCCCCCGCTTTAACAAGGTGCTCCGGACGACCGATATTTTATGGACCAAACCATCGGAACTTTCTTTCTACGCCGGATTGGGACTTCCGGTTATTATTGCGCCGCCGCTGGGATCCCATGAACACTATAACAAAAAATGGTTACTCGATCATCGAGCCGGTATTCCTCAAGAGGACCCGGATCTTTGCGCGGAGTGGTTGTTTGATTTGCTAAATGAGGGGCGTCTGGCCCAGGCTGCCTGGGACGGATTTTTAAACACCCGCAAATGCGGCGCCTATAAAATCGAAAGCCTCATAAAAACCGGGACGATGTCCCATGACCGCTCGCCCTTGAAGAGGTAGGCGGTAAAATTCCAATTCAGGGGAATATACCGGTAAAATCATTCTTTTTTTAAGAAGATGATGATCAAAAATTGACTCCCAACGGCCTTGGATCTTTTAAATCCCGGGCCGTTTGCATTTTAGGCCAGGCTCCACAGTAGGAGAAAAAATGCTTTCATTTTAGGCCCTTATCCCCGCTTGCCCCAAAAAAAATTATTTTATGTAAAATTTTACCAATTAATATGCTATAATATTCTGGGGTAGCTACCTTGAATCCATAATTCCGGAACGAAACCGACCGGTCCTGCATGATACCGCTTGGAAGAATGACTTTTAGTTAGTGTTCAAAGAGGTTTCCAAATAAAAATAAAGGAGGGAAACTTATGTTTAAAAAATTTTCTAGTGTTTTTTTAATGATTTTACTGGGGATCATAGGATTAATGAATTCACAGGGGCCGTTAATGACAGTTGCCGCAACCACTTCCTGGGATTGGACGGGTATCATCGGTACCGGTCAAAGCCTCTCGGTGGGCGCGACGCCCGTCTTATCAACCACACAGCCTTATCACAATCTACGGCTTTCATTGGGAACCTTAACGGTTCCACCCTATAATCCCAATAGCAGCGCGCTATCGATGACGCCATTGACCGAAAGAAATAACGCCAGCGGTTACCCGGCTCCCTATCCCAATAACTTATATGGAGAAACGCCGCATACCGCGATGGCCAGTCAAATCACATCCATGGTTCAGGCCAATTCAGGCGCCGATTATATCACCGTCCATAGCATCGTCGGTGAATCGGGACAAGGAATGAGCGTAATTTGCAAGGGAGCAACCGATACCGGCTCCACCGGACGGGCTTATGCTGCTTCCCTGTTTGAGGTCAGCGCGATCAAACGCTTGGCCACTGCCGCTAATAAAACCTATGGGGTAGGAGCGATTATCCTCACCCATGGAGAAACCGACGCCGGTAACGCCAGTTATGAGAACCAGATGTACCAGTTATGCGCCGACTACAACCAGGATATCAAGTCGCTCACCGGGCAATCCCAGCCAATACAGCTTTTCGTATCTCAGCAGCATTCCTACCCCAACGGCAGCGGAACATCCGCCTCCACCCTTGCCCAGTGGAAGGCAGGCGTCGACTATCCGGGCGTTATCATTTGCACGGGGCCAAAGTATCAGTATACATACAACACTGACGGTGTTCATCTCTACAACACCGGATACCAGCAACTTGGGGAAAAATATGGTGAAATTTATTATGAGAGAATCGTCCGGGGCAATGACTGGCAACCCCTGCAACCTATCAGCGCAGTGCAAAGCGGCAGGGTGATTACAGTAAACTTCCACGTGCCGGTAGCGCCGCTGGTTTGGGATAGCACTCTCGGCAGCCCCAATCAAAACGCCTTAACGGAATGGCGTAACGGCAAAGGATTCGAAGTCAGCGCCTCAGGCGCCCGGATTACCATCAGTTCCGTAGAGATTGCGGACAATTCGGTAAAAATAACCTGCGCCGGCGATCTACCCACTTCAGGGGTTACGGTCGGCTACGCCTTTACCACCGGAGGGGTGAAAAGAAACAACGGCAGCTATCGCTGGGGCTTGCTCCGGGACTCCGATCCCTTTAAGGGCAGCACAACCGGGATTGCCCAACCCAATTACTGTGTGGCATTCCAAGTGGCTGTTCCCTTTAATGCAACGACGCCAACTCCAACACCCACACTAACTCCAACGCCGACACCAACCGTTACGGTAACACCCACTCCAACTGTTACTCCGGTACCGGACGCTTGCTCGGTGACCTATACTCAAAATGACTGGGGCAGTGGCGCCACCGTTACGATTATCATACGTAACAACGGAACCACCGCCATTAACGGCTGGACGCTGGCCTGGAACTTCCCCGGCAACCAAAAAATCGTCAACCTATGGAACGGCTCCTATACCCAGAGCGGTACAGCGGTGACGGTGACCAATTTATCCTATAACAGCGTAATTCCTCCCGGCGGGAGCGTTAACTTCGGGTTTAATATCAACTATAGCGGGAGTAACGCCAAACCCACCGGCTTTACGCTGAACGGGACCGCCTGCACGGTGCAATAATCAAACCCCATAACGAAAAAGGCCAGGACAAATACGATGTCCCGGCCTTTTTCCGTTGGCTGCGGGATGGCCCCATATACGTTCTTCTTTTCCTCTTCCGGGTTATCCCCATCTTGGCTTGCCGGGACTCATCCAATAGAATATAATGCAACAGGGAAAGCATGGCTTGGATCTGGAATCCATATGAAGGATCGATAGCCATTGATTGCTTATATTCGAAGGAGGAACGGCTATGATGACGATACAGAAATTACGCTATATCATTGAAATCGTAAACTGCGGCTCGATCAGCGAGGCCGCAAAGCGCCTGTTCGTCGCCCAGCCCAGTCTGTCCAGCGCGGTGCGGGAGTTGGAGCAACAGATTGGTTTTGAGATATTCTTGCGCACCAATAAAGGTGTGGTATTATCCTCCGCAGGCGCGGAGTTTTTGGGGTATGCCAGGCAGATTGTGGAACAAGCCGATTTGATGGATCAGCGATATCTTAATGCCAAACCCTCCCGCCAGTATTTTTCAGTCTCCACTCAACATTACGCCTTTGTAGTCAATGCCTTCGTCAATTTGGTAAAAGGATACGGCTCTAATGAATATGAGTTTACCTTCCGGGATACCCGCACTCACGAAATTTTGGAGGATGTGCGTAATCTCCGCAGCGAAATCGGTGTTCTATATATAAACGATTTTAACGCCAAGGTTTTGGGCCATATCATCCAGGAAAACGGGTTGGAATTTCATCCCTTATTCATCGCCAAACCCCACATCTTTGTCAGTACGGTCAATCCTCTTGCCAAAAAGACTTTTGTGACTTTGGAGGATTTGGAGGAATATCCCTGCCTCTCTTTCGAACAGGGAGAGTATAACTCTTTTTACTATTCGGAGGAGATTTTAAGTACTTTATCGCACCAAAAAAGCATTCACGTTTCCGACCGGGCCACTATCTTTAATTTGATGATCGGCCTGAACGGATACACCATTTCCACCGGGGTAATCAATGCCGACCTCAATGGAGACAACATTGTGGCGGTTCCGTTGAAGGTGGAGGAGATGATCACTGTCGGATGGATTGACCATAAAAAAGTCACTCTTAGCAGGCTGGCCGAGCAGTTTGTGCAGGAGTTGAAAGAGGCTGTAAAAGACGTAGATCACCCATAGGATAAACCTATATCCAATGGATATGAATATGAATTACGATATACTCGAGTTTTATGATATGATTTCTCTACTAAATTAAACGGGGAGGATCATTCATGAGTAAATTATTTGAAAACGCCCGGATAAGGGAGCGGGTCCCTTTTCGTTTTGATGTTGTAGGTAGTTTCCTGCGTCCGCAGGCCATCAAGGAAGCCCGAAAAAAATTGGCCGAGGGCGAAATAAGCCAGGCGGAGCTGTCAATGATCGAAGACCGCGAAATTGAAAAGTTGGTTGCCAAAGAAAAAGAAGTAGGACTGAAGGCTGTTACCGATGGAGAGTTTCGGCGCAGCTACTGGCATCTGGATTTCTTTTGGGGGTTTGATGGTGTAGAGCATGTGCTCCTTGACCACGGCTATTTCTTCCATGGCGAAGAAACCCGCGCCGACTCCGCCCGCCTTTCAGGAAAAATTCGTTTTGTAAATCATCCATTTTTATCCCACTACAGTTTCTTAAAAAAAGTAGCCGGCCACGATATCCTGGCGCGCCAAACTATCCCCGCTCCGGCCCAATTCTTTGCCGAGTTGGTCCGGGGGGAAAATGAAAAAGCGGTTATCCTTCATTACCCCGACCGGGAAGAATTGTACAGGGACATTTCCGCCGTCTATCATCAGGCTATCATGGCGTTTTACGATTTAGGCTGCCGCAATATACAACTTGATGACTGCACCTGGGGGATGCTCTGCGATGAAAATTTCTGGTCTGCCATGGCCGGTGCGGGATACGACATTCAGGCACTTCAGGAGCTATACCTGCGTCTAAACAACGAGGCGATTGCCGGGCTTCCCGCGGATTTAACCGTAACGACCCATGTATGCCGGGGTAACTATCATTCCACCTGGGCCACTTCCGGCGGATACGAACCGGTGGCCCTCACGCTTTTGGCGCATGAAAATGTAAGCGCCTTTTATCTGGAGTTTGATACCGAGCGGGCTGGGGATTTTTCACCCTTACGCCATGTACCCGCCAACAAGCCGGTGGTTCTAGGGTTGTTCTCTTCTAAAACCGGCGTGCTGGAGGATAAGAACATCATCCTAAGCCGGATTCAAGAAGCGGCCCGCTACCTTCCAATCGACCAGTTGTGCATCAGCCCCCAGTGTGGTTTTGCTTCCACGGAAGAGGGCAATATCCTTACCGAAGAACAGCAATGGGCAAAGCTGCGATTTATCAAGGAGATCGCCGACGAAATCTGGAAGTGATGCTCGTTTTCCCAATAAGGTCCCACGTTTCAACCCCGTAGAGGACTTTCAATTAAAGGGAGAGGTACCCGGTTTTGGGGATAACGGAAGCATGATATCCACCGTTGTCCCCATATCGGGTTTACTGTGAATCCGAATTTCACCATGATGTTTTTGAATTACCGTTACACAATAATACAAACCCGAACCGCGGATACTTCTTCCCCCACCCTTGGTTGAATAAAACAGATTCATCACTTTATCCAATTGATCGGAAGCTATCCCCACTCCGTTATCGGAAATTTTGATGAAAACTTGTTTCTTGGTCGCGCTCAAATCCGCTGCAATTCTCCCACAATCCCCTACGATTGCTTCGACGGCGTTGATTAAGATATTATTCAACACTTCGGCGATATGGACTTTATCGCAATAAACCGCCGGATCTGCATGATAATTTTTAACGACTCCAATGCCCTTCTCCCTGAATATAGGCTCATGAGATTCCAGTACCCTGTCAATAATTGGGCTCAAATGATAATTGCCAAATTCCAGATTCAAATCTTGCAGGTGTTTTCCGATCCGATCGACCATTTCATACATATGTTCAGCGGCCTTATCAATATTATTAAGCGCTTTATCGGCATCACTGATACCCCTTTTAAGGGCATCGATATTGCAATGAATTTTGGATAACTCATTTTTGATAGTATGACTGATAAGAGTCGCTCCGGTTACGGTACCATTTTCATATTCTTTTTCCAACCGAAGTTTAAGACCTTCCAATCCATATTTTCCGATAAAGTATAAAAAAAATCCTGTTAAAATTGAAGATTGGCCCAAGAGATACTTCCACCAGTCCTTATGTGGAGCTATTGTCAAAGTCTCACTCATTATCGCTAGCGTGGGCAATGAGAGAACCAAAAAGACCATTAATTTCTGTTGCTTTTTTTGTTTCTCATATTCGGTACGATAGGCATGAAAAAAAAGGAAATTTGAAAATAAGTAGTAGGGCACTGCCCAGATATGAGTGAACCAAAACATTCTACTTTGAGGCAAATCCGTATACCAAAAACCATCTTTGATAAAAATAAAATCGAGAATAAAAGTAATGATTAACGGAATGAAAAATATATATTTAAGCTGTCTTTTTACTTTCGGATCAAAAAAATTTGAATAGCTGACACCTGCCATTATCAGACAATATGGAAATAAACGAAAACAAAAAGTAGCTAAAAACCGCCTAATCACCCAGAGCATCCCAACATTTTCAAAAGCGCGAGGAATTATCAACACTTCTACAATGGCTTCAAGCACTCCGAGACCTTGAACAAAAAAAAGACCACTAAACCATAAATTGGTTCTTTCTCTTGACCTCATGAAAAGAAATATTAAAGAAATAGACCACATAACAAAAAGCGCAACCAAAAGCAACATTACTACTCATATCCCTTTTACATAAACTTAAGAACAGGATCCATAACTCTTTGAGCGATTACATCGATATATCCCTTATCCGTAATAGCGAAAGCCGGAAGAGCCGCCAAAGAAATGAAAGAAAGGAACATAAAGGCATCCGAAACATTGCATCCCATTTCCCTTGCCTTATTTAGCAAGGCTTCGCGTTTCTCCGCCAGTGTCCAAGCATCTATGTCAGTTAATAATCCCAAAAGGGGCAAAGGAATCTCGTCTAAAACCTGGCCCTTTTCAACCAAAACAATACCACCTTGCATTTCCGCAATACGGTTTACGGCAATTGCCATATCTTCCGGATTAGCACCTAGAGTCACGATGTTGTGATGGTCATGACCGATACTCGAAGCCATTGCCCCACTTTTTAAACCCATCCCGCCAAGAAAGGCCCTACCTATATTCCCGGTTTTACGGTGCCTTTCGACAACAGCGATATGCAATAAATCCTGGTTAACGTCAGAGGCAATATAGCCATTTTCCACAGGTAAATCGGCCTCGCCACCCTCTGTAACCGGTACCCACGGTAAAGTGCGCATTACGTGCAGATGAGCCTTTTGGGCCCCGGTTTTAGCTTCAATCACCATATCACGGCTAGTTACTTCCTTTTTAACGTGAAAGGTGTTAAATAAGCAAAGTTGATGGTCTTTCAAGGATACGGGTTTAAGTGGACGCAAGCTCTCGGCTACCAACTTCCCATTAACTATGGTTTTAAGTACTTTGAAATTCGGCGGGCCTTCCACAATGTTAATGTCGGCAAAGCGTCCTGGTGCCAAGGAACCAATTTCATTATCTTTGTTGAATGTCTGGGCGGCATTAAGAGTTACCATCTGAATAGCTGTCATGAAATCCACCCCTTGCTCCAATGCCAGACGGACTAAATAATCCATATGTCCTTCTTTGACCAAAATCACTGACGAAGTATCATCCGTCACTAAACTTAGCATCCTGGTATTAATGCCTTGTTTTGTTATGGCCGTAATCATTTGGGGTAAGGTAGGTACAATCAAATTATGGCGTAATTGCGCATGGACACCAGTACGTACACGCAATAAAATATCTTCAGCCGATAAAGATTCATGATCATTATTCACTCCAACTGCCACGAAAGCATTCCATAAGGGACCCGTGGCATCCGGGCCATGTCCCGATATTGTTTTCCGCTCTTTACTGGTAATATCAAGTGAGCGCATCAAATCCGCATGTTCCATCGCGACATAGGAAGAGCATACTTCCGAAAGACCGACGGCTTCCTCCCGAATCATCGCCTGCTCGATAATATCGGCATTGATTCGACCACCACTGGTTTCAAGATCTGGCGAAAACGGAATATGGGAGGGCACGACCCAATAATATTTTAAAGGAGTTTGTTTCCCCTCATCCAGTGCTGCATTCATCGCTTCAATACCACCAACAACACCAATTTCATGTAAATCCGTAAAGATGCTGGACGTGCCATGGCAAAGGGCTATTTCCGCAAATTTGGACATACTCAAATTAGAACTCTCCGGATGAATATGACCATCAATAAAACCGGGTGTAAGATACTTGCCGTCCGCGTCAATAACCTCTGTAGTTTCACCAATGGTATACTCAATATCACCGACTGCTGCGATCTTCTCACCACCAAGGGCAATGCCACCGGGGTAAATTTCTCCACTATATACGTTGAGCAATAGTCCATTTTTAATGACTAAATTAGCAGGTTCTTTACCTATGGCAACTCTAAATAAATGCTGATTCATCGTAACTCTCCCTTTTTGGTATAAAGTGACGCTTTGTTATCCAAATCAGAAACTCTTCGCCTCCTATTAAATCCATCAAGAACCGCCAACCAAATTCACCCAAAGCTTTTGTTTATTCAATAAACTGTTTAAACTTCTTAACGGCTTCCTGACAGGAATGCACGTTCAATTTTTTCAACAGGCTGCTAACTTGATGTCTAAGCGTACTTCGGGCCTTATAGGACATTTTTTCAATCTCGGTATGGGTAAAACCCTGTTTCTTAAATAGCAGGACTTCCCGCTCCGCTTTACTCAAGGTATTAAACCGGTTCTCTTTGCGGTTATGCGAATATGCATTGGCCAAGACTGCATGCGGGCTGGAATTTTCGTATATCTCTTTCACAAGTTCGGGTAAACGTTCCAGATGATGTTTCAGGAGATAATCCACAGCTCCGGCATTGAAAGCTTCCTCGATCAGTGTTTTATCAAAATGGGAGGTCACCACGATAATGTTGGTATCGATATCCTGCAAGATATCTCCGATGGCGGTTAACCCATCAAATTGATTTTTTGACAAATTCAAATCCATCAAAATAATATCCGGCCGGGTAATTTGAGAACGTTCAACCGCCTCTTCCGCAGTTCTAACCGTATCGACGATTTGGATATCTTCAAAACGGCGCAGTTCTTGAAAATAAAGCTCCAGCCATTCCAACTCGTCTTCCACGATCAACGTCTTTATCCTCATCCGAATGTCCCTGCCGTTCAACGAGGAGTCACCCTCATCCTCAACTTTTAAAATACCAAACTCCATAACATTTTTGACATTCCATATTATTTATAAAATTCCTCTAATTTTGAGTATGATATTTTTCGTCTCTTCTCTGCGTCTGCGTCACTTATCGCGCCGACGCCTTGGCGGGAGAATTGATCTTTTGGGCTTCAAAGTAAACTCTAAATAGAGGTGCCATAAAATAATCGGACTTACTAAATTGATTTAAAAATTCATATAATTACATGAATAAACAAATTCTCCAAAAGCGATTTAAAATATTTGAGGTAAAAACATGCGCAAGAAAAAAGCCATCCCTTTGGTTGAAACCAAAGACTCTCTGGAAACAAAAATCGAAATTGCCCGGACTAAAATGCAAACCCTTTGGAAGCAACGACAGTGTACCGATGATGTTGTCTTGGAGGCCAGCATCGAACTGGATATTTTATTGAATCAATATCAACAGTTTATGCCGTTTCATCGGGGAACACTTTAACTAAAAAAGCGGTCTGCTGTTTTCATCTCTCGCCGCTTCCAGCGTTAAAACCCCCAACGCCCGGTCATACTCATTCAACAAATGGTCAACCTCAACGCTGGCCGCCAAAACCTCATCATCGGTATAACCTTTTTCCGCCCATAACCGCTGCATCCGGTTACGGGCCTTATGGATCTCCTCTAAGAGTTTCTCCGAATCAGCAGCGTTTGTACCCATTGACATTTCCCGCAATACCTCGAATATCTCAATTTAACTCGTCACTATTACAATCGTTTTTCCCAATTTTTCCGCATTTAATAAGAAGGTATAAAACACTTATAAATTTACCTCTGTAAAGCAAGGTAAATTTATTTATTTTGCATTTTAAAACGCTTGGTAGTAATCCATATTATACCATATATATCTTTAAATTAGAATATATTATTCTAATTTATGCAAGTGCATTGGTTTTATTGCATACGTATAATGGACATAATAAATATTGTAGTGTAACAAAAACAGGAGTGCGGCAAATCCATGCGAAAAAAGGATAAAGATAAATTTTTTTCAATATACAAGGAAGTCGGGAGAAGGATTGCATTTTTCCGGAATTTGCGCGGATTAAGTCAGGAAGAACTGGCAGCCAAAGTGGATATCAGCGCCAGTCATTTAAGTAAAATTGAAGCGCCCAATATCCAAATAAGTTTTTCCTTTGACATGTTGTTGTTAATCGCGGAGGGATTGGAAATCGATGTGGCGGCGCTTTTTGCCCCGGTGGAAACCATTAGTGTTCACTTTGGCAATCAATTCAATGAAAACTTAATTCATGTCCCTGACTCCAAATAGTAGGAGCTTTTTTCTTATGAATGGAACTTATGGCGGGAAGAAAACCAGGATTTACGTGGCTGGATATTTATTCTCCAGAAAGATCTTTCCGGAGAGCGCATTGAAGATGAAGAAGTAATAACATCCCGGAAAATTTTAATGCTCAGATCACAACCCGAGGTGTCTGGATGGAATTTGCAAATCAATTAAGAAATTTGAGAGATGAGGCCAATATAAGCAGAGAGGACCTGGCTACCCAAACAGGTATTACTTATGCCGCTTTATCAAAATATGAAACCGGAGAACGGGAACCCGATTTTAATACTCTCTGTAAAATTGCCCGGCATTTCGATGTAAGTACGGACTATTTGCTTGGTAATTCAAAGGTAAAGACACCGGAAGATATTCTGAAGGGTCTCCCGCCGGAAGCCAGACAAGCGGCGGCACTATTTATTGAATTCCTGCACAATAAATTCAAAGGGCACAAGTTAAAATCAGTTTTTCCTTTGACATGCTATTGTTAATCGCGGAGGGATTGGAAATCGATGTGGCGGCGCTTTTTGCCCCGGTGGAAACCATTAGCGTTCACTTTGGCAATCAATTCAATGAAAACTTAATTCATGTCCCTGACTCCAAATAGCAGGAGCTTTTTTCTTATGAATGGAACTTATGGCGGGAAGGGACCCGGGATTTACGCTTGTTGTACTCATCAATGTGATGAATTTAACCAATTCCGGTTCAAATTGTATCCCCGCGTAGCGTTGAAGTTCTTCTAACGCGGATTTGCTGTCTATTGCTTTACGATAGGGACGAGTGCTGGTCATTGCGTTGCGTCATACGCATCAACGATTGCAATGATTCTAGATTCAAGCGGAATTGCATCTTCTTTAAATCCCAGAGGATAACCTTGTCCGTTCCACCATTCATGATGTTTCAGTATCCATCACCGTCTTTTTTATAAAAAATGATAACATAAATGCTATTACCACCATGATCAGAGCTGCTGTAAAAGCTGAATTAACACCGGAAATGACTGCGGTATGCTGTTGCAAAATAGTTGGATTTTTAAATTTAGAAAGATAATTTGATTGGATCGCCCCCATAAGTCCTATGAATAAGGAAGAACCAAATGCCGCAGCAATTTGCTGAATGGTATTTGTAATGGCAACACCGTGAGTATTATATTCTTTCGGCAACTGATTCAGCGCATTTGTTTGTATAGGCGTATTAACCAGGGAAGTCCCCAAAAATGTTAAACAGTGTAAAACGATGAGAAACGTAAGACTCATCGATGCCGAAATATGTGAGAAAAACGTCATGGTTATTATCAATACCCCAAATCCGGTGATCACAAGCGGCTTTACGCCTATTTTATCATATAACATGCCGGATAATGGTGTAATCAATCCGCATACAACACCACCCAGTAATAAGGCAAGACCTGCCTCGGTTGGAGTTAACCCAAGTATATTTTGTAAATAGGTAGGTAAAATAATGTTAATGGAAAATGGAATCATAAATGCAATCAGTAAAAGACAAGTACTCAATGAAAACATGGGAAAACGGAAAGCCCTCATTTCAAGCATCGGTTGTTTTAATGAAAGTTGACGTAATGTAAATAACGTTAACCCTGTAATTCCGCAGAACAATGTTATCATTACAGTCGCATTACGAAAGCCCATTGTTTCAATAGAGCAAATACCGAAAATAATTCCGCCAAAACCGATTATTGAAAGAATTATGGATAATCCATCTATTTTCGGCCTGGATAAGTGTGAAACATTTTTCAGATTGAACATTCCAAGTATAATCGCTATAAATGCCAGCGGTAAAGTAGAAAAAAACAGCCAGTGCCAGTTCAAATACTGCAATACAAGTCCGGAAAGAGTCGGCCCGATTACAGGAGCAAAAACAACAACAATCATGCTCAATCCTATGGCAGCACCACGCTTTTCCGGGGGATAGATTGCTAAAATTGTATTCATCATGATCGGAATCAGCATTCCCGTTCCGACACCCTGCACCATCCTAGAGACAAGCAGCATGGAAAAGGTTTGTGAGAAACCACAGCAAACCGTACCAATAGAAAAAAGCAGCATGGCAAATAAGTACAGAGACTTTGTCGCAATATTTTCTAAAAGGAAAGCAATAACGGGAACCGATATACCTATAACCAGCATATAAGCTGTTGCCAACCATTGAACCGTGTTTATGGTTACATGGAGCGATAAAGTCAGCTGTGGAAACGCCACATTTAATAATGTTTCATTCAGCAATGCAATAAAGCCGCCAATCAGCAATGGAATCAGAATCAGTGTCCGTTGCTTTTTTGAGAAATTATGGGAGTTCATAAATGATAATCCTTTCAAACTTATTCTTGATAAACTTTTTTTATTGAACCATATACTTTGTTAATAACATTAATCATAATGAGGCAATCCGATTCCCCTATTTTTTTGAATTCCTCCTTCAGACGGCTATGATATTTTGTAATATATTTCTCTATGTACTGCTCTCCAAGCTCCGTGAGGTGTATCAGAACAACCCGCATATCCGATGGCAGGCTGGACTTTTTAACCAATCCAAGATTATGTAATTCGTTAATAAATTTCAAATTGCGGTAGCAGTGACTGCGTTTTCTTCGCTGTTTCCAGCGCATTAAAAATCTCATCCACCAAATTTTCATTAATGGTATCCAATCATTAGCCCTCCTTTTCGGATGATAGTTATAAAATATAATTATATATTATAACTATAACGTAAAAAATCAATTGCGAAACCATTACGCTAACCTTAAATTGTCTTAACAAAGATGTTGTCAACTCAATTAGACCCCAATCAAATAGAGCTCTCGGGTCGAATTTACAATTTGTTTTTATTTTTTCCCCAACATTGCCAACATCCCCCACATAAACTCATCTATCGGGGATTTCAAAAGTCCATGTTGAGCATGGGGGCCATGTTGCCCAAAAAATTAAAAAACCTTGTTTTAAAAATTTTAAAACCTGCTTTTTATTTTTATGCCCTCATCATTTCAGCGTTTGCTGATTTCATTCCGGGAATCGCTGTTCGATAATAAAAAAACCGCCCAAATCTTTTATATATGGAGCGTGTTTTCTGATAGTGACTAAAATATAAACCCCAAACCAAGTGGCCTTGCTCTTTGATGACCAAAGGCCGCTTGCTTTTTAGGTCCCTAATATGGTAGTCACCTTTTAAAAATGGCAAAACATTCCCAAATTCAGTCCGTTATCACTCTCTTTGATCTTGAGGTCATTGTCACGCACAATCATCCTGGTCCAGTTCAATCCCAATGAGAATCCCAGATGATCCGTAACCAGAGTATTCAATCTTAGGTTGGCCACCCCATAACCTGAGTCAAACGCATTTCCCCCAAGGCCGGAGACAGTAAAATCAATACTGCAGTCGATGTATGACCGTTGATCCAGAAAAGACCGGCTTTCAATCCCCAGCATTATTCCGCCAAAGTCATTCTTTATTCCCTCCGCATCGACATGCAGACCCATCACGGAAAAGTTGCCGTACACCATGGACCCATTATCTGATATTAACAATATTCCATTTCTAACCATTATGCCTTCGGCTGTAATATCTTGAAAGGGATTAAAACATTCAACATTTAACTTGTTTTGAGTCGCTTCGCTCGAATATTCCAATCCCAAGGAATACCAATCAAAGTCATCCCTGGTAAGGTCCGATAAAAATAAAAAATGATGAACATTGCCGTTTACGTAAAAAGAAGCTGCGAAAACGCTCGTACTGGTTAGAAAGATGAATAGCCCGGTTAAAAATACCCGGATAATAATTTTTTTCATTGAAATCACCTCTGGAACAAATAAAAATCCTATTTTACATTCATTATATACAATTTTAAGGAATTAAACAATTTCAGGAAAGCTAACGAATAATTAAATTTCCCTTCGAAATTTTCTTAAATCCTAAAAGCTCAATCCCCCAAACATTTTTTCCGTTTCTCCCTTGGGTGATTTCATTTCTCCAAACATTATCGTTATTTGTAAAAACCAATCCTTTTCATTTTTATTTATTTTTTGGACCTCATGCCCCTCTTTTCCCTCGTAAAAAAGACAAAAACTTCTATATAGGATGAAATAATAAATATTTTGAGCCTGACCCCGCATGGTTAAACTGTACCGCGGGCCTAACTAAAAGAACTTAAACGGGATTAACAGGATTTTATGGATTTACGGGATTTTTTAAAACCCCTATGAATTACCTGTTTTTTGCAGCCCAATTTTACCAGGTCATAATCCTGTGAATCCTGTAAATCCCGTAAATCCTGTCTCCGTTACCTGTTTTTAGGCCGAATTTTTCTATCTGATTATAAAGTTAATTCAGCAGATTATAAAGCGATGTTTGAGACCGTACCCTTTGAGATTACCGTCATTGACGCCAATGACGAAGTGGCCGGTTGGAACAAACATGACAACCGCTTATTTCACAGGCCAATGACTTGCATGGGATTAATTTTCCGCAATTGTCATCCGGAGCATAGCCTGGCCAAGGTTGAAGCCATTGTGAGCGAAATGAAAAGTGGAAAACGCGATAAAGCCCAGTTTTGGATTGATATACCCATAGGGTCCCAGGGAAAACCCCATAAGATTTTGATCCAATTTTTCGCCCTCCGGGATGACCAGGGGAAATATTTAGGATGCATGGAGTATACCCAGGACATTGAAGAAATCAGAGGGTTGCAGGGACAGAAGCGGTTGCTGGATGATAATTGAGGCTTTTTTAAGTTCACGCCCCAAAACCGCCAATACATGGACCTTTCGGAGGAATGGCTCAAGGCCCAAGTGTGACAATTAGCAGTGTAAATCACAGAGGATACGTTGTAATTAGACATGCATAGTATTCAACTTATATGTCAAACAAAAAACCTCCCGGTTCACAGGAGGTTGCATCATGATTATTGAACTCCGCCCTTATCACTCCTAGCCAATTGAAGGACGGCCCCAATGGCGATCTCGATGGTTTTACGCTCCGCTTCCTGATAAAGGCGATCTTTTTCTTCCAGGGTCAGTTGGTTTTTTAAAAAGATATTCGAGTCAGTGCCGACAATGGCGCCGGTTCGAATACCTCTTACCGCCCCCACTGTAAAAACCGTGGCGCACTCCATCTCGGCCACCGTAACCTCGGTATCCTTAAACATCTCGTTTAATTGAGGATTTTGGACATAGTAAGCATCCCGGGTAAAACTGACCCCCACATAAAACGGCTCCGGATTTAGGATCTCTTTAGCCGTCTGCATCAGGGCCTGTGTCACCTCAATATTGGGCACCGCCGGATAAATACCCGGCAAATAGGCCAGGCTGGTGCCGTCGCCCTTGATCGCCGCATTGACAACGACTACGCTTCCTACAGGAATATTTTCTTTACGTCCACCGGCCGAACCGACCCGAACCATGGTATGAACGCCGATCCGCGCCAGTTCCTCCATGGCAATGGCGGCGGAAGGTCCCCCGATTCCGGTGGAACATACGCTGAGCCGGACCCCGTCCTTCATTCCGGTGTAGATCACATACTCCCGGTTTTCAGATATTTTTTCAAAGGTGTCAAAGTTCCGGGCGATCCGTTCCGCCCGGGCCGGATCACCCGGGATGAAGGCGTATTCACCCACATCTCCTTTTTTACAACGGATATGCTTCTGTAAAGTGCTATCGTAAGCCATTTTATTCCTCCACAAAAATATCGACAATTTTCTTTTGATCAAACCGGATTAAGCCGCGATCGGTGATTTTCAAAAGCGGGCTGACCGGCAGCCCATTGGTGGAAAGGGACATCACCGGATTATAATGCTTATATCCCAGCGCTCTCATGGCCGCCGTGACTTCAGCCAGCTCCCGGCCGATGGTATTCATATCTTTATCGGAGAGAATCCCCCCGATCGGCAGTGCCAATCCGGCCAGCACTTGTCCGTTCTCCACTGCAACATAACCACCCTGGTCTTCGATGATTACATTAACCGCCATCACCATATCGGCGGCGTTTTTGCCGACAACGATGATGTTATGATGGTCATGGCAATAGGAAGCCGCAACCGCGCCTCTTTTGATGGTGTCGCCGGTTATCAGGCCCAGGCCGATATTACCGTTCCGCCCATACCGCTCCAGGACAGCTATCAGGCAATAAGGCGAACCCTCCCAATCCAGATAGCCATCCCGGACATCAATCTCCGCAATCCGCTCATCCGTGGAGGTGGTTCCGTCCTGAACTGAAATGATCCGGCACTTGACCATTCCCTCCACTACCTTGGCCCTGATTTGAAGAGCCTTTGCCGAAATCGGCTGTCTCATAATGCTATGGTAAAATCGTTTCGGAAATTTCTTGATTTTAACCGGGTCGGCACCGGATTTGTCGGCGCGATATACCAATGCGCCCCGTTTATAAACGCTGTTGATGGTAAATAGACTCAGATCGTCGAGTATAATCAAGTCCCCGAGTTTACCAGGAGCAAGACTACCCCGATCCATCAAGCGCATCCGTCTGGCCGGTGTATATGTGGCACAGTAAATGGCATATTCAATGGGCATTCCCAGAGATACCGCTTTTTTTACCAAATGATTGAGATGGCCTTCACTGATCAGCTTATCGGCCATTACATCATCGGTTACCAAGGCAATGTCCTCATAAAACTGATTTTCTGCAATACAAGCGATATTCTCCCGGTTCAAAGATTTTTCCTGAATCTCGAGGAACATTCCGGCTCCGATTTTCTCTGCCAGGCTAGCCGCAGTCTGCTGCGTATGATCGGAGCCCACTCCAGCCCATAGGACTTTAGCCAGGCCCAACCCGCTCACCCGCGAACAATGGCCCTCAATGGGCAAGACGCTGTATTTCTTGCGAAAAAAATCCAGCAGCCGGCTTGTCTTTGTGTCCAGGCCATGAATAATATCGTAACAGTTCATCACTTCGCCAAGACAAATCACCCGTTCATTCTGCATCAATTCATTAAAATCCGCAATTTCAATCTCGGATCCAGTGGTTTCAAATTCGGCAGAAGTTGATGGCACCGAGCTCGGCGCTGCATAATAGATATCTACCGCCGCTCCTGTCCCAGCTTTAATCATCTCCTTAATCCCCGCAAGACCAAAGACATTGGCCATCTCGTGGGGTTCGGAGACAATTGTAGTCACGCCGTTTTTAATCACTGCCGCCGCAAAGGCTTCCGGGGTAGCCATGGAGCTTTCGATATGCATGTGAATATCGATCAGTCCGGGGCTGATATATCGACCCTCTGCCGCGATAACTTCCTGATAATCAAAATCCAGGGAACTGGCATCACCCACGTAAAAGATCCTTCCCCCGGTGATCACCATATCCGCCACCATAAACTTTTTCAGATAGGTATTGAAAACTTTACCGCCCTTGATGAGCAGGTCCATCTTCTCCAAAGCTACATCGCCTTTCCCCACACGCACGCAACACGTGCGTGCGTTCTTTGTCTATCCAGCCCTGCCTTCCCGGTATCGGGCCGGTAGTCTGCTTTTAAGTTAAAGGGGCTGTGGCAAAAGTAGATTTTGCGACAGCCTCTTCCTGAAACCAATGGAAATTGCAAAACGCTTAGTCGGCGATTTCTTCATTCCATTGTTGAATCCACTGAGGCATTACGCCGTTGATATAGTTGAAATCCAAGGTTTTCATCTGTTTGAACACTTTGGTGCCGTAAGTCAGTCCTTCCGCTTGCCCATCGGTCAGCACCACTTTTTTGTTGACCGGCGAATCCAGCTTGTCCAGGGCGTTGGCAGTTTGAACCTTTTCGCTCAACCACCAGTTGATGAATTTGTAGGCCAGGTCCACATTTTTGGAACCTTTTACGATATTGATGGTATTCCGGTTGGCAATGGAACCCTCTTTGGGGTCCACATAAACTGCGCTGGGAATGGCCTGTTTAATTTTAGGGAAGGCAAAATCCAAGCCCACGCCAACTACGACTTCTTTTTGAATAAACATATTGTTCAAGTCCGAAGATTTGCTGTAGATCTTGACCACATTGGGTTTTAAAGCCGTTAGTTCTATGATAACCTTGGCATCATCAGCACCCAGGGTTGTCTTACTCTTGATAGCTCCCGCCTGGAACATGGCCGGGCCGGAAGTAATGGTAATATCAGGAATGGTAATTTTCTGTTTCAAATCCGGCCGCCAGAGATCAGCCCAGGAACGGATCGGTTTGGTAACTGCCTTGGAATCATAGATGATCCCAGTCCGGTTCATGGTATAGGCTGGGCCATAACCCCCTTTGACCGGCTGTTTGGCTATATCATAAATATCCTTCAAATTGGGGATCTTTTTGGAGTCGATCTTCTCAAACAACCCGGCTTTGGCCGCATCCAGCGCATAGGACTCTGCCAAGGTAATCACATCGACCTGGCTGTTTTTCATCAGTTTCAATTTGTTGACCCGTTCGCCGTTATTGCCGACTTCCAGCACGATCTTGACATTGTTTTCTTTTTCAAAGGGTGTAAATACATTCTTCCGGAACTGGTCTTCATTGTAACCCCAAGTTGACACCACCAGTGTCCGTTCATTATCGGCCCAGCTGGTTCCCAGCGCCAGGCTTACAATCAATAAACCCATCAAACCCCAAGTAATCTTGTTCAATTTCACCTTGCAACCCCTCTTTACACTAAAATTAATTTTTCTTTGGGCAGAAACAAGTGAACCTTGTCACCCTGGCTATAGACCGTGGCGGCGTCACCGTTGACTGTCAGCTGCCCAAGTTGTGTATCAACGATATATTGATACTCCTTGCCCAAAAACGTACTGATACCGATGATGCCTTCGATGGTGTTGTTTTCCGGAATATCACCCCTATTTATAATCTCGATTTCATCAGGACGGATCGCGCCTTTACAGCGTGTTAACGCCTGGATGGTGTTAGGGTTTTGGACTTCAAAACGGTGGCCGCCGTGGGAAAGATAACTGCTTCCAGTCACTTCCCCCGCCGTAGGTTCCAATTGGATAAAATTTTCAAAGCCGACGAATTTAGCCACAAATTCGGTAGCCGGTTGTTTATAAATATTTTGCGGGCTATCCATTTGCTCAATGAGACCATGGTTCATGATGGCCACCTTGTCGGAAATGGAAAAGCACTCTTCCTGGTCGTGGGTAACATAGATGGAGGTTATCCCCAGCTGTTGCTGAATTTTTTTGATCTCCACCCGCATTTTAACCCTTAACTTGGCGTCCAGATTGCTTAAAGGCTCGTCGAATAAAAGCAAATCCGGTTTGATCACCAGTGCCCTGGCCAAGGCGACCCTTTGTCTTTGGCCCCCCGAAAGTTCCCTGGGAAATCGTTTGGCGTAGTCTCCCAAATCGACGATATCCAGGATCTCGGCGACCCGCCGCTCTGCTTCCCCTTTGGTGACCTTCCGCAGTTTCAGTCCAAAGCGGATATTATCAAACACCGTCAGGTGCGGAAAGAGGGCGTAGTTTTGAAACACAAAACCGAAGTTCCGTTTATGCACCGGTATCTTGGTATAATCCCGGCCGTTGAAAATAAATTGCCCCGACCGGGCCTGGATAAACCCGGCGATGGTCCGCAGGGTGGTGGTCTTGCCGCAGCCGCTCGGTCCCAGAAGCGACACCAGTTCTCCCGGCTCGATGGAAAGATTCAAGTTCTCCAAGACCACCTGATGGCCATAGGTTACTTTCAAGTCTTTTAACGTCAATAAACTCATTATCTTAAGCCTCCTGCGTAATCATCCTGCTTACTTTACGGTAATATCTAACCCCAAGGTCTTTTCTACGAAAACCATCAGTACCACGGTCATGGCCATCAACACCACCGACAATGCGGCAATGGTGGGGTCATAATTATATTCGACATAACTCATCATCTGGATGGGCAGGGTACTGACTCCCGGCCCGGTCAGGAACACCGACACCGGCACATTGTTGAAAGAATTGATAAAAGCCAGAATAAACGAGGCGATCATTCCAGAAGTAATATTGGGCAGCACCACCAGGAAAAAAGTTTTGACGTGGTTAGCCCCCAGCGATACGGCGCACTCCTCGATGGAATAATCCAGATTATCCAGGCTGGATGAGATCACCCGGATGATATAGGGCAGAATAATGACGGTATGCCCAAACAGTAGGCTTGGCAGCACCGGCATCTCCCATTGAACAACCAGCAATTTAATCAAGGAAAACCCCAGGACGATCCCGGGCACCAGCACCGGTGACATAAACAAACTTTTCAGCAGATTTTTCCCTTTGAATTCATAACGGCTTAAACCATAAGCTGCAGGCAATCCCGCCAGAAAAGCGATCAGCGTGCCCAGGGCCGCCACTTCTAAACTGATCAGCAAGGTCTTGGTGAACATCTCCACCTTGAAAATATTGGCTACCCAGTGGAGGGAAAAGCCGCTGGGTGGAAACTTTAAATAGGAGTCCTTGCCAAAACTGACAAAAGTGATAATGACCAGTGGAAAAAGGAGAAAAGCATACACCAAACCGGAAAATACAGCCAGTCCCTTATTTCTCATGCGAGGCCACCCTTTCTTTGTTGCCCGGCAGTAACTTTATTAATGCCCGCACTAATTATCAACGTTGTAACAATCATCACCGTGGCAATTACGGCGGCGGTATTCCAGTCCATCAGGGTCATCGCATCCTGATAAATCAAGGTGGCTAATAACTGAGACTTGTTACCGCCCAATAACTGCGGGGTGGTATAAGCGGTAAAGCTTCCGGTAAACACCAAAATACTACCGACGATCAACCCCGGAATGCTCAGCGGCAGCACCACCTCAAGAAAAGATTTGAATTTGGAGGCCCCCAGACTTTCCGCAGCTTCCACTAAAGCCTGGTCGATATTTTCCATTACCCCGATCAGGGACATGATCATCAATGGCAAAAATAAGTTGACCAAGCCGATCACCACCGAAAATTCATTATAAAGCAGCTTTAAAGGACTATCGATAATTTTCAAGCCCATCAAAATATTGTTGATCAATCCAAATTTCCCCAGCACTACAATCCAACTAAAACTCCGCACCACCGGGCTGGTTAGCAACGGAAAGACCGCCAGGATGGTAAAAATTGCTTTCAGGTTTTTACTCGCCTTGGCCACATAATAAGCGGTGGGAAAACCGAAAATAACCGCAATTACCGTGGTAATCAGGGAAAGTTTCAAAGTTCTTAGATAAATCTTGAGCAAATAAGGAGAGCTGAAAAAATTGAGATACCTTCCCCAGGTAAATCCGCCGCCATCAGCCTGGAATGTTTGAACAATCGTTAAAAATAACGGGATCACCAGAAACAGAGCAATCAAAATTAACCCGGGCACCATCAGAAGATAAATTCCTCGATTACGCATTGTATTCCCTCTCTACCTTTTCATTCATAACGCCGCTTCATTCATAATGCCGCCCGCCAGAGCTCTCTCTGACAATCAATTTAGGAAATAACTCCACCGCCTCGCCATTATCCCCTTGATTGTGAATCTGTCTTAAAATCAGGTCGATAACAATTGCACTCATCCGCTCGATCGGATACTCTACAGTCGTTAACGGCGGCGTGACGGTAGCGGATAATTCGATATTGTCAAATCCAACGAGCGCGATATCTTCAGCAACCCGCAGACCCATTTTATTGAAATATTGCATGGCCCCGATAGCCATCAAATCAGTGGCAGCGATCACCCCGCTAATCTGGGGATGTTCCTGATAAAGCCGCCCGATACATTCAAACCCGCTCTGCATTGTGTAATCGCCATAAGCGATATATTCTTCCGCCACCGGCAAACCGTTTTCGGTTAAGGCCCGGATGTAACCTTCCTTACGCCGCATCGATATTTCCATGCCGGCGGCGCCACCCAGATAAGCGATGTGTCTGTGGCCAAGCTTGATCAGGTGTTCTGTGGCGATAAAAGCGCCGTAATTATTATTGACTGTGACCGAATTGATACAGGCATTTTTGATTTCCCTATCCAGTACCACGATGGGAATTTTTTGAGTTTGGGCTGCCTGAATAACCTCCACACTCCGGTGGGATGAAGCATAAATCAGGCCGTCAACCCGTTGGTGAATCAGGTCAAATAAATGGTCATCATCGGAATGTTCAGGAGAGCCATTGATATTAAAAAGTAAAATATTGTAACCCATGGCATTGGCAGCATTACCCAAATGACGGGCCATCTTTCCAAAGAAAGGGTTTTCAATGTTGGGTACAAACAGGCCGATAGTCTTGGTATCCTTAACCCCTTCGCTGCGCTCCAGGGGTTTATAGTTCAGCGTCTTGATCGCTTCCACGATCTTGACGCGAGTTTCCTGTTTTACATACCCCTTATTGTTAATCACCCGGGAAACAGTGGTTATCGAAGAGTTGGCCAGTTGCGCCACATCTTTAATGTTTGCCATGGGTTCTCCATTGCGAAAATGTTTTCACATTAATTCATGATAGCCAAAATCAGAAGGACAATCTTCAAAAAATCAAATCAAGTCTTATGACCAATTGTAGATGGTTTTTATACGCCTTGATTTACAAAAACCCTCAAAGCTTGCCAAGCATAAAAAACACTTATGAATATGAAAATGTTTTCATACTTTAAATTTCGACACTATTTTCGATAGTCCTGTTCGTGAAACATTACATTTTGATGTCAATTTACTGTCATGAAAACATCATTACATCTTTCACAATCCTTACAAATTTGATTTTCTTATTCCCGTTAATCCCGATTGGCATCCTATTGGCCGTTCCCTTAGCCCATGGTGGTGCTGGGGCAAAAATATCTCTCCGGCCAACTGGGTTTATCTTTAGGTATCACCCTTGGTTTGGGGGTTAGGATTGGGGGAATCTTGGCCTGAGTATTAGGATTATACGCGGATAAGTAGACCGGCAATCCGTTCTTTGGTGATCACGCCCGTGGCTTTGGCGCGCCGGTAATTCTGTTCACGATTAAAAAAAATGTCCAAGGTGATTTCAAAAGGGCCCGCGTTTTTACGGCGGATTATTTTGGCAATCTTCGATAACGGCACAAAATCCTTCATGGTTCATACCTCCGATACCTTGAACTACTTCCCACTATCACCTGGTAATCTAAATTTAGCATATTGAATTTTTATGTTCCTCTCAATCTCTGCACAAAAAATGTTAAAACAGCTTAAGTATAAAAAAGCAACCCCTACCTCAATGGGTTGCCTTTGCTATATATAATAGGACTAGAGCCCTCACAAACCATTACCATGTTTTGTTTTTTCTTTTGCCCCTATTCTCCCTTTGTTTCCGGATGGAAAACGGTTTGCCGTAAGCCGGATAAATAGTCCGAGTTCCTCTATTGATAATCTTTTGCCAGTTCGGTAATACTCGTCCAGATCATTCATTCCGATTACACAATTAACTGACCCGTCATTGGATAAGCCCTATCTTCCGTCCATTCGACAGCCATCATCCTTGACGAATCCCCAATTTCGCCGAAAATACTGAGCATGACTATTGAGACTTTTTTAGATCACGCCGGCTTCACCGCCAGCGTATCCGTTAAATAAATTTTGAATTCTCCAACCGTGAAGCAAATTTCATCGGGGTTCAATTCCCTAAGTTGTTGGATATCGGCTGAGTTGGCCCAAGCCGCCGAGACCGCCAAGACATTGGCATTTCGCGCGGCAATAATATCGCTCGGCGCATCCCCCACATAAATCGCTTCCTCGGATTTCAAATTCAATCTCGCCAGAACGTTTCTGATTCCCTCAGGTTTCCTCGGCCCTGAGGGAGAACCCGTTTCAACAGCTGCAAATAAAGACTCCAAGCCATATTGGGAAAGCGTGATCGCAGTACTTTTTACCCCCTTTCCGGTCACCAGAGCCAAGATAATATCCTTGCTTTGCAGATATTCAAAAATTTCATGCATCCCCTCAAAGGGTTCCGGACACATATCATGGAGTTCCCGGTAGTATTGAATGTAACCTGCCAGCCCTTTCTCATATTGATGGGGACTAAGCGCACGGATAGTGCCTTCCTCCGAAGGACCGAAAGTTGCCACAATTTCCTCATCGCTGATGTTTCTTCCCAGCAATGGCTCAATAGCCTTTCTAAAAGCCGCAATACACAAAGGAAGCGTATTACCTATCGTGCCATCCAAATCAAAAATAACCGCCCGAATCATTTTTATGGCTCCTTTCTGCAGGTTACGTATCCGGATCAATTCGGTCCCTATCAAATCACCGTATAACCGAATTGATCCGCAAAAACTTTTCTCAAAGTCCTTATATAGTCGCCTTTACCGATAACTGCGACGGGCTCATAATGTTCTTTGAGCAATTTTGAAACAACTTGGCCTGAGTGTTCCATGTAGGCATTGAAAAATAGATTATCCTCCAAAGAGAGCGCGCTGTCCCATTTCAGAAAAATCCGTTCTACACTGCAAACTATGCACCCGGAAAAAGTTCTCCATGCAATAAGGGTCATCGGTATAAGATCAAAACTTTCCGGCAGCTTGCGATATTCTTTGCCATGATTCAAAAGAGTCTCCCAAAAAATTTCATAAACGGTTGCTCCATTGGCTGAGGCCAACAATTCCCGCATCATCAAGCGGTAATCCAGGTGATTTTCCCCATGGATGCGCTTCATTTTTTGTAACACACGATACTCGATATTAAAAACACACGTATTCATTTTCGCTGAAAAATCGTCGCTGAACACCGAGTAATCCATATTTCCGACGACACTGTGACCTTCCGGCTGTTTCATATCGACATCTCACTTCCGAAAGATTCATTGTTTTTCTCCACATATATAAGTATAATAGCAGTAGATGGCTGTTTCTATAATTTTCTTGGCGGATTCAATAACAATATTGCTCAATTAAGAGGCGCAGGGATGAGTAAGAAGAAACTGAATATCGGTAAAAACCTCATGGAAGAAAAGTTGCATGGCGACTATACATTCCCCCTCCACATCGACCATGAAACAATATCCGAATATGAGCAAAATCGTTTTGAATGTCATTGGCATTCGGATCTGGAATTCACCGTCTTCACAGCCGGTAAGATGGAATACCAGGTTAATGATGATACCTATGAAGTCGAAACCGGCTGCGGAATGTTCGTCAATAAAAATTGTCTTCATACGGGATGGCTATTAAAAAACGCGGACTGTAAGTATACCGTAATAACGGTAAATCCGGTGTTTATTTTCGGCTATGAGCATAGTATGATTGAGACAAAGTATGTATCACCCCTCATTGAATCCCAGCAATTTACTTCATTATATTTGGATTCCAAAGATAAAAATCACCGGCGCATGATTGATTGGCTGCTTGAAATCGATGCCCTTTATACCAAAAAACCTACTTGCTTTGAATTACAAATCAAAAGTAGGCTCTGTGAAATTTGGATGATTCTTTTTCAGGAATTTCAAACCGTTACCAGCGGGAAGGATGAATATTTTCCCAAAGATATTCCCCGTTTGAAACAAGTCCTTCATTACATTCATCAAAATTACCGGAATAAGCTGACTCTTCAAGAAATGGCATCCGCCGGTAATATCAGTAAAAGTGAATGTTGCCGGTTTTTTAAAAAAGTCATGCGGCAGACGCCATTTGAGTATTTGCTTAAATACCGCATTCAACAAAGTCTGCCGTTACTGATGAAACAAGAGCTGAATATCACCGAAATCGCGGAATCCATCGGATTTATCAGCGCAAGCTATTTTTCGGAAATTTTTCGCAGATTGATATACTGCTCCCCTTCGGAATACCGCAAGAAACATGCGCCTTCATTTGAAGGCCCCTCTTCTATAAAAGATGCGCTCTCCCTCCAATGATGTCAACTCCAAGAGTACATTCAGCGGGAATGCAACCAATACCCGAGGGGGTCTGAAAAATCTACGCCAATTGGGTGGAATTACCCCTCTGTTTGAATCAACCAATAATTGTATCATTGACATGGTTTGACTGTATCTTCCTTTGAGGAAAAGAAAGTCGGGAACAATAGCGTGTGTTTTCCCGCATTGAACACATTTGACTCGTAGTGTTTTATTCTGACCGCATGGAAGATTCCGGTTTCACTTTAAACCAGGCGGCATACATAGTCGGCAGCACCAACAAGGTCATCGCCGTCGCCCCAAACAAGCCGCCGGCGATGGTCACGGCCATCGGACCCCAGAACCGGTCAACAGTCAGGGGCAACATGCCCATGATCGCCGCCGAAGCCGTCAGCAAGATCGGCCGGAACCGGAACACCGCCGCATTGATAATGGCGTTCCAGGCTGATTCCCCGGCATCGATTTGCCGCTGGATCTGATCAATCAAAATGACGGAATTGCGGATAATGATGCCTGTCAAGGCCAAAATGCCGATTTCAGCCAAAAAGCCCATGGGCATCCCGCAAATCAAGAGCGCCGCCACCACGCCGATAATGCCCAGCGGGGCGGTGAGCAGGGTCAAAAACATTCTGCTGCAGCTTTGCAGTTGAAACATGAGTAGAATCATAATCACAACCAGCATCACCGGCACCATTGCCAAAAGAAATCCGGTAGCTTGCTCGCTCCGTTCGGCTGCTCCGCCGATTTCGATGCTGTACCCCGGCGGCAAGGTTTCCCGAAGTCCTTTCAGGCTGCGGTAAACCTTTTTAACGGTATCATTTCCGGTGAATCCCGGCGCCACTTCCGCCTGGACGGTAATGGTCGGTTTTAAATTCTGCCTCCCGATCAAACCTTCTTCCGCGCCATAATCGATTTTGGCGATTTGTTCCAAAGGAACGGAACGGCCGTTCCCCAGCGGAATATTTAAGTCCTTAATGTCGGAAAGACTTCTGCGGCTTTCCGGGTCCAAACGGAACTCGATGGCGACGGTCTTATCATTTTCCCGGAATTCACTCACCGGTATCCCCGAGATTTGGGCCTGCAGATTTAAGGCCAAATGGGAACTGTCCAGGCCCAGCATCCGGGCCTTGTCCTGATCGACCGCCAAATGCAATACTTTGGTCTTTTGATACCAGTCAAAATTAATATCCCGGACCTCCGGATTGGCCGCCATGACCTCACTGACCTTTTTGGCGATTTGGCGCACCTTATCGTAACTGTAGCCCGATACGCGCAACATCACCGGATAGGAGTCCGGAGGGCCGATTTCCAACACTTTAATATGCTTCCGCACATCGGGAAACCCCTTGGCGAACAGGCGGTTAATTTTTTGCTCCAGGGCGTTCCGCTCTTTAAGGCCCTTGGTGACAATCACGAACTGCGCATAATTGGAGCTAGGGAAAACCGGTTCAAAGGTAAGCACGAACCGTGGCGCCCCGCTCCCCACATGAAAGAAATAGCGTGCGATTTGGGGATCGTTTTTGATGCATTTCGCAAAATGGAGAGCTTCCCGTTGGGTGGCCTGGATGGAAGCGCCTTCCGGAAGCCACATTTCCACAATCAGCTCCGGACGGATGGATTTGGGGAAAAATTCTTCTTTCAGAAATGAAAACGAAAATACCGCCAGTAAAAACGCTGCCGCTGTGATTCCCAGGACCATCTTCCGGTGTTCCAGGCACCAGGCCAGGACCCGCCTGAACCAGTGATAAAACGGTTTGTCATAAACGTCCGGTTGATCCCCGGTTACCGGTTGGACTTTGATCAGGTGATAGCCGAGTAAGGGAGTCACCATCACCGAAACCAGCCAAGAAATAAGGAGCGAGGTGGTCAGCACCGGAAAGATACTGCTGCAAAATTCGGAGGCCAGCCCTTTGGAAAAGCCGATAGGAATAAATCCGGCACAAGTAATTAATGTCCCCGTCAACATCGGAATAGAGGTGACAGTATAAGCGTAACAGGCGGCTTTGAAGCGGTCCCACCCCTGTTCCAACTTGACCGCCATCATTTCGATAGCAATAATGGCGTCGTCCACCAACAATCCCAGGGCCAGGATCAGGGTTCCCAGAGAAACTTTTTGCAAATCGATCCCGCCGATTTTCATTCCCACGAAAGTTCCGGCGATCACCAGCGGAATGCACAAAGCCACCACCACTCCGGTGCGCAGGCCCAAACTTAGAAAGCTGATGATTAAAACAATCGCGATCGCCTCGCCCAGGGTTTTAAGGAATTCATTAATCGAATCCTTGACGACTTTCGGCTGATCGGATACTTGGCTGATCTCCAGGCCAACCGGGAGATCCTCTTTGATTTGAGCCAAGGTAGCCTGCAAATCTTTTCCGAGCGTCAAAACATTGCCGCCTTTTTCCATGGATACGGCGATTCCGATAGCCGGTTTCCCGTTAAAAAACATTTTAGGTTCGGGAGGGTCCGCGTAACTGCGCTCCACCTTGGCAATATCCCCGAGCCGGAAGGTTTTATCCAAAACCCGGATCGGCAAATTGCGGATGCTGTCCATATCTTCAAACATCCCGGTAACCCGGAGGTAGACGTTATCGGTGCTGGTGGTGACCATTCCCGAGGGAGTCATGGTATTCTGGGCTTTTAACGTCGCGATGATTAGCATGGGGTCAATGCTGTAACCCGCTAATTTGCTGCTGTCCATTTCGATATTAATCTTTTCCGGCTGCACCCCGATGAGTTCAACCTTTTTGACGCTTTTGACTCCAAGCAGGATGCGACGGATTTTTTCGGCATGGGCCCTCATTTCTTCATACGAAAAACCATCGGAGGTCAGCGCATAAATGCTGCCAAAAACATCATCAAAGCGGTCGTTATAATACGGCCCGCGCACCCCTTCCGGAAGGGTATCTTTAATATCATTCACCATATTGCGGACCTCAAGCCAGGTTGGCCGGACATCCGCTTCTTTGACAGTATCTTTTAAGTAAACATTGATCACCGATTGACCCGGCCGGGAGAAACTTTTCAGATAATCGAGGCCCGCCGTGTCTTGCAGGCGTTTTTCAATCTTGTCCGTGACCTGTTCCTCCACCTGGCGGGCGGTTGCCCCGGGCCAGCCGACCGCCACTATCATTTGGCGCATCACAAAATCGGGATCTTCCATCCGGCCCAGGTTCTGATAGGAGTACACCCCGGTGAGGGCGATCAAAACGATGAAAAAACAAATGAGTCCCCGGTGGTTTAAAGACCACTCAGACAAGTTAAAGCCCTTCACTCCAGATCATCTCCTGTGCGTACTTTTTCACCTTCCCACAATTTGTGCACCCCGGCTGTGACAATCATATCTCCTGCCTGAAGTCCTTGGAGCACCTGTACCTGATCGCCATCACCAAAAGATCCCAGTTTAACAGGTTTCCAATGAACCATCCCCTGCCGGACCATCCAAATCCCCGGAGTATCTCCTGATTGATAAATCGCCGCTAACGGAAGATACAGTGCCAACTCCCCGTTACTGGCAGTCTCAGTTACCGTGGCGGTCATACCCAGTTCAACGACTGCCGGCGGATTGAGAAGGCTGATTCGCACTTTATAGGTACGGGTTATCGGGTCGGCCATCGGCGCAATCTCGCGGATTCTCCCTTCAACGGTTATGTCGGGCAAAGCCCAAAAGGTCACTTTAAATTGCCGGACTTTATTAAAGTCAGTCAAGCGGTTTTCCGGAACGTTAATTTCTATCTCTCTGTTATTCCCCTTGACCAGGACGGCTACCGGTTGTCCGGCGGCGACGATTTGCCCCGTCTCAGCGTAAGTTCCGGCTACCACTCCGGAGTCGTCGGCGTATAAATTGCAATAATTAAGCTGATTGGAGCCGTGGGTATATTGAGCCCTGGCTTGCCGCAGCAAGGCGTCGGCCGAATCATACATGTTCTGGTAACGGTCGAATTCCGCCTGGCTCATCAACTTTTGATCATATAAAGCTTTAAAACGTTCCAAATTGTCTTTCGCCAGTTTAAACTGGGACTCGGCCGCCTGTAACTGGGCCTTTGATGCGGCAAATCCCTGCTCCACATCGATCGGGTCAATCTGCATCAGTATTTGGCCTGTTTTTACGACACTGCCGGCATCAACATTCCTGCGGATGAGCTTCCCGCTGACTTGAAAGGCCAATTGACTCTCAAAACGGCCATGCACCACACCGGAGTAATTATAAGTGGCGCCATCTTCACCCGCACTAACCACCTGGGCCTTGACAACCGGAATATCCTGAATGGCTGTATTCGCTCGTGATTGACTGTGAATGAACCATCCTAAAGCAATCAATACCAATAAAATTGCCATCCCAAAAGCTTTAAATTTTCTACTTTGAATGAATTTCCCCATTACCGTTCGCTCCTTCGTTTTATGAGACCAATCCCTTCTTAACTTCAATCATTGTTCTTTTTTCCAATGGCTCTGTCCAATTCAGCCAAAGCAATATGATACATGCTCAAGGCTTGAGTATGATTGGTTTTCGCTTGGGTTAAGCCGACTTCGGCATCCAGCCGCTCCAACGAAGTACTTAACCCCACTTTGTAACGGGTATCGGCGACCTGCAGGGTCTCCTTGGCAGTATCCAGACTTTTTTGCGCCACTTCAATGGTTTTTAAAGATACCTCCACATTATGGTAAGCTTGTTCCACTTGCAGCTTGATCCCGCGTTGTAATAATTCCTTACCGGTCTGCGCCTGCTTCAAGGTATCTTTGGCCTCGGCGATCTGATGCAGCACCATCCCGCTGTCGAACAATTTCATGGTGGCAACCACCCCGACGGTTTTGGAGGGGGAGGCATTTTCCGGTTCATAGTGCGCTTGGTTGGCAACCAGCGCCACGGTGGGTTTGTAATTACTTTCAGCGATCCATACGGATTGCCGGGCCATATCGATTTGGGCATTGATAGCGGCAATTTCCGGCCGTTCTTTCAGCGCCTGGGCCTGGCAGGCGGTTAGATCCCGGGGCGGCGGCCCGTATCCCGGATCATCTTTACAGGAATAATCGTTGCCCAGGTCGACACCTAGGGCATAATTTAAGGATGATTTCGCCAAAATCAGATTGTTCTGGGCCAGCAATTGTTTCTGCTTTAAATCGGCCAACTTTTCTTCCGCCCTTAAGACATCCAGCTTGGGGACGACATTGACTTTATAGTAAGCGTTGGCTTCTTCCAGATGTTTCTCCATGCTGGCAACCGCTTCATCCATGGTTACGTTTAGTTGTTGGCAAAGCACCACGTTATAATAGGCCTTTTTGACCGATAGCACTACATCATTCTCAGCAGCGGTCAAATTGGCCTCGGCATTCTTACCGTTGGCCTTGGCCTGATTTTTGGTAGCCGTCAATTTATGGCCGGTATAGAGCGGCTGGGTCAAATGAAATTGATAGCCGTGATAATCCAGACTATCGCTGGGTTCTTGTTGGATGGGAATATGTAAAGAGGGTGAATTCATCGAAAATGCATTATTCAAATCGACCAGACCCTTTTTCAACTGGACCTCGGAGGGCTCCTCATTATAATGATTGTAACCGCCGTCTACTGTTAAGGTAGGACCATAAGCGGAAAACGACTGCGATATCTTATCCCGGGCTATCTTTACGCCATATTGGGCGACCCGGCGTTGTAAATTGTTTTCCATAGCCATCTGAACGGCTTGATCGATCGTTAATGTTCTTGGGGCCGTCTGATCCGCCCGGCAAACTACGGGCAATGCGATTCCGATCAATACCATCAACAGAAAGCTTATTCGTTTTTTCGGGTCTTGTTTTTTCATTTGTTTCACTCCTAAATCCATCACTTTTCACTCAACGAATGGATACTCTGCTTTGAAGAACTTTCTTTTTCAAAGAATTTGAGCGCGCTCAACTAAATTAAATATAGCACGGCCGAAAACGGCAGTCAATGGAAAAAGTTGAGCGCGCTCAAAATGTAATTTGATTTTTACATTTGATATCGGTATAATGAAAAGGGATGTGAGAAAACATTGAATGAAATCAAAAGGAAAATACTGGATATTTCCAGAGACCTATTCATTGAACAAGGCTACAAACAAACCACCACTCGCCAAATCATTCAAAAAGCTGACATTTTAAACGGCAGTCTTTATCATTTTTTCGAGAACAAGGAAGATATCTTCAAAGATATCATCATGGATGTGGACCAAGAAGTCATCGAGTTAGCCAAGAGCTTCGCCGGACAATATTCCGATTCGATTTTAATTCTTGCCTTCCCCATGGCTTTGCATCTCTATGTCGTAGAAAGGCATCCCAAATTCGCCGAACTATTCCATGAAGCCTATAGCTCCTGGCCGATTCTGGAATTATTCACCAAAAATTGCGCTAACTTATGGCGGGAATTATATCAAGATTACAATCCGGAATTAACGGAGCAGGATTATTATTTAAGGGCTTTATCCATCTCCGGATGTATCCGCAGTTTTATTGCAGAGAGTTTGTTTATGGGGAATATCGGTTATCAGGAAAAACTAAATGTCGTTTTGAGGATGTTTCAACTATTTTTAAATATTCCTGCATTTGATGCTGGAGAGACGGTCGCTAAAATTGAGAAGATTATCAATACGGAAGAGATCGTTATTTACGGGGTCAGGATATAAAGTAAGGTGGCCTTATCTCCTGTACCCGCAAACTACCGAATGGCTACCAGAAAATGTGTATCCACAATGACCCCGAGGATACCCCATACGCTTCCCAGGATTAATCCGGCCAGGACGTCACGGGGATAATGGGCTCCCACATACATGCGGGTGATGGCCACCAATACCGCCAAGGCGAACAAGAGACAAGCAATCCCGAAAGAGGGATCAAAATACCGGTACAATAAATTGGCCATGAAAAAAATCTGGCTGGTATGGCCGCTGGGGAAAGAACACCGGTGTTCAAACGGACCCACAATCCGCGCCCCGGCCACCTTGCTGAAAGGCCGCGAACGGCGAACCATGGCTTTAATCAATTCGACCAGCAACCATAATGTCAAGGTGCCCAAAATAAGCTCATAAGCCAGACGGTGAATGTTCGCCATAAACAGAATCGCCGCGACCAGTAAAGCAAAAATGCCATTGCCAAGCTGGGTGAATCCCAACATCATTCGATCCAGCCAGAGCGGGTGGTTGCCCCGGAGGTTGAAATAGGAAAAAACCCAGGCATCGATGGACTGTCCGGTGGACCATAATAACGAAAGCGCCAGTACGCCAAAACCAATAAGCATACTGGTAAGATAGCGGTGTTCCTGCAGCCCCCTGAGTAGAGCGCCGCGGATATACGCAGGTATAAATACCAGGAAAAAAAGCAGGCCGAGGGCGATTATTATGGACCAGGCAAGATGTTGCCGGCGGGAGCCACTCAAATAGGGTCTTTTTTGGCAGTCGGAATCTTTCCACGAAAGAACTTTACTCTTTAAACCCATCGGCTAATACCTCGCTCATGGTGTCGTAACGTTCCATCGAAACAGTAACACCACGATTCAAAATACCGACATTATTTTTTGCCGGTTTCAATGAAATTAGCCAGCAAATTCCCAAAGGAATCCATCCATAAATACTGAATCTAAAAAAAATTCGCCAACTGTTCCTTGGAGGGGGATGTGGGCCTAAAAATAAAAAGCGATATCTTTCGATAGTCCCCCTTGTTATGATTTTTTTCCTTTACCAAATTTTCGCCAAAATTGATAAGACAATTAACGTTGCCGGGATCAATAAATCAATCAGAATTATCATCGGACTCCCCTGCTTGAAATTCTTATTCTTGATTCCGTCAACGACATGAATCATCGCCGCTCCAACCATCATCGTGCTGAAAACTGTGATAATCCCTATCCAAAATGAGCCTCTGTAACCTATCGACAAAACGCCGCCAAACGCCCATCCCAATTGGGAAAAACCCAGCTCTTTCTCAAAAAGATTTCCCTTGGGCCAGCCATTCTTGGTGGCGGGTCTGTCGGTAAACACATGACCGATAAAACAGATGAACCCGGTTAATGTTATGGTAACGGTTAATTGATAGAACAGCAGATTTTCAGCGATCAATGATACTGTCCTTAACGACGGATTGATGATTGTAGTAATGACTCCAACAATAATCCCGATGAGCCAAACCACCCAAAAAATCATGATTAACTCTCCTTTATTTTACCTTAAATAATTTTTGGATTAAGTTCTTCCTCTGTGTGTCTTCGGCACCTTGGTGCCGCTGTCTCTGTGGCTAATTCAATAGGCTGCAAAGGCGAAACACTTATTTTCAGTTTCCCTTATTCCCAATAAGGCCTGTCATAGCGTCTTTCAAAACTCCCATTTTTTTTGAGTTCCTTGTTAAACATGAAATTGAGTAAGCCGGTTACCTGTAACACCCATAATAACGGAAATAGGTACCACGGGATCGCTTCCATGCCGCGTATTTTTTGCAGGCACTCACCATCCAGCTGCCCGGTTTGGCCGTAAATCGATCCCAGTTGGAAAAATTGTTGAAACAGTTTTTTTGTGGCTTTGGCCGGCATATCTTGGATCCCCTCGGAACCGCCTTTCACTATCACTCCCGGGCAGTCATAGCTTAACCGCTTGGCAAGTTTCAGCAGATACCTTGAAATCAGGGCCGAATGTTTGGCCTCCGGAAATCCGGAATGGACTAAAAAGAACAAATGTTTTCGGGCGCCCGTTTCGCCGGAAACGGGACGATGCGTTTTGAGTTCATCCATAAACGCTTTCACAATGCCCGGCATGGCGTCGGTATAGAGAGGAAAAGCCAAAAACACGGCATCGGCCTGAAAAAACAATTCTGCATATCGTGGATGTTCCTTTAAATCTTTTAAGTAATAAATTTCAAAAGTCCCACCGGTTGTTTCAAAACCCTGCAGAAACTTATCCAGTAAGATCCGGCTATTCCCTCTTTTCCCGCGGGGAGAGCCATTAAAGACTACTAATTTCATGGAGAACCTCCTCTGGACTTTTTTCGGTGGTTTCGGAGAAAACGAGCCGGGTCCGCATATTCAATGATAATCGTTTCATCATCCCATAGGTTATATCCAGATCCTCCTCATCGGTATCTGCTTCTTTTTCCACCACAACTCCCATGAAAGGCATTTTCGGGTAACGCAGATAATGATGACATTCCTTTTTGTAAAGCCCGATGTAAGGTAAAAGCAGCGGAATGGTTCGATCGATCGTTTTCTTAAGCAGGCGATGGAGAAAACCGAGGCTGAGTGGAGCGGCGTATATCACTAAATCGCTGTTGAGCATTTCCCGTAAAACCAGTTCCATATCATCCTGAAAGACACATCGTCCGGGAGTTTTCAGCCAGCAGCTAAAACAACCGGAGCAATAATGAATTTTTAAATCGGCAAGGGGTATGTTTTTGACTTCAATTTCTTTTTCCTGTAGACACCCGGACAAACGGTTCAGATAATCTCCCAAAGTTGAAGTGATTCCATCGCCAGATGCACTTGGCGGATTGCCGTTTATGATAAGTACCTTCATCATGAACCTCCATTCTTTAAAATAAATACAAAACAAATTACTGGAATAACTAATATGTCAAAAAATTAATATTCCTACCACGAAGAGCACGAAGGCCACGAAAACAGGGGGAAATCTTTAGTCTTCGTGCTCTAAAAACGCAAGCGTTTTTTATGGGAATTGTGTATACAATTCCACTTTGGTGTACTTCGTGGTTAATTCGTTCTATCTCTTTATTTTCATCCTTTCGATTGCCCCGGCAGCTCCGCAAGTTGTCATCCATCCTTACTAGCTGCACTTGCCGCAGGTGGGAGACTACCCAAAATCGTTTCCTTTAACTCCCCTGTTTTTTTCCGGCAATCTTTGCAAAGTCGGCGCAGGCATGATGGTACCTGTTTTTCTCTGCCATACTTCACCTCCATTCAATTTAGATTATGAGCATTTAAAAAGGCAATCATCTCTTTACCCGATTCCTGGTATTCCAGGAAATAATGCCCTTTCATATTTAACGTTATATGTTTGATTTTATTGCAAGCGTTATCTTTTAAGAATGCGCACATTGCCTTGCTGGGCCAAAAATGGTCCATTTCAGCGGAAAGCAATAATAAGCTTCCCTTAAAAGAGTCCAAGTGAATCAAGGCCTGCTGATTTTGATTGCATTGAATGGATTTCTCATTGCAAGCCAAATATTCTTGCCGGCGATTGTCGCTGATTATTTTCATGTTGTAGCGGAATTTTACAAAGGGAATGTCTTGGCCCTTAATAGTCCAACTGGATCGAGGAAACAAAATGGTTTTCAGCCCATCGGGTATTCCTTGCAATACATAACAACTGGGAACACAGGCAATTGCAATACCGGGATGAATATATTCCGATATCAGCAACAAAACCAATTCACCCCCTTTGGAACTGCCGATCATAATTACTTGATCATCATCCACTCCCAATTGGCTTTTAAAATAATCTACCGCATGAATAAAGTATTCCAGGGGAATTCTTTGGAGGTGTTCGGGTAAGTCCCCCCGACGCCAAAATAGGCCAGCGCCAGCACATGGAAATTGGCCCGGAATTCCAGCAAATCTTTAGAGATCGTCGGGATACCGGCTATACTTCCGCCGATCACTACCAAGAGAGGTTTGCTTTTGTTCTCATTTTCATAAAAATCGCCATACAGTTCCCTGGTTCGATATTCTTTCATCATCGTTCTCCTATCCGTCACATATTAACATGAGTAATCGCTCATATTATAATTGTATCCTATGACGAAGTCAATATACATGAGTAATTGCTCATAAATTTTATTGACAAAAAAAATAACCCTCTATAAAATAAAAACAAGGGGATGATTCGATGGCAAACAACAAACAGGTGCGCGAACCGAAGCAATCCCGCAGCATCGGGATGAAGGAAAAAATATTGGAGGCAGCCTTTGCGCTATTTTGCGACCAGGGTTATTATCAAACCACCACCAATGCGATAGCCAGGGCCGCCGGCGTGTCCATCGGCAGCCTATATTCTTATTTTAAGGATAAAGACGCCGTCTTTTTGGAAATCCTGGGGCGCTATCATCAACAATTCACAGTCTTACACGAAGAATTGTTAAACCGGCCCGCGCTCTACCAAGCCGATAAAAAGGCATGGCTGCGCAATTTGATGGAAAGCTTGATCACGCTGCACGAAACCCACAAAGGGCTCTATAAGGAAATGAATGTCCTGTATTACGCCAATCCGAATGTGGCTGCCATTATGGACAAGCACATGGAAGATTCCCGCCAATGCACTACCCGGTTTTTTCGGCTTTGGCAGGATGACATCAAGGTTAAGGATCGGGAAGCCGCATCGATCATCGCCTTTGAGTTGGTATCGGCCATTGTCGATCAAATCGTATTCGGGAAAAATACGATTGATAAAGAACGTATGATATCAACAGCCGTGGAAGCCTTAATGAAATTTTTGACGGAATAAACAAATTTTAAATAAACTTCTGCAACGTCCCCTTATCTTTTTTCAGCTTCAAAATAAAATATTGAACGGCAATTTCCCTTTTGGCCAATTTGATAATGCCGTTCCAACCTTTCCAAAACTTCATCCTCACTCCAAAAGGGCGCCCTAAAAGCCCCCTGCCGGGTATAGACTTGGCCAATCATGAAATCGGTAAAAGGGCGTTTGCCGCGAATATAAAAGCAGCCGATGAATTTGCCGCCTTTCTTCAATACGCGGGTTATTTCATCCCAGGCTGCTTCCTTATGGGGAAAAGCATGAAAACCGTTCATGGAAATCACCAAATCAATACTGGTGTCTCGTACCGGAAGGCATCCTACATCTCCCCGTAGGTATTGGATATTTTCCAGTCCGGCATCCCGAAACCGTTTTTGAGCCTGCAGCAGCATGGCCGGAGAATAATCCAGCGCAAAAATGGTAGCCTGGGGATATTTTCGGTAAAGTTCCGCTGTAAAGACCCCAGTTCCCGCCGGAACATCAAGCAGAATCCCGGAGAAATTTGCGGGCATAAAATCCATCAAAGTTCGAATATAATCTTCATCCCTGACGTTCCAAACAATTTTATTATAAAGGCGGCTTAAAAACGAAGCATTGGTTAAAAGGGAGTCGTAATGGGTCGCGATGAGGTTATAAGCATCGGTGCTTGCACCGGTAGCATCCGGACAAAAGTTGATTATTTGATTATGGACAGGATAGCTAACCTCCCCAAGCTCAGTCTTGATCCTGTCACCCCGTTCCGATAAGATAAGGCTCTTGTGGGTTTTGGGGCAAATCAGCAGGTCCGGTATTGGCATCATTCGTAATATTCTCCCCTTTCATCTTTATCGATCACCTATTGTCTTTGATTCAATGAAGCAAGCAATTGAAAAATTTCATAGACACCGGGTTTGTTCCTTGCTTCATTTCATTCACGCTCCTCAAAATATGAACTTAAGTTCACGTTATCATTGTATGGCTCGCCATGAAATTTGTCAATATAATATGAAATAAATTTCACATTCTTGATTGACAGACTCTTCTTCCAATCATACAATCAAAAGGGGTGAAGGAATGGGAGCAAACCATAGCAAGTCGAGGATACCGAAACAGCAACGAAGTATTCAAACCAAGCGGCAAATCATCGAGGCTGCCATGAGACTCTTCGCGCAAAAGGGTTATCACGGCACCAACTCCAAAGAAATCGCCAGGGAGGCGGGAGTGGCCACCGGTTGTTTTTATGCCTATTTCTCGGATAAAAAAGAGATTTTTATGGCTGCGTTGGAACTTTATTTCGACCAATTTCATAACATTACTCAAACTCATCTCGCCAAATTACCTTTTGAAAATACGAATATCAAAATTTTTTGCAAAGAATTGGTTCAGAGTTTCATTGAAGCCCATGATGTTTTTACCAATTTCAATGGTGAGCTTACCTCTATGTATTATACTGATCCGGATATTCAAAAAATGATCGCCAAGTATGATAAAACCAGCATCGGCCATATTATGGAATATTTAATGAATGTCCGGGCCAGTTTACGGGTCTCCAACCTCGAGGCAGCCGCGAAAATCGTCTATTATTCTTTTCATAGCGTGATGGATCAAATTGTATTTTCGGAAAAAGAAAATGCGGCGATACTCAGTGATGAATTCGCCGATATGGTTGAGCGTTATCTCATGGGCGATAGCTTGAACCATGACCATGGCCCGTCAGTCCATGGAGAACCGCCATCGTAAATGGGAGGATGGAGTTCATCATTAACGGAAACCCTTGATGAGCGGGTCATTTTCCTCATTTTTGCCGCCGGTAATGGTCCGGACCATCCCCGCCTCTATTTTGTGACATCAAAATAATCAATAATCCCTTGATAAATTCCCATAGCCGCATTATCCTTAAACTCAGCGGTTTTCATGATACTCTCTTCCAAAAAATTTGATAAAAACCCTACTTCTACCAAAATACCGGGCATTTGGGCTTCCCGGATCACCACAAAATTATCTTGTTTCACTCCCAGCCCGAGAAAGCCGGTTTGCCGCGTAATTTCACTGAAAACATCTTGCGCTAATAAACGCGACGATTGATGCTGCGGATAATGAAACACCTCGATGCCGTGGACGCTTAGATCGGGATGATTGTTGGTATGAACGCTGATGAAAAGGTCGGCGGAAAAATAATTGGCCAGATAAGGGCGTTCATATAAGCCGACGAAATAATCGTCGTCCCGGGTTAAAATAACCGCCGCCCCCTCCTCTTCCAGCAAGTTCTTTAACCGCATGGCGATTTCCAAATTCAAGTCTTTTTCCCTCATTTGCCGGCCCACGGCTCCATTATCAATTCCACCGTGCCCGGGATCAATGACAATCGTTTTATGAAGGATGGGAGAGCGCTTAAAGTACACCACCAACCGGTCCCGGTTTTCGGAATATCCTATCTTATAGGTGACAAAGCGGTTTAAATTAATTTCCAACTGAAGAATCATTGGATGGGGATTGGTTAGCATGATGCCATCAACAAAATCATCCTTTGGGGTCGCCCAATTAACACTACTTATCACTCTGGCATTATCAAACTTGATGACAAGTTTACGAGGTGATTGATCCCGCATAATGTCGTCAAACAATTCATCGTTTCCAACAATATGCAATTCACCGCCATCCCTTGTACTTACCCATTTGATTTGTTGAATGGTTTGAGCTTTTCGCACTTCCAGCAAATTAGGGTTGTCACCATGTTGAAATACATAATAATCGGATGAATCCGGCATTTCCAACGTCATTCGCACCGTGTCCCGATTGATTTGCCCTAGCTGAACTTGGGGAGAACGCTTTTCATCGTCATGAATCAAGTTAACATCTCCGGCTAAAGTGGCCCCAATAAAATCGAGCACCAAGTGATGGTTGCTTTTTCGGACTTGATATTGGGCCGGCGCGGAACTGGTTATTACAATTTTAGCTTCATCATTCCGGGGTAAAACGCTTACTTTTTTTAGGAGGTAATTAAAAACAAGCATGACCCGGTGAGGATGATCGGGTTGGGAAATCAATTGGTACCCGATGGTTTGATTCAAATCGAAGGCTATTTTCAAATTCCCCGGATCTTCCTTGATAAAATGAACTCCCGTAACCATCGTAAAAGGGGAAATATCGACACGTTCATTCATACTAAAATGTGCAGCCACACCCTGTACATTAAGAACCAGCTGATTGGGGCGGCTGAGGCCGGCATCAATTTTTAAATCTTGAGTACCCTCCAATAAAAATGCCGGACGACTTTGGTAAGCGGTGATCTCAACCCCCAAAAAATAATTTTGGCTCCATTCCAATATGAATTGTTGTTGATTTTGACTTACGATCCTCAACCCAAGTTTGGACAAAAACTCCACCGGCAACCAAAATTGCTTGTCCTTTTCAAATGGAGCATTACCTAATTGCTGTTTCCGCCCATCCAAATAATAGGTGGAACGATTGGCATAAAATTTTATATTCGTCTTCCCGAATTTTAAAAAAAGATCATGAGCTTCAATATTCCAGGCGACAATGATGTTTAAATGTCGGCTTAAAAAAGGGAGGTTGATATAATCATCGCCGTTTTCATGAATAACCATCACTTGAGAATCCAGCGGATGTCCCTCAAAAATAACCTCAGCGGGATGATTTGCGGCCGCAAAACTCTGTTGGGCCGGTATTATCAACATAATACTTATCAGAAGTATCCAGGCTCGTCGTTGCACTTTAAAAATACCACCTTAACCGTAAATATATGCCGCTAATACGGAAAGATCCAGTTCACTCCCTACCCGCCTTCCAAGCCCGGTTATTCTTTCAGAGGAAGCATGGGTAAATCGGCCAGGTAAACAAACATGGTTACAAATCCGCCGCAATATGTTTCGGACTGTAGACGACCTGAATATAGTTTTTAAGGTATTTGCAGGCAACTCTTTTGATATCCTCGGTTTTAATTAGTTGTAATTTCGGCCATAGGACTTGGTTATACACCAATTGGGTCCGCATATAGTAACTAAAAGCGTTTAAAAATGCCGTATTTTCTCCGGATGCAGATTTTGCGTCATCCGCCGCTTTCATAGCCGCAAGTATCTTGGCAATTTCCTCTTGCTCAATTCCTTTTTCCATCAACTTCGTCATTAATTTTACGGTTTCCGCTTCCACCGCTTCCACATGAGCGGGATCGGTCATACTGATCAAAACCAAATGGGGAGCACTGGGTTTTTCAAATTCATCGGAAAATACAACCGGCGAATAGAATAAACCATGTTTCAGCCGCAATTCATTAAAATACTCAAAATAGTCCGCTAAATAAAATGTAATCAACTTGAAAACAGGATAATCAGGATCTACAATGCGGGGAGCCGCGAAACCGATGCAAATGGATGCAGCTTTGCTATTTTCATCCTCTTGTTCAATGGATCGATTTGCGGTTAAATTCACCGGAGAAACAAACATCCGGTGATCCACGGTTTCACTTTTCATATCGGAGAAATATTTTTCAAGATCGCCAATGTTTTGAGGAATTTTACCGCTCAGTGATAAAATCGCATTCCCCGGTTGATAGGTTTGCCGGCACCATCGATACACATCCGCGCCGGTTATCGATTCCAGGGTCTTCGGGTTGGGCCAGTCATTATAAGGATGGCCTTCACCATAAAAGGCTTTATTAAACTCAATATAAGGTTGAACCATTCCCATGCGGGACTTGATTCTGCTGCAGGCATATTTCTGTAAGTCGGCCACGTCGTCATAACTATATATGGGTTCGCTCAATAAGAACTTAATTTTCCCCAAGACGGGTTTGATATTTCTTGCTAAAGTAGTGATATTGATGACAGAGTAATCCGGACTCGTTTGAACATCCATCGATCCGATACTATCTTTCGAATTGCTTTGAAGAATCCAGTAAACAATATTGTTCATGATTTGCGCGATGCCTTTTTTACCTTGCGGTTCAAGACCACTGCCCGATCTCAAAAGCAAGACGATTTGCGCTACTTCCGATTGGTTTTTTTGGAGGATAATATTCATTCCACTGGCGGCAGTCTGTTGAATACCATCGAAATCGCCGGCCAAAACCGGGCCAATAGCGCAAAGCGCCAAAAGAAACACCAAACTCAAATAAAAACATCTTTTGGCCATCTTTAGTTTCCTCCTTCAACCGCATTTTTTACCAGAACGCTGAAAGTCGGAGGCTGCGAAAAACATTGATGGATAACGCTTTGCAAATCTTTAGGATCGAGCTTTTTTAAGATACTTAACGAATCAACCGTTATACTTTCGGGATCTATCAACCGTTGTAATTCATAGTCCAAGGCTTCCGACGGAGAATTATTGCTTTGGGCCTGCTCCATCTCTACCAAGAAAGTCACCATTTTCAATTGTTTTTTTATATCAACCTTTTGAAACTGGCGTATCACTTTTAATAGATTGGCCTTTTCTTCGCTGTATATTTGTTGATTATAAGGCCTGTCCCTTTCCAAATAATACAATCCAAAAAAGTCTTTCGGTCCAATCGAGCGCATCGTTACATAATAATCCTGTAATTCATTCCGTTCATAATTAATACGGTGGGTTTGGCCGTAAAGGTATGACAAAATTCGTAAAATCATCCGCTCCCCCGGTGAAAGCCCTTCAAATTCATACGCCAATAAAATCTGAAATTGATAGGGATTAATATTTCGCGCCTCGGTGATATCTCCGTGGGGCAAATCAAGGTCTTTAATGGTCGCATCGGAGATCTGCCGCTGACTATCGCCATAGATGTTTTTTTGCTGTTTCAATGCCGCTATAACCATTTCGGGTTGGAAATCTCCGGCAATAATGTAAGTCACGTTGGCAGGCTGATAAAAAGACCGGTAATACTCTTTTAAATCTTGCGGAGTAATCCCATAGACAGTCGAGGCGGTATCATTATTTTGGGGATAAAAGTAATGCAATATAGGATACATCTCCAAGCGGGACGGATAATTCATTTCCGCCTCATGAACTACAATCTTTTGCTCTAGAGCCATATTTTCTTCGGAAAGGCCGGCATTCCAGAGCACGCTGTTGAAAACTTTAAAGGCTTCATTAAATCCCGATTTCGGTACGATATATTTAAAAAATGTGGCGTCGAAAGAGGTCTGCCCGTCAAAAGCTCCTCCAAGCCGGCTGGTTACATCCAAGATATTGGTAAAAGAATATTGGGAATTCCCCCTAAAAATCATGTGCTCGGTTAAATGGGCCATACTACGCTTGGGGAAATTCATTCCGATGGGGACTGCCGCGCACATCGAAACCATCGGCTGGTCTTTCATCACCCGATACAGTAAAGTAAGCCCATTGGGCAAAAGGATTTTCGTAAAGGTCTCTCTGGGTTTGGCTTGAGCATTCAGCGGCGCCAGAAACATTATCAAGGCAAGAATAATCCATATAAAATTGTTTTTTTTCATAGCTCCAGGTCTCCATGTAGAATAGAATCAGCATTTAAACAGTCCGCAGTAATCATCACGAAGTTTGAAGGTAAACCAAAAAAAGCCCTCATATTTCATGAAGAAAATGTTTTCATAGTCAAAATTTTTCATTAAAAGTCCCATGCTTCTTTCGGGAATCATCGTGAGTTTAAATATTTGAACGATCGGGCGGGGCTCGCAGTTGGATTTGGAGGCATAAAAGAAGTGATAATGAAATGATTCTGATTCGGGGAATACGGATAATCAAGAGGAATAACAGAAGGAATTCATACAGGGTCATCGAAGGGAAGCCAATCGTTAAAAGATCGCACAATAAACAATGCTCTTGATCCCTTTCAAAACCATGGATAAAGTAATGGCCGATCAAGAGCAACAAAACTGCTATAAAAATAAATACGGCGATCGTAACGATGGTCTTTTTTTTCATGTTTCCTGCTTCCAAGCCATTAAGGACTCGTCACAAAACGGACTATCCGCTTCTACTTCATTGACTTACTTTTATAATTAGCTTTTCACAAAAAAACTCCTTTTTCTTTAAAAACGTTTTCCAAAGGAAAGAATTCCCGCCACTAAAAAAATTTTTTATCAATCTTCAAGCGCTTGAATTACCAAATTGCATATGGATATCATGACAGCCGTGGCCAAAGCCAACCAAAATCCGGGGAGTTGCAGTCCGGAGAGAAATGTATCGGTGAGCATCACCATCCAGGTATTGATTACCAGTGAAAAAAGGCCCAATGTCAGTAGATTAACCGGTAATGTAATTAAAAAAAGCAAGGGACGAATCAGCAGATTGACACCGCCCAAAATAAGGCCGGCCCAAACCGCCGCATCGATTCCACTTAGATAAATGGCCGGGAATAATTTCGCCGCGCAATAAAACGCCACCATATTGGCAATGACTTTCAGTAAAAGTTTTTGCATTGAGTTACCTCACTTTATACTCCCTTGATTTCTTTTAAACTCTTTCATATTCCACATCATCAAAACCAAGCAACTGATTGCAATCAGATCAAATGAGGGGAAAATTATCATTTCAATTAAACTCACACGAACTCCCGCCTGGGCCATCCCGATCATCATGGCGATTACCGCCGTCAGCAAAGCAATCGCCTTAATCGTTATCACCGGAGCCAATAGATACCCAAAAGGTTTTCTCCTGATGAGCAATAAGCCGGATACAAAAGCCGCCGGAACCACAAATCCTAAATCCAGGGCTTGAATGACCAAAGTCGAATAATGCTCCAGACCGGCAGGAACCCCCTCTCTCGTCAGGTATGGCATAATCCTGTCCAGCCACATCAGTCCGATTATCACAGCAAGGAAAATCAAAAATCCGCCGATAAAATTCACCGGCATTTTAGGACTGAAATAAACGCTCAAATCCACTTCATCCCAGGACATCATGGTTAATGTAAAGGCGAAAAAACTAGCTCCCATCAGCAATACATAGACCAAAAACAGCGAGTTGTACATTACCAGAAATGAATAGGAGGCATAGGTGTACAAAAAATATCCTAAAATTCCATTAAGCAATAATCTGCCTTTTAGTGAGCCCTTTCTTGCCAGGTATAACGCAATCATCAGGACAGGGATACCTAAAACCAAAGTCACTCCATCCTGGGCTATTACTTGAGAAGCCCCGGATACAGAATCATAGCGGTATAAACCTTTACCGTAAATCTCGACGTTTTCGCCATGTAAAGAATGAAACTCATATTTACCCGGCCCTTGATTAGAAAATATTCCCCAAACCGAAGCCACAGTTGCAAAAATGACAATCAGTAAAACCAATAAGCCGATGATTTTCTTGAATTTCATCGTCATTCCCTCCTGGGTTTTTCGATTAAAAGAATTCTACCGATACCGCTTGACGTTGAGGACCCTTTCCAACCTCCACCTCAACCAAGGAATATCTGCCGTATCTGCGTAACTCATTGATCATTTCCCGGCACAGCTCCAATATTTGACGAATGGGCGGGATTTCATCCGCTGTTGGATTCCCGTTCCTGTCGCCATCGAATCCCGCGTCCAGATATTGTTCATAAACGCGCTTTGGAATGAATTTTTCCGCAATCCAGAGCATATCGCCGATGATATCGAAACTCTCATCGATCAAAAAGAGCGCCAGGGGCAATGTCATCCTGAAACCTCCGGAACGAACCCGTACCAACAAAAAAAAGCTGCGGTACATTTTGAACGGTTTACTAATCCACATAGACTTCCACCTTTACCTGGCCTTCTTTGGGATCATTGGCATCGATGTCCACGATTTTTCCATCCACCAAACCCTGATTGATTTGTTCAACCAGTTCTTCGAAGTCGATTTGGTCCAAGTCAATTCCTTTCCGGTGCATTTCTTCCCTTGCCGCCTCTGGGATAACCCTGGTGCCGAAATTGGCAAACTTGGAAGCCACTTTTAATAAGCCCAATGGCAAATTAACATTGACTTTGGTGTTGTTTTCGGTGTAAACGCGCACCCGTAAAAATCGATTGGCTAAATTAGGCGACACAGTTGCGGCGGCGGATTTATTTACACCAGCAGGCTCTTCCGTTTCTTCCAATGCTTTTAGCAACTCCAAGCCTTCCGCAGCATTAATCTTTCCTTCCTGAATCATTTGAAGAATCTTCAGTTTTTCTTCACTCATCGTCTAACCCCTTCTCATAATCATTTTAATTTTTTTAATTGTTTGGTTGCTTCCTGAGGAGTTATTTCACCCCGTTCCAATGAATCCAGCACGGCTTGCCGGGCCTGCCGTTCTTCCTTCTCTTCGGCGAGTTCCACATCCCGTTCGACCCGGTAACCTAAAGCTTCAATCGCCGCATCCAGCCGGTTGCGTACCGTGGGATAAGAAATTCCCAATTCTTTCTCAACATCCTTGATATTACCACGGCATTTAATGAATACTTCGATAAAATCGCGCTGTTCGGCGGGAAGCCGGCAAAACTTACAGGTTGAGAACTCTCCTTCCAACTTGGTCCCGCATTTGGCGCAGCTTAATTTAGTCACTGTCAATTCATTATTGCAAACCGGACATTGACCCGGGGCTTTATAGCGCATACTCTTCCGTTCCTTTCCACCAAATAACCTTTGCTGTTAAATTATGTTGATAGTCTACTACAATAAATCAATTTCGTCAATTAACTTTTTAATAAAATTAATATATAGATTAATAATATTAATTTTGAGATATAAAAAAGATTGCCGAAGCGCCATCCCAAAGACAGGGTACCAACCGGCAATCAAAGCTTAAGTCCATAAACTGATGGGGCATTGCCGCGTTTCTAGGCATCTTCGTGCCCGGGTGAACTCCGAAGCACCCCTTTCAATCGGGCAAGACCTTTTTCAATATCCGCCGGGTTAAGATGGGCATAGCCAAGAATAATCTGATTTTGGTGATTCCCCTTGATCAAAGCATGTTCTTCAACGGAAATCGCATTCACCCCGGCTTTTTCAAGCTCTTGCATGGCTTCCCGTGTAAAGACCATTCCCGAAAACTCTGCCACAACATGCATTCCGGCCATTTCACCCATTACCTTGACTTGACCCGGAAAATATTCTTTTAACCCCGCGATCAAAATATCCCGGCGCTGATGATAAATCTTTTTCATCCGGGCGATATGCCTTTCCAATTCTCCGCTTTCAATAAAACGCATCAAGGTTAACTGATTTAAAGAATTGGAGTGATGATCGCCAAGGCGCTTCCATTCCCGGCATTGTTCTATCAAAGAGAAAGGAAGTATGATATAACCAAGCCTAAGGGATGGAAAAAGTATTTTGCTGAAGGTGCCGATATAAATAACCCTTTGATTATCAAGTTCCTGAAGGGAACTGATGGGTAATCCCCGGTAACAAAATTCGCTGTCATAATCATCCTCCACAATATAACAACCTGACGCTTGAGCGAAACGAATCAAAGCAAGTCTTCTTTGAATCGGCAAGACTCCTCCCAGAGGGAACTGGTGCGAGGGTGTAACGAAAATCAGCGCCGGGCAACCGCCGGCGGGAAATAATTCCGTCCTGATTCCCTGATAATCGACGGGGATAGGCACAATATGATCGGTGTGATAGGAAAATATTTTCCCCACATTACTATTGAATGGCTCTTCAACCCATACCTCGCTCCCGGACCTAAGAAGGCACTTTGCGATCAATGATAACCCTTGTTTCGCACCGGTCGTAATAATAATCTGATCCGGATGGCAATGAATACCGCGGACTTTTTTCAGATAGGAGGCAAGGATATTTCGTAGTTCCGGCCTTCCTTGCGGATCATCATAGCCCAAAGCAGAAACTGGGGCTTCGTTAAAAGCCCGGCTGGCAAGTTTATTCCACTTGCTGCGGGGGAACAAATCCAAAGCCGGAGTTCCGCTATGAAAACCTATGGTACCATCCTTAAGTTGCATGGATGTAAACGCAGTCATCCGATAATCCATTACCCTTGAAGGTGACTCAGGAAATTCCGCACCCTGGGCAACAAAAAAACCCGAGCCTGGTATGGTGGCTAAATATCCTTCGGCAATCAGCATTTCATAGGCAGACATTACCGTATTCCTTGAGACATTCAAGCTCTGTGACATCTCTCTGCTGGAAGAAAGCTTTTCCCCCGCTTTGATTTCACCGTTCAAAATCTTGTATCGAATCTGCTGATAGATTTGTTTCATGATCGGACTCCCGGGTTCCTTTTGAATATTTAAATGCAACATTCCATGTGTGCTCCTTTAAAATGATTCCTTTTCTTACAGTATGAATAATAACTGGTACTAGAATTTTGATTCAAAACTGGTTCTTCAGCATACCAGTGATATGTGGTTTAATTATATAACAAAAAAGAGGTGTTACAAACATGGAGAAATGGAATGAAGTTGTTGAAAAAGCCGGAGAATTATATGAAGGTAATTTTCATTGTTGCGAAGCCATCCTTCTTGCTGTAGGCGAATATTTAGGTTATCAGAATGACCTGCTCTTGAAAATCAGCACTCCCTTTGGGGGCGGAATGATTAACAACGGAGCCGCATGCGGTTCTTTAATTGCGGCTTATTTATGCATGGGCATTTTTAAAGGAAGAACGTCAGAAAATGAAAGCAGAAACGCAGCATGTGAACCTGCTGATCGTATTTTCCAAAAGTTTTGCGAAAAGTTCCCTTCACCAAACTGCAGAGATATTATCGGTTACGATAAGAAAGATCCTCAGGCCGTTAAATTGTACGGTTCAAAAGTAAAATGCCAGGTTTGCATTCCCCTGACCAAAGAAGTAACAAGGTGGATATTGGAGGAATTGGATAACTCAAATGAAAATCTATAAGGATCGTAATTTAAAGGGGCGAGGTATTTTTAATGTCTATTATTGAAAAATACGATTATTACTCAATCACTGCCGCTTTACTTTGGGGTATCAATTATGTGGCGGTAAAGTCGGTGTTGGCGGAAATCCCGGAGAGCGCATTTCTAGTGATTCGTTTTACCATAGCTGTAGCAATCCTTTTTCTGTATCTCATCGTTACCAAGGAAGGAATCCGGATCGAACGGTCCGATATTGGAAAAATACTATGGTTGGGTGTTCTTGGAGTGGGGATTTATAATATTTTATGGACCATAGGCATTCATCTGACAACCGCATCCAACGCCGCCCTAATCATTTCAACCTCGCCTCTTTTTGCCCAGCTTTATCTGGAGTTTATTCATAAAGCAAAAATCGGATACCAACGTTGGATATTCACCCTCTTGTCCTTTTATGGAGTTTTTCTGATGATCAGTCAGTCACCCGGCGCAAATTTTAATTTCCATTCGCGATTTTTTGTAGGGAACCTGATAGTATTGATAAGCGCTCTGCTGTTTGCCGCTTATACACTTTTTTCCAAACCGCTGCTTCAGCGTTACTCTCCGGTTAAGCTCAATGCCTTGACTATGGCTTTAGGCCTGCCAGTATTGATTGTTTATTGCATCTTGAATGGTCCGGCAGTCCCGGTTCAGGTTTCCGGGATCACTTCTTGTAAAATGTTTTATATCATTGTCTTCGGTACAGTGGCAGCTTATATTTGCTGGTATACAGGAATTGAAAAAACAGGCCCGGTAAAAGTGATTCTTTTTCACTATATCGTGCCTGTTTCCAGTATGATTTTAGGGTTTTTATTCTTACGGGAACCGCTGAACCTGTTCCAGGTGTTCGGCGGCATCTTGGCGCTTGGTGGCATCATTGCCGTCAAACTCGAAGTATCAAGTATGAATAATTGAACCGGTGGTGAGTTTTTGAATCCGCTCTTGAAGTACGGTTTGTAACAATGAAAAGCCTTCTTCTCCCGTACAATGTCCCGTATAGATTTTCTGAATTTGATGCTTAAGTAATGAACTACCAATTTCAACAACTGTCTCTTGATCTTCAGCCAGTTTCATATCATGGGGATTTGCCAAATGAAACCCGCCGACCAAGGTTTGAATCGGAACACCCGGAAACTCACGTTCCACGGAAAGAATCATATTTAAAATCCCGGAGTGCGCGCATCCGGTAAAAATCGTTAATGAACCATGTTTCATCACGGTTAGAATTAACTCATGTTGAAAACGATCGCGACTATAGAGGCCATTTTCCAGTGTATATAAATTAGCATTGTTCCGGGGTTGAAATGTCGTATGAATTGTCGGGGCTAACAGCAGCATATCATCCGAAAGTCGAATTTTTTGATCAAAAAAATGAAAACGCTTTGGATATTGGGAAAAAAGTTCGACATCCAAACCAATCGGTTTATAGGAGTCGTCTTTTTGTTTTGAAAAGTATTGGCCATTGCAATCGGACAACAGATAAACGGCAGCCTTCGAATTGATTTTGAAAAAGTCGGTCAGGCCCCGGCCATGGTCATAATGGGCATGGGATAGGATTAACATTTCAACCATGGAGAGATCAATGCCCATGGCTTGGGCATTCTTGATAGCGGAATCATCCGGGCCGATATCAAAAAGAATTTTCTGATTTTCCTGTTCAATATATAACCCTAGGCCGTGCCGGGCTTCGAATAGTGAATCATTACTTTTTGTGTTCTCAACTAAGGTAACAATTTTCATGGTTTAGAGCCTCCCATAGAATGATTGGTGAAAAGTTTTAAGTACTTTTTTTTGATATAACCTGAAAAAAGTCAATAACGCGCCGATAAAGCAAATGACCACCAGTACAATATAAACATGTCGCATACCATAAATGAAAACGTCATCGCGACCGGCAACATAATCAAAAACGCGATGATTGAGTTTATTACTCATGAAGCTGTATAAAATTGTAGTTGCCAGTGTTACTCCCATGATTTGCCCCAGATTCCTCACCAGTGAATTGACACTGCCGGCAATACCAAGCTTGTTTTTGGGGACGGCGGACATAATGAGAGAATTATTCGCCGGTTGAAACAAACCTTGCCCGATAGCCATTACCCCCACAAACACCGCGGCATAAATTAATACCGAATGCTCATCCAGAAATGACATCAATAAAAAACCGCAACTCATGGCGAGTAGTCCAACTAAAGTCAAAATTTCCGAACCGATTTTATCGGAAAGCCCACCCGACAGCGGCGAAATAAGCATTACCACCAGTGGAGATATCATCATAAACAGACCTGCGTTAACAGGCAGTATCTTGATGATATCCTGCAGATAAAAAGGCAACAAGATAATGGATGCGCTGATGCAAATAAAAGAAATAAAAGCGCAAATCAAGCTTAATGAAAAGATTTGATTTTTAAATATTTTCAGTTCCAGAAGCGGTTGAATTTGTTTCATTTCCTGCCGGATAAACCAAACGATCAGCGCAATCGCTAAGATAAACGCAAAGATAATCAATGGATTACCGTACCCCGTCTTTTGCCCCGTAATCAAGGAGCCAAAAAGAAGTACCGTAGCCGCAAAGAGCAAAACCGCTCCGGTTCGATCCATTTTTTCATCAGTTTTTTCATTCTTCGGCAGTATTTTAAAGCCAAAAAATAGCGCGATGATTCCGATAGGCACATTGATGAGAAAAATATAATTCCAGTGCAAGACCGAAATGATCAAGCCTCCCAGTGGAGGTCCAATCATCGTCCCAAGAGCAACGGCTGCGGCCAAAACGCCCAATGCTTTACCCCGCTTAGTACTGGGAAATGTTTGAGTAATAATTCCTTGATTATTGGCCATATAGGCTGATGCCCCAACACCTTGAATAACCCTGCATGTAATAAGCATGGGTAAAGAACGACTTATCCCACACAAGAAGGAACCGATGGTAAACAAAACCGTACCCAATTTAAATACCCGTGACTTGCCAATCATATCTCCCAGTCTGCCAAAGATTAAAAGCGTAGCGCAAATAATAATTAAATAGCTTGCAATCACCCATTCAATCGAAGCCAACGATACTCCCAGTTCTTTAGTCATAACCGGCAATGCTACATTCACAATACTGGAATCCAGACAGGACATAAACGACATTGTCACAACCACAAATAAAGTAATCCATTTGTTTTGGTTTCCACAAGGCTCAACTTTTTGCACGTTTCCTGATTCCCCTTCCCCTTCACTACTACAGGAACTATATTGATATTTACAGTCCGGCTGATTAGGTTTATTATAATAAAAAAATCTTTCATTTTCATGAATCATCTTGCTCAATACCAGCACATTCTTGCTATGGAGTATACCATGCCGAATATTGGATTATATCATTACAAAGAGATGCCGGATCAAACTTTCCTGGTCGACATTTTCAAACGTAAATTTGAAGGACCCGGTCCCATTTTTAGCCAGCATTGGCATGAGCATCTGCAACTTATTTATTTTCTATCCGGGGAGGCGTTGATCGAATGTAATTCCCGTTCTTTCCGGGTAAAGCCCGGCGATTTGGCGGTAATAAACGGCAATGAATTGCATTATGGAGAGAACCTCGGTGCAGTACTGGTTTGTTACATGCTCCGCATTGATTTTTCATTTTTGTTAAGCGATCCAATCGATTCCTGCCAAACCAAGTACATCACCCCATTGATTCAAAACCAAATCTCCTTTAAAAACTTGGTGCAAAATGATGGAAATATCATTCGTTGTGTAAAAAAAATGATTGCCGAATATACATCCCAAAAAGTAGGATACGAACTGGCAATCAAAGCTTTAGCTTATGAACTGGTAGTGTTACTGCTCAGAGGTTATTTGGACAGGATTTACAGCGAAAAAGCGCATTCCGGTATCATGAAAAATGTACGAAGGTTTCAAAAGATTTTAGATTTTCTGGATAAGCACTACCGCGAACCCATTACGATAGAACAATTGGCCAGTATGGCGTGTATCAGCAAATACCATTTTTGCCGACTTTTTAAAGAACTGACCGGGAAGTCCGCCGGTGATTATCTTCATCAACTACGGATCAATAACGCATTGAAGTTAATGCGGGAAAGCGATCTCAATATCACTGAAATCGCTTTGGCATCAGGCTTCAATGATACCAACTATTTTTGCCGGGTGTTTAAAAAATACCGGCATTCTTCTCCTTCGCAATATAGAAAAACTTTTATAAATTCACCGCTGTAATTTATTTTCAAAGGGTATTCCTGATATTTTGGGATCACCTGATGAGAAGTGAAATCCTTGATAAAAATAAAGAGGCAGGGCGTTATGGTTATTCCGCCGTGCCTACCTATTTTATCTCATATCTTTGCTCTATCCTCACCGCTATCCATGAACCTATATGCACTTATATGCTTTCAATCCAAAAATATTGATGATGGTCGTATTCTTCTTCCGGGTCTCCCGCACTAAACCGGTTCAGTTTATATTCTTTTCCCTCGGAATTGGTGATAACTTTCCCGATTAATTTAGTTTTATCAATTTCCGGTATTTCCGGAATCGTACCGGACCACTTTTCTTCCAAACCCTCCGTTTCCACAAATCTCGCGCCAAATCGAACCGCGCTGTGATCATTCTCAAGTTTGAATACATCCCGGTGAATACTGTTCGGCATTGTTCCTCTCCCTTTCAACAATTTCCTATCATGACTAAAATGATATCCATAACCTCATCCATAGCATCTGCGAAGTAAAAAAAAATACGCTGGAAAGAAGCGGTTTTCTTTTCCAGCTGGGTTAGTTTTATATTTAACAAGAAATCATTACCGATATAAAGCTTTTATTCCTCATTTTCTCTCGCCGACCGGGATATATTTTGAAGATGGCACGATACTTTTATAAGCAGGCCGAATAATTCTCCCACAACTGATAATCTCCTCGATCCGGTGAGCCGACCATCCGACAATCCTCGAAATCGCGAAAATCGCCGTATATAACTCCTGGGGAATGTTCAGCATCTGATAGACAAAACCGGAATATAAATCTACATTGGCGCAAATAGCTTTCGCATCTCCCTTCATCTCAGCCATAACATCGGGAGTAAGTCTTTCCACTGCGTCAATCAGCATAAATTCATCCAATACGCCCTTCTCTTCCGCCAGTTTACGGGCGCTCCGTTTTAAAAGGACCGCCCGCGGGTCGGAAAGGGTGTAAATGGCGTGGCCCATGCCATAGATTAGACCACTCCGGTCTCCGGCTTCCTTATTTAAAATTTTTATGAGATAATTCCGGACTTCCTTATCATCCTGCCAGTTGTTAACGTGGGCTTTTATGTCGTCAATCATCGAAACCACTTTGGAATTAGCCCCGCCGTGCTTGGGGCCTTTTAGGGAGCCGATCGCCGCAGCAATGGCTGAATAGGTATCTGTTCCCGTTGAAGACAGTAGTCGGGAGGCGAAAGCGGAATTATTTCCCCCGCCGTGTTCGGCGTGGAGTATCAGGGCAAGATCCATTAGTCTGGCTTCTGCCATCGAATAGCTTTTGGTGGGACGGATAGTCCGTAAAAAATTTTCGGCAGTCGACAAGTTTTCCTTGGGAAAATGAATATACATGCTTTCCATGTCATAGTAACGCTTTTTGACTTGAAAGGCATGCGCCACGATGATTGGAAAACGGGCTATTAACTCCATGCTTTGACGCAAAACATTTTCCAGAGATGTTTCATCGGGATTTCCATCATAGGAATAAAGCGCCAGCGTCGCTTGGGCGAGTTTATTCATAATATCTTTGCTGGGAGCCTTAATCAGCATATCCTCGGTAAAGTTTTCCGGTAAATGCCGGAGCTCACCCAATATATCGAGAAACTCATCCAATTGGGACTTCGTCGGCAAACAGCCAAATAACAAAAGAAAGGCCACTTCCTCAAAACCGAACCGGTTTTCATTCTCGCAACTGGTGACAATTTCTTCGACATCAATGCCGCGGTAGGTTAATTTCCCTTCCACCGGCATCTTTTCGCCTTCATTCAGCAAATAACCATGAACATTTCCAATCAGGGTAACCCCCGCCACAACTCCCGTACCGTCGGAATTTCGGAGTCCCCGTTTAATCTTATCATTATCATAACTTTGCGGATTGATCTGATTATGGGCTAAATAGAGTTGACACAAATTACGAATAAACGTAGGGTTGTTTTCCATTATTCTTCACCAACCTTATTTTTAAAGTATATTTCATTCGATTGGCAACGCTTAAATCCTTTTATATCGTATAAAAAAATTACTAAATAAATATCCTGATAACCAAATATTTCTATTTTGAATATCATGAAATGTCTTCCAAGTTTCTGTCAGAAAGGCGGTTCATGATGAACGCTTCCCAGAAAAACCTGCAAAACGCCTTCCGTTTCCAAAAAAACGGCTGGATCCAGCTTCACATTGAAGGAAATCCTTACGAACGCGGTTATCAACATGGGTATTTACTGGCTCCCGAGATCGGAAGCGTTTTAATGACCCTCAAACATATTACACTTCATAATACCGGCAAAGAATGGACTTTCTTCGTTGATGCCGCGGATCATATATTTACTCCCCATATCGATGATGAGTTTATTGAGGAAATGCGCGGTATTGCAGATGGAACCGTTGCCGCCGGCATTGGGACTTCTTTTGAGGAAATCCTGGCCTGGAACGGTTATATGGAATTGGTCAATTACTGGTGGCCGAAAGTCCAAAAAAAACGGGAGGATACTTCAGAGAAACAGCATTGTAGCGCCTTTATCGCTACCGGTGCAGCCACCCGGACCCATGGTATTGTTATGGCTCATAACTCTTGGGATCAATTCGTCATCGGCCAACATATGAATATCATCCTGGATATTGCGCCTTCCGAAGGCTCCCGAATGTTCATGCAGTCGGGACCGGGTTATATTGACAGTTTCACCGACTTCTTTATTACCGGATCTGGAATCATCGGCACCGAAACCACCATTGCCGGATTCAAACATTTTAAGGAAGATGCGGCGCCCGAATTTTTCAGAGTTCGTAAAGCCATGCAATATGGAAAGGATATCGACCATTGGGTCAAGTTAATGGAGGAAAACAACAATGGGGGTTATGCCAACAGCTAGTTGTTAGGAGACATTAAAACCAATGAAATTGCCCGTTTCGAACAGGGCCTTGAATATACTGACCTTACCAAAACCAAAAACGGATATTTTAGCGGATTCAACGCACCCGAAGATCCCCGCATCCGGAACCTGGAGTGCAGTTCCACCGGATACCTGGATATCCGTAGTACCGGCGCACGAAGAGTGCGGTGGGAAAAGCTACTGAAGGATAACTATGGCAAAATTGATACCGCTATTGCCACTGAGATGTTATCCGATCACTACGATGTATATTGGAAATTAACGAACCATCCCAGTATGCGCACAATTTGCGGGCATGCCGATGTGGATCCCGCCGAATTCACAGGGCTGTCCGGAACACCGCCTTTTCGTCCCTCCGGAGCTTTCGATGGCAAAGTGACCTGCAGTGAACTGGCCAGGGGTTTTAGTTTTTGGGCCCGGTTTGGCAGGGCCTGTGGCGAGCCGTTCGATGCAGAAAAGTTCTTGGAAAGAAACCCCCAATGGAATTGGTTGCGCGGTTACTTAAAGGACCGGCCGTCACAGGATTGGGCTTTATGTAAGGCATAGACTTGTGCAATTAACCCAAACTCCAGTGCCGCTTCGCCAAAATAAAACGCCAATTTTACATAGAACTGACCGCGTTCAAAAACCAATGGAAATCCGTTTGAAGTCTTTAAAAATATGTTACAATCGTAACGGTAATTCCCTTTGCATTCCAAGCAGGGTTATGTTCCGTGGCCTTGAAATCCGTTTTGAAATCATGCCATTCCCATTGCCCGTTTGAAACATGCATGATTTTGTAACCGATATTCAATACCGTCCGTTCTCCGATTAGGCAACTTAATTTGGGTCCAAACTGCCACATAAAATCATAAAAGTCGCCATTGGTAGGAAAATTCTTGTTCCAAAAGATTACGGCTCCACTCATATCCAAAGAAAGTTCAATGACATCCCCTCCGCTATAACCCAGAAAGTTCATCCCCATTAACCGCAGGCGAATCAGGCCACTCGGCCCAATGCCCCAAGCATCACAGGTACTATAAACACCCCTGCGGGTCATGTCGCCCCAAGCTCGGGTAACGGTTAATCCGCTATGAACCGATATAAAGTCATCGGCATAATTTACTTTTTGTAGATTAAGAGATACGGTCTTAATATCACGGTCCTTTTCATGGAGTGGCGCGAAATATTCCAGTTCAACCTCGGGTTGGGTATCCCGATTCTCCAAGTAGCCATAAGCGTTTGCCGGAGCGGCGATTGATAAAATTATTGCAATGAATATCAGTAAACAAATTTTTCCCATTGTCTTTACTCCGTTGCAGAAGATAATGTTTCTCGATTTTTAATTTCAAAAACTGGCTTCATTCTATCACACCCATATGGTAAATTCATGTTTCATTCCCTATTGTTTACATCTTCTTAACAAAAATGACGGTACCCCGCTAAGATAGATTTTCTCGGACTTTACATTGTCGCCAATACCATCTGGGGAAAATGTAGGAGAAAACCAGCAATAAAGGACTGGAGATATGGCTGTAAATCGTATTGATGGAATAATAAAGTCCCATAGACACTGTATGCAGTAAAACCATCCGCAACAAAGCCTGCGTTATGTCAAGAATCCCCCAAGCCGCGGTAAGGATTCTCCAGGCCGATTTATACTTGCGGGTTCGCCGGATAAATCTGGCTCAGCTGGCATTCCAAAAGTTCCGCACCGATTCGTCGAAATACTGTTTCAGTAGAATAAAAAATAAACGTGGCTACGTTGATTCCGTAACCACGTCAAAATTGTAGCGTTTTTTTGGACCTTTTATCCAATTTATTGGGGTTGGAGAAGGTAACTACCCATCAAGCGCTGTATCATATCTTCCATAGCAGCGATAATATCATTTTCGCCATCATGGAGACTCCAGTCAAAGATTACGCCCCGGGCTGCCAGAAAAAGTATTTCAGTGATTTTTTCCGGAGCTTCAACGGCGGAGATTTCTCCCCCTGCCTGGCCTTCTTTTAATATTTCAGTCAACAAATCCTGCATCGCCCGGCCGTGGGTTAGAAACATCTTATTGGTGGGCACATATAGATTACGAACCATCTCTATCCCATCATCGATAGCGAGTTGCGCATACAGGGCAAAATAAGCTATCACTCTTGCCGGACAAGTTTTATGCTCACCAAGCAACTCCGGGACTTTCATCTTAAAATACTCATCACCATGTCGGTAAATCTCAACAAACAAGTCAAACTTCGACTGAAAGTAATGATAATAGGTGCCAACCGAAACTCCCGCCTTTTTGGCAATTTGATCAACAGTCACATTTTCATATCCATATTTCTCGATAAGTTTGACTCCATCCTGATAAATCCTTTTTTTTGTACACAAGGCCTGTTTTGACCGGCTTGTCAATCTCTTTGCCATCGGACCCTCCTTACGGTGGTCATTATATCAAATAACACCCAGAAAGATCAATCGCCGCCATCGTAAAGAATTTTAGCCCGGATTCTTTCTCCATTCTATATGCGGCTGGCTACCTCATAAGCATCCCAGATAGCATACATAATATTGGCAACCCGTCTGGCATCGCCCAACAGATAGAGCTCAGAAACCTCGGGACGCAATTTCTCATAAAGCTCATTTTCGGGCAGATAACCGATCGCCGCAATGACAGTATCGGCTTTTACTTTTTGCGTTCCATCGGCTGTTTGGACGTCAACAAACTTACCATCATATCCTGCTATTTTGGCTGAAGCCACGATGTGAATGCCCTTAAAGGGGATCATAGCGGCCAGCATGTCGCTATTGGCATGGCATAAAGGCGCATTAACAGCCAGTATTTTCGGCAAAGCTTCAATTATGGTCACATTTTTATCCTGGCCGCGCAGCCATAGCGCCAGTTCACAACCAACCAGTCCGCCGCCGATAATCGCCACATCCCCACCTGTTTGGACATGGCCGAGCAAAACGTCGGCCGCTGAGTAGACAGGGCTGGAACCCAAAGTCAATAATTTCGGTTTTGATCCGGTCGCCACAATGACCGCGTCGGCCCTGGATTTACGGAGCTTCTCGATATCCATCGGCGAGTTCAAATGGACCTTAACGCCGAGTTCTTTCAATTCATGTTCATACCAGGCAACCAGCGCATGGTCATCCTCTTTAAATGATGGAACACCGCCGGGAATTAAATTACCGCCAAGACGGCCGGTTTTTTCATAAACCACGGGCTCATGGCCGCGTAACGCCAAAACCCGGGCCGCTTCACACCCCGCTACACCGCCGCCGATAATGGCGATATTTTTCTTTTGGCGAGTGGGCACAAGACGTTCCGACCGTTCACGGCAGGCCTGGGGATTCACGGCGCAATTGAGGGCTGAGTATTCCTGAATCCGCCCCATGCAGCCTTCATGGCAGGAAAGACAAGGACGAATGGAAGCGACCTGGCCGGACTGAAGCTTATTTACATAGTCGGGATCCGCCAGTAGCGGCCTGCCTAACGATACAATATCACAAGCGCCGTCTAAAACCGCTTTGGAAGCCATGTCCGGGTTGTCCATTCTCCCGGCGCAAATAACCGGGACATTGACGGCATCTTTCACCATTTTAGCATAAGGAATGTAAAGCCCTTTTTCCTGATACATCGGCGGATGATTCCACCACCAAGCGTCATAGCATCCTACATCCACATCCAAGGCGTCATAACCATATTGCACCAATAACTTGGCAGCCTCTAATCCCTCCTCAATATCTTTCCCTTTTTCAACGAACTCTTCACCTGGCAAACCGCCGACCCGCCAGTCTTTGATGAAACTTTTAACACTATACCGCAGGGTTACCGGAAAATCTTTTCCGCAGACCTTCTTAATTTCATCAACAATTTCACGGGCGAAACGCAACCGGTTTTCAAGACTGCCGCCGTATTCATCGGTTCGCTGGTTAAATAATGCAATGGCAAACTGATCGATTAAATATCCCTCATGCACCGCATGGATTTGCACTCCGTCAAAACCGGCTCTTTTAGCGTTAAAAGCGCCCTTGCCAAACTGGGACACGATCTCGCGGATTTCTTCCTTGGTCAGCGCCCGGCATGTCTTATCAAGCCAGCGGTGTGGAATAGGCGATGGCGCAACCGGCGGATGCTCCCCCAGATTGGTTGGGATGGTCACCCGGCCAAATCCTCCGGATAATTGCAAAATGACCTTGGAGTCATAGGCATGAATTTTTTCAGTCATCTCCCGGGCTGTCCGGATAAAATGAACCGGATTATAGGTGGAACAGGGACAATTTGGCATGTCATGCTGCTCAATCCGATTATCAACGAAGGTCACACCGGTAATAATAAGTCCGGCGCCGCCTTTGGCGCGTTCAACATAATAGTCGATTCCCCGCTGATTGAAACCGCCTTCGGCGTCACCCAGTCCTAATGGACCCATCGGCGCCATAGCGAAACGATTTTTAAGATGACAATTCCCGATTGAAGTCTCTTCAAACAAATTGGCATACTTGTCTTTCATAGCTTAGCCCCCTCTGGTATTCTTGTTTAAATAGAACAAATTCACCGAACGCATTCTATGAAATTACTTTATATCGATATTATGTTCTTGTCAAGAAGGCATAATACATGCCAATTAAACTTGGATAAAATACTTCGAACTTGATGCTAGGCAGAACGCATTGCAAAATATACTCCCCCAAGAACCAATATGCCACCCAAGATGAAGGCTACCGTCAAGGTCTCGCCTAATATGAACCATCCCAATAAACTTCCTACAACCGGCTGAAAAAAGAAAAATAATCCCCCTTTGTGAGGAGACGTCATTGCCAGTCCTTTATTCCAACAAAGAAAGGCGATCGTTGTTGCAAAGATAGATATATATAGAACACTTCCCATGATTGTCACACTTTGAAACGCGATCCGGAAATCCCAGGAGTGTGATTCCGTGAAAACGACGGGAAAGGCGAACAAAGTCGCCCATAATATGCCCAAAGTAGTTATTTGTAACTCCGAATGGCGCTCAGCCGCCTTTTTGACGAGTACCGAATAATATCCCCAGAAGCACGCTGCGAGCAAAAAGAAAGCATTACCCCTATTCAATATGCCCGTCCATGTTCCCGCCCCATCCGTAACCAACAGCATTCCAAATAAAGAAATTCCAATTGCCGTCGCTTGCTTCGGGGTTATTTTTTCTTTAAGAATCAGAATAGCAAATATCGATTGAAAAACTGGAGATAATGAAGTTATGACCGCTCCCATATGGGCCGAAGATAGTTTAGTCCCTAAAAATTGCGTAGCAATGGATAGGAAATAGCCGAAAAACCCAATTTGAAACAGCAGTCCTTTGTCCTCGCGGGTAAGGATGGGAATTCCCCTCCATTTACAAAGGACCAGAAGAATAAAAGAAGCTAAAAGATAGCGAATAAATAATAACGTAAAAGGCGGAATTGTATTGAGGGCATATTTACTGGCTACATACATTCCTCCCCAAATACCCGCAGCCAAGCTCAAGTATAATGGCCCCTTTAGTTTATCGAACAAATGATTCAACCTCCTATAATGCTGAAATATCTTCATAACAACATTATAATGGGTTGTAAAAACTTAACTTAACTTCTCGGTGGATTGTTTTTATCTTAAATTCGGCTTCGAATCCGATACTCCGAAGGGAGCAAACCAATGTATTCCTGGAAAAGCCGGGTCAAAGTGGAGTGATTTTTGTAACCAACCTGTTCCGCTATTTGGGCTATGTTATAATCAGTTTCCTCCAGTAGATTCTTGGCCTTTTCAAGGCGAAGATTCCGGATATAGGCCATGGGGGAAATGCCGAACTGTTTTTGAAACCATTCGCAAAAATAAGAAGGATTGTAATACTCCACTGCTGCGAGTTCTTCAATCGTCAGGGGTTGGTTATAATGTTCCAGGATATAGGTCAATGAGTCCGGCTGAGATTTTTGTTTCAGCAATCCCATAGTATAACGTAATAAATCCAATAACCGCTGGTCCGAATTGGGATAATCCGGTCCGACTTCCGTTAAAATCAGTCCGCGAAGGGCATTCCAGCGATTATCCATAGGTTGGGATAAAGGTAAATTCTCCAGGTTTTGATGAATATACATGGCTGGAATATCCCACACCAAAAATTGATTGGAAGAATCCGCATAAAAAGAATGAAGCGAATCCGGTGGAACATAAATTACCATCTGTTGATCGTGTTTAAGGACCTTGCTTTCTACTGTAACGGCTAAGATCCCCTGTACCGGTAGGACCAATTGCGCATAAGCATGCTGATGAGTATGAAGCTGGGTCTGATAAGTGCGCCGTTCACACCGAACCATGTTTTCAAAATTCATAACGGTTTCCCTGAAATCTTTCTTTATTTATTAATCGGCATATCTCAATCATACCACAGATATTATGTAAAACCCATCTCACGATTTAATTGCGGATTTTTAAGGTATTTTACCAGATTACGTTTGCGGTTTAAGGTTCTCTGTGATATAGTAAAAAAGGCGTAAAGGGGAGATACTATGATTAACGTAGTGAACGAACAAATTGGAATGCTGGCAGCCTTTCAGATGGACGGAACCATCATGCCTCTGCTATTTTCATGGCAAGGCCAAAAATACCGGGGTTTTGAAGTCAAAGCCACACGTACCGCCCCTGAAGGACAATACGTGAAATTTTACTTCGACCTCAAATTGGAGGATGTTACCTACGAAGTCTATTTTTATACCAAGCAAGCCATTTGGGTACTAAGCAAAGTCCATCAATAACTTCTGGGTTTATTCCGATTTTACGTTATTTTCCGTCATGAGTTTTTCCATGGTCTGATCGACTTCCCGGTAAACCTGACGAATGGGAATATGATTTTCCAGCGCGGCTTTTCGGCAATCCTCATACTCAGCCTTATATTTGACCGGCATCCCTTGGTAAAAAGATTTTTTAACCCGAATATTGCCGAATTGGGTTGGCAGAGTGAGGGTTTCCCGCTGCAGCATAATTTTTCCCACCGGATATTTACGAAGTCCAATGGAAGTGGTTTCCCGGAAAAGAGCGCCCTCAACCGCCTCTGTTTTCTCAGCGCTCACCAGTATGCTCAGCTTTATGGCAGACCTTCCTTTTTTCATAATAATCGGGGTTCGGAAAACATCCAACGCTCCTGTTTCAAACAACCTTTCCTCAACATAGTTGTAAAGTTCAGGGTTCATATCATCAATGTTGGTTTCCAGGATATATTGGGTTTCGCTCTCTTCCCCTTTTGAAGCCTCCAGGCCCAAATATACCCGCAAGACGTTGGGGACTTCCAAATCCCGATGGCCGATTCCATATCCGATATGGGTGGCGGAAAAATTCATCTGACTCGTGAATTTTTCAACATTGGAAGCCAAAATAGCCGCTCCCGTCGGTGTGGTGGTTTCAAACTGTACCAGTCCCGACTTGATGGGGGCGCCCTGTAAAATTTCCATTGTGGCAGGCGCCGGAACAGGGAATAAACCGTGAGCGCACTTTACAAAACCTCCCCCAACCTGAACCGGTGAAGCCACAATTTTTTCGACACCTAAATAGTCAAGGGCGATGGCGGCTCCAACCATATCAACAATGGAATCGGTAGCGCCGACCTCATGAAAATGAACTTCTTCGATAGGTTTGCCGTGAATCTTAGCTTCAGCCCGGGCTATTTTCATAAACATATCCATGCTGGAGCTTTTTACTTTTGGACTCAAACTGCTTTGATTAATAATTGTTTCAATATCATGCAAGTTACGATGATGATGTTCGTGATATTCCTCGGCTTCGACAGGACCGTGATGTTCTTGATGATGGTGATGATGTTCCGTTTCCCCGTGGTCATGATGGTCGTGGCTGTGTTGGGCGGCCTTTAAAATGACATCCACCCGGGTCCCGGAAATCCCCATTTTTTGAGCTTTTTGAATCTTGATTTCATATTCCGATGACAGCCCCAATTTGGAAAGTTCGCCGATTAGGTACTGGCTGTCGACGCCCAAATCCACTAACGCTCCTAAATTCATATCCCCGCTGATACCACAGAAGCAATCATAATATAATATTTTCATCGTTGTTTTCTCCCCATACCCGTTTGCTATCCAAATCTTTCCGTTTAAATTAGCTAAGTTTCTTCAAGTTCCTGCTCTACAAAAGGCATATTGATGCAGGAACGCTTTCAATATGCCTCGAATACTTAAATTTACTCTTCAGTCATGAATATCCGCCTAGTCTTCAAATAAAGCTTTGACTCGTTTTAACTCCTCGCGAATTGAAATACCTTGCGGGCAATGGCTTTCACAACGGCCGCACTCCACACACTTAGAGGCAGGCGCTGCTATTTTCGAAATAACTCCCCGATACCTTTGAGTCGCTGCTTCTTTAGCGTCAAAGACATAGCAGTCGTTATAATTTGCAAAACAGGTCGGAATATTGATACCAACCGGACATGGCATACAATAGGAACAGGCCGTGCAATTCACCTTGATCCGCTCTTTAAAAAGCATTTTGACCTGGGCAATCAATTCCAACTCTTTAGCGGTTAAGGAATTAGCTTCTGCCTTCCCGGCTGTTTTCAAATTTTCCTCCACCTGCTCCAAGGTGGTCATCCCGCTTAAGACCACCGAAACTTGCGGGTGGTTCCATACCCACCGCAACCCCCATTCGGCCGGAGTCCACTGCGCCTCGGCCCGATCTAAGATCATTTGAGCTTCCCGAGGCAGATTCGCCAGATTACCGCCACGGAGCGGTTCCATGATAACCATGCCCAAACCTTTTCCCGCCGCATACTCCAATCCTTCCTTGCCTGCCTGAAAATTCTCATCCAGGTAATTGTATTGGATCTGACAGAATGACCAGTCATAATAGTCGACGATCTCCTTAAAAAGCCCGGCCTGATCATGGAAAGAAAACCCGGCATATTTAATCCGCCCATCCTTGACGGCTTGATCTAAAAATTCACCGATGCCGTTTTCTTTTAATATAGGCCAAACGCTCTTATTTAATGCGTGCACCAAATAAAAGTCAATGCTCTTCGTCTGTAAGCGATCCAATTGTTCATTGAGATACTTCTCCATATCGGCCCGGCTTTTAATCAACCAGCTGGGAAGCTTGGTTGCCAAATAGACCCGCTCACGGTATCCGTCTTTCAAGGCTTTCGCTACCAAAAGTTCACTAAAGCCACCGCGATCAAAGCCGGTTCCATGATAGGGGTAAGCCGTGTCCAGATAATTTACGCCCTCATCAATGGCGTGCCGAATCATCTTAACCGCCTTTTCCTCATCAATCTGCGAAGGATCGTTTCCCAGGATCGGCAGTCGCATACAACCAAACCCCAAGATGGAAACCATTTCACCAGTCTTTCCGAATTTCCGATATAACATCATGATTCCTCCTTTGATTGGTAATTAATAATGGGAACTTTAAGCGCTCGGCATCACCCAACGGCCCGAACCGAAAAAACAATGATAAGACATACACTCTCAATAATTTCGAAGTTATATACAGTATATTTCTTAGAGTACACTCTAAGTCAATAGCAAAATACAACCCACCTTTCAATCAATCCATGGATGAGAGCGTGCTGTGAGGGAGTCAATCGGGTAAAATAAAGCGGGCGCACCGTAAAAAGAAGCCGTTTTCATAGGGATGGATTCATTCCCTTATCAAACCAATATTGAAATAAAGGATTTTGTACCCCTCCGGCATAAAACTCTTTCAGTTGTAACTCGGGATTGAAAAATGCCTGAATTTCCTGGTAGGTTCGGGGTCTGAGGCCTGCCAGACGATGAAAGCAAAAGTCGAACGCGCGGCGTTTTCCCAAATGGACCAAAACATAATTGGAGTCCCCGGCCATCCATTGTAAAATTTGCTCTTTATAGCGGAACCGGTTTGGGCCGCGGATACCCTGGAGACATCCCGAATCCAAAATCAAATCGTATTTTTCATGATTTTTCCATTCCGTCACATCCGCCTGAACGAAATGAATGTTCAATCCGAGCTTTTCAGCCCTGATTTTCGCAAACTCCAGCGCTGTTGCTACAAAATCGATTCCGGTCACTTGTAAACCCTGTTTAGCCATTAATGCAGCATAAACTCCGGTTCCGCAACCGATATCCAAAACCTTTCCCCGGCCCTTCAGGGATTGAACCGCTTTTTGAAGCAACAGCGGCATTTTCTCACAATACCATCCCAATTCCGACTCTTGATTGACCCGATAATAAAGCATTTCATATAGCTGCCTGCGTGAACCCATTTTTTCTTCCTTTCATTCACCCGCAAAAATTTGCTTTTGCTTATATAACGGATTGGGGATTGCTTTTATTGCACGCTGGAAAACTTTTTGGCTAATCCTGACGAACACAAATCGAATAAAGTAACATGGTTATAAAGATAAATCAGCTTGGTTCCAACTCAAGCCGCCTATTTATTCCCCCGCAGAGGCGTCAGCACCTCTTGGTGCTGCAGACGCAGAGTGCGAGAAGCGCTTTGCAAGATATTTTTTAGCACTTGGTGGTATCGGTTGTCAACTCATGAAAGGCCAGAAAACATAGTCCCAAAGCACTACTCGTCATTTCTCTGCGCCTGCGTCACCATGGTGACAACGCCTCTGCGCGAGATATTCTTTTGATTTAAATCACTAGATAATAGCTGATAGCTCACTACATCCAAATAATCTGCTGAATTAACTTTATAATCAGATAAAGTAATATTCAACCAACTAGGCATTGCCTTGTTCTTCTTTTCGAATCCGATTCCGGGTTTCCTCATCAATCATTTCCCGGATTCGGCGAATCGCCGGATGAAAATTTGTATAGGCTTGTCCATATTGAAGATTGAATTCATAATCAAAATCGCCGGGATTGCTGCCCTGGTTGTGCTGGATAATGGTTTCCATTTTATCGAGGGCTTTGGCCAGTTTCGCTTCCGGGCTCTCCCCCAGGTTGTATTCCCGGCATAATGCCAATATTTTTTGACGGTTATCTTCCGGAAGCGGCGCCAATAATTTCGAGAGCGCTTCCTCTTCCTTCTTCAGCTTCTCCACAGGGTCAATTGGGATTTTAGCAGAAATATCCCCTTCATACGCCTCACCCAAGTCATGAACCAGTCCCAGACGAATGACCCGGTTTACATCAACATCCGGGAAGTCGTCCTCAAGAACCAGGACAAACATGGCTAACCGCCAAGAATGTTCGGCGACGCTCTCCGTTCTTCCCTCACTGGTCCAAGCAGTTCGGGTGTTGTTTTTCAACCTCTCCAGCTCTTTGACAAACTTCATCATGCCCTGGTATTTATTCATTCGGGGTCCGCCTCCAATTTTCGGGATTTTCTACCAAAGGGTTATTTCCGCCATCACAAACAGCCGGGCGACGCCGATATCGACGATCTTGGACATAATCGTCGGCTGAAGCAGGTCGCAAAAAGCTTCCATCACTAAAAAGACGACCCAAGGCAAAAAAACTTCCAGTATTGGTTGATATATTTCTTCATAAATTCCATCGGGATGCTTCCCTTCCGTATTGTTCACCAAATCCGATCCTCCTTTTCCAGTCACAACTTTGAAGGACAAAGTAGCAAAATCATTCACCCCCCTTCCGTTTCATTAATATAATTTAGAGATACCCGAATCCATTCGGTAAGGCTATCCAAAAGGACTCCATTCAATATCCATAAGCCTGAATATGCTAAATGCGAGAACCCTGAGGTTCCCACAGATCAAAATGCCTGCGAATGTTTCATGAGAACGCTTGCCAAACCTGAGAAAAAAAACGTAAAAGTAGAGTGATGCCATTTGAAACGGGCCTTGGTATTATCCGGAGGTAGTGAAAGAGGGGCTTTTGAAGTTGGCGCAATCGATTATCTGGTAAACCAGGCGGGCTTTGATTTTCAATGTTTTTTCGGAACCAGTATCGGCGCATTAAACGCCGCCATTTTAGGTCAGGCCCGCAATCATGAGGAATTGAGCATCCGGATCCGGCAGTTGATGAAACTTTGGCTTAATATTCGGGGTTCTCAATCCGTTTACCGCAAAAATCCTTTGGGTTTAATCAATTTAGCTTTCGGGGGTCAGTCCTTATACAATCCGGCCGGATTACGCCAGTTATTAAAGAAAAATATCGATTTAAACTTATTATTCGACCCGGCAACCGTGGTTAAAGTTGCAACGGTGGCCTTGGAAACCGGCGAACTATTTTATGCCGATTCCCGCTTCCCTGAGCTACGGAATGATTTCCTACACTACGTTTTGGCAAGCGCCAGTATTCCGTTTTATTTTCCCGGGGTGCCGATTCACGGGAAACACTGGTATGATGGCGGGTTAAGAGACATCACTCCCTTGGGAACTGTTTTTGATGAAGATCCCGATGAGATAGTCGTGATCACAACTTATCCGGTAAATTCAAATTTAGAGCCGGTCCTTCCCGAAGTCCCCTATCAAGGGCCATTTAAAAATTTGAACCAAATGATCGCCATTATAATGAATGCCATTGCCGCCAAGGATCTACAACTGGCCAACGCCATCAATCAAGACAGCCGGAACTTTCCGCTTAAAAAAAGGATCCCTTTGCGGATTGTTGCTCCGGAAAAACCTTTTCCCCAAAACAAAGCGGCTTTTAACCCAACTGCGATCCGTAAATACATCCAATTGGGTTTTAGCGCCGCCCAGAAACCCATCGTCTTGTCAACCTGCGGTTTAAAGTTCTGGTATTAGGGTTAGATCAGGTTTAAGTCCTGATCGGTTAAAATCGTAATGCCACTGGATTTCAAAATATCCTCGGCTAGCGGGAATTTCTCAACCTCAACAACTACGGCCGCTTCACGGTGGTTTTCAATCACAAAGCCGTAACAATCCTCAATGTTGATCTTATGGGAAGACAAAATGTTTAATAAATGATACAAACCGCCCGGTTGATCCGGCACTTTGGCAATAAGAATTTTTCGTTTCGATACCGTAATATTTTCCTGTTTTAAAGACAGATACGCTTTCTCAATGTCCCCGACAACCACCTTGACGACGCCGAAATCACCGGCGCTGGCCATGGAAAAAGCTTTTAAATTAATTTGGTTGTCTGCCAAAATCTTGGTGATCTTCTCCAATTGACCCGGCTTATTTTGAACGAAGATTGATAAATGAAAGGCCATCTTGATCCCTCCGCAAATTATTCTTCCCGCAAATCATAGACACGTTTGGCTTTTCCTTCCGCTGCAGGCAGACTACCCGGTTCTACCAATTCCACCACCGGGGATACCACCAGATCGGTTTTCAGTTCTTCCATGATTTTATGCTGGAGCGCTGTCAGTCCTGACAGGGTTCCTTCAAAGAATTCTTTATCGACTTCGATTTTTACCATCAGTTTATCCATATAGTTTTCTTTATGGATCTCGATCAAATAATTACGGCCGACTCCGGGAATTTTCATAATGGTCTGCTCAATTTGAACCGGGAAGATGTTGACCCCATTGATAATCAGCATGTCGTCAGCCCGGCCTTTGATCCGGTCGATGCGGCGGTGGGTCCGTCCACACCGGCATGTTCCCGGTATGATCCGGGTCAAGTCGCCGGTCCGGTAGCGGATTACCGGCATCGCCTCTCTCCGTAAAGTGGTTAACACCAGCTCACCTTCCTCACCGTCGGGTAAGACTTCGCCGGTTTTGGGATCAATGACTTCCACATAAAAATAATCCTCCCAAATATGCATCCCGCTCTGATGAGGACACTCAAAAGCCACTCCCGGGCCGCAAACTTCCGACAATCCATAGGAGTTGTAGGCTTTCATTCCATAAAGCTCCTCAATCTGTTTCCGTAAACCTTCGCTATGCGGTTCGGAACCGATAAAGGCGATCTTGAGCTTGAGATCTTTTTTAGGCTCCAGATCAAGCTCGGCGAAATTGGAATAAAGCCGCAGCGCATAACTGGGTAAAATATGGACCACCGTGGTTCCAAACTTTTGCATAAACCAAATCTGGCGCTTGCTGTTACCCGGTCCGGTGGGAATTGTCAGCGCCCCGATTTTCTCCGCCCCATAGTGAAAGCCCAGGCCGCCGGTAAAAAGCCCGTAACCCATGGTGTTTTGAAAAACGTCGTTTTTCCGGACTCCGGTCATATACATGCAACGGGCCACCAGGTTGGCCCAAATATCAATGTCTTGATTGGTATGAAACACTACGGTTGGATTGCCGGTGGTCCCCGAAGAGGAATGCAACCGGACAATGGAGTCCAGGCCGACAGTTAAAAATCCGTAAGGAAAACTGTCCCGTAAGTCCTGTTTATGTGTAAACGGCAAGCCGGTAATATCTTTCAAAGACTGAACCGGCTTTAAATTGAATGCTTTGTAAAACTCCGCATTGCGCGCCCGTTCGATGGACGCATTTACCATTCGTAGTTGAAATTCCTGCAACCGCCCACGTTCAATCGTCTCCCACTCTTTTTCCCAATACAAAAAAACTCCTCCCTTATCCTTATCTACCGTGCTACAAAATTTGTTTCCAGGATGAATTCGCCAAATAAGTTGAAAATCCTACCCAAAAAGGGGGAAGGAAAAGACGCCTTCTTTAGGAAGGCGAGTCTATGAGTCGGGGATTTCAAACTTTTATCTTGCTAGCGTGTCAACTCTCCCCTCCAGTTACTTAAATGCCGGTAGCTAGCAGTTTGCTTCTCCCCTCCCTTTGACTGCCGGACGCAATTTACGCTAAAGGGAGGGGAAGTT
>JAEZCE010000004.1 GCA_023429995.1 Bacillota bacterium | reverse complement strand
GTCCCATTTCCTATTGTAATATCGCCCACCACGAAATCCGTTACCGCTTCACTAAAGGTGATCGTCACCGGGATGGGTGATGCGTTAGTCGGATTACCGGCTGTACTGCTGATGGTCACCGAAGGAATTTTATTGTCGAAGAGTCTGCTTAACGGAGTGGCTGCGGTATTGCCGTTCCCTGCAGCATCCTGGGCTACTCCGGCGGCTACGTTTACCGTGACTATTCCATCGCCGGCCGGAGTTATTTTTGCGGCGTAGGTGGTTCCGCTTCCGCTTAAGCTAATGACTTTCCCATTTCCTACCGTAATATCGCCCGCTACAAAACCGGTTACCGCCCTACTGAAAGCAAACGTTACTGGGATTGGAGATATGTTGGTCGGATTACCGGTTGTACTACTGATGGCTACAGAAGGGCTTTGAGATTGATAAATACGGCTAAACTGAGTGGCGGCAGTATTGCCGTTCCCTACCGAATCATGGGCTACTCCGGCGGCTACATTTACCGTTACTTCTCCCTCGCCTGCCGGGGTAATATTTACCGTGTAGGTAGTTCCGCTTCCGCTGAAGCTGGCTGCGGTCCCATTCCCTACCGTAATATCGCTCGCTACAAAATCCGTTACCGCTTCACTAAAAGTGATCGTCACCGGCATGGGGGTTACGTTGGTCGGATTACCGGCGCTACTGGTGATGTCCACCGAAGGGCTTTGAGCATCATAAACACGGCTTAATTGAGTGGCGGCGGTATTCGCGTTCCCCGCAGCATCATGGGCTACGCTAGCGGCTATATTGACCGTCACTTCTCCTTCGTCGGTCGGGGTAATATTGAACATATAAGTGGTTCCGCTTCCGCTGAAGCCGACTGCGGTCCCATTTCCTACCGTGATATCGCCCACCACGAAATCCGCTACCGCTTCGCTGAAGGTAATCGTCACCGGGATCGGGGATATGCTGGTTGGATTACCGGCGGTACTGCTGATGGTCACCAAAGGGCTTTGAGTATCGTAAGTAAGACTCAACTCAGCGGATGCGATATTACTGTACCCTGCCGTATCCCGGACTGCTCCCGCTGCTATATTGACCGTGACCATTCCCTGGGTTATCGGTGTAATTTCTAGCGTGTATGTTTTCCCGCTGCCACTTATGGTTCCCTTGGTTCCATTGATTACTGCAATATCATTCATATCAAAACCAGTTACCTCTTCGCTGAAGGTAATCGTCACCGGGATCGGTGACGTATTGGTCGAATTTCCTGCAGCACTGGTAATAGTCACCGAAGGGGCTTGAGTATCATAAATAAGGCTTAACTCAGCGGCTGCGGTATTGCCGTTCCCAACCGCATCATAAGCCACTCCGGCGGCTACGTTTACCTTGACTACTCCCTGGGCTGTCGGCGTAATATTTATCGTATAAATTTCCCCGCTGCCGCTTAAAGTTCCTTTGGTTCCATTGGTGACTGTAATGTCTTCAACATCAAAACCGGTTACCTCTTCGCTGAAGGTGATTGTCACCGGGATCGGTGATATATCAACCGGGTTACTGGCGGTACTGGTGATACTTACAGTTGGCATAGATCCATCCACCAAAACCCCTGAAGTATCAGCCACATTCTTTAAGTTCAAATCTGCGGCCAAACTGGCGCCCTGATCATTAACTGCGCCGCCGCTGCCGAGAATAATACTCGGATTAGTCGCAAGACCTATTCCATTATTATCCAGATTGCCGCCCGCTACCGAATACCGGAATACCAAAGCGGTTGAACCCGTACCATATAAGTAGGTGGCATTGACCGTCCCGCCGGTATCCAGGGTAATTGGAATATAAGGAGTTCCGGTTACCGATACTGTTTTGTTAAAGTTAACGGTTATATCGATAGGCTTATTTGGCCCGTATGTGCCGGCGGGTATGGCTACGGACTCGGTAATGGCGGGCAGGGGATATTTTTTCACCCGAATTTGGGTGATCCCTACGCTATTTGTCTCATGCCATGCAATAAATAAATCACCGTTAAAGATTATCGGAAAAGGAGTTTTCGCAGTGTATGAATTGTTGTAATTTAAAAGACTGGCGGGAACACCCCCATCAATAAACGTAAAGGTCGAGCCGTCATATTTCTTCACCCGGATTTGAGAAATATAAGTGGACGCCTGGTCCTCCTCATCCCAGGTAATATAGGCTTTATTATTCCAAACGGCAATTTTAGGCATATAGCCGTAAAGGTCCGACTGCCGGTTCAAATATCCACCATCCACAAACGACCAGGTATTGCTGCCATCATAGCGTTTTAAATGAACTTGCGGTTCATGGACGGTTCCTGTTGCTCTGGGTTCCTCCCAGGAGACGTATAACGTATTATTCAATGCCATCAAATATGGCTCACCCGCCGGATAAAGTTCAGAAAGATTCAAGCCCTGGGAAAGGTTTCCATCAATCCAATTCCAGCTACTGTCTCCTGCGTATTGACGTACTCGTAGTTGTGGGATACCGGAGCTATTGTTTTCGACCCAGCTTACATAAAGTTGATTATTACATACCGTTAGATTAGGGAGAACAGCAGGATATTCAAGACGGTTAAGACCCAAATCGGTGTTGCCATCAATTAAATTCCATGTAGTACCGTAAGCATATTTTCTTACACGAATATGCCTTACGGAATTAGTTATCTCATCCCAGGCCAAATACAATTCTCCATTGAAAACCGCCATAGTGGGATTGGATGCTGAAGCCGCTATCCGGTTTAAGCCCTGGGCCGTTTGGTTATCCCCCTCAGTCCATCCACTTCCGTCATATCGCTCTATTCGAATCGCATCATACCGACCCGTACCGCCGTAACCGCCGTTATCTTCAACCCAAGCGACCCAAAGCCAACCGTTAAAAACGCTCAAGGCCGGATGCTTAGCGTTTTGCGTCGAATTTCTATTCATACCGTTGGACGTATACATATTAATCCACGAATTGTTGCCATTATACTTCATAAGCCGGATTTGGGTTACCGTACCGTTACTTTCTTCCCAGGCGGCGTATAACTCATTATTATAAACCGCCATGACCGGATTGGCCGCATTTTTGGATTTATCATAATTGATCCCCGTCGCTAGGTTCCCATCAACAAAGGTCCAGATTTCGGCGGCTTGAACCGGGAACCTATCATCCCAGAACAAACCGTAACAAAGTAATAAACCGATAAAAATTATAAGCGAACATTTCAGCCATTTACTCATAAAACACTACCTCCCCAACATTTCCTTTTGAAACTATATGTAAATTTGATTATTGATTTCACAGTCAGTACATCAATGACTATAATTGTTACAATTATTGCAAAATACTAAATGATAATACCTAGGAGAAAGTTTTTCTTCCTCCCAGGTATTTAGGCAAACGATTATCCGGATTTTCCAGATTTGAAAGTCTCAATCCGAAAAAATTCAACAATTAACTCGGTCTTGTTACAGTCACGGTATAGGTTTGGTTACTGCCACCACCGGCTGCGGTGACCTTGATGATGATCGTATTCTGACCTACATTCAAGTTAAGTGCCGGTGAGGTGCCGCCACTGGCTACCGTATATGTATTATTGACCAAAATCGTCGCTCCGGCACTCTCGGCAGTGGGGGTGACCGTTACGGTGGAAACTCCTGCAGCGACATTCGCAGTGTAAGCCATCGTAGTTTGGTTAAAGGCTGGACTCAAAACACCTCGGATTCCATTGACAACTAAATTTGACAAATAGGCGGTTTCGGCAGCTTTGTTGATAACAACGGTATACGTCTCGGTCATTAGATTATCTGCGGACGTTACAGTAACGTTGATCGTATTTGTTCCCATACTTAGAGTGACATTCACCGGTGAACCACTAGGCGTGACCGTAGTGCCAACCTTGATGGTTCCAGCTGCAGCAGTTGGAGTCACATTCACCGACGGTACGGAACTATCCACATTAGCTGTATAAGAAAAAATTTTGCTGAAAAATCCCGGAGTCAATAAAACGTCGGTACCGCCTGTTGTTGAAAGCGCCAGTCCTGTTAACAAAGGAGCATTCGCCGCATCATACACTTCCATATCCACAACCGATGCAAAATTCGCATTGCAACGCAGCCCCTTTGTTACATACGCTCTTACCCATCTGGCCTTTCTCGGCGTAAACGTCCGGTCGGTTTGATTGGCGCTGTTATTGGTCACTGAATCGATATCAAACCAATTGCTGTTATCTAGACTCCCCTGCAATTTATAATCAGTTAGGTTATAATTGGCCGGCCAGCCGACCGCGCCCATCTGTTTGATTACCCAGCGGTTAATCCAATAATTAGTGCCCAAATCCACTCTCAGCCAAACTGGGGCGGCTATTGCCGGCTCTGGTGGAAGCGGCGAAGAACCCACCCACCTGTTCAGCGGTGTTGATATCCCATCAACCGACTTAGCCGGATTGTAGGGAAAAACGAAACTGCTCGCATCGGTGGGTTTATTTAAAGCAATGTTGGCCATTAGCTTTCCATCCTTTCCATTTCAATACCTTATTAATTTCTTTCAAATATGATTAATTGATAACCGACAACTAATCCCTGGTCGGATAGATACCTGATACGCAAATGTAATACCCCATGCCCGGTTGAGGCTCTGCCCCCTGCAGGTTGGGTATATTGAAAGTGGTGGTGCCGTTCCCGCCGAATTTGTTGCCGATCAACGAAAACAAGGCGGTGTTTTGTTGAATTTGAAGCTGCTGGCCGTTACAGAGCAACCAGCCCATGGGTACGAAACTGTATGGGAATGCAACGATTTGTCCTAAAAAATAATCCATTTTGATATCCTCCTATACTCATTGGTTTCCATTTTGAGATAAATGTCAATTCCGGCTGGGATAAATTCCTTGCACCGCGATGCAGTAATGCATGCCCATCCCTTGCATAGGCAGAGCATTTCGCAAATCAGGCAGGCAGAAAGTTGTGGTGCCGTTTCCTCCGAAGGTGGTGCCGATCAGGGTGAATAAAGACTGATTTGTGGCAATGTTCAGGGTTTGTCCCTCGCAGGGCATCCAATAGGAAGGGGCAAAGTCAAATGCGAATAGTTCAATGTCGCCTAATAGTGGATCCATTCTGTATTCCTCCCAAAAAAATTTTATAATGATAAAAACAAGGGTCATTAGTGAATAATTCCCGGCGATATCTCGGTTTGATCACATTAGGGCCATTCTTGCTCCTGGGTCCCCACATGCCGGTATTGAAAATGTAAATTACGGAGTGGAGGACACGATATCGGCCAGATTGACCACCCGGTAGCCATACTCATTCCAATAATGCTGCATGGGTATCTCAACGAAATGCCTGTACTCTTTCCATTTGTCTTTATAAATTCAGCATAAATAATACCTTGCCATGGGTATCTATAAAACACCAATTGCCGTTCTGCTTGACCAGGCACATTTCTTCCCTGAACCCGGCGTCCGCGTGGGTGAAGTTTATCGGAGGTATGGCCCACTTCTCCGGAGCTTCGTCATAACCAAAACCCCAGATACCGCTGGAAGGAAGGCAGACCCCGGCCAGGCCCTCCTGAAAATTACCAGTATGGCAGTTGGTACGGGTGAGGAATAAAAAACGCCCTTCCGGTCGAAAAAACCCCAGGCATTGACGGCACGCCGCACCCGGACGAAGCCTTGATAAAATCGATCAATATAAGGTTCATTGGTGGAGACAATCGTTTGGGGGTCCATTTCTTTCACTCCTTTTTAAGTAGAATTTAGAGGGTGGAATAACATTCTGATTTCATTTTATCGCTCGCCACTTAACCATCACTTAACGGATTTTTTGATCAAAATAGAAAGAACCCTTGGAATCAAAGGGTTTTATGAAAAAATGGAAATAAATCACATTCAAATTATTAAAGAAAAAAATTGGTTTTTAACGAATTTAATCATGACGGGTCGAACTAGATTGGTAGGCCCAAATCTGGGTCTACTTACCCTATCATTTCCCTTTGCACATCAATGCCAAATTTCTTCTTCCAAGATTCCAGCGTCAGTTCAATTTTTACCACCTCCTGTGCTTCACGGTACAATCACGGCTTCATCAACTTTATCATTGATCTCCAGAGCCTTCCTTTTATCTGGTGAGCAACGAAGCTTGATTGGCGGGCTTTCCCATTCAATTTGGATCATTCCTTATCACAGCCAGCGGCTACCTCTTCAAGACAGAAAGTTTCTGTTTATAACGTTTTACAAGGGGATCAACTGTCCATAAGTTTAGACGGGGTGGCAGTTGGACAAGCCTAACGGGACAATATCATCCATAGCAAGTCGCTGTTCTAACCCTTCGATGATAACCCTACTCATACTCATATCTCTAATAGATGATAGAATATTCAAAGAATATTAATGTTTATTCTGTCCGCCGCGGGTTAAAACCGCACGGCTAGGTGATTTAAAGAATTCTAAATCCCCTCCGGGGATCGGCTAATCATTGCTGTTTTGACTTTGAAATGGGCTTCGAAGGTATCACGTAGCCCAGTGAAAGTGGGCTTTTGAATGTATTTTTTAATGCTTAGCCGTGTTGACTCTTCGCGTCCCTTAATGGACGCGCGCCCGCGGTGGCGAATTCGGCCTTCATTTCATTAGGCAAAGACCTACTCTGGATTCATAAAGGCCTTATATTTATTGAATATTATTAATTTTTTATCCTTTGGCCAGAATATGGGTAATGCTTAGGTGATAACCGGATGATAATGAAAGCTGTTAAAGTCACCAATGATGTCCACTGATTGCTTAAAACCCTCAATGACTGCCAATCTTTCAAATTTGATTAGAGAGGGGTATGAAAACTGTGTCTTTATTGGAGAGGTAGGTTACTTAGCTCCCATTCTTACTCACGATCGGATTTTCATCTCATGGAAGGATTTCATTTTCGGTTTTGCCTAATTTGGGATATGGTTTCCCGTTCATTTGGCTTATTAAGTATGACTTAATTTAGGTTTTTCATAGTATAGTGAATAAAATAGTTGCCTCCTTTTTAAAGTGCTTTGACATTTTACATACAAAAAGGGAGTGTCCTTTCCTACTTTAAAAGTAGTTTTACGACACTCCGTCCGGAATCAGTCTTCTGGCACTGATTCTTATTCCGCCTTAAATATCAATCCTTTTTCCTTTCCGTAATCCACCATCACCTTTTGTCCATCCCTAATTTCGCCCTGTAAAATCAGCTTGCCCAAAGCGGTCTCCAATTCTTTTTGGATGGCCCGTTTAAGGGGCCTGGCCCCATAACTGGGTTCATAACCGACATGGACTAAGTGCGCTTTGGCGGAGTCTGTCAGCTCCAGACTCAAATGACGGTCGGTCAGACGGCGTCTCACGGTATCCAGATGAATCTCCACAATCTCTTTCAGATGTTCCTCGGAAAGCGCGTGGAAGACGATGACTTCATCCACCCGGTTCAAAAACTCCGGCCGGAAATGATGACGCATCTCTTCCAGAACCGTGCTTTTGATCCGCTCATAAGACTCCCCGGCAAAGGACCCTTTATAATCCAATATCTTGTCGCTGCCGATATTGGAAGTCATAATCACGATGGTGTTCTTGAAATCCACCGTCCGGCCCTGGCCGTCCGTAAGGCGGCCGTCATCCAGGATTTGCAACATCAGGTTAAACACATCATAATGAGCTTTTTCAATCTCGTCGAACAAAATCACCGCATAGGGACGGCGTCTGACGGCTTCCGTCAATTGGCCGCCCTCCTCATAGCCAACATAACCCGGAGGCGCTCCAATTAACCGCGCTACCGTATGCTTTTCCTGATATTCCGACATGTCGATGCGGATCATGGTGCCCGGATCATCAAACAGGAATTGGGCCAAGGTCCGCGCCAGCTCCGTCTTGCCGACTCCGGTCGGCCCCAGGAAGATGAAAGAACCAATCGGCCGGTTGGGATCTTTCAGACCCGAACGGGCCCGCAACACCGCCTCGGCAACTGCGGTCACCGCCTCATCCTGGCCCACCACCCTTTGATGAAGCTCATCCTCCAAATGGAGTAATTTTTGAACCTCTCCTTCCAGGAGTTTGGTGATGGGGATCCCGGTCCATCTGCTGACGACCTCGGCGATATCCTCTTCATCAACGACTTCTTTAATCAGGCGGTCCCCGCCCTGTTTCTTGGATAACAGCTCCTCTTCGGCTTGCAATTTCTTTTCCAACGATGTTAACTGGCCGTATTTCAACTCGGCAGCCCGGTTCAGGTCGTACTGCAACTCGGCTTGTTCGATCTCCACTTTGGTGGTTTCAATATCTTTTCGCAGTTGCCGCAGGCGTTGTACCCCCTGTTTCTCAGCCTGCCAACGCACCTTGAGGGCATCGGATTCCGACTTCAGCTCGGCCAGTTCTTTTTCCAGCCTTTCCAGGCGCTCTTTGGAAGCGAGATCGGTTTCTTTTTTCAGGGCTTCCCGCTCAATCTCCAGCTGCATGACCCGGCGGAGCTGTTCATCCAGCTCGCTGGGCATGGAGTCGATTTCGGTCCGCAGTTTGGCGGCAGCTTCATCCACCAGGTCAATGGCCTTGTCAGGCAAAAACCGGTCGGATATATAGCGGTTAGAAAGAACCGCCGCGGCCACCAATGCGGCATCCTTGATCCTCACCCCGTGGTGGTTTTCATAACGTTCATTCAAACCCCGCAAGATGGAGATGGTGTCTTCCACGGTGGGTTGATCCACGATAACCGTCTGGAACCGCCGTTCCAGGGCCGCATCTTTCTCAATATGCTTATGATATTCATCCAACGTCGTGGCCCCGATACAATGCAATTCACCCCGGGCCAGCATCGGTTTTAACAGGTTCCCGGCATCCATGGCCCCTTCCACTTTTCCGGCGCCCACTACGGTATGAAGCTCATCGATGAAAAGGACGATGTTGCCGTCGGACTCCTGAACTTCCTTCAAAACGGCCTTCAGCCGCTCTTCAAACTCGCCCCGGTATTTGGCTCCGGCAATCAAGGCCCCCATATCCAGCGAAACCACTCGCTTGTTCTTCAGGCCATCCGGAACATCGCCGCGGATAATCCGCTGGGCCAAACCTTCCACAATCGCCGTTTTACCGACGCCCGGTTCCCCAATGAGCACCGGATTGTTTTTGGTGCGTCTGGACAATACCTGAACGACCCGGCGGATTTCATCATCCCGGCCGATCACCGGGTCCAGTTTTCCCTGGCTGGCGTACTTGGTCAAATCCCGGCCATAGCGTTCCAAAGCCTCATAAGTGGCTTCGGGATTCGGCGAAGTCACCCGCTGGCCGCCACGGACTTCCTTGATAATCTTGGATAAAGCCTCCCTGTCGATGTGGTGCTCTTTCAACAGCCGGCCCGTGGAACCCCCGTCATCCGCCATGGCCAGCAATAAATGCTCCACCGAAATATATTCATCATTAAGCTTTTTGGCTTCATCCTCCGCCTGGGCCAAAAGCCGGTTTAAACGGCCGGTGATGTAGACTTGGTCCGAGTATCCGGAAGAACCATTCACTGTCACTCTGGGTAACCGGTCCAATTCGGCCCGGACCCTTTTGGCAAATTCGGCGGAGCTTGCCCCGGCTTTCTCGAGGATTCCACCGGCCAGGCCATTCTCCTGTTCCAGAAGAGTAGCCAGGAGATGCTCCACGTCTACTTGTTGATGGCCCAGGCGAACCGCCATCCGCTGTGCGCTTCCCAGGGCCTCCTGTACTTTTTCGGTCATTCGATTAACATCCATGCTCTAAAACCTCCTTTTCAATCACCTAAATTCCCGCCTTAACTCTCAACCATTCCACTTCCTGCTGCAACTCCCGGATCTTCCCGGTCAGGTCGAGGATAATCGCAATTCCCGGTAAATTGATTCCCATCTCGCTCCGCAAGCGTTGAATCGTTTTCAGACGGGAGATTGCTCGTTCTTCAAAAAACAGTTGATTGCCGATCCGTTCCACCGGCTCCAAAAGTCCGTATTCGACAAAATATTCGACCAGCTGGGGATGGATCCCGGCAGCCAGCGCCAAGTCATCCAGAGCCCACAACCTATGCCAATGGTCGCTGATGATGATTTCATAATGATCCATTATCGGCCTCCTCCAAAAGATTGTCTGGGGTTGAACTCGGTTACCGATGCCAGACGGGAGAATAACTCCCTCTCTTTGGCGGAAGGCTTTGTGGGAACCACGATTTTCAATTTCACATATTGATTCCCTCTCGCGCCGTTACGAGTTCGCAAGCCCTGTCCCTTCAAGCGGAATCTTTGGCCGTTTTGGGAACCGGAAGGCACCGTCATCTCTACCGAACCATCCAGAGTCGGCACAGTAATCTTCGCTCCCAATACCGCTTCCCAAGGTGATAAAGGCAACTCGACTTGGATATCATCTTCCGGCAGTACAGTAAATACCGGATCAGGCTGCAATTTTACTTTTAAATACAAGTCCCCCGCGGGCGCCTTGCCATTCCCCTGCCCGCCCAGGCCGCTTAGGCGAATGACTGTGCCGTTTCTGACTCCAAGGGGAATATTGACTTCCACCTGCTTATTCCGGATGGAAAACGAATGAGAACCGCCATGATGAGCTTGAGCCAATGTTAAAGGCAGTTCGGCCTCTATATCCCGTCCTTTTGCGGCAAAACCCGTACCGCCCCGACGAGCTGCCCCGCCGCCAAACAGCATGTTGAAAAAATCGCTAAAATCATACCCGACGCCGCTCCGGCCAAAAATATCCCCCAAATCCTCATAAGAGACATGAATATTCTCCCAGCCAGGCGGCGGCGTGAAATCACTGCCTTCGTGATAATTGGAACCCAACTGATCGTAACGGCGGCGTTTTTCCGGGTCGGACAGTACAGCGTTGGCTTCATTAATTTCCTTAAACTTTTCTTCAGCCGCTTTATCACCGGGATTCACATCCGGGTGGTATTTCCGGGCCAAACGGCGGTATGCTTTTTTAATCTCATCTTCGCCGGCAGTCTTGGCTACGCCCAAAATCTCATAATAATCCCGAAATTTAACCGCCATTTTGATCACCTCATCTCAATTTACCGGGTCTCCCGGTAATCGGCATCAATCACATCATCGCCGCCCGGCCTCTGATATCCGCCAAAACTATCCGGTCCCTCGCCGGTTTGGCCTTTTGTTTCATGGGCCGTAGCCGTGATACCGTGGCTCAACTGCTGAAGATCACTGATTAGCTGCCGCATCTTACCGGTGTCTTCAGAGTTTTCCCTAACCAACCGCCTTGCTTCCCAAATCAGATTTTCAGCCCTGGCCGATTCATTGGCGGGAACCTCCGCACCATACTCTTTGATTTGTTGTTCCAATTGATAAGCGGCCGTATCGGCTTGGTTGCGAATCTCGGCAATCTCACGGCGCTTCCGGTCATTCTCCGCATTGGACTGCGCTTCCTTGACCATCCTCTCGATTTCATCGCGCCCAAGCTGGGTTGAGCCACTGATGGTAACCTTTTGCTCTTTGGCGGTATCCTTATCCCGGGCGGTAACCGTTAAGATTCCATTGGCGTCAATATCGAAAGTTACTTCGATTTGCGGTACGCCCCGGTACGCCTGGCGGATGCCTTCCAATCGAAAATTTCCCAGGGTCCGGTTATCGGAAGCCATCTCCCGTTCGCCCTGAAGGATATGGACATCCACCGCCGCTTGATTGTCCTCGGCGGTTGAAAAAACTTCCGTACGGCGTACCGGAATCGTGGTATTGCGTTCCACCAGTTTCGTCATGACCCCGCCCATTGTTTCCAGGCCCAGTGAAAGCGGAGTAACATCCAGCAGAACGACATCTTTAACTTCTCCCGCTAAAATACCCGCCTGGATTGCCGCTCCTACAGCCACCACTTCGTCCGGATTGACCGATTGGTTGGGATCTTTGCCGCCCGTCAACTTACGGACCAGCGCTTGGACTGCCGGAATCCTGGTTGAACCTCCCACCAAAATCACTTCATCAATATCTTTCTCACTTAATTTGGCGTCGCTTAAGGCTTGCTTTACCGGATTGATGCAACGGTTCACCAAATCGGCGGTCAATTGGTCAAACTTGGCCCGGGTGAGCCGGACCTCCAAATGTTTCGGTCCGGAAGCATCGGCCGTAATAAAAGGCAAGGCTATTGTAGTTTCAAGAATGCTGGAGAGCTCAATCTTTGCCTTTTCCGCCGCCTCCGTCAATCTTTGAAAAGACTGCCGGTCACGCCGGAGGTCGATCCCGTTGGCCTTCTGAAACTCCTCGGCCAGAGCGTCGACGATCCGTTTGTCAAAATCGTCGCCTCCCAGGTGCGTGTCACCGGATGTCGACTTGACTTCAAAAACTCCATCGCCGACTTCCAGAACGGACACGTCAAAGGTTCCGCCTCCCAAGTCAAATACCATAATGGTTTCGTTTTTCTTCTTATCCAGCCCGTAGGCAAGGGCTGCCGCGGTGGGCTCGTTAATAATCCGTAAAACCTTTAATCCCGCTATTTGGCCGGCATCTTTAGTGGCCTGGCGCTGCGCGTCATTAAAATAGGCCGGAACCGTTATCACCGCTTCAGTAACCTTTTCTCCGATATACTTGGACGCATCCTCAACCAATTTTCGAAGGACCTGGGCGGATATCTCCTCCGGGGCATACAATTTACCCCCGATTTCAAACCGGACCGCATCATTGGGTCCACTTACCACCTTATAGGGAACATTTTTAATTTCGGAGGCCACTTCCGAAAAACGCCGGCCGATAAACCGCTTGGCGGAATAAATCGTGTTCTCGGGATTGAGAACCGCCTGGCGTTTGGCAAGCTGCCCCACCATCCGTTCCCCGTTTTTACTAAATCCAACCACCGATGGAGTGAAACGGCCACCGTCCGTATTTATAATAACAGTCGGCTGTCCTCCTTCCATCACCGCCACTACTGAATTTGTAGTTCCCAGATCAATACCAACTGCTTTAGTCATTCCCAATTCCTCCTTTTAAGACCTAATATGCTCTGACTATATCGAGGCTATTCCCTACATTATTATCGGGAAATGCCTTGGTGTATTACTTCTGTCCCGTAATTGTCGATAAAATAATCACTTTTTTCAAACCACCCCGTTTCTTGATTTGTTCTTTATTGACCTTCTTAAAATGATATTATCCGATTTTTGATTTAAAGCCAACATTCAATTTTACTGTTTATAACCAAAATGTTTGGGTTTTCATTTATGGCCGGAAATTAAAAAAGCGCGGTAAAGCTTTTTTCAATGTCTTTCCTTATTGCTCAGGCTTTCACCCCATTTGGTCAGAAAAGGTCAAATATATAATCAAAAGCAAAGGATTGTCCCCCTTTCCGGGACAATCCCTTTACGCAATACTATTTAGGGAGGCAAACTCAAACTGACGCTATCTTCTCCCAAACACCTGTTTTAAAATATCGGTAACCCGGGCTAATGGATCTTCACGGATTCTCTTTTCCTCTTCTCCAACCAGATAGAATAACCCATCCAAAGCCTTGTTGGCAACATATTCATCAATATTTACGGCCTTATTCTTCACAAACGGTATCGATTTTGCCTTTTCAGCCAAATCTTTGTAGTTGCGGGTCACACCCACATTGTTGGTGGCGTCGCTTATCGCCGGCAGAAAAGCTTTCCGGAGTTCATCCGAAGTTTTCATTATAAAATATTCAGTGGCTGCCGTGTCATTGCCTTGAAAAATTTTGCGGGCGTCTTGAAAACTCATTTCTAAAATCGCGTCCCAAAAAATTTTCTTGGCCGCCGGAGCCGCCTGTTCGGCCGCGCGATTCATGCTAAGGATGAATTCATCCACCATTTCTTCATGACCCATTTTGCGAAACAACTTTTCAACAGTCTCCAGTTGCTCGGGCATGGGAATCTTTATGGCGGGATTGCCAAAGAAACCGTCTTTTTGGCCGGCAAAATTCGCGGCATGAGCGGTACCGACACGGAGAGCTTCTTTGAGTCCATCGATGATTTGACCCTCGCTTAATTCACCGTGTCCATTACCATCTCCGCGAAATTCATTGACTTTTTTGGAGAAATCTTTATCCCATCCAGCCCATACCAAGGACGATGAAATCATCAATGTACCAACGATAAAGAACCGCCAAATTTTTTTCACCGCTCAACACTCCTTCATCCGGATTTTTTTCAGGTAATGCTTCAGGCCTGTTACCTTCGATTCAAAATATAATTAAACTATGATAGAACAACCACGCATTCATCGAAATTTCCCAAAGGGAAAAAATCTTTTTTTGGCAATGGTAGACTTTTAAAGAATCCTTTATCAAAGGAGAAAAGATATGATTTCTCTAAAAATCTCCATATCCGTTCAAGGAACCGCCGAAGTAAGGACCAAAATCAAGTTGGAAAGCGATAGTCCCGAGAAAACCTTACCATTTGAAAATCTGCTGGTTGAAGCCATCCCCTCCGAGACCGAAGGCACTAACTTTCGACTGCATTTCACCAATTTAAATCGTCATGAGCCAAAGGAAATCAAATCCTCGGCATCTTTTAAAAATTGGTGGAAAAGGTTTTTAGCCTATTATTTCATCCCGGTTGATGCCCAAAACGAAACAATAAAAAAAGAGCCGGTAAATTAAACTCCGGCTTTTTTAGCTTTACGATTCTTTTTCGATACTACGGACCAATTTTATTCCGAAAAGAAATGCCTTTAATAAATTGGGGTCTTCCTGACGATGTTCCAAATACAATTCTTCTTGACCATAAGCCGCTTTACATGCAAATACCGCAACCGGATTCTTGCCCAGCAGTCTCTTGAAGTAAGAGAAACACATCCGGGTATTAAAAGCGCCCCAGAAATAATTTTTATAAGTAATGAAAACCGCATATTCCTTAATGTCTTGATGACTCTTAATAAATTCAATCATTTTCTTGGATGGACGGTTACCGGACTCCCGGCTTCCGAAGATAACTAAATCATAAGAACTAAAACTTGTAATATCATCGATTTTCCGGATTCCAACCTTCAAGCAATTTGATATCTCCTCGGCAACTCTTTCCGTATTTCCTGTTTCGGAATCATAGGCAATAAGTATTTTTTGAGTAATCAATTTGTATTTTTCTCCGCTGAGCCATTCGGTTTTGGTGTTTTCTTTATGGATTCCAACCAACCTGTTAAACACCGTCAGTTGACCCAAAATGATGAATAATACCATGCAAACTTCAAGGGCGTTCATTCCAAAAAATAAAAATTGCATACCCCGGACTAACATCACATATTGCAGCAATGTCGCTATCATAAGTAGAAATAATTGCGTCATCTTACGCAAAGGGCCTTGGTTTTGCCAGTCAAACCCGACGGCTTTGCCAAGAATTCCGGTATAACTGATTAAAGCCACCGAGGCTATCCCGATTAAGCTAAAAGCCGGACGGCATAAAGGCGAAATTCCGATTCCAATTAACACGATCATATCCGAATACCGATCCGGAAGTATATTGATGATCCTGCTTTTTATCGAGAGCGCTTTTTTTTCGAAAACGATATCGTCATCAATTTTATTTAACACAATCCGGACCAAGATTAAAAAAGCAGCCCATATTAGGAACAAAGGGTCACGGACAGCAAAATAATAAGAGAAGGCAATTCCTAAACTGATAATTATAGCAAGGAAACTTAGCCAATCGGAAGTAATGAACTTCAGTTTATGGGTGGCCGAGTATGCACGGGATGATTTTTCCATGGGGTCCTCCGTTGAATCTGTTATTTTCTTTATTGATATCGGTCAAAACAGCTTTTGAGTTTACTAGTAATTTCTTTAAATAAGTAAATGAAAACCGAAGGAGGGAGAAGACAATAAAAGAGCTGTCCCCTTTTATTTCAGACAGCCCTTGGGCATTAAAATATGTTTATTTCAATAGATTGTATTTCTTTACCAGCGTGCCCGTGGGAACGGATTCCCTTCAGGACAGACGCTAACACCTCTGGGCCAGCGCCTCCCCATGCTGGGATTTTTGTTCCACCACGATGTTGCTGCCTGATTCCGAGAGATAATCCTGTTCATAGACTGTTATTGACATAGCATCCCCGGATAACTGGTGAATTTCCACTTTGTCCTTGGATACATAAATCCTCAACTTCCTGGAGCGAAAAGTTAACTTAAACGAATATCCCTGCCATTGTTCCGGAACATAGGGCTCCAAATGTAGGCGATCATTTCGGATGGCGGCTCCGGCAAACCCTTGGACAATTGATGACCAACTGCCGGCCATACTGGTCAAGTGGATACCATCATCGGTATCATCGTTATAATTATCCAAATCCAAACGGGCGGTCCGTAAATACAATTCATAAGCCTTATCGCAATAAGCCTTATCGTAATAAGCCTTATCTTGATACCCAATCCAGCTGGCAACGATGGAATATATACTGGCCGATAGGGAAGACTCATGCAAAGTCCGGGGTTCATAAAAATCGAAGTTCCTTTTTTTACATTTCCAGTCAAACCGTTCCGGTAAAAAATAAATTCCCTGAATAACATCGGCTTGTTTAATAAAACAGGAACGCAAAATCCGATCCCATGACCAGTGTTTATTAAGAGGCAATTCATGTTGGGGAATATCTTTCACCAACAACTGCTCTTTATCCATATATAAATCATTTTGCTCGAAGATGCCGAGTTCCGCCACATAAGGATAATACATCTTGTCGATAATTTCCCGCCATTTCTGCTGTTCGCTCTGGGATAAAGCCAGTTCTTGAAAGACCTGCTCAAAGCGGCTGTGATCGGCTTGTTTCAATCCATCCAACGATTGCAATGTATACTCCAACGTCCAGGACGCCATGGTGTTGGTGTACCAGTTATTGTTAACGTTATTCTCATACTCATTAGGGCCGGTAACGCCCAAAATCATATAGCGGTCTTTTCGGGGTTGGTAAGTGACCCGATCTGCCCAGAAGCGGCTGATTTCAACCAAAACCTTGATGCCGTATTGATACAGATAACTACAATCCCCGGTATAATGGGTGTAATTATAGATTGCATAAGCTATTGCCGCATTTCGGTGAATTTCTTCAAAAGTAATTTCCCACTCATTATGGCATTCCCGGCCATCCATCGTCACCATTGGAAAAAGGGCGCCCTTTAAGCCAAGTTTGGCTGCATTCTCTTTGGCTTTATCTAAGTGTAAATAACGATAATATAAAAGGTTCCTGGCAACTTCGGCATTAGTATACATATAAAACGGGAAACAAAAAGCCTCCGTATCCCAATAGGTGCTTCCGCCGTATTTCTCACCGGTAAAACCTTTCGGGCCAATATTCAATCTCGGATCTTTCCCGGTGTAGGTCTGGTTAAGTTGAAAAATGTTATACCGGATGCCTTGTTGAGCTTTGGGATCCCCTTCAATGACGACATCGCTCTCCTGCCACTTTTGCTCCATCATTCGGTAATGTTCATGAAACAGTTCATAATATCCTTTAAATAAAGCTTTGTTCAATTTCTCGCGGGTGGCTTCCACCAGTTTGGCTTCTGCATAATCCCTGGAAGTGCAGACCGCCACATACTTTTGAATTTCAATTTCATGCCCGTATTGGGCATTTAAATCATAACGGGAACCCACCTTTCTTTCTGAAGAAAACAATTCTTTCCCGGGAGAAATCTCTGAACCATCGACCAGTATTTTATTTGCGGTAGCTGTTGCCACCAAAAAGTTGCTCTTCTTAGTCTTCATCACCAAAAGCGCCTGGTCAAAATCGACTGTCCGGGTGATTTCTTCCCAAAAATTCTCCCCGTAATTGGCATCCTCATTCACAACATTCCCATCCAAATAAGGAATCAAGGAAACGCTTCCGTTATAGTTTAAGGGGCGGATCTGAACCCTGACACAAGCGAGTTCATTTTCCGCCATACTTAAAAACCGCGTAAAGACAAAGGAAGTCTCTTTGCCATCATCCTCTATCCAAGTAAAAGAACGGGTTAACTTGCCTTCTCTCATATCCAGTTCGCGCTGAAAGTCTTTGATCCGGGCTTGCGCCAAATCCAGCCTTTTCCCGTCAATTTCAATATCAACACCAATCCAATTGGTCGAGTTAAGAACTTTGGCGAAAAACTCCGGATAACCGATTTTCCACCAACCGACCCGGGTTTTATCCGGATAATAGACACCAGCCACATAAGTTCCCTTTAGACTGTCTCCGGAATATCCCTCTTCGAAAAAGCCCCTCAGTCCCATATGCTCATTTCCCAGGCTACAAATACTTTCCGAGAACCGGTTGGTCCTGGGATCAAATCCTTCTTCGATGATTTTCCATTCATCGACTTTGAATTTATTAATCATGAATGCCTCCATAAAAAATTATCAGTTCCATAAAACTCCGTTCAAGGGAAGAAGACCCCTTACGACATCATAAATGACAGCAACTGGACAGATTTTAGAAGCATAAATGTTTTATCCAAATTTATAGAATAATATTATTATATAAGGGTATTTTCTCAATTGTCAAGCAAACGTTTGCACGTATTCCAAAATCCTTTTGCTAGCCAATAATTTGTGGTCCATTCCATAATCTTTATCCTTGGCAGGAATTAGGTAAGGAATCCAGAATATACTTAATGAAAACAAAGATTCTCACTCTCACCCACTTACCGGTGGATTTTTTACAATAAAGGCGCAATCGTTTTTCTGAGAGGTTTATTCATGACCACCATTAAAGATATCGCCAAATTAGCCGGGGTCTCCCCCTCGACTGTATCCCGGGTTATAGCCGATAACCGGCGCATCAGCCCCGCGACCAAAGAACGGGTCAAAAAATTAATGACTGAGCTGGATTACCATCCCAATATGATCGCCCGCAGTCTCATCAAACGTGCCAGTCATACTTTGGGCTTAATTCTGTCCCGTTCCACGGACAGCGCTTTTTCAAATCCGTTTTTTTCGGAAATTATCCGGGGAATCAGCGCTGTAACCCAAAGTTATCATTACAATTTAATGCTGGCCACCGCCGAAGATTATGAGGAAGAAGCCAGACAATGTCTAGAAATGGTGACCGAAAAACGCGTTGACGGAATCCTTTTGCTTGCCTCCCGGGTCAATGACGAATTGATACCGGAATTGCTCCAAAACAACTACCCGTTTGTGATTGTAGGAAGAGCCCCTGAGATCAATAAATGTTACTCGGTTAACAATGATAATATCCAGGCTGCTTATCTAGCAGTGCGGCATTTATTCAACTTGGGTCACCAAAGAATCGCGCTTCTCAATGGTCCGGAAGAATATATTCTTTGTCAGGACAGGTATGAAGGTTACCGTTTCGCTTTCCGGGAATTTGGGATTGAAAATAATCCCTTGCTCGTTAAGAAAGGCGCGTTTTCACAAGATGACGGCTACCGGTTAACATTGGAATTGTTAACTTTAAACCCGCCTCCTACTGCCATTTTTGCAGTTGACGATTTAATGGCTCTTGGAGCTTATAAAGCTATTAAAGAAACAAAACTGCGGATACCGGAGGATATTGCGGTGGTCGGTTTCAACGATGATCCATTGGCATCTGTTATTGAACCCAATTTAACAACAATCCGGATTCCCATTTACGAGATGGGAGTCGCCGCTTCCAAAATGATCATCGCTTTATTGCAAAACCAAGAAGTTTTTCCTGCTCAAAAAATTCTATCATCCGAGCTGATAATCCGTGATTCCTGCGGCTCAAAAACAAAATCCCAATAAAATTTTCTGCGGCTTAATTTTTTTGTTATGGTAAGGAGGAGATAAAAAAAGGAAAGCGAATTATTTTAGCAAATTGCGCAAACGTTAGCACGTTTTTCTTTTTTTGCCGTTCCTTCAAAATATACTAAAAAAAAAAGGGGGGGAACAGAGCATACCTTTAATGATTGTTCATATAAAATTATGTAAAGGGGGATTTTGAAATGAAAAGTAAATTATTCAGGGGGATTCTTTTTGTATGTGTTTTGGTCCTGATCGGGAGTAGTGTTTTTGCAGCGGAGCCCGTTAAATTGCACCTTTTCTTTTATAAACAAGAAATTGTCAATCCATTAAAAGAAATGGCCGAAGTGTTTTCCAAATCCCATCCCAATATCTCCGTTGATTTGGAAATTGTTCCCAATGACAGCATGACTGTATTGAAAACCCGGATGTCCAGCGGCCAGGCTCCGGATATCATTCAATTGCAATCCTACGCCAACGTTTTCGAATTTGCAAATGCCGGATGGTTGCTGGATCTTTCCAAAGAACCGGTTATGAATAAAATTGTACCCAGCACCAAAAACTCAGTCGCCTATCAAGGCAAGATCTATGCTTTACCAATGGATGTAGCAGGTATCGGCATTATCTACAATAAAGATATCTTCCAAAAATACGGTTTAAAACCGCCTGCCACCTTTAAAGAGTTACAGACAGTTTGTGCCACCCTTAAAAAAAATAAAGTAACTCCTTTCGCTTCCATGTTTAAGGCCAACTGGTCCCTGGGCCATTTTCTTTCCATGGCCCATACAACACTGGCAGGTTCCAAAGTATTGCCATGGATCGAGTCAATGAACGCCGGCAAAGCTTCTTACGGCGATCCGGTGAATGTCAGGGAATTATTCAAAATTTTGGATTTCTACAAAGCCAATTCAGACCCCAAAGCTGCAGAATTCGATTGGAATGAACAACAGGCCTCCTTTGCCAAAGGTGAAGCGGCAATGATGGTTCAGGGTTTGTGGTCTTATGGCGCGGCAATCGCTACCAATCCCAAATTAAAATGCGGTTTTATTCCTTTCCCCTGCACCAATAATCCGAAAGACGCCAAACTATATGCCGACGTCGATTCTACCTTTGCCCTTTCAACCATTTCCAGTCCGGAAAGAATCAAAGCCGCCAAACAATTTCTCCAATGGCTGGCTACACCGAAAGCAATCAAAATCTGGGTTGAAAAATGCAAACTGGTTCCGACTTTCAAGGGCGCTAACGTAAAAACGATGGATGCCCCGTTCCAGGATCTCGTTTCCTACCTCAATTCCGGCAAAACTAACCCTTGGGCTTTCTCAATGTATCCTGTAGCGGCGTTTGAGGATGCTACCAAAAACGGCGCCCAGGAGTATATCTTTGGCAGAAAAAATGCCGAACAAGTCGTTCAATATATCGACGAAACCTGGAGAAATTCTATTCACAAATAAAGTTTGCCAAAAAGGATCGGAGACTGGCTTAAAGGGGAAATAACTCAATCAAAACATGCAGCCATAGTGAACCCGCCGGATATACAATATAAGACTTCTTTTTTAAAGAAAGCTTTATATTGTATATCTTTGGTATTTTTACTTCCTTTGGGACAGTTTCTTTTTTCGATAGAAAGGAGCCCCCATGATCGCTTCTAAAAAAAATAAGATTTTTTATTTTTGTCTATTTTTAACGCCTGCCTTTTTACTCTATTTATTCTTTTTTATTGTCCCCTTCTTTCAGGGAATTCAATATTCATTCACCGATTGGAACGGAATTGTCCCTGAAATCCCTTTTAACATGAGTAAGACCGATTTTGAAACCAAAGTAACCGGCAAGCTCCATGACCAAAACGATTTGAAGTACGTTCACCGATTTTATGTCCTGGATTCTTCCAACGGGAATTATAATCTAAGCAACTGGATCAAAGAAGGCAATACTCACCGCCAGATTACCACCGGTGAAAAACGGAAACTCAAAAAAATCCTCCAAAAAATCGGCATTTCCCCGATTCATTCCATCGGTTTAAAAAACTACCGGGATATGTTTCATAAAGACGAAAGATTTGTGCCTCGGATCGAAAAGCAATACCTCTTCAATGAGTTCGACGATTTACCAAAATCAATCAATGCCAAGGTTTTTCATAAACAGCTTTTCAGCCATATCGCCTTAAAGACCGATCGTGATTTTTTGCTCGGATTTTACCAATATCATCCTGCTAATTCTTCTTATCGGCTCGCGCGTGACATTTCCGAGTCCGAAAGTGAAAAACTAAAAACCTTGATCAGCGAAAACATGTATCAAAATATCATCATCCCCGGTGTTATCGGTTTCACTTTATTCTTTGTCTTTTTCAACGTGCTGTTGTCCAATTTCTTAGCTTTCGTCCTAGCCTTGATCCTGGATACCAAAATGAAAACCCGTAACATCCTGCGGTCCATTTTCTTCTTGCCGAATGTGCTGAGTCTGATTATTGTGGCTTTTATATGGTCATTCGTGTTCCGGCTAATTTTACCGGCCATTACCGGGATTTCCATATGGCTCGGCAGTCCCGACCTTGCTCCATGGGCTGTTTTAATGGTGACCATTTGGCAAGGAAGCGGTTATCTGATGATTATCTATTTGGCCGGGCTGCAGACTATCCCCACCGATATTCACGAAGTGGCCCAAATTGACGGGGCCAACTGGATCCAGCGCCTGTTGCGGGTTACGATTCCACTTTTAATGCCGGCTGTAACGATTTGCCTTTTTTACAGCCTCTCCAATTCCTTTAAGTGCTTTGACGTATTGTTGGCTCTGACTAGCGGCGGACCCGGATATGTGACCACGCCGATTGTACTGGATATTTATTTCAATGCATTTAACAACAATCTCTTCGGTTATGCTACTGCCAAAGCCGTTTTACTCTGCCTAATCATTATCATCATTACCGGTATTCAACTGTTTCTGATGAAACGGAGGGAAGTTGAATTATGAAACACATCCGAGCAATCCAACCCGAAGCGAAAATCCGGATTTCATCCCGAAGGTACGGAGTGATGATATTTGAGGTTTTCATGGTCATCATGGGGATTTTATTTCTATTCCCGGCTTTATTGACTTTATTGAATTCATTCAAGTCCGATGCGGAAATTATTCTCAATCCGGTTACTTTCCCGAAAACAATCCATTTCACCAACTATATCGAGGCTTGGAAAGCAACTAATTTTCCGGTGGTATTAACGAACACCTTCATGATTACTGTTTTTAGCACCATAGGGATACTGCTCGTCAGCTCCATGGCGGCTTATGTCATGGTCCGTTTCAGGTCCAGGTTTAGCTGGCTGTTTTTTCTGGCCTTCACTTTCTCAATGGTGGTTCCATTTCAGACTTTCATGGTTCCTTTGGTTCAAACCGCCAAAGACTATGATTTGCAAAGCATTTGGGGTATTATACCGATTTATATCGGTCTTGGTTGTCCGCTGGCCATCTTCATGTACCATGGTTTTATGAAAGGCGTGCCGGTGGAAATTGAAGAATCCGCTGCTATTGACGGAGCTTCAATTCCACGGATTTTCTTTCAGTTGGTCTTTCCACTCCTGAAACCGGTCTCCGCCACCATTGCCATTCTCGATGTACTCTGGATTTGGAATGATTTTTTATTACCCCTCATTATTTTGCCGAAACAGTCCACTTTACAACTGGCCCAGTATGGATTTTTCAGTCTTTTTAAGCGGCAATATTCCCTGGCCATGGCCTCATTGGTTTTATCCGCAGCGCCAGTTGTAATTTTTTATTTAGCCATGCAGAAATATATTGTGAAGGGCATCGCTGCCGGAGCGGTTAAAGGGTGATTTAACCTTTTTCCTTATAAATCAAAATGATCCGAAAGTCATCAGGCAATTTCCAAGTCTGCAATCCTGGTGGTCGACAGGGACTGAGTGAATAAGATACAGCATAAATGCCAATCAAGATGTTTGGGGTAAGAAAAATATATAGCCTTAGCTTTCCAGATTATAGAAATGTTCTATCCATCGATCGAATGTAAATTATTTACATTATTGTCAACTAATTGTATACTGTAATTAGAAAGATTTGGAAAGGAGGAGCACTAAAGTCACATGTATCCCAAATGTTCGTTATAATAAAAACCGATAGGAGGAAAAAAATTATGAAGAGATCATTTGCTGTTCTAGCTCTTTTATGCTTAATCGGGGGCAGCTTCTTAAGTCCTCGATTACAAGGAAAAATTTATGCTGCATCTACATCAAAAACCAAAGTGGTTCTTTGCGGATATTATGATAGCTTGATATTAAAAGACGATGGAACCATTTTAGGATGGGGAGATGGCCGCGAGCATGAGCTCAATATAACGAAATTAAATGACGTCCAAAAAATTGCCGCCGGCGAATACCATACGATGGCCTTAGGGTATGATGGTACTGTATGGACATGTGGCTACAATTATTATGGGCAACTTGGCGATGGGACTTGGGAAAATCGATCAACTCCAGTAAAAGTAATAGGTTTAACTGGCGCTATTGCGATTGCAGGAGGACTACGCTATAGCTTGGCTATAAAGTCTGACGGCACAGTATGGGCTTGGGGACAAAATTTTGCAGGCCAACTGGGAAACGGGACGAAAACCAACAGCAATATACCCGTGCAAACAGTTGGATTAACCGGCGTCATCGCAATAGACGGAGGAACCGCCCATTCCATAGCGCTTAAAAGCGATGGAACGGTATGGACTTGGGGAGACAATCAATACGGCCAGTTGGGAGATGGTACAACAAATAACAGGACGATACCGGTAAAGGTAATTAACATGGATCATGTTATTGCTATTGCCGCCGGGCAAGAACATAGTATAGCCCTTAAAAGCGATGGAACAGTATGGGCTTGGGGATGGAATTCTTATGGTCAATTGGGAAACGGTACAACAAATAACAGCTCCATACCAGTGCAGGTAGTAGGCTTAACCAGAGCCATTGCGATTGCCGGCGGTCAGGGCCACAGTATAGCCCTGACAAATGACCACACAGTTTGGACTTGGGGATGGAACACCTTTGGCCAGCTTGGAAATGGCACTTGGGATTCCAGTTATAAACCAGTGCATGTAATAGATTTAACGGATATTAAAATGATCGACGCCGAAGAAAACCACTGCATGGCATTAAAGAGCGACGGTATTGTATGGGCTTGGGGTTGGAATTTCTTTAGCCAGCTTGGAGACGGAACTGCAACCGATAGAAACATCCCGGTGAAACCAATTCTGCAAAACCCCTAATGGCAAAAATTTAAAGAGTAAGGAGAATGGGGAATAAAAGCGATACAAGAGCAGACCGTTTAAAGGGGCTGTTGCAAAATAATTAAGAAATGATGAGATATACAATATATCGATCCAAATCATGACCGCTTGCCAATATATTGTATATCTCCATCAATTAAATATCTTTTGCAACCGCCCATTTAATTTTATAACTTTTTATCGGAATCAGCTGCCTTTTTCAATAACGATGAACTAAAGCGGTTACAATGATATTCTTAAAAACCCGCCAATCTATATTTTCCGGTTCGCTTTGGAACATTTCCTGGTAACCCATTATGTCCGGCTATAAAGTTTTATTGTTTCTTCAATGATCTCCCAAAATCGCTTAGAATCGAGATCCGTTGCCACTTCTGCATTGGCAGGTTTGCCCAGCGTTCCATGGAAATCACAGTTCGTTCTGCCATAGGATTGCTCACTTTTTAGTTCAATCTCCACATACATAGGCTTTGTCTTAAAAATCCCCGGGTCAATAAGATAGGCGATTGCAGCAGGATCATATAACGGCGAAACATCATGACCAAATATTTCTTGATTGGTCTTCGTATAGAAATCCATGATTTCGGTGAAAAGCGTGGCTGCCTTATTGTCGATGGAAGCGATTCTAATTGCCACTTCTTTTTGGAGTAACACCTTTTGGGTGATGCTCAGCCCGATCATCACAATCGGTCTGCCACAAGTAAAAACGACATGAGCCGCCTCAGGATCGGCATAAATATTAAATTCAGCAGCCGGTGTAATATTACCCAATTCATAAGAACCACCGATTAAAACAATTTGCTTCATTTTGGGGATAATTTGAGGCGCCAGTCTTATGGCCATCGCCAAGTTGGACAATGGTCCCGTGGCTACAAAAATGATATCCCCATCCGACTTGGACAATATTTCTATAATCAGAGTCACTGCGTTCCTGGGATCAATCCGGATGAAGGGAGCGTCCAAATTCACATTGCCAAGTCCACTTTCTCCGTGGACATATTCCGCAATCACCTGTTTCCGGATGATGGGGCCGGACATACCGGCTGCAATGGGCACATTGACGATTCCTAAATGGGAACAAACATTAAGGGCGTTTTGGGTGGTTTTCTCGAGAATATGATTCCCCGCCGTGACCGTTATGGCCCTTAAGTCAAATACAGGGTGTTTGGCTGCCAGCATGATGGCCACCGCATCATCGCAGCCGGGATCGCAATCAAGGATAATCGATAACTTATTTGTAGTTCGGTTCATTATTCTCCCCCTTATCCATCATAGCATATAAATGATAGCAAATTCCTATTAATGGAAAAATAGTAATCTCATGGATTTCTTCCTGATAATAAAAGAAGAAGAGAACAGCTCCGGCTGATCCTCTTCTTCTTTATTCATAGAAAAAAGGTATTTATTGAATCAACACTCCTTGTTGACTGGAAACCACAATTTCTCCTGATTTTATTTTTCCTAATATTTGGGTCACTTTGTCTCGGACTTCTTTCCCTAAACTGGGATTTTTCACAGGAATACCGACACCCTCCGACTTGACGTCAAAAGTCAAGGCCTCCCCACCCGAAAAAGTTCCTTCTTTTTCTGACTTAATTATCCTAAATGAAACTTGGTCTAACCGTTTGATCGCGGAAGTAAGTATAACAGAATGCGCACTTTTATAGACACCATCATCAAATTGATCGCGATCAACGCCAACTATCCAGACTCTCTTCCCTTTGTTTGCACGGGTTTTGGCTTCATTTATCGCTCCCATACCAACAGCGCCCGCGGCGCAAAAAATTACTTTCACCCCTTTATCGAACATCTGCGCAGCAAGTAATTGCCCAGCGGCGACATCACTGTATGTACCGATATAAATGACATTATCCGGTTTTATGTTGATCCTGGTTCCCAGGTTTTGATTGGCATACAGGATACCTTGTTGAAAACCCCAATTATACTTCTGCACTTCCGGAACTGCCATCCCGCCTATAAATCCGACTTCTCCTTCTTTAATTTGGAGTGCGGTGGCAATTCCTGCCAAAAAACCAGCTTCATGCTCGGCGAAAATTACCGCCACCGTGTTTTTTCTGATAACCGGTTTAAAATCTCCGGCGTGTGGTTTTCCGTCGATTTGAACGAATTTGATTTCGGGATATTTTTGTTGTGCTTGAAAAACAGCCGTTTGCATCTTAAATCCCGGACAAAAAATCATATTGTACCCCGCATCATGAAGATTACCGATTTCCTTTAAATAGTCCGCTTCGGTATTACCGTTCGTTTTCAAATATTTGATTTCCAAATCGAACTTTTCGGCAGCCCGCTGAATACCTTCCCAGGTTCCCTGATTAAAGGATTTATCATCGATTGATCCTTCACTCACCATGCCTATCTTTAAAGGAATGCCTTCACTCCGGCAGATAGCGCCATAGCCTATCATTATCAAAGCAATTCCAACGAAAAACACCTTTTTAAACATAATCAAACTCCTTTCTATCTAGAATGAAATTCGAGTCTTCCGTACCTCCCTTAAGTTATGGATACCGGAAATCGTTTAAATTTAGATACAATCACAGGGAACGGCTTTTTTCCACTTCAAGAGCTAATTTTTTAGGGTCGTTAATGATAATAAAATCGGTATCGATGGCGATAATGTTTTCCTTTCTGAGATACTGTAAAATACGGTTAACACTTCTTTTCGTCACCGCAAATCTTTCACAAAGTTGTTCTTTATTGATTTTAATACGGTTCTCGCTATGATCAATTTGACCCGTACAAGATAATAAATAATTACAAACTCTCATCTTTAACGAATAAAGAGAGTTTTCCATAGTTTTCTGCGCACAATAACAAGACCGATTATTGGAGTACTTTATAATATACAAACTGATATTTCTATCCAATTCCAGCCATTGCATGAAATATTTCCGTTTGATCTGTAATAGCTTGAGATTTGTAATGGCTTCCACTGAATTCAATAAGGGTTTTTCTTCAAAAATCTCCATCTCTCCAATAAAATCGCCCTTTTCTAATTCCCTTGGAGAATACTTCCTTCCGTTTTCTGCGATGACATAAATACTGGCGCAACCTTCAATAATAATGCTTAACGTATCATATTTTTCAGCTTGATGATAAACAATTGTACCGGCTGGGTATTCTTTCAATTCCCAGTGTTTCAGGATTTCTGCAGGACAATTTTTAAAGAGTTCAGATAATTCCCGGTTTTCTTCAAAAAAAGTTACTTCCATCATAACAACCTTCGTAATCTTCATTCAAAATAAATCCATGAAATTTGTCCTAATCAATACTTTGATTTATTGAATCAAGTCCCCTTGTTGATCGGAGACTACAATTTCATCCGATTTCAACTTCTCTACAACCTTGGCCACCTTGCCTTGGATCTCCTTGTTCAAATTCGGATTTTTCTCAGGAATACCGACACCATTCGATTGGGCACTAAAGGTTATTACCTCCCCACCCGGAAATTTGCCCTCCTTCAATGCCTTGACCATAGCAAATGCAGCTTGATCAACCCGTTTCACGGCGGACGTCAATATCACCGATTGGTTGCCTTTATAAATGCCATCCCAATACTGGTCGCGGTCAACACCGATTATCCAGGCTTTTCCCCCGGCTTCAGCGCGTTTTTTGGCTTCGTTGATGGCCCCGATACCGGTAGCTGCGGCAGCATTAAAGATGACTTTAACGCCATGATCGAACATCACAGCCGCTAATTGTTGACCTGCGGCAACATTATTGAATGAACCTTGGTATATAACATCCTCAGGTTTAATCTCAAGATTTGTTTTAAAATACTGATTCGCATACCTGATACCTTGTTGAAAACCCCAATTAAATCTTTGAACCGGAGGAATTTGCATACCACAGAGGATACCGGCTTTTCCGTCTTTAATTTTTAAGGCTGTAGCCACTCCTGCCAAAAAACTGGACTCTTGCTCCGCAAAGAAAATTGATACCGTGTTCTTTCCCATGACCGGCTTAAAATCTCCCGCATGAGGTTGACCGTCAATAAGAACGAATTTTGCGTCCGGATATTTTTGTTGCGCTTGGAAAACAGCTGTTTCGAACTTAAATCCCGGACAGAAAATCAGTCTGTAACCTCCATCATAAAGATTACCAATTTCTTTTACATAATCAGCTTCCGTAGTCCCTTGGGGTTGTAAAAATCTTGTTTCTATTTTGAATTCTTTTCCGGCCCGCTTAATTCCTTCCCAGGTTCCTTGGTTAAAAGATTTGTCGTCGATGGTACCGGAGTCGGTAACCATTCCTACTTTGAAAGCCGCAGCCCCATTCACACTACCAACTACCATTGCCATCAACAAAATACAAAATATTACTCCACTACTTAGACCACGTTTAAACATCTTTTCACCCACCTTTTTCATTTTTAGATTCAAATTTATCGAATGATTTCATAAAAAGCTATTCATAGAATTGGAATTAGGGGGCTTATATATCATAGTATTCTTCCTCTTTCGCTAATCTTTCAAAATCTTTTATTAAAATGGAATCCGCCCTTAATTCAAGAATGTTTTTATTTTGCAATCCATGTAAAATACGGTTGATACTTCGAGACGTCACCGCAAATTCTTCACTCAACTTTTCCTTTTTTAGCTGGATCTCTACATTTTTAGTCTCTTTTGAAATTTGTTTGCCGCGTGATATTAAATAAGCGCATAATCGATATTTAAGGGTGTAAAGTGTATCGTTTCCCGCCTTCAATACAAGGTGGTAAAACCTACTTGAAAGAATTCGGGTGATGTTCAAGTTTATATTTCGATCCATTTCCATCCATTGAAGAAAATAATCCCGAGTGATCTCTAAAGTTTTTAAATCCGAAAACGCTTCCATATTTGCGCTATATGCCCGTTTTTCAAGAATTTCAATTTCTCCAATTACATCACCATTTTTTAAAGTAATTAAAGAATACCTCTTGCCATTTTCGGCTAAATAATAAATATCGGCATATCCATTGATGATGATATACATTCGTTCAATGATTTCACCTTGACGGCAAATAACCTTACCAGCCCGATAGTCATTAATTTGCCAATGGCCCAAAATCTCATAGGGGCATCCTCTGAAGAGTGGGTAAAGTTCAGGATTGGCATCGATAATCTTTTGCAACAGATTTAGTTCCATCCGTATCTCCAAAGTAATTTTTGGGACTTCATTATGATGACTTAAACATTGGAAGATCCGTCACTTCAATTTTTTTAGGCGGATCCCTATTGAATCAAGTCCCCTTGTCGATCGGAAACTACAATTTCACCGGTTCTTAATTGTTCTAAAACCTTGGTCACCTTGTCCTGGACCTCTTTTCTGAGGTTTGGGTTTTGCTCGGGAATACCGACACCATTTGATTTGGCGCTAAAGGTCAATATCTCGCCTCCCGGATATTTTCCCTCCTTCAAAGCTTTAACCATAGCAAATGCAGCCTGATCAACCCGTTTCACGGCGGACGTCAATACCACCGATTGGTTGTCTCCATATAGGCCATCCCAATATTGATCGCGGTCAACACCGACAACCCATACTTTTCTTCCTTCTTTGACCCGTGACTTGGCCTCATTCATGCAGCCGATACCAACATCTCCGGCAGCGCAAAAGATCACCCCGATACCTTGGTCATACATTTGAGCCGCCAATTGTTGACCTGCGGCAACATTATCAAAGGAACCTTGATAAACAACATTTACCGGCTTGATCAAAACTTGGGTGCCGAATTTTTTATTTGCATACCGAAGTCCTTGCTGAAAACCCCAATTAAACCTCTGCACCGCGGGAATAGCCATGCCTCCGATAAAACCGGCCCTTCCTTCCTTAAGTTGTAATGCGGTAGCAACACCCGCCAAGAATCCGGATTCGTGCTCTGCAAACAGAATCGAAACAGTATTTTTTCCAACAACCGGTTTAAAATCCCCGGCATGGGGCGTACCATCAATCAAGACAAATTTGACATTGCCATATTTTGCTTGAGCCTTAAAAACAGCGGTTTCAAATGGCATTCCAGGGCAAATAATCAATCGGAATCCGGCATCACATAGATTGCCGATTTCCTTCGTGTAATCCGCTTCCGTGGTTCCTCCGGGCTTTAAATATTTGGTTTCCACATGCAATTGTTTGCCCGCCTGCCGAATTCCTTCCCATGTACCCTGATTAAAAGACTTGTCATTAATAGACCCGGAACTCGTTATCATTCCTACTTTAAATACAGTTGCTCCACTTACCCCACACAAAATTATCAACATCATTGCAGCCAGGAGCAATCCTACTTTCCCAATATTTTTGATCATTTCTTATCCCCCTTTATTTTTTTAACCTTACTAACCGATAAAACTCAACCGCTACCGACTAAAGCCGGTTGTTGAGACAAACAACTCGTTGGTTTCCGGACAATCATCACAATATCCCGGATGGTTCGATTCACTGTCCTTTGATAATCGCGGCGATATGACGAGATAACCCGGTAACCCGTTTTTTCCAAAACCCTGGTGATTGCCTCCGGCGCATGATAATAAAAAAACATTTCCTGTTCTGAAAAATTGGTTTTTTCAAACCCAGGTATGCCGCCACACATAAAGCTCAAATACAAATAGCCTCCAGGGCCAAGCATATTGAAGGTTTTTCGCAAAAAAACGGCTGTCTCATTATCGCTTAAATGAATAATACAAAAGGAAGCGATGACCGCATCAAATGTTTGCTGAAATACTATACTTCGTATATCCCCCAAAATAAAATTGGCATCCGGCGCATATTGCTTAGCATGTTGCAGCATTTCAACAGACAAATCGACCCCTACGATTTGGTATCCTTTGTTTTGGTTGAGGAAAAACCTGGCTCCATTACCCGGGCCGCAACCCATATCCAATATCGTTGAGCCTTCCTTCAGCAAATCGGAAATTTCCCGGAAATATTTCTCGAACAATCCCAAATCCATATAGACTTGGACAAACCTATCGGCACAATCATTGTAACTTTCAATTGTTTTTCCGGTTTTATCCATCTCTTCCATCAGCAATCTCCTGTTTTAATAAAATCATTCGCACCTGCTGAAATTCTCTTCATGGGCCAACTTTTCCAAATCTTTGATGATAATGGCATCCGTTTCAATATCAATAATATTTTTGTCTTTTAACGATAACAAAATGCGATTAACACTTCTTTTGGTGACGGCAAATTGTTCACTCAGTTTCCCTTTATTGAGCCGTAACTTGATGATACAGCCCTTTTTTGACCCCTGTCCGCTGCATGATAATAAATACCTGCACAACCGCGCTTTTAACGAATAAAGGTTATCTGTACCCGCCTTCTCTGAAAACAAATAAAATTGATGATTTGCATATTTCATAAGATAAAAACAAATATTCTTGTCCATTTCCAGCCACTTCAAAAAAAATTCGCGCTTTAATTGTAACAATTTAAGCCCGGTTAAAGCCTCCACAGAACAAATAACGGGTCTTTGATCGAAAATCTCAAATTCACCGATGAATTGCCCCTCTTGAATAACTACTTGCGAATATTTATTACCGTTTTCAGCCATGAAATAAATATCCGCATATCCCTCAATAATAACAAAGAAGCAATCAAGCGTATCCCCTTGATGACATATAACCGCGCCCGCCTGATATTCACAGACGTTCCAACGACTTAAAATCTCATAGGGACATCCCCGGAGTATTGAATACAGTTCAAGGTTGTTATCGATAATTTTTTTTAATAGATTAAGCTCCATCGTTATCTCCGCAGGCTTTTTTCGGCCTTTAACCTCTATAAATTTAATTCCTGCTTTTTAGAATATACTTTAAATTATGGAACCATTCTTCATCAATCTACATATTCCTTCAAAAATGGCAAATTTTGTTATACATAAATTACAAAAAACGAGTCCTCACCCATTCAAAAAGTACAGGGTTTTCCCGATACTCGATCATTCATCCCCTTAACCAAAAACAAATCATTTGCCCATATCGGGACAAATGTCCTTGAAACTTTTTTCAATTATGGCAATATTAAGTAAGCCGTATTTTGGAAACAGGAGTGATGTTCAAATGAGTGACACTTTGATCGAAAAACTGGAAAATCAAATTGAAATAAGCCGGAAAAAAATGCAGGACCTATGGAACCAGCGTGGCTATACGGATGAGGTGGTTTTAAACGCCAGTATTGAACTGGATGAATTGCTCAACCAGTACCAGCGGTTATCCAGTCAAAATTCAAATTTATCAAAAATAACGGGTTATCCAAAGGAAGGATACGCTCCATCATTCAGTGCCATTATGGATAGCCAGGTATAATAAAAGTCGGCTCAACCCCAAATTTATCAAGTAATAAAAGCGATGGGCCGACTTTTTAGCCTACCATAAAAATTACACGGGATAATAAAAAATCAAACTGAATATATTACCGGTTCTTTTACAGTCTCCCTCACAATGATGGTATGCGGCAAGATTACGCTCTTCATCGTTTTTCCCTTATCCTAATCTTGACTTTTTCATTAAATCCAATGAATCCCGGTTGCAAATTCCCCCAAGATGGACTATTCTTTAATATCGTAAACTAACTCACTAAAACAGAGGGACAACGATGAAAAAATTTAATTGTAAGCCGCAATATTTATTACCGCTCGTGGTAATTTTTTTAATGTCCAGTTTATACGCAGCTGCACCAGTTAAAAAAACCGCCCCGGCAACTAAAAACGACATGATTCCAATTTTATGCTATCACCGGATTATTCCAAACGGCAATAATGTTTATGATGTCACTCCCGAAGCTCTCGAAAAACAATTGCAATTCATGATCAATCAAGGCTATCACCCGATAACCGCCCTACAATTTATTAAAATGCAGAAATCCCCGGGGCTTCTTCCCGACAAACCGGTGGTTATTACTTTTGACGACGGCGCGAAAAGCCATTATCAAAACGTTTTCCCGATCTTAAAAAGGCTGGGCTTAAAAGCGACCTTTTTTGTCTACCCCAGCGCGGTAGTTACCAAAGAAAATCAAAAATATATCACTTGGAGCGAGCTTCAAGAAATGGTAACCGCGGGAATGGATATTCAGTCCCATACTTTATATCATCCGTTTCTGGTAAAAACCCATACCAATATCAGCGATCCGAAGTATCTGCAATGGTTGGACCATCAATTGCAAAGTTCCAAAGCAATCTTGGAAAAACATTTGAATATTCAAGTAAAACTGCTAGCCTATCCCTTCGGACTCTATAACCAGCTGATTGAAACCAGAGCGATTGCCGCCGGATACGAGGGAATATTCACTGTGAATACCGGCACCAACTTCGTGAATGAAAATCCGCTGCGGTTAAAACGGATGATCATGAATCGGAATATTTCCACAGCCGGTTTGGAGAGTTTCTTCCGTACCAAACCTTTGCCCCTGGAAATTATTTCGCCGGTAGATGCCTCCATTGTTGCGGAATCTCCCCAGATCAAATTCCGCTTGACCGGCCCCAAGTTGGCGAAAGTCCGGATCCAAGTCGGGAAAAACAGCGCGGACTTATCTCCCGACGCCAGCGGCGAGTTCACTTATAAAATCCAAAAGCCGGAGATTGGTTTCAATCTGATTGTGGTTTCCGGCTATGACGAAGCACCCGGTAAAGCTTTTTATATGAATTCATGGTGTTTTGATCACCTGATCCAAGATAAAACCAATGACATGAGTAAATATTGAAACCGTTACTATAGCCGGGCATCATTGGTATTTTACGCCATGCTTAATAGGGTCGTGAATTTTAACCGGCGATGCCGCCGGGGTTGACCATAAAAAAGGGGCTTCCTTTGCGAGAAGCCCCTTTTTTATGTCCCTCTAAGATCATTCATATAAAGAAGTTATCGCGGAAAAAGTGCTGCGGGCCGCATTCCACTGGGAATCCTTGGTAGAATCTCCTCCAAAGGCTGCGGTCGCTTGGGATTTCAAATTGGCCCCAGCCGCCCCGCTCCAGAAGTGGTAAAATTCGCCCCAGTTTAAACTGCGGGCATAATCATAGCCATTGGACGCCTTCGGAAAATACTGGCCAAGCAATTTAAAAAACCCGGTGAGCGCCATGGCTTTCCCATGTTGCGACCAAACGGGATAGAACCAATCCCGAAACCAATAATAGCCGTTTCCATCTGTTGAACTCTGATATTCATCATATTCCGCTCGGGCTTCACTGCTCATACCCATGCCGTTCAAGGCATCGTATTGGTATATTTCGGCAAATTTACTATCGCCCCACAATTTAGCCGAGGGTGAATTGTGGCAACCATAGGAAGCTAATTCAACAATATGGGAAACCTCATGCAGGAGTATTTTAATGTTCCAACCGGAAGCGCTGCCGAAATCACTGCCACCGACGTCGATGGTATTGCGGTAATCATGACTGCTATCAAAGTATGTGGAAGGGTGGCCCCCCGAGTACCTATTGCGGTGAACCACCACATATAACCGGGGATCACTATCATTGCCGAAAGTCCCGTAAATATTTTTAGTATACATCCATAGCGTGCTTGCCAAGGGAAAGATCCAGCTTGAGGTAGTACCGGCCATATCATCGTCAAAATAAACCGCCACCTGATCATCATAATATTGCAGTTTAACCAGCTGGTTATGTTCAAACCAGTGTTCTTGCCAGGCGGCAGCCGGGGCTGCCAAAGTTGCGGCCTTGGATATTTTGATATCATCGATGTATCCCCGAAAGCCCCCCGTCGCTTCCGGCCGGTCATAGCCGATGATAATATAGCGGATGGTTTTGCCATGAAGCCAAACCCCGACATTACTGGTAATATTGGTCCAAGTATTGACGGTTCCCCGGCCGGCCTTGGGATGCATGCTGATACCGTTGGAGTCCGTAGCGCCGCTATCTCTCAAGGTAGTCCCGTCGCTGCACTCAAAATCAACCGCCACATACCTTCCATTGTCATTCTGGGGATAAATCCAATAGCTCAAATTGGTATCATTGGTGATGGGGATGTCGACTTTAAATACTTTGAAGTAACAAAAAGATGTGGTGGCACTGGTATCCGTCCCGGAATACATGACGGCTTTGGAACCACTGTGGGCAATTTCCTGCCTGATGCCGCATTCGGGATTGATTCCCGACAGGTAACCATTGACATTGAATGAATAGGCAATGGTGTCGGAGAAGGTGGGCTGGATTTGTTGAGTTTCCACTCCGGAACTAAAGTTTATTGTCTCAGCCATTGCTGGGGTCACACCAGCGCCCATCATCAGGGCCACGGCGCTTGCCACCATTGAAAGTAAAAATAAAACCCGTTTCCATTTTGAAGACCTGGACATCTTCTTTTCCTCCTGGCATTTATTTTTCAAGGCACTTTTCTTTAAGGCCTTGACGGCTACAAATTTCTGTTTGTTTGGGAAAACCGTTACCGGTACCCATCCTGTTTTCCCTGATTATTTTCAATATGAAAAAAAGAGGTTGAATCATTGCCCTCAGCTATTTCCGCCATCATCCCATCGTTCCCCGAGGGTTCAATCATTTTTATCAATCTCATTCATTTTTTTAAATAACCAAGGCATTTTGGATAATTTTACAACTATACAGTGATATTATAATATTAACACCATTTTTGTCTTCTGTAAATATATATAAAAATAAACTAATTATTTACAAAATGAGTCGTTTACAGAATTCTTACCCATAATCATTTGAAAAACAAATAAATTCTTGCCAATATGGACAAAAGTCACCCCGTCGGTTGAAATGGATAAAAGTGTGCTTTTTTATTATATTTGAGACCGTGCATCCAATATGGCATGGTAACTATCGAATCAACCGGCTTTATCAGTGCAAGCTATTATTCGGAAATTTTCAGGAGGATGGTGCACTGCTCCCCGGAGGAATATCGCAAGCAGCACAATGGGGAAGTCGGTCCCCTCTCTAATTGTTTGAATCTTAACTCATTGTGCATGCAGGATAATTTTAACTATAGTCGAAATTTTCATTTGGTGATTAAAAAATGCCTCATTCGTATAAAGAGTTATTTTACCATTTGGTTTGGTCAACCAAATATCGCGAGCCTTTGATTACAGAAGAGATTAAACCTGTTTTGCTAACATTCTTAAAGGATAAAGCATCTGCGATTGGCTGCCGGACCTTTACCTTTAATGCCATGAATGATCATGTTCATATCTTACTTTATATTCCCCCCAGTCTGGCAATATCCATTGCAGTTAATAGATTAAAAGGCGCCAGTTCTATGGAATTTAAAAACTATTTGCCAAATTTTACATGGCAGAAAGGTTATGGTATTTTTTCTTTACGCCGTTCTGATCTGCCAATTGTACAAAACTATATCAAAAATCAAGAAAAACATCATTTGGATGGAACCATTAATATATCATGGGAAGCGCCGTTGGAGTCGGAAATATAAATGATATTAATAATCCAGGAATCATTCAATGCCCGTTCTGTCCGCCCAGACCTGAAGTTCTGGGCTAAGCTTTTAAAATCTTTCGAAACCCCGGCCAAGCCGGGCTCGGTTGTTCTTCGAAGCATTCACCCAGCCCTAAAAGGGCTTTAGATTGCTTTTATGACACCTAGCCTCACCGTTCACGGTGGGGCGGGTGATAAGCCAAGTTCTTGTTGCAAGGGGCGGGAGTGTATCGTGATTCGTGTAAAAGGAATGATCTATAGTAACCCCGGAGGTCCGGAGCCGGAGCTTCTGTATTACGAGGAATCCGTAGGTTCCAACGGCTCTGCCGCTCGCTTGCGATCGTAGGTTCCTTTCTGGCCGCTCATAAAGGAACTCAGCCTGTGAAATCCGTAGACCATGATACTGGACATTCATTATAGGCATCCTGGATAAAGTAACCCGCCGCCGCAATCCGTGTCCCTCAAAATATTATTCCTGATGATATTGAAAAATCCCGGAAACAATTATTACAAAGAAATATCCATATCTTTCTACAACACCCCCTCTGCCCCACATCACCCATAAACCCAATCCTCGCCGGGCTTTAAGCCATGGGGCCACCCTTGGTCTAGTCGTTTAGAAAATAAACGATTCCATTCCGAAAGGATTTGGGGAACGCTTTCCCGCCGCAAAATTAAGTTGCGACGCAATGACCGGCATTTTCCGGTCGGCTACCATCTCTGGCGACCCCTGAAATCAGTTCTTTGGGCTATACTGAAACAATTTCCGCAGCTCCAGCGATTTCTGATTTCATTTCTTCAAACACTTTTTCCATTTCTCCCTTTGCTGATTTCATTTCTCCAATCCTTTTTTCCATTTCTCCCTTGGGAGATTTCGTTTCTCAAAACCTTTTTTCCATTTCTCCCTTGGGTGATTGCGTTTCTCCAATCATTTTTTCCGTTTCTCCCTTGGGTGATTGCATTTCTCCAATCCTTTTTTTCATTTCTCCCTTAGGTGATTGCATTTCTCCAATCCTTTTTTCCATTTCTCCCTTGGATGATTGCATTTCTCCAATCCTTTTTTCCATTTCTCCCTTGGGTGATTGCATTTCTCCAATCCTTTTTTCCATTTCTCCCTTGGGTGATTTCGTTTCTCAAAACCTTTTTTCCATTTCTCCCTTGGATGATTTCATTTCTCCAAACATTTTTTCCGT